>CAKULN010000124.1 GCA_934667175.1 uncultured Bacteroidales bacterium | reverse complement strand
GATAAATGATAATTTAGAGGCGATGGCAAAGCAGCTCTACGACTACTGGTTCGTGCAGTTTGACTTTCCGAACGAGGAGGGCAAGCCGTACAAGTCAAGCGGTGGGGCTATGGTGTGGAATGAGAAGTTGAAACGTGAGATACCGCAAGGGTGGAATGTATTGTCTGTTAATGATATTGCCGCAAGTGTTCGTGGCGTATCTTATGCAAAAGAGGACATGGTAGATTCTAACAACGGAGTACTGGTATTGCGTGGAAATAATATCCAGGACAACCATCTTATATATGATAGCAATGTCGCTTATATTCCGAGTTCTTTTGTCTCAGAAAATCAACGTATTCGACCATTAGATATTATAATGACTATGTCAAGTGGAAGTAAAGAGCATATTGGTAAATCTGCAATGTTTCAATTCACATCAGAAGATACATTTGGCGCATTTTTGACAAAGTTTACAGCAAAGGAACATTGTGCATATTTACTTTTCAATTTGTTCAATAGTCAATATTTCAAAGCGAAGATTAAAAGCATAGCTTGTGGCACAGGTATAAACAACTTAACCAATCAGACTTTTAATGAAATCTATGTTGTTTTACCACAAAATGAAATCTTATTAGAGTTTGATGAAAGGCAGTCGCAGATATTCGCAGAAATTGGATTAATAGAAAAAAGTAATGTAGAACTCACTAAGCAGCGAGACGAACTCCTGCCCCTTTTGATGAACGGTCAGGCATCGGTTGTCAATATCTGATTCTGAAATAGTCAAGGAGCTTCTTGTAATAATCCTGTGCTGTCAGGCAGGTGTCTGTCAGATAACCGGGGAGTGCTTTCCATTCGTGCAGACCTCGGTAATAGAACATCTTCAGTTCGTTCGTGATTATGAACGGAACGATGTTGTGGTTCAGGCATTCCTTGAACATTATCAGACGCCCGACTCTGCCGTTGCCGTCCTGAAAGGGGTGTATTGATTCAAAACGCTGATGAAAATCAAGTATATCCTCAAAGCGTATTGGCTTTTTGCCTCTATACTCTTTCAGCAGTGCACGCAATTCAATCCCTACCTTTTGCGGCGATGCTGTTTCCATCCCGCCGACCTCGTTCGGCAGACGCTTATACTCGCCGACCGCAAACCATGATTTTGATGCATCTGATGTCCCGCTTTTCAGCAACCCGTGAAGTTGTTTTATCATACTTTCAGTCAATGGCTCCTTCGCGTGGTCAATTATAAAGTCGATGCAACGGAAATGATTGGTGGTCTCGATGATGTCATCCACCTTAACCGCATTGTCAGTGATTCCTATCGTGTTGGTTTCGAATATATAGCGGGTCTGCTCTTTTGTCAGCCTGCTGCCTTCGATGTGGTTAGAATTATAGGTCAGGTCTATCTGCGTGCGGTGATAGATTCCGCCTTTTGTTCCGGACTCTTTTTGCTCACGCAATGCCTTCAAGAGTGGAGATATTTGAATTCTTGCATTCTTGCGCTGCGGGAGAGGAGCATCTGCCGGTACATTCCAGGTTTTGCCGACAAGCTGTGCTCCGGCAATTTTACCTTGAATACAATAGTTTCTTACTGTACGTTCAGCAACACCATGTGCCGCCGCATATTTTTTTGTAGAGATGTAATCCATATTTGTCGGCATTTAAATAACAAATACCGGCACAAATATAAGTTTTTATTGCCGTTATCGGCAAGAAAACGAGCGCTTTTTAGTCGGCTTATCTGAAATCATGCCGATAGCATTGCTTTAGCCCATACGCTCAGCTTAATTCTAAATTCCGACTTCCGCCGGCATTTACGGCTGCGCCTCGGCATAGCTCAAACTTCGTTTGATTCTGCGCTCGGCTTGCGCGTAAATTATCATTTAT
>CAKULN010000123.1 GCA_934667175.1 uncultured Bacteroidales bacterium | reverse complement strand
TCGTATCAGCTATTCAGTATGCGATTGATTCTCACGTATCTATCATCAATATGTCATTCTCTGGAAAGGCAAATGACGATACATCCTTGATTGAAGCGAAAGTCAAAGAAGCTGTGAAAGCAGGTATCACAGTCGTTGCTTCAGCAGGAAACAATGCATTGGATGCATCGAACTTTGTACCTGCAAATGTTTCAGGTGTTATTACTGTTGGTGCTTGTTCGGATGAAGGTATTATTTTAAGTTACTCCAACTACGGTGATGATGTGAACTGGTATGTGAATACAGACGCAACATCAAGTGCTTCTGCTACAGTTTCAGGAATGATTTCCAAAAATGGAAAAGTGAAAGAAGATAAGAAAACAGTTTTCTCATCTAAAAATGCCGTAGAAAACACAACAAAATGGGCTAATAGCACAGGTGATAACATTAGCGTTGCCGATGCAGGTGGTGCAGGCGGTGGCTCTGGTGGAGGTGGAGGTAGTATGCCTTCAACTGTATCATGGCGAATTCGTGATAACAATGACAACGGTTTTGGATTGGCACTAGTAAATGGTCAGCCAAACACGGATGCTGTATTAAACGTAATCATGAATAACATGAATTTATATTGTTTGCCAGATTATGTTACAAATGGAAATTCTCCAAGAATGCAGGTTAGGAACGCTTTGCAGACTGCTATTAATCAATGTAGAGCAAATTATCAAAAAATCTATGGTACTACAGATGGATTTAAGCCAAGAATTGTTGCGGTCGGTGTATGTCACTATGCACACGCTTATCAAGGAAAATCTGGTGAATACAATACATCATGGTTTGCGAATGATGAATGGTACTGGAATCCTGCATGGAAGAACGCATCAAATAACAATACTTTGACTTTATATCATGGTGGCAAGGCATATACAACAGCGTCTGCATTCCACAATGGAGGAAACTCATTGACAAACATGGCTACAAATGACTTGGCGGGAAACTCAAACATCCGTATTATCGTTTTGGATGATACACAGCCAGAACCTCCAATCAAAAAAGGTAAACTTGCAATTAAAAAGGTTTCTGCAAATACAGCTATTACCGATAATAACAGCTGTTACTCATTGAAGGGTGCAGAATACGGTGTATACAAATCAGAAGCCGATGCAAAAGCTAACAAGAATAAAGTGAAAACTTTAACTACGGAAGAAAATGGATGGTCAAACACCGTTGAACTGGATGAAGGCACATATTACTTGAAGGAAACAAAAAATCCAAAAGGTTATGCATTGAACAGTGAGGTCAAAAAGGTGAGTGTCAAGGCAAACGAAACAACACAGTATGGTACGAACAATGAATTGAAAGATTATCCTCAATCCGATCCAGTTGGTATTTTATTAGGTAAAGTCGATTCAGAAACCAATAAGAACAAGCCACAGGGAAGTGCAAGTCTTGCAGGTGCTGAATTTACAGTCAAGTACTATAAAGGATTGTACGATTCCGATCCAGCTAAATCGGGTCAAGTTCCAACTCGTTCATGGGTTTTAAAGACAGATAAAGATGGTTATTGTGATTTGGCAAAAGAATATAAGGTGTCTGGTGATGACTTCTATTATGCATCGAATGGAGATGCTACTTTGCCAATCGGTACAATCACGATTCAGGAATCAAAAGCACCTACAGGCTACTTCATCAACAATGAAGTGTTTGTTCGTAAAATTACAACAAAAGGCAGTGTTGAAGATGTTAATACATTCAATATGCCTACTGTAAATGAAAAAGTCATCAAATTCGACATCAAGAAGGTACAGGCAGGAACTTCTACACCAGTTAGTGGTGCAGTGTTCCGTCACACATTGCCAAATGGTTCAACGGAAGATTTAGAGACAAATAGCACTGGTGAAATCACAATCACAGGTTTGACTTCTGGTACACACAAAATCAAGGAAATCAAATCTCCTGATGGATATCAGTTGA
>CAKULN010000122.1 GCA_934667175.1 uncultured Bacteroidales bacterium | reverse complement strand
GGTCGCTGAGCCTGCCGATGCGACCGGACTGTCCGGACAAATATTCACCGACAATGGCTGGCCGCCGAAAGAATTTTTTGCAGGAATATCCACAAATAGTTAACTTTGCGGTCGAATTGATTGCGCATCAATCTTTTGAAATCCAAACCCTAAGGATTACCGGGTTGAGGCGGGAATTTAACGATTAACAAATTCATTACATATTTTATGGCAACAACAGCAGATTTTAAGAACGGCCTTTATATCAGCTACAACGGCAAGCCTTGCCAGGTAGTCTATTTCCAGCACGTTAAGCCTGGAAAGGGTCCGGCATTCGTGAAGACAAAGCTTCGCAACCTTGAGAACGGAAGAATCCTTGAGAACACTTTCACGGCAGGAATGAAGATCGACGTCATCAACGTTGAGAGACGTCCTTACCAGTTCCTTTATTCAGACGAGGACGGGTTCAACTTCATGCACGAGGAGACCTACGAGCAGATCCACCTGCCTCACGACGTGGTAGACAACGCCGACCTCATGAAGGAAGGACAGCATGTCGAGATGATGTTCGTCACCGAGCCTGAGGAGAAGTGCCTTACCTGCGAGCTTCCTACCTACGTTACCCTTGAGGTGACCTACACCGAGCCAGCCGTAAAGGGCAACACCGCCTCTACCAGCGCTTTGAAGGAATGTACCCTTGAGACCGGCGCCAAGATCATGGTTCCTCTCTTCATCAACCAGGGAGACAAGATCACAGTCAACACCACCGATCGCTCCTACGGCCAGAGAGTGTAAGCGGCCTATACCGGACAAGTTTCGCGCTGAAATCCACTCATGTGGATTCGGGCGGACCTCCAAATTATAAAAGGATGACCAACAAGGCTTGTTGGTCATCCTTTATGTAAATAGGTTCGGGTGCGCAAAGTGATTTTATGCACCCCGAAACCAATTACAAAGTCACCTCGGGTGCAAGATAGCCCCTTCCGCACCCGAAACACAGAATGTCATGGGCTCTCGTCAGGGACAAGTAGAGGCGGGGCATTATTACGTCTGCCACGAGCCGATGTCATTACGTATTTACGAAACGCCTTCATGACAAAGCCGGGCCGAAGCGCTTGAGAGGCACATTACATTGAAAAACTTGCACACTTGCCTTTGAGTTTTTCAGCCCGCTCCGGATTCCAGCGGCACAGACTCGACATGTGGCTGAAAGCCTTTTGTAAGATTCACTCCATCGATGTTCCATAGCGCTGTCCGTCCGGTGGATTGAGCTCTGACCGTACAAAATACAGGAATCATTACACTTTGTCCGGCCTACAAGGCTTTCGCCGGACAAAATGGACTAAGAACTGTTTTGTCCGGCAGGAATGGCCTTCCGTGGACAAACGGGAATTATTTCTTTGAATATTGATAGATTGGCTATACTTCATTCATCTATATAAACAGACAATCCGAATAATTAGGAACTGGACGAAACACTGGTGCAAGAATTCTCCGAGTGCGGTTTGTGCGGTTGAAAGTTTTTCCTAAATTTGCGTTGCCGGAGCGATCCGGCTGTAAATACGGAAAGTGCGATCACGCGGTCCTCAATTGAAAATCTGACAGTTTTCCAACGAATAAGGGACACCCGAACAGCACTCTTTTCTTGTGTATCAAGCCAGGTCGGCACTGTAACGCCTTTTGGCGCACGCACGGTTGGCTGGCATCATACATAGGTTTGGAGTCCCATTCGTTCTTCTTATTCGGGTTTTGTCAGAACCTTCAATTGAGAGAACGTGGAACTCCACACTATCGTTATGTGTTTAAGAATAATATGAACATCATGTATAAACAGTAATTATTAATTATTGAATCAAATACTATGAGGAAGATATATGGATTAATGCTTTCTTTGCTTGTCCTGACACTCACGGCTTGCCAAAAGAATGAAGTCTCAACGGACAAACCGGAGGAAGAGAAAAATTATTATCAAGAAATCAACGACATAAATGT
>CAKULN010000121.1 GCA_934667175.1 uncultured Bacteroidales bacterium | reverse complement strand
AACTTCAGGTTCGACCGCTTCTTCCAAGGAAGATAGCGGTGCTATCTGACTGAAGAAGCGGGATGAAAATGAAGATTATTTCACCTCAAAGAACATTTCAAACAAATCAAAACAGTTTCTTATTCTTTATTCTACCCAACAACACTCGATATTTAGTTGAGAGGTGTCATGGAAGGATAATGCGTGATTCCAATAACATCTGTGAATAAATCATTAGAATGGCCTTGACTATTGTTTTTACTACGCAAAACGAATGTTATCAGATGCCCAAAAGCGACAGAATGGAACTATGGGCCATTTTGCGTGCATGAATCAATCTTATTCGGGTGCAAAATGGCGATTTCTGCCCCCGAAGTCAGCGATTTTTAGTACTTCGGGGGCGTAATATGTAGGCTTGCACCCCAGAAGCATATAATGGCTTCTTCCGAATTTCAAACAAGGCGGTAATTGGAAAATATTCATTATCTTTGACGTTGGACATTAACTGGATAGTAGTTATGGAGGCGAAAAGGATAAAGTACCCGATCGGGGTGCAGACGTTCAGGGACATTGTCGAGGGTGGATATCTATACCTCGACAAGACGGGGTTCGTGCACGACTTGGACGAGAATTACAAATATGTGTTCCTTAGCAGGCCGCGGAGGTTCGGGAAATCCCTTCTGTCTTCCACGATCCATAGTTACTTTGAGGGGGAGAAGGAACTGTTCAACGGGCTGAGGGCTGGGGAACTCAAGAAAGAGTGGGCGAAGCATCCGGTGTTCCACTTTGACATGTCCACGGCTAAACATTGCGACGAGGAGCAGTTGATCAGCGAACTGAGCCTCAAACTTGCCCGATATGAAGAGGTTTATGGGAAAGGTGAAAACGAGGAAAAAATCAACCAGCGGTTTGAAGGGCTTGTTCACAGAGCGGTGGAACAGACGGGCGAAAAGGCGGTCATAATCATCGATGAATATGACTCCCCGCTGCTGGATGTGATGAACGACAAGGAGCGGCTTGCGCCTATGCGCCAGATCATGAGGAACTTCTACAGCCCTATCAAGAGTCTGGATCCGTACCTTAGATTCGTGTTCATCACGGGAATCAACAAGTTCGCGCAACTCAGCATATTCAGTGAGCTGAACAATCTGCAGAACATCTCGATGATGCCGAAATATTCAGCGATCTGCGGAATCTCGCAGTCGGAGTTGGCTGGCGGGATGCAGGAATCCGTACGGATTCTTGCTGACAAACAAGGGATGACATACGAAAGTGCCCTGGAGGAGTTGAAGCACAATTACGATGGGTATCACTTCTGCCAGGACTCCGAAGACATATATAATCCGTTCAGTCTGATCAAATGTCTTGACGCACAAGACTTCGGCTCTTATTGGTTTGAAACGGGAACGCCGACTTTCCTTGTCGAGTGGCTGAAGCGTTCGCAAATTGACGAGACCACACTGGACAACATGCCACTGATTCCATCAGCCGCGTTTGACATCTCACCCGAGGTCAGCAACAGCCCGCTGCCTGTCTTATACCAGACCGGATACCTCACCATAAAGGGCTATGACAAAAGGACAAGACTATACACACTCGGATACCCGAATGAAGAGGTCCGCATAGGTTTCTCTCAATGTCTTCTGGCAGGATACAACCGTGATTATTCCTCAGGTTCAATCTTTGTCGCCCAATTCTTCACGGCAATGGACAATAATGACATCAATGGAGCGCTTGAGCGCCTGCAGTCCTTCCTTGCCGGAATCCCGTACGATCTGGAGAACAAGTCCGAGAAGCATTTCCAGACGATCATCTACCTGATCTTCTCGCTGCTTGGGTACTACACCCAGGCCGAGGTGAAATCCGCGGTCGGCCGGGCGGACGCTGTGTGCAGGACCAAAGATCGGATATATGTCTTTGAGTTCAAGGTGGACGGATCCGCTGAGGAAGCCCTCAAGCAGATCGACGAGAAAGGGTATTTGATTCCGTACAGATTTGAGGGCTTGGAAAACCATGAAGCCTCATCAGGCACGAAACCGGTCGCTGAGCCAGTCGAAGCGA
>CAKULN010000120.1 GCA_934667175.1 uncultured Bacteroidales bacterium | reverse complement strand
TCCCGCTTCTTCAGTCAGATAGCACCGCTATCTTCCTTGGAAGAAGCGGTCGAACCTGAAGTTTTTCACTCTCAACCCAGCGCCCGAACCGAGTGCAATCGAACTTGTTCGGATTGTCGAGGTGAGTAGCAGGGAAAGAGCTTGCTCTTAACCTTCAAACAAACAAATCAAAACAGCTTCTAAAGTCATGCGATTTCTACCGGGACTTGGATGATGGTGAGCCACATATTGGCGTCCTCTTGGTTCCATATTCCGTCAATGTAGTTGGCGCGTGGGTAGCCTGTGACCTTGTAGCCTCCCTTTTCCAGCATTGCAAACAGGTCGATTTGATTCTGGCGGAGGTTCTCATAGGGCCCGAACACCTTTAGGCAGGCAGCCATCGGAACAGCGGGGATTTCCTTGAACTTGATGATGGAAGAATCCGTCCCCTTTTCCTTTACCTGTTCACAATATTCAATGTCGATGTCCTGCGGCTTGTATCCGCCATGTTCAATGGTGTAGCAGTAGCCTGGTTCAATACATTCGCATCCAAGACGGGCCATTTCTGGTCCGATGACTTCACAGCACAGATTGCCAAGCTCAGCATAAGAAGGGATGACGGCTCTGTGACTCGCAACGATGATTGCGGGCAATGATTCAAAATGCAGTTTTTCCATTTTGTGATTCTTTTTGTGGGAAGCGACATACGCCTTGAGCAATCGGTGGCGTTCCTTGAGAACCTCTAACTCCTGCTCACACCGGACTATCTTCTCCTCAAGAGATTCGACTGAAGGGAAATGACTTTCGTCTTCCATCATGTCCCGGATCTCTTCAAGAGAGTAGCCAAGTGTCTTCAGGGTGCAGATGTTCTGGATTTTCTGGAACTGCGCCACTGTGTAGTAACGGTACCCTGTCCACCGGTCCACGATTTCGGGAACCAGAAGTCCAATCTGTTCGTAATGCCGCAACGCACGCACGGTAACCTTGCTAAGGCGGGAAAACTCCCCGATTTTTAACTTGATCTCACTCATAACAACTGTGCACTTTTGTTATTTGCCCGCAAATATATATCGTGACGTAGGGTACGAGTCAAGAAAATATTGATTTTTTTCGCCAAGGCCGCTGCGATGCGGCTCATTGATGAAGCTTGGTGAATATAGTAATGTGTGGCTTTGTTACGGTCAAGTTCATAATTATGTGTTAAAGATGTAAGTGTTAAAATAAGTATGAACTTTTGTGGAAACATTGTTGAGATCCATCTTGTTGACCGGCTTTTGTCATTCCGTGCCAACGTCAATGTCAACGATGACGACCAATGAGGATCTTTGCTGATGGCATGCCGCTGGTTGGTAAATCTCCCCGTTCCGTCAGATTACGCTGTCCAAGTTGTTTGCCGATGTATTGCCACCGGTTGATTCAACAGTTCGTCCGGCGAAAGCCTTGTTGGCCGGACAAAATGCAGAAATCATGCGCTTTGTCCGGTCGGAGCGCAATCCACCGGACAAACAGCACTGAGGGATTATGGACAGTGAGGATTTTACAAAAGACTTTCAGTCACATGGCGAATCTGTGCCTGAGGAATCCGGACCGGGCTGAATAACTCAAGGTCAAATGTACAGGATTTTCATGGGAATGAGTCTTTCATGTGCTTCAGATAATTTTTGACGTGATGGCGTTCCGTAAATCCGCACCGACATCAGCACTGGGCGGCCGCAATATGGACTCGCCTCCGCTTGTACCCTGACGTGGGGCTGCAGGGCACAACTTAAATGTCAGCCGAAAATAAACCCCGGCATCAGCGTGTACCCTAACGTGAGACCGCAAGGTACATGGATACGGGGTGACATTCCGGTGACGGAGAAAATGAACGACATTATTAGGCTATAATGTAGTGCGAAGCCGACAAATGGAGGGGCTTGACGGCACTTCGCTGCAAAATTGTCGTTCTACTTCCTAACTTTTGGTCTGTTCCCTGACCGGAGGTTGATGATGCGGCTCAATGTCTCGTATAAGCAAGGAGAAAGGCTTTCTTGACGTTATTTGTAAACTATTGCTGATAAATAATATAGCCGCCAATCTTTGGCGATTTAACGGTCTTTCGTCAATTTAAGTGCAGCCAACTAAAA
>CAKULN010000119.1 GCA_934667175.1 uncultured Bacteroidales bacterium | reverse complement strand
TAAAAACCCTTTCACTTATATAGGTACAAAAAATCGAAAAAACTCTCACCCAAAACGCAAAATTTTTCAAAAAATTTTGAGAGCCGCCAAAAAGCAGCTCTCAAGGGGTGAATGTTCGGTTATTTCATCCGCGATAAGCGGAACGCAGGCCATCTTCCCGCCGCCACCAGCAGCACCGGCAGGGCGTAAGCGATGTACTGCGCCGCGCCGCCGTAGGCAATCAGCAGATTGTAGATGGCGTGGAGGGTGATGGCCGCACCCAAGAGGCCGCAGGTGCCCGCGATCTTCAGCCACGTCCGCTGCCACGCATACGCAAGCCCTCCGCCCACGATCAGGCCGCACAGCACGTGCATCGCTCCCGTGCCGAAGCCCCGGAAGAAGATGAAGGAGAAGCGGTCCGCTCCGTTCTGGATCAGATAGCAGACGTTCTCAAAGGTGGCAAAGCTCAGGGCAATCGTGATGGCGGCGGGCTTGATCTTCTCGCCCTCCGGCTCGAACACCAGAAGATAGAACACCAGCGGCAGCAGCTTCATCATTTCCTCCACCACCGGCGCGATCTCCGCCGTGGCGGCAAGGGCATCTGCCTGACATACCGCCGCGAGGAAGGTGTTGATGTAGGCCGAGAGCAGACACACCCCCATCCCGGCGATGCAAAACAGGAAGAAGCGGAGCTGCCGCCTGCCCATGCACAAAGCGGCCACCAGCAGCGGAGACACCATGCAGAGAAAGATGTTTTCGATGTAGGTCATGCGTCCACCGCCTTTCTTGTGGCGGGCAGCAGCCCCAGAATGGCAAACGTCAGCAGCATATCGCACCAGAAGGCGGGGCTTGCCGGTGAGGTATCCGGCCAGAAGCAGCCCACTGTCCAGAGCAGATACTCCGCAAACGCAAAGCATAGCACGCCGATGTGGAAGTACCGCATATTCCGCGCCGTGCCTGTCTGCCCATTGGCGTAGACCAGTCCACGAATGGCGCAGAAGGAGAGCACAATCATCATGCCGCACCAGATCAGGTTGGAGAGAATATCCCCGAAGATGCAGTAGAACGCCAGCAGCGGCACGCCGAACGCAGGCGCAAGCCACGCCCTTCGGCAGCGGAAGCTGCGCTCGTCCTGACTGGTGAGCGTGGCCTGCAAAATGCGCAGGAAAATTACGCTGGCCACCCAGCCGAACTCCGACACATAAAAGACCCGCGGTGTGGTATCGAACAGCAACAGATACAGCGTCCAGTAGAGCGCGCCGAGAGCAAAGCAGCCGTAGAAGCACAACAGCAGGAAATACGCTTGCCGGTGGCTTTTGCGGTAGGCGATACCCGAAAGCAGCGCGCCGACGAACGTGGTCAGCAGTTGCAGCAGGTTCTCAATCAGCTCCATGCGTATCCTCACTTTCCTTGTCCTGCGCGTTCTCGCGGCTGAGCTGCTGGATGCGGAAGCACAGAACGGTCACGCAAACGCCGAGTAAAAACGCCAGCAGCCCGATGACGATGTATCCCAAGGCAGCGCCGCCGTGAAAGATGCTTGCCGCCGTTTCAAAGCCGGAATAGTCGCCGGTCTGGATGCTTGCGGCAATGCCGGGCATGGCGAGGGACGCGCCGATGAGCAGCGCAAGGCACGCCGCCACGGCGGAAGCCATGGTGAGCGTATTGCGTCGCAGCCGGTTCTCTCGTTCAATTTTGGCTATGCGCCGCTTTGTCTCCGCGACCCGGTCCTCATGACTCCGCATTTGTGATTCCCTCCCGTTCCAGCAGCCTTCGCAGGCTCTCTTTTCCGCGATACACCATGTTGGTGATCTGTTTTACCGTTTTCCCCGTGACCTCCGCCGCCTGCGCGTAGCTCATGCCTTCAAAATAAGTGAGATATAAAACCTCCCGATAGTCCGGGTTCATTTCGCCCATGCAGAAATGCAGAATACGGTTTCGCTCCTCCGTCTGGATGACTTCCTCCGCCAGCAGCCGTCCGTCCGGCTCGCCGGTCAGCGCATCGAGGCTGAACAATGGCTTTCGTTTGCTCTTATGGCGCAGCGCCATGTGCCGTGCCGCCTTATAGAGATACGCCTTGAAGCCGCCGTCCCGGATCTTCGGCTTTTTCGTGAACAGATAGGCGAAAACGTCCAGCATCAGCTCCTCCGCCTCGTGAACGTCGTGCAGATAGCCGTCAATATACAG
>CAKULN010000118.1 GCA_934667175.1 uncultured Bacteroidales bacterium | reverse complement strand
CCATAAAGATACTAATTTATTTTGGTTTAACCTATCATTATAGAACATAAATGCTACAGTTACGTTACCAAAATTTGACTTTTGATTTTTTCGCTGTCGTTCGTTAACATTTTTGCGCTCTTGACCGAGAGTTGTCAAAATGCGGCGAGGTTGCGATTATGTTGATATTTTCATAAATTGCGGAGTGATTCAAAAAGGTCTTGTGACCGTGACTGTTCATAATAGCCGAATCGATATGAGGTATTCAATCATAGTAGTTTCCGCACTCTCTTTGATGCTCTCTTGTGGGCAGGATGTCAAGAAAGAGAGTCCCAAAGGTGTCGTTACAGTCATATTCAAGGACGCACCTGAGCAGAGGTGCACCGACAAGGTTGGGCGTTTGAACAGTGTGTACGAATCAATTGTCACATATGTGGACAGCGATGGGCGCGAGACTGGATTCAACCCTCGGAGCATCGGGCTTGACACTTTGGATGTTCCGACATATCGGGGATATGCGGAGATCCTGCATCTGTACCAGGTGTGCGAAATGATTCCATACTTGCTGATCGATGGAGACACTGTCATCGTCACTTATGACCATGACTCCAGACCCAAACTGAAAAGCCTTCATGTTCAAGAATATACCGGATTATACAATTTTCCGGGTTCTGTTCCCGGAATGATTCATCGGAATGGTTATTCCCTCAAGACGATTCTGAACAACAATCGTTTCAAGGCTGCGGAGAAATACCTTACCGACCCTGAAAGTCAACGGAAATATCCAGGGCTCAAGGATCGATTCAAGGAATATTATGTAGACCTTGACTCTGTGGCAAACGCCCACAATAATTGGCGCGACAGGTTTTCCGCCGAACTTGACTCACTATCGGAAACCGGAGAAATTGGACTGGAATATTCCCGTTGGTACAAACTACATCTTCTTGAAGACGGATATGACATTAGGCTGATCAAACAATCAGACAGTCTTTTGCATTATGTCACACATCTACACAAACTGATGGAATATCCTGAAGATAATTACCATGCCTTCGACTTCACAGGCAGATTTGACTTCATCACGCAAGACACGTCTTTGTGTGCGGCTGCCAGAAAAGCGCTCCTGTCGCACTACATAAGCCGGATAAACAACACCGGGTGGTCTCCTTATCCAAGCGATGTAGTGAATGAATATAATGAGAAATATTTCCGCCTGACCGGTGACAGTTCATTTTCCCAGCCCGCACTTGAGAAACCGAATGTCGCATCAGTGGACGGTTACACATACGACCTTATCCTTCAGGACATTTCCGGGAAAAGCCATAGGTTGGACGAAATAATCAAAAGCCATCGCGGAAAAGCAATCTATATGGACATCTGGGCGAGCTGGTGCGGTCCGTGCCGGAGGGAAATGCTTTCATCAGAAAGGCTTAGAGAGCGGCTGGATTCCGAAGAGGTAATATTCCTTTACATTTCCACAGACCGAAGCGAGTCTGACTGGAAACGGTCCGTAAAGGAACTTGGTCTGGAAAACAATGGAGAAAACTATCGGATAGCGTCCGAGGAATCAGACTTCTTAAAGGAGATCAAACTCCGGTATATTCCCCGGTACCTTATCTTTGACAAGAATGGAAGGCTTGTAGACTTGAACGCTCCGAGACCCTCTTCGAAAGAAGCCGAAAAGAAATTGCACTGATGCGACTTACGCAAAGTCCTCATGTTCAGCAAGACTCTTGACGGAGTAACCGCATCACTTTCACGGGACGCTCGTCGCCACGGTAAAGGTTGCTGCACCAGTTGATCTTGCCGGTGTCTTTGAAGCCACACTTCTCCATGACTCTGCCGGAAGCGGGGTTGTCGATGAAGAAATCACACCAAAGAGTATGGAAGTCTTTAACGCTGAAGCAGTAGTCTATCATCAAGCGAAGGGCTTCCGTGCATATTCCTTTGTTCCAGTATGGTTTCCCTACCCAGTAGCCGATCTCGGCGTCATCCTCGCCGATTCCGATATTGCTTTCGCCGCTCGTGTAATATCCCATGCAGCCGATCGCCTCTCCGGTCTCGTTCAGCTCGATCGCCCAAGTGTGGTCGTTTATGAATATATTCCTTATCACATCAAGACTTTCTTCCACACTCTTATGCGCCGGCCAACCCGCCCGAGGGCCGACCTCCGGATCGGAAGCGTACTTGTACAGCGCCTCAGCATCGCTTTCCCTCCATGGACGCAGTGTTATCCTGTTCGTTTTCATTTCA
>CAKULN010000117.1 GCA_934667175.1 uncultured Bacteroidales bacterium | reverse complement strand
ATTGTCGTTCTATCTCTCAACTATTAGTCTGTACCCTGGCCGAAGGTCGATGATGCGGCTCATAACCAAGGAATGCGCGATTTGTAAATCATTGTTAATAAATAGTTTAACTACTAGTCTTTAGCGGTTTAACACTCAAGGCAAAGCGTTAACTATATGATAATCAATGCATTTTATGTCACTCATTGACACTAAACGTGTTGCGTTTGGACATAGAGAGGGTGATATTAATTCTTATGAAAATGAATCAGACAATGATTTACCTTGCGTTGGCACCGTTGTTTGGAGGGCATGGCGGCCCTTTACCCGGGCAGGGCGCGCGAAGCGCGTAGGTCGCCATGCCCTCCAAGCAACGGTGCCCCTGACCGAAGAAATCCCTGTGGCAGCCTCCAGCAACGCTATGCTTTGTAAGAAAACTTTCAGGGCACAACTCAGAGATGTTTCAGATATCAAGTATTTTCTGTACAGACTATCTAAGATATATGCCTGAACACATACTTTTGGACTTGATCCCTGTTCTCTCATTTTCTGTCAATCAATAATAAATTTCCATGAGAACAAGCCAACATCTTGTGATAGTCGCCATTGAGGTGGGGATTATCAGACTTGTCTGGGTACGAGCCTACAGGCGGGTACGTTTCGGCAAGGTTGAGAGAGTGCGGAGCCACTACAGACGTTATTAGGGTTATTTCTGTAGTCATTCCTCACTCTGAGCCGTAAGGCTCTCCGCTTTTTATTCACAAAGACATCAAACGTCCATCAGAAGCCACTTCCATACAGGAACCAACTCTACAGTCTTGCCAGAACGCAGTTCAACAGTCCTTTCCTCATCAAATGTGACGACAAGCATCTTTTCCAAAGGGTGAATCTTGTCAAGACATTCCAATGCGGAAACTTCCCTTTCAAAAGTGTTCAAGTCCTTGGTCGTAGAAAAGCAGACCTGAACACCGATCTTTGTTTTCGGGATATAAAAATCGACCTCGGCGTTTTTATTCCAAAAATAGAGATCGTCTTCGTAATGCCGATGAAGGTGAATGGCGCAAAGGTTTTCCAAAAGAGACGTTTCAGGATCATTTATGAATATATTCAACAAACCGTTGTCAACGAAGTAATGCTTCTTCACTGTTTCTTTCTCCGCGAATTTGGAGGCGAAATTGTCCACACTGAAAATCAGGCAGGCATCCTTTGCGAATTTTGCATAATCCATAACAGAGGCCGGTGTCGTACGCAAACCGACAGATTGTATCAGATGGGAAATCCTATTAAACGAAATCGGCTGCTTCACTGATTCCGCCAAGCGTTTGATTGTAAGGCGGACAGCCGTTTCATTCTGTATGTGGTTTCTTTGCACGATGTCCCCAAGAAGAATCTTCTCATACAGTCGGTTGAGCCACCGGCGCTTGTTCTGATACATCACTAATTCAGGGAAGCCGCCCCAGCGGAAATATTCATTAAAAGCATATACCACATCGCTCTTCTGTCGCCCATATATCCAATTCGCCCCTAAAGTGATTCCTTTTGCCCCCAAATACTCCTTGAACGAATATGGGTATATGTCAGCATCGAGATAGCGATTGCCTAGCACTGTCTCGATGTCCCTGCTGAGCATTTTTGCATTGCTGCCTGTGATATAGACTTGATACTTCTGATTGGCTAGCCTTCTGGCAAAATGCTCCCACCCCTCAATGTTCTGAATCTCATCAAGAAATATTATAGGCTTGGAAGTGTACATCGCTGAATATGCCTGAAGGATTTCATCCAGACTCTCTGCCTTCACCGTGCCAAAAAGCCTTTCGTCATCAAAATTGACATAAAGCATTTCATTTATATCATGCCCTTCGGACAGCAGTTGCTTTGCTTTCTGGTACAGCATATACGACTTCCCGGCATGGCGCACACCCACCATCACATAACGTCCGTTTTCTTCAAACTCAAACGGCCTATCATACAACTCCACAGAAAGGATATCTTCCTGTCCTTCCTTAATAATTGTTTTCAGAATTTCCTTATCCATAACAATTGGCGACTTATGTTACAAATATAATATTTATATTCTCAGTATAAAAATATATACAAATATTTATACTGACGATAAAAAAATAATATCATATAACACGCCATGCTACTGCCTGTCGAGGAACGACTTGGCGACGGTGAGGGGCCTTATAGGTTCGTCTGGAGCGAGGACAACCCTTACTTCTTCAAGGGCAAGGCCGGCGAGGGAATCGGCGGCCCGCACATCGGCTACGACTACATCTGGCCAATGAGCATCATGATGAAAGCCTTCACATCTCAGGACGACAATGAGATCAAATGGTGCGTCGAGACCCTGATGAAGACCGACGCCGGCACCGGCAAGCTCGACCACCTCAACTCCATCAA
>CAKULN010000116.1 GCA_934667175.1 uncultured Bacteroidales bacterium | reverse complement strand
GATATTCCGTATGGATTTGTGAGTCAGCATATTCATTAAAGTTTGAAATTCAACTCCATTCCGAAGTACGGCAGGACGGAGCGGCGTGTGAGGATGCCCATGTTCGTCCTGTAGTCAGGGGAGACATCCAGAATCTTGTTCACGAACAGAGCGCAGGCGATCTTGTCATGGTAGATCTTCTTAGTCGCCTTGAGGTTGATGTTCATGCTGAACGGCACCCTGAAATAGACGGACATCGAGGGGGTATATTCCCGGATCATCTGGGCAAGGATGCCATTGGCGGCGGATTCGTCCGTGAACGGGTGGCTCTCCAGATTCTTGTCGATGTAGGACAGTGGCTGCGGATCTCTCGGCAGGGTCTGCCGTCCGGTGAACCATTGGCATTGAAAGGAGGTCGAGAAGATCATCCCGAGCCTCGGGATCTGGGTGTCGAACATGAAGTTCGTGTTGAAGACCTCACGCAGGAAACCATCCGTGTCCTTGTAATAACCTACATAAGGGTAAGTCTTGCCCGCCACGACCACCGACGGCCTGTAATATGTCGGCTGACTGTTGCTGTACCTTGTCCTGAACCAGGCGCCGCTGACGGTGAGTTTTGTCCTTATCGACCGGATTCTCGGAGTCGAGAGGGTAAACTCAACTCCTTCCTTGAGGGTGCGGCTGCCGTTCGTGTTGAATGAATATCCCACCAGAAGAGTGTCCGGAATCCAAGGAGTGGTCTCTGTTGAGGGAGGGCTGGTCAGGGTGCTCTTGTCGATAGTCTCCTCCTGGTAATCCTTGTAGATCACGCGTGTGAACTCGCTTGAGTACCTGAATCCGGAAGTCATATCCTCTCTGAAATAGTCGATATTGAACGAAAAGTCATGTCCGGCCTGGACATCGGCGGCGATCTCCCATTTGAAATTCCTCGCCGCCTTGAGATTGAAGTTTGTCGGGTCGATTTTCATCACATAGACGTTGATCCTCCGAAGATTCTCTTCGACCGGCCAGTAGTTCATCTGGGTGATGTCGTAGTAGATCGGGTCCGGGTAAAGCTGATCCATCGTCGGGAATTTTGTGTGCCATCCGGCTCCGCCGGACAGCCCGACCTTAATGTCCTTTCCGAGAGCCTTCTCCAATCTGAGGTTCAGCCTTGGATCGAAGTACGGCTTGAGATTGACGGAATATTCCTTGCCCGCTCCCGCCATCGCCGCGACCCTCACTCCGGCGAGCCATTCGGCCTTGAATCCGTTTCCGAAAGTCAGGACTGAATTGTCTTCGATGAAAGCCGACATCTGGTGCGTGGCAGGAATCGCGGAATAGTTCCTCGGGCGGACGTTCATATCCACGGAGAACGGTCTCTCCGGGTCGAATATAGTACCTTTGCCGAAGTTCTTGTTGACATTCCACTGGGCACCAACCTTGAGTGTGTTTGTCGTGTTCCCGAAATCCTTACGGAACTTCGCCGTGCCGTTGAAGTAGGCGTAGAACGGCTTGCCGTCGACCTTAAGCGTAGCCTCGTATTTGTAAGGCACTATCGTTACATCGAACTCACCTTCGGACAGACTGGTCGAAAGGGGAGTGGGAGCGCCGAGCACGACATATTTCCATCTGTCAATCAGATCTTTCTCGTAGGTAAGGGAACCTGTGATGCCAAAGCTCTGGAAGAACGATTTCAGGCTTTTGCTCCGGACATTATATTCCCCGCCCAAAGCGAAGCGGCTGTAGTTGGACTTGTAGGTCTCGATCGGGCCACAGTCGCCGAAGTCGAGATTCTTGTCGGATTTTTGGTTGTCGAATGAACCGGTGTAGTCGAGGCTCCAGCTGAGGGTTCTGACATATTCCCCGGTCCATGTCTTGCCGATTCTGTAGCTCCCGGTGAGCCGCTTGTAATTCTGCCTTGTGTTGCGTGGATCCGCTCTGGAATCCAGGAAATTGCCGCTGAAATTCATCGTCAGCTTGTCGGTCTTGCCCCACTCCAGATCTTTGCCGAGGTAGAAGAGCTTGCTCTTCATATCCGCCTTGAAGCGGGCTCTGGTGTCGTTGCCGCCCTTACGCCGCTTGATGTTGACAAGACCGCTGGTGAGGTCGCCATATTCAACGGAAGGGATTCCGCGGATGATCTCGACGGATTCCACGTCTTCCGTGGTTATGGTCCTCATATCGACTCCGGCGTTGACGAACGATGAGCCGTAGTTGCTGAAAGCAGGGGTGGTCTGGAGGTTCGCGTCGTTGTTGACCGGAACTCCATCGATCAGGAAGCGTGTGCCAAGGGAGGAAGTATTGTAATTCTCCCCGGCGACCGCAACCGCCCTCAGGTTGATTGTGTTCGGTGCCAGGAATGAGGGATCTACGGAACGACCTCCTGGAAGCAACTCAAGCAGGTCGGTGAAACTGGAAGGCTGGATGTGTGCGATCGCATCCTGCC
>CAKULN010000115.1 GCA_934667175.1 uncultured Bacteroidales bacterium | reverse complement strand
GCATAAAGTGCGGCGGAGAGGAGCGGCATCACCGTCGTGGCCGCCTCCTGGCCGGCTTTTATTGATGCGATCGTGTTCAGGTAAGGGACCCCGATGCCGTTGGCGATCCCGATGAACAGGCAGCCGGCAAGCAGGGAAGGAATGCTTTGCGAGATGGCGAAGCAAAGATAGCCAAGCAGGAAGAATGATGGAGAGAAATACTTGACGTACTGCTTGAAACGTCTCATACACCAACCGAAAGCCACTCCGACCAGTGCCGCCACCACATCGAGCGCGACCATTATGATGGTCACCGCTATAGGATCCAACGATGTTGTCTTGACGCAGACGGCCGAAAAATTTGTCGGGAATATGAAGAAGCATATCATCAGTAGCAGCATTCCTGTAACTGATGGGTAGAATCTTTTAAGGTTGTGGATGAAACCTCCGGAACTCTTGGGTGCGGCCAGCCTTTCATTTGGAAGGAACAGAAATACAAGTATCAAGACGAAAAGTCCCATTGAATATACCAGAAAGGCATAGTTCCAGTCGACTTTGGCCAGCACACCAGCGACCAGCGTGGCGATCACTCCACCGATCTGGTTCATGGCCGCGCATAGCCCCATCAGTCTGGATTGTTCCTCGGGAGGAAAATAGTAGGACAGCAGACCGGTTGACAACGGCATTATCATTCCGACGGACACTCCAAGCAACGCGCGCAGTATGAGTATCGCCGAGATGTCTTCAAGGAAGAACGCTCCTGTCCCGGAGACGATGTACAAGACAAGTCCGGTCACAGCGATGCTCTTTGTCTTCAGGATTCTGCACAGGAATGGAAAGCAAAGATTCGTGACAATGATGAAAAGCGCCGGGAGACTGACGATGAATTGGATAAGAAGGTCCGGTTTGTCGGCGAAATGCGCCTTTACAGCCCACAGCGCCGGAGCCATCGCCGCCCCGGCCATGACCGTCAGAAGGCTGATTGAGAGAATGGTGAACGTAAGTCGACCAGAGATTTGCTTCGTCAGCATAAAATTTTGATTTTTAATTGAATATAATCCTTTGGAGTACGGGCTCTGCCAAGCCCGGATTCTTCAGACGCTATTCCAGACGCTTACAAATCCGCGGTGCAAAAGTACAAAAAAATCGGATTCCTTGGAAGGATCAAATCTTCAGGTGCCAGATTTCAATTTGCAGGTTGCTTAGGAATATGGCCGCATGCGCTCCGTCCATCTGGGTGTGGTGGAACTGGAACGAGACCGTGAGGGTTTTCCGGAACCAACGGGTGCGGTACTTGCCCCAAATCAGGAACGGATTGTTGAATATGCCGCTGTACATTCCGACCGCCCCGTCAATCTCATACTTAGCCAATGCCGATGTCCCGATGACCATGCTGTCCGTAAGGTCGTGATTCGTACAGCTTTCTGCCACTTGCCGTGTGAGTTTCAGATAGTTGTCGTTGAAGGTCCGCAGGTCATCGCTGAACGGGATATCGCATGAACTGACTTCACCGTCCCTGTTGGCGACGATGGTGTTCACCCCCAGGCTATCATATTCAATCAACTTTCCGTCAACAGGCAGCATGTAAAACTCCTTCACTCCGCTTGCCGCCCTTCCGATGCAGTAGCACATCAACATATTGAATTTCAGCCCAGTCTTCCGGCTTAACCTTGCCAGTCGGGTGACATCGATGGCCTTGAAAAACGTCACCATCGGCATCGGGGCTCGCATCCAGAACTCAAATGCGTAGGCTCTGGTGGTCTCTTGGGGATTCACTTCTTTCATTCTTTCTTATTTTTATGAATATGTCCGCGAAAGTAGCGGAATCCCTTGAAGACGGATAGAACAAAAGGGACATTTCAAGCGGCTAAATAATAACTCGCCTAAGGTGAGGAAAATTTATATTACACCGGATTCGAGAACAGGTCAGAGTGTATGCCTGTGGTTTTCAGTAACGTGGCCGGTAGAATGTGCCCCCCCCCTCCTGAATCATTGTCCTGTTGTCTTTTTTATTTAAATTTCGTGCGTGAATATGCTGCTTTTGCGCACGAAACCATCTCGTCCCTTTGTCCGGTGCGTCAGAACCTTGATTCCACTCCCGAAAGTCATCCCTCCCTTTGTGCCGTGCGTAATAATCTGGAACTCACGCACGGGGGCTTTGCTTCTCGGTTTGGTGCGTTAAAATAGGGAATTAACGCACGAGGTTGCCCCGCTCAAGATTGGTGTCTCTTTGAGTGGATTCAAGCCGCTTCCCGAAATGACCCGTAAAGATAGTGAATATTCAGTTGTCTTCATTCGGAAGATTCTTCTTGGATATCGTACGAAACGGGATCTAGTCCAAAAGTAGATGTTTAGCCATATATTTTAGATAACCTGTACAGAAAATACTTAATATCTGAAACCCCTCTGAGTTGTGTCCTGAAAGTTTTCTTACAAAGCAT
>CAKULN010000114.1 GCA_934667175.1 uncultured Bacteroidales bacterium | reverse complement strand
CCGTTGGCTTCGGCAAGTTCTTTTACACTTTCCGGGAAATAGTCCTTGAGGTCGGATTCCGAGACCCCGCAGATGTCCGTGTATCGTGCGTCCATCGAAATGTCCGTCAGGTTGTTCAAGTCGCTGAACACGCTCATCTTACCGAGCTTCGTGACTCCGGTGAGAAATGCAAAGTGGGTGAACCCTCCATGACCTTTCATCACACCGTAGAAGCCACGGAGCGTCTCGCGCATCCTGTCCTGAAGCTCCGGACGGTCAAGATTGTCTATGACGGGTTTGTCATATTCATCAATCAGGATGACAACTTGGCGACCGGTCTTCTGGCAGCTTCAATCACGTTCCCGAAGCGGATTCCGGGAATGCCGGAATTGTTCTCGCTTCCGTATTCCCTTTCCCATTTGCTGAGAGCGTTGTCAAGTACCTTTTCAATCACATCCTCATGATTGTAGGCTACTCCGCTCAAGTCCAGATGCAGCACCGGGTACTCCGTCCAGTCCTTCTCCAGCGATGCGATGGCCAGCCCCTCGAACAGTTCCTTTTTCCCCTGAAAGTACGCCTCCATAGTTGACACCAGCAGGCTCTTGCCGAACCGCCTCGGACGGCTCAGGAAGTAATATTTCCCCGTCGCTGCCAGCTTGTAAATAAGCTCAGTCTTGTCTACATAGACATACCCGCCCCTGCGGATGTCCTCAAAACTCTGTATTCCAATCGGGTAAAGCATACGGCCTGTCCTTTAGTTCATTCTCTGCAAAGATAAGAACTTTTTTGGACTAAGGAGCATTGGGGTGACTACACTATTTCAACAGAGACAGCCGCTTTTCAATGAGTTCTTTGTAGCGGACTATTGTCTCGTCTGGAAGGAATGACCTGTCCAGAATGTCAAACCAAAGAGGCTTGTTCGAGATCATTCTGTCAATTATCCACCTGCATACCCTGGTTTCAATTCCGGCCGTTGTCATCGCTTTTTCGAAAGAGAATCTGTCAAATCCAGTTATGCCCTTTTTGCCTTCTGTCCCGCTTCCCTCCAAAGGCATAGCCAGTTCGTCTTTATCCTCAATTCCTGTAAGAAGTACCGCAAGCAGGTCGTATGCAGGTGAGAGGAAGTAATCGCAACCATCTATCGAAATCAATGAGAAATTCTTGCAGTGCATGTCCGAGTTGCCCGTTATCCACGAGAACAGCACAATCTCCCAAAAACGCTGGACATCCAGAAGTGGAGCGGACGAGAGCCTGTTCACCACGGCCGACAACTGTGAGTATGAGCCAAGGTATTTATGTTCAGTCAGCCTGTTTGTAAGTTGGCACATGTCCAGCATAGAGTATTTCTGTCCTTTCGGTCCTCTGTCCATTCTTTTGGTGATGTAGGCGAGCTCTCCGTCCGACATTCTGATCAATCCGTGCCTGGCGGTGCGGATCCCCGAAGCCTCCGCCATGTTCATTGTCACATTCTCCAACTCCGGCATTGACTTGTAGACAGAACTTTGCGGTTTAAGAATATATCCTCCCCACAATCCTACAATAGTCAGCCTGTCCTCTTCGTTGCGGCCTCCCTTGTCGATGTCCAAAGCCAACTTGGCCTGAACTCCGGTCACTGAGGTGCTGGATTTGATGACCTCCAAAGCCAGTTCCGAGATGTTATCCCTTGAATATGGTAATATGGGTGCTTTCGCACACCCGAAAAGCCTTTTTGCGCACGATGAATGATAGTCCCTTTCGCTTTCCTTCAAGACCTTGCCGCAGCAGAGGCATCTGTTATTCGTCTCCATAATGCTCTCTCACACTAAGATTACCTATGCAGTCCTTGCAACAAGCCAAAAGTAAAGACATTCTGTCTCTCGCATCTATTTTCCAAGATTTATGAACAATGTCAAGCAGCCATCCTTCCGGAATCAGTCCGTCAAAGACAGGAAACATCATTTCTTTGGAATATTCAGTCTCCGTCAGCGGCATTGTAGGACTGATGGCCTTGGCCCCAGAGGATTTCAGATAATCGCTGTCATAAGAAAAATGATATCCTTCCGAATCCTCTGTCAGAATCCCACAGAATGAGTCATCAATGTAAATGTCAGCCTTTTTCATCATTCATTGATCTTATGTGCCTGAAGTTCCTCCCCGAAAAGCTTGAGCACTTGATTGACTTTGTCTAATTGGACAGTGCTCTTGCCGTTTTCAAGTTCCCTGACGAACCTGACACCGACCCCTGACCTTTCCGCCAGTTCAATCTGGGTCAGTCCGAATGATTTTCTTTTTTCACGAATATGTTTCCCGACACTCATGGCAAATGAAAAATAATCCCTTTCGGGTGCAAATATAATGAAATTATATCTATTTCGTCCCTATCGGGATCAATCTTATCTGCTGTGTGTGCGGTCTGCCATGAAAAGTCAAGAGCCTTTACGGCCATGGCCTCCACCGTTGGATGCCAGTCTACCGAAACGGCCAGCCGCAGAT
>CAKULN010000113.1 GCA_934667175.1 uncultured Bacteroidales bacterium | reverse complement strand
AACTCTACGGGGCTTTGGAGTGGTGTCGGGAAGAATCGAACTGCCGACACATGGATTTTCAGTCCATTGCTCTACCATCTGAGCTACGACACCGTTTCCGTTTGGGATTGCAAAGATAGGCATTTTTCTTTTGGTTGCAAATTTTTTTGAGAAGAAAATGCGATTTTCTTCGCCGTGTAGATGTTTTTGGCTAAATTCGCTGTTATGACAAGCAGAATTTTCATACAAGTAATACTTCCGCTCCGGGTGAGGTGGGAGCCGTTTTATTATCTGGATGGAGAGATGACTGCTTCGGGCATGTCGCTTCGACAGGCTCAGCGACCGGATTCTATAATCTTCAAACAGTCCAATTTGGTCGCCGAGTCTGTCGAGGTGACCGAAAATGGCGGAATATCTATCAGAATCGGAGACAGGGTGAGGGTGAACTTTGCCGGGAAGGAATATGTCGGAGTGGTGAGCGTTGTGGATGCCGGGAAACAGGCTGAGGCTATGGGGATTGAGGACAGGGTGAAGCCGATTGTCGGGATGGCTGAGGGACTGGAGCCGGTCTCTGTGGAGGAGATCACGCTTTGGAGGCAGATCGCGGAGTATTACCTGTGTACTGTCGGGGAGGTTTACAAGGCAGCTTATCCGGCGCAGAAAGTGGAGAAAGAGGAGGTACAGGCACGTAGGGAAGCGCTAAAAGTTGAGAAGGAAGAGCGGCTCAGGGCTAAGATTGAAGAGAAGATCGCAAGGCTTGAAGAAAGGATAAAGAAGAAGGAGGGATTGGCCGGGAAGGCTCGAAAAGCTGAGACGCGGCAGAGGTATCTGGAAGAGAAAGAGGCGCTGGTTTTGGAGGTAAAAAGATTGGTTGGGGAGGTCACTTCGACAGGCTCAGTGACCGATAGGGACGGTGCGATGACCGAAAGCAACGGTGAAGCAACCGAATGCGACGACTCTGCGACAAAGAAGAACGGAGAAGTGGCGGTAGAGAACGGTACGGTGGCCAGGCATTCGGACGCTGAGCCTGTCGAAGCGTCCGTAAGTCCCTCTTACGGAAACAAAATCGAACTCTCGGCGGCGCAGGAGGAGGCATATTCAAAAATTAAAGAGATTTTCTCTAAGGGAAAGCCAGCACTTCTGCACGGAGTCACTGGTTCCGGGAAAACAGAAATCTATCTTAAACTGGCTCAAGAGGCGATGGAGAGGGGGAAGAATGTGCTATACTTGGTACCTGAAATCGCTCTCAGCAGGCAGCTTGAGGATAGGATCAGTGAGACGTTCCCGACTGAACTGTTGGTTTTCCACTCCGGAGAGACAATGTCCAGAAAAAGGGAGACAGCGACTATTCTCAGAAACTTTGGAGAGACGAAGGATAGAATAGGAGGAAATAAACGCAGCTCCGGCTACATAGTTCTCGGCACCCGAAGCGCCATATTCCTGCCGCACAAGGGGTTGGGATTGGTGATTGTGGACGAGGAGCACGACACGTCCTACAAGCAGGACTCCCCCGCCCCGAGGTACAACGGTCGCGAGACGGCGATTATGATGGCGAAGATATTCAATGCCAACGTGGTGCTTGGGTCAGCCACACCTTCGCTTGAGTCGCTCTATAATTGCAGCGTCGGACGCTACGGACTCGTCACCTTAAGCAAACGTTTCTACGACGCGGCGGACTCGGACATCGAGATCATCGACACGATCGCCGAACGGCGCAAGAACGGAATGATCGGATGCTTTTCCAGAAAGCTCATAGAGCGCATAGGCGAATGCCTCGGGAGACATCAGCAAGTGCTGATCCTCAGGGAGAGGCGGGCATATTCCCCGATCGTGCAGTGCCAGGAATGCGGCGAAATCCCGAAATGCCGCTGCTGCAACGTGAGCCTGAGCCTTCACAGGCGCGCCGACGGAAGCGAAAAGCTCGTCTGCCACTATTGCGGCAGGGTGTATGAATATACCGGCAAGTGTCCGAAATGCGGTGGTGAGTTGAAGCCTCTGGGATCCGGAACCCAGAAAATCGAGGAGGAAGCGGCCAAACTCTTCCCGAACGCAAGGATAGCCCGCCTGGACAGCGACACGGCGCAGAGCAGGAAATATGAGACTGACACGATCCGTAAGTTCTCAAAAGGGGAAATCGACATCCTGATCGGGACGAGGATGGTCGCCAAAGGATTTGATTTCAGCGGATTGACACTTGTGGCCGTGCTTCAGGCCGATTCGATTCTCGGACAGGAGGACTACCGGGCTGACGAAAGAGGACTCCAGCTTCTGGAGCAGTTCAGAGGACGGTGCGGAAGGCGTGGGGAAAAAGGCCTGTTCGTCATCCAGACATCCCAGCCTGAGCACCCTGTCTATCAAAGCATAGACGGGAAAATGGACGAGAACGGCACGATGGCCAGGTTCCTCAGTGAAAGAAAGATGTTTGGCTATCCGCCATATTCAAGGGTCATCGGGGTTATCATCAAGGATTACAACCAGGCAAGGGCGGATCTGCTGAGCCGTGAGCTCGCGGAGGCGATCCGC
>CAKULN010000112.1 GCA_934667175.1 uncultured Bacteroidales bacterium | reverse complement strand
TTAGATAACCTGTACAGAAAATACTTAATATCTGAAACCCCTCTGAGTTGTGTCCTGAAAGTTTTCTTACAAAGCATAGCGTTGCTGGAGGCTCCCACATGTGCGATCTTCGGTTAGGAGCACCATTGCATGGAGGGCATGGCGGCCTACGCGCTTCGCGCGCCCTATCCGGGTAAAGGGCCGCCATGCCCTCCATGCAATGGTGCCAACGCAAGGTATATCATTGTCTGGTCCTTCATTTTCATAGGAATTAATATCTCCCACTCTATGCCTGAACGCAACACGTTCTGTGTCAATGAGTGGCGGAAAATGCATTAATTATCATATAGTTAACGCTTTGCCTTGAGTGTTAGTCCGCTAAAGACTAGTAGTTAAAATATTTATTAACAATGATTTACAAATCACGCATTCCTTGGTTATGAGCCGCATCATCGTCCTCTGGTCAGGGAACAGACTAAAAGTTGAGAGGTTGAACGACAATATTGCCGCAAAGTGCCGTCGAACCCCTCCATTTGTCGGTTTTGAACGACATTATAGTCTAAGAATGTCGTCCATTCCCTCCGGCACCGGAATGACAACCTGTATTCTTGTACCGTACGGTCTCTCGTAAGGGTTCAAGCGGAGGCGAGTCCTTATTGCGGCCCACTCGTGCTGATGTCGGTGCTGATTTACGGAACGCCTTCACGTCAAAACCTATCCGAAGCGCCTGAAAGGATCATTCCCATGAAAATCCAGTACCTTTGCCATTGAGTTTTTCAGCCCGGTCCGGATTCCACCGGCACAGATTCGACATGCGACTGAAAGCCGTTTGTAAGATTCTCATCGTCTATAATCCCTCACGCTGTTCGTCCGGTAGATTGCGCTCCGACCGGACAAAACGCATGTTTCCTGCATTTTGTCCGGCCAACAAGGCTTTCACCGGACAAGATATTAAATCAACTGGTGGCAAGCCATCAGCAAACAACCTCTTGGGCCGTCAGTGTTGACTTTGACGTTGGCACGAAATAACAAAATTCAGTCAACAAGACAGAGCCCATAACCCCAGACCTTGAAGAACAGACAATGATGACATATTTATACCTTTTTAATGTTTACACAAGTAGGTACATACTTATATTTTTACTTTACTTCTTTAGCACAGGGTTTTGGACTAGATTCACGAAACTCCTTCAGCATGATGTGCCCAGGAAGTGCTTCCGTTTGGTCTTCGGCTGAAAAACTTGCACTTGGAACAGCGACTTTTTCAGGCTATTCTTTATCTCGGTCATCTAGGAGGCATCTGTCCATGAAGGAGTTTCGTAAAATCGGTGGAGACACATCTCTGATTTCTTTTGACTAGTGTTGCCAATCCGGAGAGTAATCCGTAAATTGGCATGGAAAAAGGACTAGTGCTTCAGGCTTGTGCGGCAGTGGGTGGTGACAGATAACGGTGAATTATGATGTTTCGCTGTGTGCATTGATCTTGGAAGTTATTGATTTACAATTGTCCGCTTAAATGATTTTGATAATGGAAAGATTGCTGATCATTGACTCCTGCATGAGACCGGAGTCCAGAACAAGAAAGATTCTTGACGCAGCGAAGGATGTGCTTTCTTCGCGGTATGACATTGAAACCATTGATGTCAATGCGGTTGGACTGTGCGCATTGACTCCGGAGACGCTTGCTGAAAGATCGTCCGGAGTCGTTCCGGAATCGACGGTGGCACTGGCCCGCAGAATCGCTTCCGCTGACAGGATTGTCATAGCCGCTCCGTTCTGGGACATGAGTTTCCCTGCGGTGCTGAAGGCGTTCTTCGAGAATATGTCACTCTACGGCGTCACCTTCACTGACAACGGGCAGACCTGCACCGGATTGTGTCGATGCAAAAGGGTGATGTACATCACGACAAGAGGCATGAATATAGAGACAGGAAGCCGGCTGGACCAAGGCAGCTCATATCTCCAGGCTCTATCCTCACTTTGGGGCATTGGAGAGGTCACGACCGTGGCGGCGTGGAATCTGGACTATAGCTCTCCAGAGGAAGCCGATAAGAGGGTGGCCGAAGCCTCGTCTCTCGCAAAGACGTTGGCGCTTACATTCTGAGCGGCATAACTGTCACCCGTGAGTGGAAATGTCTTATCTACGCACCAAGAGGTCTGCTTCGTGTGCTTCGTGCGTGAAGCGGACCTTTGGACGCACCAAACAAACCGCAGGAGGCATATTCATACTTGCTTTTATGAATATCCTACTTTATCAGAATGAGTTTCTTATTTCTGTAGGAAAGGACCGTTTTTTGCCTTGACAGGATCTGGTACCCGATGAGGCCGTCGATTCTTTCGTCCTTGCTCATGTTGAGGTGACTGATGCCATTGAACACGGTCCGGGTGTTTCTGAAGGTTTTTCCGCCAATCTTGAGATTCTTCAGTTTTCCAGCGTGAACCTCCGTACCTTTGTCATTGCTGATGCCTTTCAATTTTGTTGTTTTAACTCTCTTCATCATATTCTTGAATTCATCCCACAGTCCGGAGTCAAGAAGGTCGCTTGAGGCTCCGCAATCGATGCCGAATGTAAGGCTGGACGTGTCTATCTGGCCATTGATGAGGGGAATATGACGCATCGCCTTGCTCATCTCAAAAGGCACTTCTTCATATTCATACTTCCGCTCTTTCAGGAAAGTCTCCGTGTAATC
>CAKULN010000111.1 GCA_934667175.1 uncultured Bacteroidales bacterium | reverse complement strand
TAAATTATCATTTATCCTCCTCACAAGAAATTTTCATTATAATTGTCTAAAAAACGATGAAAGAAAAATTCATAGAAAAAATATTGGAACAAGCGAGAGCAATCTTTGACACAGTCCAATGTGAAAGCCTTAAAGAACTTCTGATCAACAATCTGAACGGTCTGGACATAATTCCGGCAGTCACATCAGAAGAATTCGTCAGAAAAGCAAATTCAGAACTCCTTTCCGCTTTTATCTCTGCAAAGAAGATAGAAGGCAGTTCTACAAAGACACTCGCATACTATGAGAGCACAATGGTAAAAATGTTCAGCACGATAAAGAAACCTGTAGCTGAAATGACAACTAATGACATTCGTACTTATCTTGCGGAATATCAAGAAGAACGTCACTTAAGTAAAGTCACCGTTGACAACATCAGGAGAATTTTCTCCAGCTTCTTCTCCTGGCTTGAAGATGAAGACCTCATACTCAAAAGCCCGGTACGCAGAATCCACAAAGTACGCACCGACACTTTGGTAAAAGAAACCATAACAGATGAACAGCTCGAACAGCTCCGTGACAACTGTACAGAAATCCGAGACCTTGCCCTCATAGACTTGCTTGCCTCTACCGGAATGCGAGTCGGAGAACTCGTCAGAATGAACCGCAACGACTTGAACTTCCACGAACGCCAATGCATAGTCTTCGGAAAAGGCAACAAGGAGCGTGAGGTCTATTTCAATGCCAGAACCAAAATCCACCTTCAGCAGTACCTTGACAGCCGTACAGACACAAACCCTGCTCTTTTCGTCTCGTTGTCCAAGCCAAATAACAGATTGACAATCAACGGAGTTGAAGTACGTCTCCGAACAATAGGCAAAAGCATTGGATTGAATAAGATTCACCCGCATAAATTCCGCCGAACCCTCGCTACAATGGCCATAGACAAAGGGATGCCAATAGAACAAGTCCAGTGCATTCTCGGACACGTCAAAATCGACACCACCCTCCACTATGCGAAAGTGAATCAAATCAATGTGAAAATGTCCCATCGGAAGTACATTGGATAACTATCAAGTCCATAAAATTCACTACCTTTGTCCTGGAGCTACACACGTGGTTTCCGACAAAAGTAGCCGATATGGATCGAGAAGTACAATTCCTCCTGTACAATATGCCTGAAGATAGCGGCAAAGTGCAGGTCGTCATAAAAGATGAAACGATATGGTGCACCCAAAAAGCTATGGCGCGGCTGTTTGGGGTCGGCGTTCCTGCAGTCAGCAAGCATCTGAAGAACATATTTGAAGAGGGCGAACTTGACAAGGAAGTGGTTGTTTCCAAAATGGAAATAACCACTCCTCACGGAGCTATGGATGATAAATTCCAGACTCATACTGTGGAATTTTATCATCTGGATGCAATTATTGCTATTGGCTATCGTATAAATTCCGCCAAGGCCACTAAATTCCGGCAGTGGGCAACTAAGATTCTAAACGAATATATCCGCAAAGGCTTTGCATTGGATGATGAACGCTTGAAGCAAGGCACCGCATTGTTCGGGAAAGACTACTTCCGAGAATTGCTCGAAAGAGTACGTTCCATCCGGGCAAGCGAACGCCGTATCTGGCAGCAGATTACTGACATATATGCCGAGTGCAGCATAGACTACGACCGAAATTCGCAGACGACAAGGGATTTCTATGCGATGGTTCAGAACCGCTTCCACTACGCCATCACAGGGCAGACAGCTGCGGAAATCGTCTATACAAAAGCCGACCACACGAAAGAGCACATGGGACTGACAACTTGGAAGAACTCCCCGGACGGCCGCATACTGAAATCAGACGTAACCATCGCTAAGAACTATCTCCAAGAAAAGGAAATCCGCCAATTGGAACGCGCCGTGACCGGGTACTTTGACTATATCGAAGACCTCATAGAGCGCGAAAACACTTTTAATATGGAGCAGTTCGCCGCCAGTGTCAATGAATTCCTGACATTCCGCCGCTATCAAATTCTTCCCGACAAGGGCAAAATTTCTTCAGTTCAGGCAAAGAATAAGGCGGAAGATGAATATGCCCTGTTTGACCCTACGCAACAAATTGACTCTGACTTCGATAAGGAAGTCAGGAAGATGCTAAAAGATGGAGAATAAAGTATGGAACTGAAGAAATATAGATTGGGAGACATTGCTGAGATATTGATTAGCAGTATCGATAAGAAATCAAAAGACGGAGAACCTCCCGTAAGGCTTTGTAATTTTGTTGATGTCTATCGTAATTGGGCCATAACCGAAGATTTGGCTAAGAACTTTATGGTAGCGACTGCCAATGAGAACAATATGAGAAGATTCTCTTTGAAAAAAGGCTATGTTGCATTCACCAAGGATAGCGAGACACGGGATGATATTGGCATACCTGCATACATAGCTGACGATTTGGCCAATACTGTCCTTGGCTATCATTGCGCATTAGTTAAGCCCAACACTAACATATTATCCGGCAAATACTTAAATGCTTTCTTGCATTCTGATTATATTAAGAAATACTTTGAATTAAATGCAACGGGTAGTGGTATGCGATATACATTATCCATAGATGCGCTGAATAATATTCCGATATTGGCACCTTCCTTAAAAATGCAAGAACACATTGGCAATATTTTTTCTGACATAGACAGAAAAACCTGCCTTAACCGTGCTATAAATGATAATTTACG
>CAKULN010000110.1 GCA_934667175.1 uncultured Bacteroidales bacterium | reverse complement strand
AACAGAGGATGTTCTTTTTGCCGGTTCAATGATCATGATTACATCGAAGATTTATATTCGCCTAAAATGTTAAGTCCCTCCATGAGAGGCCTGACCGCCCTCAAGGCCTGACGGTAGCGACCGTATGTCGCGAACTTGATGTCAGCATAGAAAAAGTACTGCCACTTCTGCCCGGGGATCGGCAGGGACTGGATTCTGGTGAGGTTCATGTCGTAGAACGAGAGAATCGTAAGCACCTGGGCCAGAGAGCCTGGCTTATGAGGCAGTGTGAAGCAGAGAGATGCTTTGTTGATCTCACGGCGTGGCACCGTGATGGCATCGTCCAGAATCAGGAACCGGGTGAAGTTCTGTTTGTAAGTCTCAATGCTGCGGGCAAGAATTTCCAACCCGTTCTGGACGGCGGCCAGCTCAGAGGCGACCGCACCGACTCCCTTCAAGCCTTCGACAGCGATGTCAATGGCGCTTTTGGCCGTATCCTCTGACTCCACCATCGTGATCCACGGGCAGTTTCGCTCGAAGAACTGACGGGTCTGGTTGATGGCCATATAGTGCGTCCGAACCTCTTTTATGTCGCGGATGTCCTGGCCCGGCAGCGCCATAAGGTTCTGATGTATGGGGATGTACACCTCACCTTTGATCTTGTAGGAATTTGACCTAAGGAGTTCGAAATTGGGGATAAGTCCTCCAGAGATAGTGTTCTCGATGGCCATCACGGCGGCCTGAGCCTCACCAGAGGCCACCGCCTTGAACAATCCTTCGAAGGTAGGACATTCCACGATGGAGATCTCCCCTCCTCTCGCGGAATAAAACTCCCGTGCCGCCTGCTCGTGAAAGCAACCTCTGTAGCCTTGTATCGCGACTTTTGTCATATTCATCAAGTTCGTTCAAATTAATCCTAATTAAAAAAGGCTGCCCGGAAAAGCACCGGACAGCCGTATATTCATCTATCTTTTTTCTGAATATCCCTGCACACGCTCGTCCGGTCCTCTACCTTCCGTGGTAAAAGAAATAAAAACCGAAAGAATAAAATCGTGTGCTCATCATCATAACGACGCAAAGATAGCAAATTCCGAAGAAAATGTTCCTAAAAATTTAATGAATATGCCGGAGCGGTGGCCAAACACTCATTCACCCCGCCATAAAGCACTCATTAGACGGTCATTATCTCCTTTTCCTTCGCTGAGACGAGTTCGTCGATGGCCTTCACCTTGGCGTCGGTGATCTTCTGGATCTCGTCCTCGCCTTCCTTACGGACGTCCTCTGAAAAATCCCCGGCCTTCTCCGCTTTCTTCAAAGCGTCAACTCCGTCGCGACGGGCGTTGCGGACAGCGACCTTGATGTTCTCGCCTGTGGCCTTGGCCTTCTTGATGAGTTCCTTGCGTCTTTCCTCAGTGAGAGCGGGAACAGGGCAGCGGATCACCTCACCGTTATTAGACGGGGTGAATCCGAGATTGGCGTTGATGATCGCCTTCTCGATCGCAGGGATCATGCTCTTCTCCCAAGGCTGGATTGCGATGGTCCTGGCGTCCGGGACCGTGACCGAAGCCACCTGAGGGACTGGGGTCGGAGTTCCGTAGTAATCCACGGTCACATTGTTGAGGATGGACGGATTGGCCTTTCCGACACGGTAGGTCTTGAGGTCTTCCTCAAGAAACAGCACAGAGTCTTCCATTTTAGTCTTCACTCCGCTGATGATTTCTTTCGCTTTGTCTGTAAGCATAGTGTATTGTGTTAATTGTTATCTGTCAATCTGTTCGCGACGGTCGAAAAATCCGTCGGCTACTTATGGACAAGTGTCCCGACCTTTTCTCCGTTCACCAGCTTCAGCAGGTTACCCTCGCCGTTCACATCGAAGACGATGATCGGCATGTTCCCGTCATTGCAAAGGGCGTAAGCCGTCTGGTCGAGAACCTTGAGATGCTTCGCCATCGCCTCGTCAAAAGTCAGCTCATCATACTTGACAGCCTCCGGATCTTTCTCTGGATCAGCCGTATAGACTCCATCGACACGGGTTCCCTTCAGCACGACGTCAGCCTTGATCTCAAGAGCCCTGAGCGCGGCACCGGAATCAGTCGTAAAGAACGGGCTGCCTGTCCCTCCGGCGATGAGAGCCACACCTCCCTCCTCCAGAACCTTGACAGCGTTGTCACGGTTGTAGTAGCGTACAAGCGGCTCCATCGGAGTGGCGGAGAACACCTCGGCCTTCACCCCCTCATCCTTGATGAACTGACTGAGAGCCAAAGAGTTTATTACGGTAGCCAACATTCCCATCCTGTCCCCTTCGACGCGATCGAAACCTTTTTCAAGCCCCTGGAGACCTCTGAATATGTTGCCTCCGCCGTTGACGATGGCTATCTGCAACCCGGCCTTCGCCGCCTGCGCGATCTCTTTTGAATATTTCCGCAGACTCTCAGGATCAAGTCCCTTTCCAACGGACCCGCCCAGGCTCTCACCGCTCAACTTAAGCAAAACTCTCTTGTACATAGTGTTTTCCAGAATCTTTAATGGTTAATCAAGACACGCTCCCCATCGGCAACATCGCCTTCTGAGGCCATATCTTTGACAAAGATACAAAAAATTGTCAGATAGTGCCTTGACAAAGACATTCTATCAGAATATGGAATCACGGCTCTTTCATTTAAGATTTCGTTGCCAGTCTAAAAATGTTGTTATTTTATAGCGGGTGTTTTCCTGTCCAGC
>CAKULN010000109.1 GCA_934667175.1 uncultured Bacteroidales bacterium | reverse complement strand
GGAAGTTCAGGGACTGGTGGGGAGTAGCGATGAAGGCGCAGGCGGTGATGATTCTCTACAGCGTTGTGCTATGCGTTGTCAATGTCACGTCCGGAGCTAATGAGGCTCAGACTCTTACGAATTGCACTTCGCTTCTCTTTCTCGAAGGGGACAATATCGAGCAATGGATGAAACTTCCGTCTATTTAATGTTTACAGACACTAAATTTTACCAAATAATAGTGTTTGTAAACATTATTTTGTAATTTTGCACCGTGATGAACGTTCAGAGGTTATGGAAGGACTTGACGAAATACTCAGAATTTACAACAGGCGGCTTCAGGGCACGCCGGAAGGGTTTAAACGCTATTTGATTGACAAAATAGATTGGCGTGACAATCTTATAGCCATAAAAGGAGCTAAGGGCACGGGAAAGACAACATTGCTGCTCCAGCACATAAAAGAATCCTTCACAGACAAGGATAAGGCGCTATACCTTTCTCTTGACAATTTGTGGTTCGAGACGCATTCCATAAATGACCTGATAGAGTATCATTACACGCACGGCGGTACGCACCTGTTCCTTGATGAAGTTCACTATCTCCCCAACTGGAAGACATTGATCAAAAACATCAATGATGATTATCCTGGACTTCACGTTGTTTACACAGGTTCCTCGATGCTCAAAATAGACAGTGGCGTGGCCGACCTATCAAGGAGGCAGTTGCCCTATACACTTCACGGGATGTCTTTCCGGGAATATCTGCTCTACGAGGGACTTGCTGAAATAGAACCGATTACTCTTGACTTTCTTTTGAGCAATCACCACCGGATCGCAGAAGGCATCCTCTCAAACGGAATGAAGATACTGCCGCTGTTCGATGACTATCTTCGTCACGGTTACTACCCATTTTACAAGAGCGTATATTCCGGATTCGAAATCAGATTGCAGCAAGTTGTCAACCACGTCCTTGAAAATGACTATCCGATAATAGAGGGGGTGGAGCAATCTACAATCAGGAAGACCAAGAAAATGTTTATGATCCTTGCGGAACAGGTTCCACAGACTCCGAATATGTCAAATCTCTACAATGAATTGGAGACTGACAGGAATCAAGGTCTTAAGATGTTGTATGCCCTCGAAAAGGCAGGACTTCTGGCTTTGCTTTCCGATAAACCGAAGCACATTGACAAACTGTCGCGCCCTGAAAAGATATTCATGGACAATTCCAACCTGATGTACGCATACGCAACAAATCCAAACATAGGGACTGTACGGGAGACTTTCTTTCTGAGCCAATTAGCGGTCGATCACTCCGTTACTTATCCCGCAAAGGGAGATTTTCTGGTGGATGGAAAATATCTGTTTGAAGTAGGCGGTCGCAAGAAATCATTTGAGCAAATCAAAGACGTGGCCGATAGTTATCTGGCTGTGGACGACACAGAAATCGGACACCACAACCGCATTCCGTTATGGATGTTCGGTCTGCTATATTAACGGAGACTTCGTCTAATCCCTGTAGTCGGACGGTTTCATCCCAAGATTCTGCTGCACGTAGCGGCTGAAATAGGCTGGTGAGGAGAAGCCGAAGATGTCAGATATATCCACGAATGACAATGATTTGTCACGGAGCAGACGGGTGATGTCAAGGATGGTGTAGCGGTTAATCCAGTAGTTCGCCCCGTAGCCGCTGGCCTTCTTGGACACTTCGGAAAGGTACTTCGGGGTGACACAGAGTTTATCAGCGTAATATGTCACCTCCCGGTGCTCTCGGTATGTCCCTTCCTCCAGCATCCTAAGAAAACGGTTCATTATGGACGCACTCTGGGTCGAAATGTCGCTGTCACCGTGAATACGTGCGTGAAAGTCGAAGAAGTCAAGTATGGCGGTCTGCATTGCGTTCATCACCACCTCCTTATAGAAACTGTGTTCAGTGTCCTCTATCCGCATCTCCAGCTGGTCGAAATCCCGGTGGCAGGCAATCTGCTGCTCCGGTGTCAGATGTATGACCGGGTTAAGGAACAGGGCAAGTGACCCTTTGATTCCATAGTTGGTCTGCGGAGTGCACAGTTCGATGAATCCTGGCTTGGCATAGATGATTTTGCATCGGAAATCTTCCGACCAATGAATATTCTCGATCAGTTTCCTCTTCCTGATGATGGACAGATCACCGGCGTGAAGTTCGAAGTCGCGTTCGTTGAAGCGGTAGCGGCAGGTGCCGTTAAAGCATAGGAGATGGGCAAGGTACTCCGCCTTAGAGTCAATCGGGATGACTCCGAGCCTGTCCACAACCATTATGTCTTTCTGCTCTTCCATAAACAACTAATCATAACTACAAGCCCACGAATATACATATTTCCGACCTCCAATCAAAGGCCTATAATACTTCATTTCATCACATTATCATTTTTTAATCGGTGAGCCGCTGAATACCTCGCTCATTTCCATAGAGTCGAGTTCCGTGTCTATGCTCCACAGTTCGTCTTTGGTCAGATGGATGTCCACGGCCCCAGCGTTTTCCTTCAGCCGGGAGAGATGCCTGGTGCCCGGGATCGGGACAATCCACGGATGTTTGTTCAGCATCCAGGCAAGAGCGACCTGCGATGGTGTGGCGTGGTGTCCCTCAGCCAGATGGTCGAGCAGAGCGAAGAGAGACTTGTTCTTCTCGAAGCTCTCGCTGCGGAACTGGGGCATTGACGCGCGGTAATCGGTCTTGCTGTCGAACCGGGAATAGGCGTTGTAGCACTCCGTAAGAAGACCGTTGGCCAATGGAGAAAACGCGACGAATCCTATTCCGAGTTCCTCAAGGGCCGGGAACAACGCCT
>CAKULN010000108.1 GCA_934667175.1 uncultured Bacteroidales bacterium | reverse complement strand
TGATCGCCGCACCGACCAACTACGACCCGGAGAAGAACTACTTCGACACCCACTGCATAGAGGATGTCATCGACCTCGTCCTCAGTGTCAATCCAGATGCCGTGATGGTCATAAAGTCCACGATTCCGGTGGGCTACACCCGCAGCCTCTATGTAAAGTATGCCCTCAAGTTCCTCACTGATCCGGCACTTAAGGGCAAGAAGTTCAACCTGCTTTTCTCTCCGGAATTCCTCCGCGAGAGCAAGGCCCTCTACGACAACCTCTATCCTTCGAGGATCATTGTCGGCTATCCGGAGATCCTCCCTTCTGACCAGAACAAGAAGTGGGACGAGGAGAACGCCGCCATCAACGCAATAGGCAATCCGGAGGCCAAGGAATATGCCAGGATATTCGCCGCCCTTCTTCAGGAGGGCGCGATCAAAGAAAACATCGACACGCTCTTCATGGGCATGAAGGAGGCCGAGGCTGTGAAACTTTTCGCCAACACCTACCTCGCCCTGCGTGTCAGCTACTTCAATGAACTCGACACATACGCCGAAATCAAAGGCCTTGACACGCAGGCCATCATCAAGGGCGTAGGCCTCGACCCGAGAATCGGGACTCACTACAACAACCCGTCCTTCGGCTACGGCGGCTACTGCCTACCGAAAGACACGAAGCAGCTTCTGGCCAACTACGCCGATGTGCCGGAGAACCTGATCCAGGCGATAGTCGAGAGCAACCGCACCCGAAAGGACTACATCGCCGACGCCGTACTTCACAAGGCCGGCTACTACAGCTGCAACGGTCAGTGGGACAGCACCAAAGAGCACACTTGCGTGATAGGGGTATATCGTCTGACCATGAAGTCCAACTCCGACAACTTCCGCCAGAGTTCGATCCAAGGCGTGATGAAGCGCATCAAGGCCAAGGGCGCGGAGATCATCATCTACGAGCCGACCCTTGAGAACGGGGCGACATTCTTCGGTTCCAAGGTGGTCAATGACCTCGATGAATTCAAGTCAAAGAGCGACGCCATCATAGCCAACCGCTATGACTCATGTCTTGACGATGTGAAGGATAAGGTCTACACGAGGGATATTTTTAGACGGGACTAAAGTCTAAAAGGCAAATGATCCAATGTGGCCAAGACCGATCTGAACTATGTGGGCATTGTGAAGCCGGCAGGTGTGCAGGCCTGATTATTGCTGGAACACGCTCCCCGTGATAAGGGCGTTTGAGGGCAAGAAAGGGAAGGTGGAACTGACATAGAACAGAGTTGAGAGTGTTGGAGTTGATTGAAGAATATATTATTAAATTCACAGACTTAGTCTGCGGATGGCCGTTGTTTACACTGCTGATAGGAGGTGGAATATTCCTGTTTATATATTCAAGAGCATTGCCGCTGAGGAAGTTGGGAATGGCGGTCAGCTCTCTGAAGATGAAGGAGAAGGGTGAGGGACAAGTCAGTTCCTTTCAGGCACTGATGAACACCATCAGCAGCACTGTCGGGATGGGCAACATCGCCGGAGTGGCGATAGCGTTATGTGTCGGCGGCCCCGGCGCCATCTTCTGGATGTGGGTCAGCGCCCTGCTTGGAATGGCGACGAAGTTCTTTGAGGGGACACTCGCCATAATGTATAAAGGGAAAGATGACAAGGGTGTGGCTCAGGGAGGGCCAATGTTCGTCCTTACGGAAGGACTCGGCAAGAAGATGAGGCCACTGGCCGTGATGTTCGCGTTCTGCGCTCTGTTCAGCGGTCTTCCCGTGATGCAGGCAAACCAACTCTCAGAGTCGTTATATTCAGTGATCCTTGAGCCACTCGGAGTGCCGGAGTCAAAGTGGGTGTTTCTGGTGATCGGTCTTGTGATCGGCGGCATAGTGAGTCTCGTCATCTTTGGCGGCATAAAGCGCATCTCGCAGGTTTCATCGAAGATCGTACCGTTTATGGTTGGATTCTATTTCCTGATGGTGCTGGGCATCATGATTGCCTATCATGACCGTCTGCCCGCCGTGTTCGAATCCATCATCGAAGGAGCTTTCTGCTGGAAGGCAGGTTTCGGGGCTTTAGCCGCTGTGGCTCTGACCGGAGCGAGAAGGGCGATGTTCGTCAACGAGGCCGGTGTCGGTACCGCCGGGATGATGCACGGAGCCTCAATGAACGCCGAACCAGTGAGGGAAGGACTCGTGGCCATGCTTGGGCCGGCTATAGACTCCGGCTTGGTCTGCACACTGTCAGCCATTCCGATGATCATGGCAGGCCTTTACAACACTGACAGCCTTAAGGGGCTGTCCATCGCACTGAACACGTACGACACCCTGATTCCGTTCGCCGGACGCTATCTTCTTGAGTTCGTCGTGATCATCTTCGCCTTCTCGACGATGTTCTCATATTCCTACTACGGAACCATGTGCACATCTTACCTTTGGGGAACAAGGCATGCTCAGAAGTACCGCTACTTCTATGTCGCGACAATCGTCATCGCAAGTGTCATCACCCTGGATGTCGCCGTCAGCATAATGGACCTCGCCTTCGCCCTGATGGCCTTTCCGAACATGATCGCTGTCTTCGCCCTCTCCCCGAAGGTCATGAAAGAGGCAAGACGCTTCTTTCGATGAACCGAAAACCGATAACCGCAAGGAGGCATCCTTCTGACGAAAGACACCTCCCATTGGCAGCGCGGATGCGATAAGACACCAACCGAAGCCGGTCATGGCTACACCCTAAAGTTCCCTATTCTTTCGGACGTATCCTTTGACAAATTCTTTCTTCCCATTGCGGAACCTAACATAAGGTGCCACTTTGGTTGGCTTGTCCTTCTCGCGGTCTAAGCGAATCTCAAGCCTCACAATAATTGCTTTTCTCATGTTACATAGTGATTGGTTAATTTGAGAATTATGGAGGGTAGGAATGCTAGACATCCGGCTGTAAAAGCAAGAAGAGCAGCCGATAGGGACGGCCACTCTTCATAGAGTTCGAAAAGCAATTACTCTCCTCAACCCGTCAATCACAATGTTATATGCAAATATAATCAATTTGTTTATAATTACGATGAATCAACAAGAAAACTCGTCAAAATTACACGGCTCTTTCATTTAAGATTTCGTTGCCAGTCTAAAAATGTTGTTATTTTATAGCGGGTGTTTTCCTGTCCAGCA
>CAKULN010000107.1 GCA_934667175.1 uncultured Bacteroidales bacterium | reverse complement strand
TGGCGGGAATCGCCGCCGGGGTGCTTTCGTTTGCCGGGACTTGTTGGAGTCCGGGATATTCGTTGGAAGAAATGAGGCCGGAATTTTCAGATGAAACGCATCTATATTCATCGGAAGAGAATTCCACGGGAGAGCGAATGTCATATTCACAGACACGGGAGGATAGTGACTCGACGGTCGCGGTCATCGCTTGGTTTGACAAGAGAGACACGATGGTGTATTGGATCAACGAGGGGAACTGGACTGTCAAGGACGGCGACACGACCAAGATCTCCGGAGTCTCCACGAAGGTGATGCTCACTGTGACCGATTCTACGAAAAAAGGTTATGGCATTGAATATAAATTCCTTGAATTTCAAAATGATACTCTGGAAAACTCGCCTCTTGGAGATTTCCAGAACCGGCTCGTCGCCAGACTGTCGGACAAGATCGCCGGGACAACCATCAGGTTCCGGACTGATGAATACGGACGCGTCAAAAAGTACGAGAATCTGAAAGAGATCAAGAAGCAGGCAAAGGAGTTGTTCGATTCGGCTTGTGAGGAGATGATGCGTCTGCCGGTGATGGACAGCCTCAAATCCATCGGAGTCGATTTGGACGCGATTCTCAAGGGAGTTGACATTGATCCGATAGTTGATGGCTACACTGAGGAAATTGAGGCGCTGTTCAATTGCCATGGCAATGAATATAAGGTCGGTGACTATGAAGAGCATACCGACGAGAGCAAGAAAGCCTATGCTTCCGACTGCCATATGAGTGTCGGTTTTGATCCGGAGACCATGGAATATGAGATATCGTCATCAATGGACACGAGAATCCCGGCGAAGGATCTTAAGGATATGATGGAAGCCTTTGTGGAGCTGGTCTCGGACAAGTCTTTGCAGGAGGACTTTGACAAGGAATATGATAACCAGGTCAAGGAGGATGCTGTTGTCGGGACGTGGAACTATTGGCAGTATTTCGCTGACGGGTGGCCGGCCGAGGTGATCAGCCAGACCACGATCCGGCTGATGGGCCATAGCCGACTGAAACAGAAGCAGATTGTCTGGGATTACAGATCCGTCGGCAATTCCCGGTAGGTTTTCATCGTGTCGGCCGGTCGCTGAGCCTGTCGAAGCGACCGGACATGCCCCGGTGACGACTAAATTGGACTTGTCTTCTTGATAGAAGACGTTTAGAAAATGTAGCCAAACGTTACGGAATATGTCTGGAATCGGGCTTTGATGTCTCCGCCGTTGAATAAATTGTTAATCTGACTGCGGCCACTGACGTCAAAGATCATTTGTCCGATAATGAATCCTATACTGTAATTGAGTCCGTACTGATTCTTATTGATTTCCAGCGCTTTACCAGACAAGGTGAAGTCCTCGATGTTGCTTTTCAGAATGCGAGAGTAGTAGCCTCCGAATCCCACAAATCCTCTGAATCCGCCTCCGGTTTGAAGCATGACCATGGCTGGAACGGTTATCGCCTGATGACGGACTCTGACGAAGGACGAGTACGGGGCGGTATCGTCCGGGAACTTTGCGCTGCCATATTCATAAAGACCTCTGACATTCAATCCGAAGTTCCCTGAATTTACCTGCATCTGGACCCCAGCGCTTCCTCCGTACCCCTCTTTGGTGATTAATGCTGATTTGTGGAAATTCATGCTCGCTCTGTCAATCGAGGCCACAAGCCCGAATTCGAAAGCCGGAGCATTCAGCGCATGCTTTCTGGCTACATGCCCGCTTTTCTCGAACAATGGATCCGAAGCCATTGTCAACGTGACGTCCGAAATGTAGCCTGTCACCTTGTCGAGCCCTTCATAGTCAATAAGTTCAGCGTCATCCTCTGGCTTATGGTACGGAGACTTGAGCCCAGTTGTCACGGCAAGTGTCGGGATGCCTTTGCTTGCGAACCCTTCTGTGTCAGTGGCTGTGAAGATGGATTTCTCGAACTTTACCGGATCCACCACGATGGAAAACTTTCCGGCCCCTTCGGTCAGAATCCTTTGGCCGTCCTTGATGGTCGCGGCTCCTTCCAGTTTCAGCTTTCCGGAGGCCTTGTACCAGCCGACCATGTCCAGACTCATCATTAGCTTGATCTTATCCAGACCGACAGCCTTGACCAATGTGTCGGACAAGGCTTTGGATCCCCAAAGGCCAAGCTCTTCAGCGTCAAACGCCGCGATGATCACGCTTCTTCTAAGACTGTCACGTCTGGAATAAAGCTCACGCGCAACCTCAATCAGTGCCGCGGATCCGGAAGCGTTGTCGTCAGCGCCATTGTAGATCTTCCCGTTTCGTACTCCAAGATGGTCATAATGAGCACCTAAGACGATATATTCATTTTTTAACACTGGGTCGCTTCCCTCGATGACTCCAACTACATCCGAATACCTCGCATCGAATGACGAGTTCATCCCGCCCGCTGCGAAACGAAGGGACCAATCATCGAAGAATGGCTTAATTCCAATCGCCTCATACTGCTTTTTAATGTACGAAGCCGCTCTTCTTGAATATTCAGAGCCTGCCGCGCGCCCTTTGAGCGAATCCGCTGCAAGTATGTAAACATGGTCTTTCAACCGTTGCTGCCTGTCTTGTGCCTCTGCCGTAATCCCCAACAACATCAGTGTGATAAGGAAGAATCGTTTCATTGTAGGTCGTTGTTTGAAATAATGCCCAAATTAGGCATTATATTCCTTAAAGCCAAACTTTTGTTCATGAATATGAAAGAGAATATGAAGGAATATGGCTGGGGCATTTGAATGGTGGTGAGGGGGATGGGAAAATGATAATGAAATTCGGGCTATAAGGAATGGGCAAAGGAGAGATGGCTTTGCCGCAAGGTGACTTTCTGTCGGCGGTGTGTCAATGGGAAGACTGCCAAGATGGGGCTTTTCTGCCAAATTGGCATATTCATGAATATGGCATAACATTCGATAATACTCCTTGCGTCCGGTTTCGGAAACGGAGCCGGGCGATAAAAAAAAGAAAATAGGAGATAAAAGAATATGGGAAAAATTATTGGTATCGACCTTGGAACCACGAATTCGTGCGTTGCGGTCATGGAAGGCAACCAGCCTACCGTCATAATCAACAACGAGGGTGAAAGAACCACCCCTTCTGTAGTAGCCTTTACCGATGGCGGTGAAAGAAAAATCGGTAACCCTGCAAAGCGTCAGGCCATCACGAACCCGCAGAACACAGTCTTCTCCATCAAGAGATTCATGGGTGAGACTTACGATCA
>CAKULN010000106.1 GCA_934667175.1 uncultured Bacteroidales bacterium | reverse complement strand
CTCAGTGACATGGAAACAAGAAAGGGAAACCTCTATGGCAAATTTTGGTAACGTGCAAAATTTGCCATAGAGGTTTCCCCCTTCGCCACACTGACGATGACACCTACCCTTCCAGAATCTTGTTCTGCTCGGCGACGGAAGCTTCGTGGATGGCGGTGAATAAGGCTGTTACAAACTCTTCGGAAAGACCGTACTGTTTACCCTGCTCAATCATCGAAGAGAGGATGCTGTCCCAGCGGGAGGCCTGGACGATGGCGATGTTGTGAGCCTTCTTGAACTCTCCGATCTTGCGGGAAATCTCCATTCTGGAGCCGAGGGCCATCAGCAGATTCTCGTCGATCACGTCTATCTGGGAGCGAAGCTGCTCGATGCCTTCGTTATATTCCTTGTCATTAGAGACTTTCTGACGGACGGTCAGACTCTCAAGAAGATTCTTAAGATCAGACGGAACCAACTGCTGCTTGGCATCACTCAAAGCGCAGGACGGATCGCAGTGGGACTCGATCATAAGTCCATCAAGTCCCAAGTCCATCGCCCTCTGCGACAATTCCTTGAGATACTGTCTGGAGCCGCCCATGTGGCTCGGATCAGCAAAGAACGGAAGCTTTGGATAGCGGGTACGAAGCTCAACTGCCATTTGCCAGCCTGGGAGGTTCCTGTACGGAATCTTCTCCGAGGTGGAGAAACCTCGATGTATCACGCCAAGTTTCCTGACACCCACACGGTTAAGCCTCTCAAGAGCCCCGACCCAGAGATCGATGTCCGGATTGACCGGATTCTTCACCAGAACCGGGATCTCCGTGTCCCTCAACGCCTCGGCGATCTCCTGAACGAGGAAAGGATTGGCCGTCGTACGGGCCCCGATCCAGACCATGTCGATGCCATATTTCAAGCACTCGTAGACGTGCTTCTCGTTTGCCACCTCGGTGCAGACCTTCATTCCATATTCATTCTTCACCTTCTGGAGCCATTTCAGGCCAGGTGTGCCGACCCCCTCGAAGGAACCGGGATGGGTGCGTGGTTTCCATATTCCGGCCCTGAATACATGAATTCCAAATTCGTGAAGGCCCTTGGCGGTCATCATGACCTGCAATTCTGACTCCGCGCTGCAAGGTCCCGCGATGACAAGAGGAGGGATGCTCTCGTCGAAGAATCCCCACTCCGAAACGGGGATAATGTCAAGTGTTCGTTCCATAACTATCTCAAAATCTTTTTAATTCTATTGGCCTCGTGGATAAGTTCCGTAATCCGCTCGCCATCATAGTCAGCGATGGCGTCGCGGAAAAGTCTCATCTTCTCCAGATATGTGTCGATAACGTGAAGTACATTGTCCCTGTTCTGCTCAAGAATCGGGGTCCACATCTCAGCGGAGCTCTTCGCCAAACGGACTGTCGAGGAAAATCCACCCGACGCCAGGTCGAAAATGTGCTTCTCATCCTTTTCCTTCTCAAGAACCGTGAGTGCCAACGCAAAGGAAGTGACGTGCGAGATGTGCGACACATAGGCGGTGTGCACGTCGTGGCTGTCAGCATTCATGAAAAGTGGGCGCATGTTCAGCGCGTCATACAGTTCCTCAACGGTTTTCAACGCCTGCGGATCCGAATCCTCAGCATTTGCGAATATGCATGCGCGCCCGTCGAAGAGGTTCGGCATGGCGGCCCAAGGTCCTGAATATTCGGTGCCGGCCATCGGGTGCGTCGCTACATAGCGGCCACGAAGCGGATGGTAATGAGCCGCTCGGACGATGTTGCTCTTCGTGGAGCAGGTGTCAATCACGATTTTCTTTCCGTTCCCTTCTTCCTTGAATATGTCAAGTACCTGTGGCAGCATCTTCACCGCCGCTCCGACCGGGATCGCTATCACCGTGATGTCGCTCCTGCGGACGCACTCCTCGAAAGGAACAATCTCATCCACAAGTTCCATCTTTGCGGCGGCAGCCGCGTTCACCGGATCGGCCTCGACTCCGAGAACCGTCTCGGCAAAGCCTCTGCGTTTCAGGTCAATGGCCATTGATCCTCCGATCAAGCCCAGGCCTATTACTCCTACTATCATACTTTTATAACATTTTACCGTTTTGTTGCTTCGACAGGCTCAGCAACCGTTCGACAAGTTCTGCAACCGTTCGACAGGCTCAGCAACCGTTCGACAGGCTCAGCAACCAGACGTTCGGTCACTGAGCTTGTCGAAGTGACCTTATCGAAGTGCCCCCGTCTAAATGATCTTGTCAATGACTTCTTCTATCTTTTTGTTAGCAAGATCAAGGACTCCAGGCTTCGCGCAAAGCGAAATACGGGTGTAATTGTCACCGTTCTTTCCGAATATGAATCCCGGGGTGATGAACACACCAGCCTGACGCAGAACGCGTTCCGAAATCACTTCTCCGGCCGTCATCCCGTTTTCAGCGTACTTGGACGACACCCTTCCCCAAAGGAACAACCCAGCAGTGTCGTGGTCATAAACCGCTCCGAGAGTGTCAAAGATCCGACCTGCCGCCACACGTCTGCGGACATATTCAGAATTAAGCTCCTCAAACCATTCCGGACTTTGCCTCAGCGCCTCGATGGCCGCCAGCTGGAGCGGCTTGAACATTCCCGAGTCCATCTGGCTCTTGACTTTCAGAATCTCCGCGATCAGTTCCGGAGCGCCCCCGACCATTCCGATTCGCCAACCGCTCATGTTGTGCGCCTTGCTCAGAGAGTTCAGTTCCAGACAACACTCTTCCGCCCCGTCAGCCGCCAGAATCGACAACGGCTTGCCACAAAGGATGAATGAATATGGATTGTCATTCACAATCAATATCTTGTGTTTCAACCCAAAAGCCACCAGCCTCTGATAAAGCTCAGGGGTAGCCTTGGCTCCAGTCGGCATATTCGGATAATTGGTCCACATTATCTTCACGCCTTCCAGATCCATTCCCTCCAGAGTATCGAAATCCGGCCGCCAATGGTTGTCTTCCGTAAGATTGTAGGTAACAATCTCGGCACCGACCAGTCTCGATGCCGAAGTGTAAGTCGGATAGCCCGGATCAGGAACCAACACCTTATCGCCCGGATTTACAAACGCCATTGAGATCAGAAGTATTCCTTCCTTTGATCCGACAAGGGGCTGGATGCCGCCGTCCGGATTCAATGTCACACCGTAATACCTTGAATACCACTCCGCAAAGGCTTGCCTCAACTCCGGAAGCCCCTTATAACTCTGGTAAGCATGATTGCCCGGTTTGCGGGCAGCCTCGACCAAAGCATCGATAGCGTCCTGTGGCGGCATCCCGTCCGGGGCACCTATTCCCAAATTGATTATCCTGTCTTCTCCACGAGCCACACGCTCCTCATTAAGCGCATCTATTTCCTTAAATTTGCGGGAGAAGTAATATTCCTGAACAGAGGATGTTCTTTTTGCCGGTTCAATGATCATGATTACATCGAAGATTTATATTCGCCTAAAATGTTAAGTCC
>CAKULN010000105.1 GCA_934667175.1 uncultured Bacteroidales bacterium | reverse complement strand
ACGACGGCATATTCAGGCTCATCCTTGGGGAAGAAACCGGCGAAGGTCTCACCCGCCCGGGAAGAATTGCCATATTCATTGAACCTTGACAATGACGCTTTGCCGATGAGGTTGCCATCCCTGTCGCAGTCAAGCGCGCTGATGATTACCTTCCTATCAATCTTGCCGAACCTTGAGGACGGAACATCCCTTCCTCCCGCCAGTTCGATGTGCGCGCCGACAATGTTCCCTGACGCCAATGCTCCGTAGAATGTCATAACGTGCAGAGGGGACACTTTCATTGAATATCCTTCCGAAAGATCGTGGATCGTGGATCCGGTCCACCCGGTGCTCTTGGGGTCGGGCATCTCCACAAACTTCACACCCTCGACTTCTATCGTGTTCCAATCATCTTCCGGAAGGAACGAACGAAGCGCCGCGACATAGTGTCCGGGAATATTCTTGTATGCTTCCGGAATGCTTCCGGAGGCGATTGATTCCTTCAAGTCCGTTTCCGAATGGACCAACCCGTCGTCAAGAGCCACGGTCCATGTCAAAGGCTCCATCACGGGGCCGGGCTCGTAGCCAAGGCAGGCGGCGAAGTTGTGATATTCATTGGCCTTCTCATCCCGGCTTAGGTTCACCATGACGGGTACATTCCCGCTCCAGACGTTCATCACCGTAATGCAGGCTCCTTTGATCCGCCTGTCGCCCCGGAGGGAGTTCCGCAGCAGCGAGTCTGCTTTTTTCTGCCAGCAAGAGTCGATGGTGGTCTCCCAATCCCGTTTCTTGTTTTCGCTCTTCATGGCCGAAATGCCTCTTAATCTTGGAGTTGTGGCCTCTTCCGAGAATTTGGTAGCAACTTTTTCCGGGACTCCTGTCATTTGGAGTCTCTCCGGCTGCCGTGCAGAGAAAACCGCGCAGACAATGGCGAATCGAGGTTCTTCTTTCGGGAATATCCCCGCGAACGTCTCCGCAGCATAGCCGCACCACCTTGACGCTGAACTTCTTCCGACAAGACCCGATGTGCCATATTCATCAAACATCTCCAAGATGAGATTCCTCTCTTCTCCCAAGATTTCAGGCTCTTCGTGACGGCTCTTTTTCACGATGTATGGGATAGTCCTGACACCGGTCGCGAGTGTGCTGTAGAATGCCGCGATGTGAGTGGCGGTTATTTTCATCGTCCACCCTTGCGCGAGTTCGTCAACCATCGATTCCGACCAGTCCTTGGACTCGGGACCATTGATACTTACATCACTGGCTTCATGAATGTCCTCCCGGATGTAGCCTTCCTGAAGCAGGCATTCTTTGAGCGATCGGGTGAGATGCTCCGGCATGGCCTTGTAGGTCTTGGCTATCTTCCCTGACGAGATCGTCTCCGCCATAGGTGAGTCCGACTGGAACATTCCATCCTTCATAGCCACAGTCCAGACCAGAGGCTCCATCACCGGACCGGGCTCATATTCCAACTCCATCGCCCTGTTTCCAAGACCGAAACCCACGTCCGATTCGTGACTTAGATTCACGACGACCGGCAACCCTCCGTCTCTGACATCCATCACCACAAGGCACGCCTGATCGAACCCTTCGGTCTCTTTGGCATTGACCCACAGCAACGAATCAGCCAGCCGCTGCCATCCAAGGTCAATCGTCGTCCTGACGTCTTTCCCTGAATATAATTCCTCCTCGTGCGCGCCGATCAGTCCGCTGCTGTTGTTGAACGGGATGTCCGGACAGTAGTACCCCAGCACGCTTTCCGCCAGCGCTCCGCCTCTGTAAGTCACCTTGTTCGGGCAATTCTCCACGGCCACTTTCTTTCCTCTCCTTTCCCCACGCTCGAAGCCTGCCAGCACCTTCCCGTTCCGGTCCAGCACATGCGCCTTGTAAACCAGATTATCCACCCTTCTGAAAACGCAAGACCTGATGCCAAGGGTGATGGCTGACAATGACAGCAACACAGCCAGAGTCCGAATGATTATTTTGTTCATTGTCATAATCTTATGTGTAATCTATGAATATTCCTCCTGCGTCACCGCTCAATCCCAAAAGCAGAACTTGTCGTACGAAGTGTCCTGCACGAAGACCTTTGGCCCAAAGGTCATGTCCTGAGGCTTTTCGATGTCGGTTGCCTTGCAACAGGCGAACGCGCATTCCCCGACCTCGACAACGGACCTGAACTTGATGTGGATCAGTTTCTCGTTATGGTAGAACGCCTCAGGACCGATCTTTTTCAGGGACACCGGAAATTCCGCATTCTCGATGCCGGACGGATAGAACGCCCGTACACCTATTTCCTCCAGCCCTTCCGGAAAGTTGATCTCCTCAAGGTTGTCGCAGAAACGGAAAGCGTAATCATAGATTTTCCTGGTCCCATCATGCAGTGCGACCTTACGAAGATTATCGCAGAACATGAAGCCCTCTATTCTCTCTACCGTCCCGGGAATGTCAATTTCCCGCAATGAATAGCAGCATTCGAAACTGTCCAGATGGGTCAATCCGGCCGGAAGACTGACACTCTCCAATGCTTCGCAATGCCTGAACGCATGGCTTCCTATGCTGGTGATTCCATTGTGCAGCCGGATGCTTTTCATTGATTTGCATCCGTCGAATGTGTCAGGTAAGATTTCCGTGACAGATTCCGGCACTGTGAATGTCTCCAAGGCCTCGCAGCCCATGAACGCCGCCGCTCCGATAAACTGGATGTCGCCGTGAAGCGTTATGTTCCTGAGCCTTTTCTGAAGGCAGAAAGCGAAAGGATCGATCCAAGTGACGGAGCCCGGAACTGTAAAATCCTCCTTGTCCTCAAGGCAGAAGATCAGTCTCGTCATGTCTTTTGAATATAACACCCCATCCTGAATCGTCAGGAATTCTGACTGATTATCAACTTGGAAGATCCTGACCTTGAAGTATTTTGTCTCGGCAGCCCAGACAAACGACCTCTGCCCGTAAGAGGCGAAAGGGCTTTCACATTTTCCGGGAGGTATGCGTAACGTTTCCGGCAGATGCAAGGTCCCTATCCTGTTGTACTTCTTCCAAAGCGGCTCGCCGCCGTTGAATATGACATCCTTGTCGTAGTTTCCTTCTTCCACATGGTAGATCCAGTCATACAGTTTGTCCACCATATCCTTGCTTTTCAGCACCTTCTCCACCCTGCTGATGTCTTTGTCTTCAAGCAATACGGCTTTCCTGACGACATCGATCAGATTCTCGACTATCTCCACCTCCACAACATGCTTGTCATCTGTCCGCCTGTAGCCCCTCAGTCTGCACACTCTCTCTTTGGAGTCAAAGACATAGTCGAACTTCACGTCGATGGTCACATAGCAATGGCGGGCCTCGGAGTATGGTTTGAACTGCCTCTGGCCTTCCTCCGCCATTTTATGAAGATAGCCCCGCAGTACATTCCGGTCCACGGCGATGTCGCAAGCCTCCGCCCCCGCGCCCTCGCCGCTCCCATTATTGAAGAACGTCTTGATTCTGTTCATTATGCTCATCCGTTAGGGTTATTATGGTGTCTTTCCTTTTTATATATTGAGTGACATT
>CAKULN010000104.1 GCA_934667175.1 uncultured Bacteroidales bacterium | reverse complement strand
AACCGCACGTACGGTGGTGTGAGAGGTCGGAAAACGAAAGTAGGAAGAAAACTACTTCGTTTTCCTCCTACTCGATTTCTACTCCCGGAAGCCTTTCGAGGCGCGGAGGAGGTGACGGAGGGAGCTGGTGAGCTCACGGGTCTCCTGCAGGAGATTCAGGTAGAGGTAGGCCACGGTGATGTTCTCCTTGGTGGACTGCATCCTCTGCATCTGGGCCTCGCGGGCATCCTCGAGGCAGTCCTTCAGCTCCTCGGCCTCACGGCGGACCTCATCGACCTCGTTATAGGAACCGGTTTGGAGAATCTTCTCTGTGCGCCTCAGAAGGAACAGGACGGTGTCGCGAAGAGGAATATATTCCTTGATCTGATCTTGACTCAGAGGAGCGAAGTTGTTGTCCACGTGCTCCTCACAAGGGTCAGCGATACGCCTCAGGCAGTACAGAATCTCCTCGCAGGAGTTCCTGCCGAGATGGAACCAGGTGTTCTTCTCCATGGCGACCTCCGGGTCGATCCTGCGGAAACCGATCATCTCCTTGCGGCGGCAGTTCTTGAGTTCTTCTCTCTTGCGTCTCATGGTGCTCTCGGCCTTCTGCAGCATTCCGAGATTCTCCTTGATGAATCCATCGGTGATCTGGCGGAAAGTTGTGTTGACATATTCAAGGAAGTCGGCCTGACTGTCGGAGATGTGCTTGCTCAGAAGGGTAAGGATCTCGCTCTTGTCGGTGCTGAGCATCATCTGGTTGAATGTGACGTCACTGTTCTCTTCCTCAGCCTTTTTCTTGTAGCGGATGTTGCTGCGGATGAGCAGGAAGATTGCAAGCGCCATCATTATGCAGGCGGCCACGAAGCCTCCGAGGTGCATCAGCATCGCCACGAGGAAGCAAAGGATGAATGCGGCTCCGGCTGTGATGAACCATCCACCGATGACAGAGACTACTCCGGTTACTCTATAGACAGCGCTCTCGCGTCCCCACGCACGATCGGCCAGTGAGGAACCCATCGCTACCATGAATGTGACGTAAGTGGTTGAGAGAGGAAGTTTGAGAGAGGTTCCAAGAGCGATCAGCAGACCGGCTACAACCAGATTGACGGTGGCTCTGACTTCATCGAAGGCCGCACCTTCAGGAAGTTTTGCTTCATCAGTGTTGAAGCGCTTTTCACACCATGCCTTGACTCCGTCCGGAACGACATCCTGAAAGAAATTGGCTGTGTTGTTCGAGAATCTTACCAGGACTCTGGCGATCTTCGAGGAACCGAACATCTCGTCACCTTCGCTTTGGCGGGAAAGGTCGACCGAGGTCTTGATCACGTTGCGGGCCTTTTTCGATGTCGCAAGAGAGAACACCATGACGGCACCAGCGGCCACAAGGAATATGAGCGGGCTCTTTGCCGGTCCGTCCAAGGATGACATCATGAATGTCGACGGGTCAGTGGCACCGCTGGAGACATAGTCCGTGTAGGATGAATATCCTGCCAGAGGCACACCGATGAAGTTGACGAGGTCGTTGCCGGCGAATGCCATAGCAAGGGCGAAGGTGCCCATCAGCACCAGAATCTTGAACACGTTTACTTTCAGGAAATAGAGGACCTGCATCACGGCAGTTGACGCAAGGAAGCATATTCCAAGGAATGCGAGCGTGTGGCCTTGGATATATTCCTGGATTTCCGGAGTGACGAAAGACATGCTTTTTATGCCTTTGAACAGCATGAAGTAGAAGATGGCTGTCGTGGCAATGCCTCCGAAAATTCCGATCTTCCATTTGAGGTTCTTCTTGTAGGTGAATGTGAAGACCAGTCGGGAGATGTACTGAAGGACGATTCCGAAGAAGAATGCGATGGCAACGGAGACGAAGATGGCCATGATCATTCCGAGAGCCTTTTCCGTGTTCATCAGGTCGCCCACCGTAAGTCCGGTGGTGTCGGTTGCCAGCTTCAGCAGCACAAACGCCGCCGTGCCTCCAAGCAGTTCAAACACAAGGGAAACCGTTGTCGAGGTCGGCAGTCCGAGGTTGTTGAATATGTCAAGAAGAATCACGTCCGAGACCATCACGGCGAGGAATATGAACATCAGTTCCTTCAAGGAAAACATCGCTGGATGGAATATTCCGTGCCGCGCGACCTCCATCATTCCGTTGCTCATCGTGGCTCCGAGGAACACTCCGACAGCGGCCACAATTATGATTGTCCTGAACTTGGCCACTTTCGCGCCTATCGCTGAGTTCAGGAAGTTGACAGCGTCGTTGCTGACTCCGACCATCAGGTCGAACACCGCCAGTACGAACAGGAATACCACAAACACAAGGTAAATCTCACTCATAATTCTATATTTTCTTTGTCGCTTCGGTGCTTCGACAGGCTCAGCAACCGTACTAATCGCATTTGTAACCTTAAATGTTATTGTTCGGTCACTGAGCTTGTCGAAGTGACCTTTTTTATAAGGCAAAGGTCACTATAAAATGTTACCGGGCGGTTGCAACCGTGTTACATTTCGGTTACAGTCGATTGGATTGTTTTGGCATTGGTGCTTCGGTGCTTCGATGCATTGGTGCTTCGGTGCTTCGATGCATTGATGCTTCGGTGCTTCGACAGGCTCAGCAACCGAAGCTTGTAGGCTGGTCACTGAGCTTGCCGAAGTGAGCTTGTCGAAGTGACCAAAGTAATCGCATTTGTAACCTTAAATGTTATCGTCCGGTCACTGAGCTTGTCGAAGTGACACAAACGAAAAATCCCCCTGAAAAATTATCAGAGGGATAAACAAATTGATGTGTTGGAATATTATTTCGCCTTTCCTTGCTTTGCGACAGCCTCCTGCTTGCGCTTGAGCTCCTCAGGATCAGCAAGATAGTAATCCTTTACGAGATTGAGATCGTCATCGAACTCGAAGACGTAAGGGGTGGCGGTCGGGATGTTGAGGCCGACGATGTCAGCGTCAGAGATTCCCTTGAGATGTTTCACAACGCCACGAAGGCTGTTGCCGTGAGCCACAACCACGATGTTGTCATGCTGCTTGAGGGCAGGGAATATCTCGCACTCCCAGTAAGGCATCACACGCTCGATGCAGTTCTTCAGAGCCTCTGTGCGAGGAATGTACTGATCTGGGACGAGGGCGTAGCGAGGATCCTTGGTCGCGCTGTTGGGATCGTCTTCAGGAAGGTTGTGAGGAGCCACGTCGAAGCTGCGGCGCCAGATGAGCACCTGCTCGTCGCCGTACTTCTGGGCGGTCTCGGCCTTGTTCAGCCCCTGAAGCATTCCGTAGTGCTTCTCGTTGAGCCTCCATGTCTTCTTTACAGGGATCCAGTCAAGGTCCATCGCGTCGAGGACGTTGTTGAGGGTCTTGATGGCTCTCTTAAGATAAGAGGTGTAGGCTACCTCAAAGGTGATTCCGGCCTCTTTGAGGGCCTTTCCGGCGTCGAGGGCTTCCTGGACGCCTTTTTCGCTGAGGTCTACGTTGGTCCAGCCTGTGAACCTGTTCTCCTTGTTCCACTGGCTTTCGCCGTGACGGATAAGTACTATTCTTTTCATATTTCTAATAAATTGGTTTTATCCTTGTTATACAGTCGCTTCGACAGGCTCAGCGACCG
>CAKULN010000103.1 GCA_934667175.1 uncultured Bacteroidales bacterium | reverse complement strand
ATTTCATTTGACAAAAAAAAGAGGCTGGAGGCCTCTCTGGTGAAAATATTGAAAAAATTAAGTGTCAAACTTCCGAGCCGGTCACCTTGTCCCCGACAATTCCCGTCTGATTGCTGAACACCGCCACCCTCTTCCCTTTCAGCAGCGGCAGATACTCCTCGAGCCTCTCATCTCCCAAAACCACCTTACCCGAATATGCTTGGGCGGAGGTTCCGTAAATCACGAATATCGCCATTATAATAATCAAGAATTTCAAATCACATCTCATAACCATTGGCATTATTGGGATCAAGATACAAAATTTCGCAAATACAACAAAAAGACATTGTCGATCAGAAATAATTGTTAACTTTGCAATGTCATTGTACAAATGATATTCGGTAAATAAAACGGGCAGTTGTCCCTAAACAACTGCCCATTTTTGAAAATCACCGAGGGGGAGGTACTTGAAGGGAAGCTGATTGTTCTTCACCGAATATTTTTAAGTACAATGAAAAAGAGAACAATTCAAATCTTCTTTCACATCTCCATTAAAGTCGAGATAATCAGACTTGTTCGGGTTAAGGCGTACAAACGCATCCGCTTCGGCAAGGTTGAAAGAGTACGAAGCCATTACCGGAAGTATTAGGGTACTTATCGGTAAATGGTAAGACTCTGAGCCGCAAGGCTATCCGCTTTATCCCCCTCGGTTTTTTAATTTTGACTAATATATGTATCTCCCAATTTCCTTAGGGAAATAGTCGGCCACTTCGACAAGCTCAGTGACCGGTCGGTGAGTCTGCCGAACCACAGCGACCTATGGATCACTGGATAGAACCGCCGACGAGGTCGAGGATCTCGGAGGTGATCTTTTGCTGGCGGCCTTTGTTGTACTCGAGGGTGAGTTCCTGAAGGAGGTCGTTGCCGTTGTCGGTAGCGAGCTGCATCGCGACGGTGCGGGCGGCGTGCTCGGCGGCTGCGCTGTCAAGAAGCGTCGTGAAGATACGGAGACGGATCACCTTCGGGAGAAGAACCTTAACGAGGGCTTCTGGAGAGGGCTCTATGATCATGTCGGGTGCTTCGGCAGGCTCAGTCGCTTCGGCAGGCTCTGCGACCGAATGAGTCGTTGACTGTACCACAGCAGCCGGTTGGTGAGATTGTCGAACCACCGGTTCACTCGCTTCGACAGGCTCAGTCGCTTCGATGGTTGGTGAGCCCAGTCGAACCACAGGCTCAGCGACCTTACCGGCGTGAAGGTCGGCAGTGGCATCGGCAAGGGACAAAGGCAGATAGGTCTGACGGGTTGTAGGCTGCGAGGAGGTGGATTTATAGTGATTGTAAACGAGTTCCACCTTGTCGAACCTGCCGGAGACAAATCCGTCCAAAAGTTCCTGAGCCAAAGCAGAGGCCGCCTCATAGGACGGTGATTCCGACATCTTCGTAAAATCAGAAGGACTTGGGAAGCCAAGTTTCCTCATCGCCTCCGCCATCTTGCGGCCAACGGAATAGACTGTGATGTCGGCGTCCCGGAGACCTGCGGCACGATATTCATTGATCACCGCCGTGACCTCGCGGATGACGTTGGAATTGAACGCACCGCAGAGAGAGGAGTTGGAGGCGAATGCGATGATCGCAACCTTCCGCACCTGACGCTGAGTCATTAATGAATATGCTCCCTCCGCTCCGTCAGGTTGGTTCGACAGGCTCACCAACCGTGGTTCGGCAAGGCTCACCAACCGGTCAGGTTGGTCGCTGAGCTTGCCGAAGCGACTTCCCGTCACATCAGAGTTTTCTCCAAAGCCTTCCTCAGGTGCCGGATCGGAAATATTCACAGAACCCATCAGGTCGATGAGCATTGAGTGCAGACGCTTCTCGTACGGAAGCATATTCCCGATAGCCTGCTGCGCCTTGTGCAACTTGGCGGACGCGACCATCTTCATCGCCGAAGTGATCTTCAGCGTGCCGCTCACCGAAGCGATCCTATCCTTTATTTCCTTTAGAGATGCCATCTGACTTTATGAATATTATGCCTTGGCGCCCTGTGCCAAAATAGATTTCACGACAGCTGCCGCCTCACTCTCTATGATCCCGGTGATGGTCTCGTCAATCTTCCCCTCCGTCAGAGGATCCAGAACATCCTTCTGATGCGCAGCCCTCATCCTCGTCAGGAAGTCGGATTGGAACTCTGGCACCTGATCGATGGCGATATCGCTCATCAGAGCGTGGGTACCACAGTAAAGGATTGCCACCTGTTCCCCTACCGGCATCGGTGAATATTGCTGCTGAATCAGCAGTTTGTTGTTCTTGCGTCCCTTGTCCAAGGCCATGGCCGTCACCTTGTCCATGTCCGAAGAAAACTTCGAGAAAGACTCAAGCTCATTGAACTGGGCCTGATCAATCTTCAGGGTACCGGCCACTTTCTTCATGGACTTCACCTGAGCAGCTCCACCGACACGGGACACGGAGATTCCGACATTGATGGCAGGACGCTGTCCCTGGTTGAACAAGCCGGACTCCAGATAGATCTGGCCGTCAGTGATGGAGATCACGTTTGTAGGAATATAAGCGGACACGTCACCGGCCTGGGTCTCGATGATTGGCAGGGCCGTGAGCGAGCCACCGGCCTTGACCTTGCCATTCAATGAATCAGGAAGATCATTCATCTGCTCGGCAACTTCCTGCTGGTCAATGATCTTAGCAGCTCTCTCAAGAAGTCTTGAGTGGAGATAGAACACATCTCCAGGGTAGGCCTCACGTCCGGAAGGACGGCGAAGAATCAAAGAAACTTCACGGTAAGCCACGGCCTGCTTTGAAAGGTCGTCATAGACAACAAGGGCGGAACGGCCTGTGTCACGGAAATATTCCCCGACAGCGGCTCCGGCAAACGGTGCGAAGTATTGCAGGGCGGCTGGATCGGCAGCGGTTGCAGCAATGACAATCGTGTAGTCCATCGCCCCTTTGGCACGGAGAGTCTCCACGATGTTTGCCACCGTGGAACCTTTTTGTCCGATGGCCACATAGATGCAATAGACAGGCTTTCCGGCTTCGTAGTTGGAGCGCTGGTTGATGATCGTGTCGATGGCAATTGCGGTCTTTCCTGTCTGACGGTCTCCGATGATGAGTTCCCTCTGGCCACGGCCGATAGGAATCATCGCATCAATCGCCTTGAGACCTGTCTGGAGAGGTTCGGTCACAGGCTGACGGAAGATCACACCGGGAGCCTTGCGCTCAAGCGGCATTTCTGTCAGATCACCTTCAATCTTTCCAAGTCCGTCAAGAGGGACGCCAAGCGGATCGACGACCCTTCCGAGCATCTTCTCACCGACCTTGATCGAGGCGATACGTCCCGTTCTGCGGACAGTCATTCCTTCCTTGATCTCATCAGTCGGACCGAGAAGCACAGCACCGACATTGTCCTGCTCAAGGTTCATCACAACCCCCATGACCCCACTTTCGAATTCGAGCAACTCTCCGGCCTCAGCGTTGGTCAGGCCATACATTCTGGCCACACCATCGCTTACCTGCAAGACTTTGCCGATTTCCTCGAACTGGAGGGATGTGTCGATGTCCTTCAGCTGCTCCAGAAGCACCTGGGAGATTTCACTTGGTTTTATGTTGTCCATACTAAACTATTCTTCTGTTCTTTTCAATGAATTGACGCCGGATGATGTCGAGTTGGCGGGAGACGCTGGCATCCAGAACCGTATCCTCGACCTCGAAGATGAAACCGCCTATCAAGGACGGGTTGACCTCGGTCTTGAGGAT
>CAKULN010000102.1 GCA_934667175.1 uncultured Bacteroidales bacterium | reverse complement strand
GTCACCTGCCGGTGATAGACAATGTCATTGCCTCTCTTGGACTTGTTGAACACCGTAATCGCACGGTAAATCCACACCGCAAACTCGTAGATGAAATTCCGCTCCACCGAAGAAACTCCATCGGCATTGTCAAAGTCAATGATTTCCTCCGGCTTTAGGCGTCCGAATACGAGATTCTCCTGATTCATCAGCACTTTCGGCAGGATGAAGACACAATCCCCGACAGCAGGATTGTAGAAATATCCCACATAATTCACGCTGACTAGATGATCGATATTCTCCAATGCGTCAAGTCCCGAAAGACTCTCCTTGACATCGGATGCGTTGTATTGATATTCTTCTATCAGCAGTCTCATATCCTATCAAAAAGTTTCTTCAGCAAGTTGCCGGCAAGTTAAAATCAAGTTGTCGTCAAGTTAGTCGTATACCTTGCAGTGGCTTCTATTGGCGTTTGGGCTCTTAATCTTTCTCGAAAATCAAGTTGCGAGCAAGTTAAAATCAAGTTATCGGCAAGTTAGATTAGGCCCAGGCCGGAATGTATTTCATATAACGCGGTGCCGTGTCCGGATCAAGCGGCTTGATAAGCCCCTGCACGAGCAAATCAATGTTCTCTCCCATAATCGCTAATTGTTTCCGTCAGTAACTTCTGAAATCTGCAGCCCCCAATCTTTCTTGCTTAGAGCATCTTTCAGTTCATTCATTTTGCTTTTTCCGCCCCATCCATTTGTGGATACATATATGTTGCCCCCGTTATGTACAATAACATTCACTCTGTTCTTTTTGTCTTGTCTCCTATCAAACTCTTCCTGGGTCTCAATGAAATGATTGACAAGATAACTCAATGGTTTCCACTCTGCAACAACTTCCTTTGCAGTCATTTCAGTATGCGCAGAACAATACTTTTTGATGAGTTCTGTTGCGATATTCCTTTTTGCATACCTGCCTTCACCATTAATGCTATATTTCGTTTGGTCTTTTCCCGAAATGCCGTCAATATCCTCCTCGTCATCCTCACCATCATCGTTGTTTGATATAGCACTCGCATTAAGTCCAAGATTCTTCAAGAACTTCTCCACCATCATCTCATTTGCCTTCCCGTCAGCAAGGAAGAACTCCTGAAATGCAATCGGTTCTCCATTATCACCCTTGAAAATCTCATTATCAAATCCGTAGTCTTTGAAAACATCGTTCCAAAGATAGAACGCCACCTTCCCTACGAATTTGTCCGCCGAGATAACACCATTACCATCAGCCTTAGCGAAGAAATATCCAAGCTTCTTGTCCTCTGAAGACGTTGTGTCACAAACAACACTGTTTATCTTCTCCAAGAACGCCCACCAGTCATATCTGTTTCCGTTCGCCTCAATTACCCAACCTTTCTCAGCATTGGAAATAGGAATATACTTCCACTCCCAACGCCTCTTGAAGGCCGAATCGATAGGGAAGAGGCTCTGGTCACTCGTGTTCATCGTCGCCCAAATGAAAAGATTGTTAGGCAACAGCAACACTTTCCCCTCCAAGACATCGGTTACGACATCATCATATCCTTCTGAGTACAATCCATTTATGCTATCTTTTGCCTTGATTTCAAGATTCCCCAATGCCTTCTTCAGATGCTTGGCCATGTCATTGTCCGCCTTGATAGGGTAGTCCGAGAATCCGGCATCATTCCTGTCCAGCAATTGGAACAGGTCACCGAAAATCTGTGCGCAGTTTCCACGGTTGATTTCCTCGATTATAAGGTACAGCTCTTTAGGCTGCTCTCCATCATATGCCTCGGCATACTTCGTCCAAGCCTTGATATAAGCCTGAAGAAAAGCTTGTCCAACAAACTCATAGACAATCTTGTCCTCAACAACTTCTTTTCCATCCTCCAACACGACGTGTCCCGATACGTCACGAAGCTTCACCTCTTTGGTCGTAGGCTTATACGCCCCGACAAAAGTAGAATAGTCACTGTCAGGATGGAAAGTTGTCTGAATGACATCCTTCCCCGTCGTGCAATCCTTTATCGTATGTGACTTTCCCGTTCCCGGTGCACCGTAAAAGATTTGCTGGAGAGGGAGGATTGATGAAGCTTCAGCGTGGTTCTGCTCGTGCTTGAAAAATTGTCTTGCCTTTAAGAATCTCAAATAAGAAGACAGAGCATTAGAATATTGATTACCTCCTTTCTTGTTGTATTCGACGAAATCATCGTCCGCCTCAAGCAGACGGATATTATTCTCCATATCTTCTACATTATTGCAAGAATAGAGATCAAAGGATTCTATCCCTTTTATCTTAGCCAATGTCTTGCAAACACGAGAGAAATCGCTATAATTCTTATAGCTCTTTGGTGTGCTTGTACAGTTCTCTATAAAGAATTTATATTCTTCTTGTGTTGTCATATCGTATTATTTTAGCATTAGTCGTCTATCTTTCTTCAGGTTCCACATCGCACCATTGAAGAAGGCCTGAGGACTCAAGAACTCTTGTCAAGTCCGCTGAGATCCGTTCCTTTACGAACAATGAAGATTTCTTGCGGAGCGTCTTTATCTGTCTGACCGTCAAATCTCCTTCAAGGTCGAACTGGCTGCGGTCTATGGCCAAGTCTATGTCTTCAGAAAAGCGTTCAATCCTGTTCCATACTTTGCTCAGCGAAGTGCCTCCTTTAAAGACAAACTTATTTGCATAAGGCAGAGAGAATACACTTTGAAGAATAGCTGTCACCCACAAATCCTTTTCTACGGATTCCACCGGCAGACCTATTTTTATCGATGCCTGCTGCAACACGATGCGTTTCTGGTCATCGCTCAGTTGCCAATAGTTATTCATACGCTTCTCTGATTATTGATGCAATCCAGTCTGGCATCAGTTTTATATCCTGAAAGATACTGTCTTTGGACTCATTGGACAGTAATGACCTTATTCGTGTCTTGTCTTCTTCGGTAATATTGTCCTGTCCGATTTCCTTTAATGCGGAATTTATCAGCAGCGCCAATTGGTTCTGAAAGGCGAGGTTCTTGGGGGCAACGTGTTTGAATAGTATTCCCCTGTTTCCGTTTATGGCCACTTTTCTGGAATATCCGTCTGTCAGGTACACGACATTCATCGGTACCTGCGTGGACAGGCCGAGGCGATTCATCGCATAGATGCCGGCCGGAACTATCCGAGCCTTGTCTCTTTTTGCTATCGCCTGGGCAATTTCTTCGTAAGTTGGATATAGTGTTCCAAGTCCAAGTTCCTTGTCAATCTTGGGATAGCAATAGATGCCCCTTGCGACCCGGATGATAGTCCTGCTAGTCGTCATTCTTTCCAACGCCTTGAGGACTGCTGACTTCTCCCCCACCTTTGAAAAATCGGACGAGAAAAATACCGTACCTCTTCCGCGCTTTCTTATGGAGTTAAGAATTATATTTTCAATGCTTTGAGTCATTATTGCTGTAATATTTCGTCGCAAAAATACAACTTTTTTACGACAAGGCAAGGAATTAGGGGATTGTTTTATTTCACTGGTGACTTATGAGTATTTATGGGTATTTTGCGGTATTAAGTACCATATTTGTACCAGAAAATGATGATGTGGCTGCAAGTTAGGTAGATGCAAATCCTGCGTCGGTAAGTGACCTAAAGAAAAGGTAAGCATAAAAAGGGAAAATACAAGTCTGTAAATCGCATAATATCAGTGATTTTATAAGAAAGTTGTATTTTCTCTTTTTCTCCATACTTTCTGACTATTCTCATATCTTTTTCGTAATTTTGTCCCTGGATTGTCCCCCGAAAGGGGTGCGAGGGACAAAAATCTGTCCCCCGAAAAGGACATTAACAATAACCGAATAAAGCAGGAAACAGTCATGGCAAAGAAAACAACCGTTCAAAAAGAACCAGTCAAATTACGAGAGAAGAAGTTGTCTAATGGCAATTCAAGTTAACGCATAGCACAACGCTGTAGAGAATCATCACCGCCTGCGCCTTCATCGCTACTCCCCACCAGTCCCTGAACTTCC
>CAKULN010000101.1 GCA_934667175.1 uncultured Bacteroidales bacterium | reverse complement strand
TCGAGGGAGCAATATGGCTCTCACGTGGCTGTGGGGCCGATTGTCGAACTAAAAGTCAAAATCTGCGGAAAACAGGACATGTTCAGGATCACGTCCTTCACCGACATAAGGTTGACTCCGAAGGTCAATGCACCTGTGGTAATTGTCGCCCAGCAGCAGATAATGAAAACCGCGATAGTTCCCAGTGGATATCCAGTACCAGATATTCCCGTTCCGGTCACGTTTGTCCTCGCTCCAATAGTACCGCCTTCCCGGAAGACGTATTTCCAGCCACAGGGAGCGTCTCTCATCATCACCCATCACCTTGAGACGACGCATCTCATTCTCGATCCGGAGCATCACCTCCAAAGAGGCGTCATCCACCACATTGCCGTTAAGCGCTCCGTCAAGGCATAACAGCGGCCAAAGTTCCTTATATTCAGGAACAATAATGTTGTTTACCATATTGATAATTTTTTGTCCGGGATAATTGCGTTTACCCGGATGAATCACTTTATTCATCAGGTTTGTCCGGCAGAACGCCAATTCACCGGACAAGCTTTTACTCTCAGTAGTTTTGTCCGTCCAAACGGGGCTCAGACGGACAAGTTCTCGATTCAGACATTGATGTGTCACTTCGACAGGTTCAGTGACCGTAAGCGCATACTTTCCCTATGGAGGGTAACATCTTTCATGCACGATCTTATAGCCCGCACTTGTTCCCAATTGGCTAAACCAAGAAATAATCTTTGAATATTCCTGTCTCATACCAAACATCAATCTATCCTCACGTCACCACGAAACAACAAAAAAAGCGAGTCAGGTGCGATATAACCTAACTCGCTTTGCGGGCTCTTGGCGCCGCGGCATTCAGTCTTGTGACTATCCCTGAATCACTCTTGCGATGCTGTTACGGGATGTCGGTCTATGATTTGCCTGTTTTAGTAAAATAACTTTAACTAAAACAATATAAATTATTGATTATTAATCAATACTCTTCTTCGTTAAAAAAGAAGTCATCCTTGGTCGGGTAGTCCGGCCAGATGTCTTCGATGGATTCGTAGACTTCTCCGTCATCCTCAAGTTCGGTTAGATTCTCGATGACCTCTTCGGGGGCGCCGGAGCGGTTGGCGTAGTCGATAAGTTCTTCCTTTGATGCTGGCCATGGAGCGTCGTCCAGGCTACTGGCAAGTTCAAGTGTCCAATACATATTCGTGAACAATTAAATCGTTAACAATCATTAAAATAAATCTACGAGCCACAAAAAGCGGCCCTATTTGCCCCAAAGATATGCAAAAAATCATAACTATAAGTATTTTTTGCCTAATTTTGTAAGCTTGGAAGTTGTTTTCAACAACCGTACCAAAAGAAGAGATTAAGAATATGTCATACGAGAAACAGGAAATATACGAGGAAAGGACAACCGCCGAGATCGCCGGTCATGTGAAGGAGATACTCCGGCTTTTAGGCGAAAATCCTGAGAGAGAGGGGCTTGTCAAGACTCCGGAGAGGGTGGCGAAGGCATTGCAGTTCCTCACACAGGGATATTCACAGAACGGGACTGAGATCATCCAGTCCGCAATATTCGATGAAGAGTACCGCCAGATGGTGCTGGTGAAGGACATTGAGTTGTATTCCACCTGCGAGCACCACATGATGCCGTTTTTGGGGAAGTGCCACGTGGCGTATATTCCTAATGGTAAGATCACGGGGCTGAGCAAGGTGGCGAGGGTCGTGGAGACTTTCGCGCGGCGGCTCCAGGTGCAGGAGAGGCTGACGGTCCAGATCCGGGACTGCATCGACAGCGCGCTGCATCCGCTGGGGGTGGCTGTTGTGATCGAGGCCATGCACACATGTATGTCGATCAGAGGGGTGCAGAAGGCCAATGCGACGACAACAACTTCCGCATTCTCAGGGGCTTTCCTGACTTCGGCAAGGACAAGGAACGAGTTCCTGAACCTGATAAGATAGAACAAGGCTGTCTTTTACAACACACGATTTGACAGAAGAATTCAACATCAGGCAAAAAATAAATAACGAACTAAAAAACATAATGATATGTCAAACAAGATAATCCTGACAGGCGACCGCCCAACCGGACGGCTCCACATCGGCCACTACGTCGGCTCCCTGAGGAACAGGGTGGCAATCCAGAATGCCGGCGACTACAAGAAGATGTTTGTCTTCATCGCTGACGCACAGGCACTCACCGACAATTTCGACAACCCTGAAAAAGTCAGACAGAACATCATAGAAGTTGCCCTGGACTACCTCTCTGTAGGTCTCGACCCGGACAAGGTTACAATATTCATACAGAGTATGATCCCGGAGCTCACCGAGCTGACGTTCTACTACATGAACCTTGTCACAGTGGCGAGGCTTCAGCGCAACCCTACCGTCAAGGCTGAGATCCAGATGCGCGGCTTCGGCCAGGACGGTGAGGAGCAGGCGTTCGGAAGCGGACTTCCGGTCGGCTTCTTCTGCTACCCTATCTCACAGGCCGCCGACATCACAGCCTTCAAAGCCACTGATGTACCTGTCGGCGAGGACCAGAAGCCTATGCTGGAGCAGGCGGTGGAGATTGTGCGCAGCTTCAACAGAATCTACGGCGAGACGCTCGTCGAGCCTAAGGCCGTCCTGCCTTCCAACTCAGCCTGCCTCAGACTCCCGGGCACCGACGGCAAGGCGAAGATGAGCAAGTCCCTCGGCAACTGCATCTACCTTGCCGAATCAGCGGAAGAGATGCACAAGAAAGTGATGTCGATGTACACTGACCCTCAGCACATCAACGTCAGCGACCCTGGCCACGTGGAGGGCAACACTGTCTTCACCTACCTCGACGCGTTCTGCCGCGACGAGCACTTCGGTCTCTATCTTCCTGAATATGCAAACCTCGACGAGCTGAAGGATCACTACAGAAGGGGCGGCCTCGGCGATGTGAAAGTCAAGAAGTTCCTTGAGAAGATTCTCAACGAGGAGCTTGAGCCGATCCGCGCCCGCAGGAAAGAATACGAGAAGGACATCCCGGCGGTCTACGACATTCTCAAGAAAGGCAGCGATGACGCCCGAGCGGTGGCCGCCGCGACCCTTGACGAGGTCAAGAAGGCGATGAAGATCGACTACTTCGATGACAAGGAGCTCATCGCGGAGCAGGCCAAGAGGTTCAACCAGTAATGAACAAGAATGAATATGCCCGCGCCAACAAAGAGTGGTTGGCCGCCAAGGCAAAGGAAGATGGTGTGACGCAGCTGGCCAAGGGGGTCTGCTATAAGGTTCTCCAGTCTGGCCCGGAGGGTGGCAAGCAGCCGACTCCGGCCAGTGTGGTGAGCTGCCACTATCTCGGCAGGACGATTGACGGAAAATGTTTTGACACCAGTCTTGGAGGCTATCCGCTCGCGATCAGGCTCCGAGATCTTATCGAAGGTTGGGTCATAGCTCTTCAGCAGATGCGTGTCGGGGATAAGTGGGAGATCTACATTCCGTCCGAGCTCGGCTACGGCAACTTCTCCCAGCCTGGGATTCCTGCGAACTCAACGCTGATTTTCGAGATTGAACTGCTCGGAGTTCAATAACGGGGAATCGCTTCGGCAGGCTCAGCGACCCGCATAGAGATAGCCTGTCATAAGCCAGTTGGTCACTTCGGCAAGCTCAGCGACCAACATGAAGATTATCGGTCACTGAGCCTGCCGAAGTGACATAACCTCAAATGACCAACGAAAAAGATGATCAGAAAGGCCACGGAAAAAGACATACCGGCAGCGATGGAGCTATTCACCGCCGCCAAGGGAATCATGCGCTCGGACGGGAACATGACCCAATGGGAGGACGGCTACCCGAACGAAGAAATCGTGCGCTCTGACATCAGCAAGGGAGGCGCCCATATCGTTGAACATGAGGGGAAGCCCGTCGGCTACTTCGCCATGCTCCCCTCACCCGAGCCGACATATTCATCAATCAACGGGAAGTGGCTCGATGGCACCGCACCCTACTTCGTGATCCACCGTGTGGCAAGCTCACCACAAAGCCATGGCGTTTTCAAGGAAATCATTGAATATGCCCTCAAAGTCTCCGGCAACATCCGCATCGACACCCACCACGACAACCGCATCATGAGACATGTCATAGAAAAGGCCGGCTTCATATATTGCGGTGTGATTCACCTCGAAGACGGATCTGAAAGGCTCGCCTTCCAAATGCCCACTTACACATTATAAGTAAATAAATATTCACCAAACATTCAGTTTAGTAA
>CAKULN010000100.1 GCA_934667175.1 uncultured Bacteroidales bacterium | reverse complement strand
CCCCCCCCCCCCCCCCCCCCCCCATTACTACAAATGACTTTACGGTATTCTTTGATTCTTGATATTATTATTGATAATCGCAAAATATTTTATTGATAATCGTAAAATTTCTTCTATCTTTGCTGTTGTTAAATTATATTAGCTTATGAAAATCAGAAATCAAAAAAGCATCAAGGCCATCAGTCTGGCCGTTCTTGCGATCGGGGCGATCTACCTGGCGTTTGTGTATTACAGAACCATTACCATGCTGTGGTTCAATGAGGCTCCGGACAGGATTGTCTGGAACCAAGGCCAGATGGGGTGGCAAATCTCTGTCTTGGCAGGATATATCCTTGGCTGGACGGCCGTGTTCGCGCTCGGCGTCCTTGTTGAATGCAACATATTCAAAGGTATGAAATCTGGGGACTTGTTTCCGAAGAAGAATATTCCTTTAATCATGATCGCGTCGGTAGTGGTCGGCATATCCATCTTCTTCGGCGCGAATGTGCCTGATGTCATGAGAGGGGTGGAATGTTCGGTTCTTGATTCGAACTGCATCTTTGTACCTTTGGTGGTGATCGTTTTCGGGCTCCTTTACAAACAGGCTTCGCTTGCGATCGAAGACAGCAATCTTGCGATATGATAACCATCAATCTTGACATAGTCCTTGCGACAAGACGTATGACTCTCAGCGAGTTGTCTGAGAAAGTCGGCGTGAATCTGACCAACCTTTCAATCCTGAAGACCGGCAAGGCCAGGGCGATCCGTTTCACAACCCTGAACGCTATCTGCAAGGTTCTGGATTGCAAGCCCGGCGACATCCTGGACTATGAACCAGATCCGGAAGGGACCCCGATTCATGGCGGTGATGACGAGTAACGCCAAACCTGCCTTAGGCAAGTTTGGCGTCATTCCTTTGCTTCCGAAGGTCAGGTTACTTGTCGCTTTGAACTGTTTTCGGTGCGATCTCGCAGATGTTCTGTGGAATTTCTTTCAGAACCGCGCTGCGCTCATCAGCGTCCAACTCCTCGAACGGTTTTCCGAAGTGTCCGTTGGCATATTCATTTCTGATCAGAGAGACAGCGTTGGACAGTTCCTTCAGGGCGGTGACGTATGTGCCGTATGGTGTTGCTATGTCAGTCTTTAGGCAGATCATCGTCTGATGGTTTGAGCGTATAGACTCGGCGGCAATATTCAAAAGTTCATCTGGCGAGACGAAAATCGTGTCGTACAAATTCTTGTCCTTGTTGAAGCGTAGGTACAAATACTTGCTGTTCTTGTTGATGCATAGGTAGTGCACCATCTCCTTTGGCATGTTCTTTACCGCTTCTGACGGCTCGATCAATTTGAGTCCGGCCTTTTCAACGACTTTATTCTCAGGCGGAATACGCATAGGTACGCTTCCGAGGTCCGGGCAGGAGTATTGAACCTTCAGGACTGATACACTTCTGAGCAGTTCCCTGATGTCATAGATTATACCGCATCTTACTTCCGCCGGGGCAAGGATTTCCACATTCTTCTCTTTGTCACTGTCAGGCAGAGAGTTGAACGCATCAGGAATATTCCCGAACGCGATGCTTTCTCCATTCACGAGATAGTGAATATTCCCGTTGCCGTCCGTTTTGACCTCAATCCTGATTGTCCGCTCATCCGTGGATGAAGAATTTTCACTAACTTTGTAGTCGGTGACAGTTTTGGCATTCAACGCTAAAGTGCCGCAGACAAGCGGCAGGATGTAGGCGACTCTAAGCCACCTTATCGCAGTTGCGTTTGATTTTGACATCATAGTAATACGGTTTTTAAGGATACTGTGATTAAAGCTGTTAGTGATTGAGTAGCCGCTCGCGCTGACAGCTTTTCTTATTAATGAATATTGGTATTCCTTGATGTTCGCGCCTTCCCGGAGGACAGCGTCATCGGCCTCATATTCATGGATAACCCTGAGTTCGCGTTTGAAAAGCCAGACCGCAGGATTGAACCATTGGAAAACCGACATAAGGTCAAACAGAAGGACGTCAATTGAGTGCCCTAACCTGATGTGCGCCTTTTCGTGTTCCAGAATATGCCTGTTGCCGCTTTTGAAATCTTCCTTGCTCATTACAATCCATTTCATCCAGCTGAACGGAGGAATATTCTTGTCGCACACTATGACTTCGCTTCCTTGGAGTTCTTTGCGTTCCCCGCTATTGATGAGTCTCACGACGCGGTATATTCCTAAAAGTGTTCTGCAAAGCACAAAGAATGCCCCAAGCCAGAAGATGGTGATAATCAGCGGTTCCCATGGCGTTTTACTGGTTTTCCCAATGACAGAGGGTTCCATCGTGCCGACTTCGTTGATTATTTCAGGAACGATTGTCTCAGGAATATTCGCGGTTCTGTGGATGGTTATTGCGCACAGCGGCAGTACGAATGAAAGTATGGAGGTCGAGACGATGACAATCCTGTTCACCTTATGCATCTTTTCCCGGCTCAGAAAGCACTTGAAACAGAGGTAGAACGCGATGAGGATCAACGCGACTTTCAGTTGGTATAGTATGAATGTGAGCATAGGGAACGTGTCAGTGCTTTTCTTCTATCTGTGCGATGATTTCTTTCAACTCCTTGATGTCGAGTTTCTCATCCTCAAGGAATTGCGAGACCACGCTGGCGAAAGAGTTGTTGTAGTATCTCTCAACGATGCCGCTGATAGTCGTGCCTCTATATTCCTTCTCGGAGATTCGCACCTCGTAGATGAATGTGTTGGCGACTGGTCGGCGCGAAAGGAATCCCTTGCCCTCTAGAAATGACACCTGAGTCGAGACAGTGGTATAACTCGGCCTCGGCTCAGGAAGGCTGTTCACAAGATCCCTGATACACATTTCCCCTTTCTGCCAGAAAATGTTCATCAGCTCCTCTTCTTTTGCTGTCAATGTGTGTTTCATGTTAAAACGAATTAGTTTGCTGCAAATATAGATAAAATTTAGAATATCTACTATTATTTTTAGGATATTTCCTAAAAATAATCTTTTGAGGCAGGGACCTTTTTTAGGTATGTCCTTATAAACTGCTGATGCCTTTCTTTGCGTATTGATTCTTCAGCCGCTTGATGACTCTGGCAGGTATTTTCTCCTATACAGTCTTTGCTGTGTTCATTTTATATCTTTCTATGAGTCGCTCCAGTGATATAGGAGCAATCGGCAGGCATACTTATGAAAATCGCCCAGTAATGACAAAGGTATTTGGTTCGTGCCCTCTATTAGTGAAGTTTTGCAAATTAATGTTATTTTTGTACCGATAATCAACGAGTTGAACTAATTGGAAATATTTTGTACTCAGTACGACAATGAAACAAGGTAATTTTATAGATATAGGCGATGCTGCTTATAAGCAATTGTTGGAATGTATAACAACCTTATGGAGCGAGGCGAAAACAAAGGCTGTTTCCGCAGTTAACACAGAATTGCTTGAAGGAAGCTAATTGGCAGATTGGAAAATACATCGTGGAATATGAACAACATGGGAAGGAAAGAGCAGAGTATGGGAAACAGTTGCTTATGAATCTTGCCAAAGATTTGACGGCAAAGAATGGTAAAGGTTTTAGTCGATCAAATCTTGTTTATATGCGTAAGTTTTATCTATCGTTTCAAAATAGTGAGACGGTGTCTCACAAATTGACCTGGAGTCATTATTTTGAATTGCTTAAGTGTGACAATACTCTTGAAATGCAGTTCTATTTTAAAGAATGTATAAAGGAAGGCTGGACTGTGAGAGAATTGAAAAGGCAGATGAAAAGTTGTCTGTTTCAACGATTTGCGTTGAGCACGGATAAACAGGGTGTGCTTGCTTTAGCAAATGAAGAGCATCGAGTGCAGACTCCTATTGACATTATTCGAGACCCATTTGTCCTTGAGTTTGCTGGGTTGCCAAAACAGAAACGCTATAAAGAAAACGATCTGGAAAATGCCCTGAAAGGCCATATGGAACAGTTCCTTTTGGAAATGGGAAAAGGCTTTGCATTTGTGGATAGGCAGTATATTATGCAGATTGGGAGTCGTCAATTTAAAGTTGATCTGGTGTTCTATCACTGCATTCTTAAATGTTATGTGCTGATAGACTTGAAACGGTCTGAGATAAAGCACGGGGATATTGGTAAGATGAATCTTTATCTGAATTACTTCAAAGTAGAAGTATGTCAATCGGATGACAATCCGCCTGTCGGCATTGTTTTGGGTGCGAGGAAGGACGAACTTTTAATGGAATATGCCCTTGAAGGCATTACCAACCAATTGTTTGCAGCGCGCTATCAGCTTTATTTACCTAAGCGTGAGGAACTTCAGGCTCAACTTGACAAATTGTTGGATGAAACGGAAGAATAGGGTTTTCTAAGGCTTATTCATTATGATGAAAATCGCCTTCATAGACCTTGAGATAGACGGCAGAGGCAAGATTCTTGACATCGGGGGAGTGAAAGACGGACAACGGTTTCATTCCTCCATACTCAGTGGATTTATTGAATTCATCTCGGATTGTGATATTCCTGACTTTGACAATGATTCACCCTTGCGTGCGCGCGTCATGCGCGAGGGTTTCAACCAATGGCCTGATGGCCTC
>CAKULN010000099.1 GCA_934667175.1 uncultured Bacteroidales bacterium | reverse complement strand
GTCAGTGGCCTGGATTTTTATCGTGCTCTCTATAGCGGCAAGTTTATCAGTGACGGATGCGTCAAGCGAACCTATGGCATCAATTATCTTTTGCGTCATTTCCTCGTACTTTAGCACGCCATTATCATAGGCTTTGGTCAGCAGTTCCATCTTTTGGGACAGTGTGAAAGTCTGGTTCTTAAGAGCCTCCTCAAGAAGTTCCATCTTCTTTGCAAAACTCATCGTCTGGTCCTGCAAGGCTTTCACAACCTCGCTGTAATCATTCGTCACAGTCGTCGTCTGTTGGAACCTGATGTCCGGGGAGTCATACTCACACGAAACAACCGCTGCCAACATCGCGCAGGCGGCAAGAAAAACAAGTAATCTTTTCATAAATAAGGGCTTTAGCGGCTTTCGCCTATTAATAAAAAAACAAATTCTGACACTTAGGTTCAAAAGTATTGCAATATAGGCATTTTATCTTTTAATCACAAACATCAGATAAATTTCAATTGAAACTTATGCAACCTATGCAGCCTTCTTAGGCAAGGTGAAGACGAACTCCAGGCCACCGGCGACTCCACGTCTGACAGAAATGCTACCACGATGAAGCAAAACAGCGTTCTTGACTATCGCAAGACCGAGGCCGGTTCCCCCCATCTTGCGGGAGCGGCCCTTGTCGATACGGTAGAATCTTTCAAAGAGATGAGGAATATGCTCGGGTGAGACACCCGGCCCGTTGTCCGAAAAACTGAATGTATAGAAAGACTCGTCCTCCGACAGAATCTGAACCGTGATCGTCACCCCATCGCCACCATAGGCGATGGAATTGTCAGTAAGGTTTCTGAAGATTGAATATAACAGCGAAGGATTACCGTCCACCTCCACCCCAGGTTCCACCAAGGCCCTGAACGTCACATGATTCGCCTCCATCTGCATGGACACATCCCTTTGTATGGACAGGAGGAGTTCGGGAATATTCACTCTCACAAACTCATAGCCTTGAGGTGCGTCATCAAGTTTGTTGAGGGTAGAGATGTCGGCCAAAAGACTTGACAGGCGACGGCTCTGTGCGTAACACCGCTGGATGAACTGATCTTTTGTCTCCAGGTCAATGTCGGGATTCGAGACGATCGTCTCCAGATAGCCCTGGATGCTGCTGACCGGTGTCTTCAGCTCATGGGCCACATTTTGAGTCAGCTGTCTCTTCAGGCGAGCCTTATCCTCCTCGCTGTCACGCAGTTTGTTATACATACCCAGTTTCCCCTTCTCGATGGAATCCTTAAGACGGACATATCGTCCCCGCATCACAATCAACGCAAGGACCAGCAAGGCGATGACTATTGACAGTACTATGGTCATTTTTCCTCGTAAAGATAACCGAACCCGTGACGTGAGACTATCCTCTCACCATATTCCCCGATCTTCTTGCGCAGACGGGTGATGTTGACATCCACAGTCCTGTCAGTGACGATCACATCGTCAGGCCAAACCTTGGAAAGAATATCCTCCCTCGGGAAAACCTTCCCTTTGTTTGTAAACAAGAGTTTGAATATCTCATATTCAATCCTTGTCAGGGACACGGCCGCACCGTCCACCGTCACGACTTTCTTCTCATCATCTATGAATATGCCAGTGTTGGTGTCAGCACTTGCGGCGCCGCTGCGTCTAAGCACCGCCCTTACGCGCGAGATCACCTCCCGAATCGAGAAAGGCTTGGAAATGTAGTCGTCGGCGCCCAGATCAAGTCCCTCTACAGCATCATCCTCCGTGTCACGCGCGGTGATGAAAATCACAGGGATTCCGGCGGTCTGCGGATCAGACTTCAACTTTCCGGTCATTTCAAAACCAGACATTCCGCCCATCATCACATCCAGAAGAAGCAGGTTGAATGACTTGACATCCAACGCCAAGGCCTCTTCCGCGGAATTGGCGGTCACGACATCGTACCCCTCTTTGGAAAGGTTGAATTTGAGGATCGCGCAGATGTCCTCTTCGTCATCGACAACAAGAATTCGGGCTGCCATGTAAAAAAAATTGAATCAACTCCGCTAAGGTAAACACTTTTTTCCTAAATTTGGGCAAACACATGACTAATATGCCGAAGATTTCAAAACGCGGGGAAAAAATCCCTGCATCGCCAATCAGGAAACTGACCCCGTTTTCTGACGCGGCAAAAGCCAAAGGGGTGAAAGTTTACCATCTGAACATCGGGCAGCCTGATCTTCCGACTCCTAAAAAGGCCTTGGATTCTCTGAAAACAATAACACGCACGACATTGGAGTACAGTCCAAGCCAAGGACTCAAATCACTAAGAGACAAACTTGTAGGCTATTACAGCAAGTTCGGTATCAAAGTCACCGACAATGAGATCATAGTTACCACCGGTGGCTCCGAAGCCCTTCTTCTGACATTCCTCGCGTGTCTGAATCCTGGTGACGAGATCATCATGACCGAGCCGGGGTACGCCAACTACATCTCATTCGCCGTCACGGCCGGAGTGACAGTGAAGACCGTCACATCGAAGATCGAGGACGGATTCGCGCTGCCTTCCGTGGAAGATTTCGAGAAAGCGATAACTGAGAAGACAAAGGCTATCCTCATCTGCAATCCTAACAATCCGACAGGATACCTCTACTCCGAAGAGGAGCTCTACAGGCTGCGCGACATCGTCCGCGAACATGACCTGTATCTTTTCTCCGACGAGGTGTACCGCGAGTTCCGCTACACGGACGCCCCTTATCTCTCGGCACTCAACCTTGAGGGAATAGAAAATAACGTCATCGTGATAGACTCAGTGTCAAAGAGGTACTCCGAATGCGGCACAAGGATAGGAATGATAGTCAGCCACAACGCCGAAGCCATGAAGACAATACTTAAGTTCTGCCAGGCAAGGCTCAGCCCTCCGCTTCTGGGACAGATAGTGGCCGAAGCCTCGATAGAAGGGACGGAGGAATACTCAAAAGCATGCTATGATGAATATCTCGCCCGCCGCGACTTCTTCATCGCCGGTCTGAACAGGATTCCGGGCGTGTACTCCCCAATGCCTAAAGGCGCTTTCTACACAGTCGCATCCCTTCCGGTCGAGGATGCCGAGGATTTCTGCGCCTGGTGCCTGACCGAGTTCTCCTACAAAGACTCCGGAACTCCTGACGGCTTCTCCGGAGAGACTGTGATGATGTCTCCGGCCGCCGGATTCTACAGCACCCCGGGACTTGGCAGGGACCAGGTCCGCATGGCCTACGTTCTCAGGAAAGAGGATCTGACCCGCTCGCTTGTCGTGCTTGAAAAAGCGCTTGAGGCCTACAATAATAAATAACATCTATATTCCTAAAACATCGTGGATTTTAGGGATGAGGAGTGAGAGGACATATTCATACTCCATGAAATGGGTGCCGTCGTAGAGGGTCCAGGTGCCGTCTCCGAAGAATTTTTTCCATGTGCGGATCGAGACCACGCCGCTGCGCCGGTAATGGTCGCGGGTGCCGAAGAAGGCATGGAAATAATCATCGCTTCCGTTAAGCGGAGTGTTCTTCAACGCGTCGCCAAGAACCTTCCTCCACTTTTTCAAAGGTTTGTAAGTGAAGTGAAGTTTCTGCCTGTCACCCGGCTTCGGACGGTAAATCCGGTCGAACAACGCGGTCACACCGGGAATCAGAGTCAGCCAAGCCAAAGCCACGAAGTATCGCGGGGCGTTCAGTGACGGAGAGACGAAAAGGTGAGGAAAGCCCCTCAGCGCTATGGCGTGCGTGGCTCCCATGCTCTCCCCTATCACAAGGTCCGGACGGACTTCCTCAGCCCATTCCGTCAGTTGTAGGCGAGCGGTTTCCGGATCGAAATCATAAGTCCTGATCACGACCTCGAAATCCGGCCCCAGATTGTCCATCAGAATGGACGGGATGCGACTGTCTCCGCCCCCGCCCATTCCGTGGACATAAAGTATCACGTGTTTCCGCGATTCACTCATAACTCAAAGAGACCTACTTTCTCGTCATCAGATCGCTCATCGCCAGATTGATGAGGATGTACCCCAAGAAACTGGTCAGGAATAGGAACGACCAGTGGGAGCGCTCGACAAGCGCGATGATGACAGACAGCGCCACAATGACCAGAAAGGCGATTCTTTTGGCGACCTCCAGTCTCGAAGCCTTCTTTCCGCCACCGAACTTCATAGAGAACATGGGGATCTCGCTGACCAGAAGATAGCAAAGGACCAACGCCAGAACCGGAATGAAAACCGGTCCTTCGCACCAACGCGCCAGAAAGCAGTCAGGCCTCACGGTCACGAGGGTAGCCAGCGAGCCGCAGATCATGGCCGACGCCGGAGTCGGAAGCCCGATGAAACTGTCGTGCTGACGCTCGTCCAGATTGAACTTGGCGAGTCTCAAGGCGGAGAACGCGGCAAGCACAAGAGGCAAATATTTCAGGATCAGGATGTCAGTCCCGCTTATCTGATAGAGCATCACGGCTGGCAGCACCCCGAAGCTGACATCATCCGCCAGCGAATCCAACTCTTTGCCTATCTCTGAATATGCCTTCAGAAGCCTTGCGGCCAGTCCGTCGCAGAAATCAAAGACGGCGGCGAGAATCATCAGAGTGAACGCCAGCTCAAGCCTGCCGTTCAAAGAGGCGATTACCCCCAGAACCCCGCACAGGAGGTTCATAGAGGTAATCGTGTTGGGAATATGCTTAATTATATTCATTTACTTGATTCCAAGTTTCTTCTT
>CAKULN010000098.1 GCA_934667175.1 uncultured Bacteroidales bacterium | reverse complement strand
AGAACAATTCGTCTATCCTTCCAATTATCGCCTTGTACTGTATTTCGTTTTTTATCTGTGCCATAATTCTCCACCTTTAAATATTAGATACATCAATACGTTCAAATTCCTGATGCGTTCCTACAAATCTGATATAGACCAACTCCGGAGTGAATTTCACTGCCACTATCAGCCTGTAATTGTTGCCTTTTATGTTAAATACATAATGCTGGTTCCCTACATAATCCACCGAGTTGAAATCCAACCGCATGTCATTGAATGACTTCCAATGGGCACGCGACACTTTCACATACCACTCACTCAAAGGTTGTTGTGTGTCAGGATGTGCCATCCAATATTCACGTAATGTATTTATCGCTATTATCCGCATAACGCAAAAATAGCAATAATTTCATAATTTGGAAATTGATTTCAATATTATTTAACGAAACTAGTCTTTCACAACCATTCTCGCACAATTTCAACAGGCTCGGTGACATGGAGGGGAAACCGTGCGGAATGTTGCAAAAAATCCAAGATTCCGCAGCCTTATCTTCGATAATCGTGCGGAATGTTGCAAAATATTAAAGATTCCGCACGATTATCCCAAATTATTCCTATTTTTCTATCTTGAATCTTCACAAAGATGCAGCTTTGACAAATGCAAAAGCCGCTTCTAAATATTCATTAACATGTCAGACGCGACATTTGAAAAGACCCTCACCCTTGGGGACGCCATCCGCCTTTCCGGGCCCATGGCTTTCAACATCATGCTGAAACCGGCAGGTTCGCTCTGCAATCTGGATTGCAAATATTGCTACTACCTCGACAAGGCGGAAATCTACGGCGGCAAGGAGCCGCGCATGACAGAAGCGATGCTGGAGAAAGTGGTTCAGGAATATATCAGCGCGAACGAAGTGCCTGAGGTGACCTTCAACTGGCACGGTGGCGAACCGCTGGTGCTTGGGTTGGACTTCTACCGCAAGGCTCTTGAATATGAACGTAAATATGCCGGTGACAAGGTCATCCACAACACCATCCAGACCAACGGCACGCTTCTCAACCGCGAATGGGCGAGGTTCTTCCGCGACAACAATTTCCTTGTGGGAATATCCCTGGACGGCCCCAAGGATATTCATGACAGGTACCGCAAGGACAAAGGTGGCTTCCCGACCTTCGACAGGGTGATGAGCGGGTTGAATATTCTAAAAGGGGAAGGGGTTGAGTTCAACACGATGTCCACAGTCAACCACGCCAGCGAAGGCCGTGGATTGGAGACGTATCTGTTTCTGCGTGATGTCAGCAGCGGCTTCATGCAGTTCATGCCGGTCGTGGAGCATGTCAAGTACCCGCTGAACGGGGCGGGCAAGCCGGACAAAAAGAAACGGCCTTTCATCGTTGACCCGAAGACCGACGGAGCTGTCATTGCCCCGTGGTCGGTGAGTGACACTGGCTACGGGCGATTCCTCTGCGACATATTCGATTACTGGGTCCGCAACGATGTCGGTCGCATATTCGTCACGAACTTCGACGCCACTCTGGCCACCTGGGTCGGCGAGACTCCCGGCACCTGCACCTTCGCCCAGACCTGCGGCGGCAATTCCGTCATCGAGCACAACGGTGACCTCTACCCTTGCGACCATTTCGTCTATAAGGATTACCTTCTGGGCAACATCTCCGACAAGCCTATCGCCGAGATGATGCGATCCGACAAGCAGACTGCCTTCGGAATCGACAAGCGCAACAAACTCCCCACCAAGTGCTTACGGTGCGAATGGCTTTTCGCCTGCAACGGAGAATGCCCTAAGCACCGGTTCAACACCTACGAGTCCCGTGAGGCTCGTGGCGGTGCAAGAATCGAGACCGGCCTCAACGCCCTCTGCGCAGGCTACCAGATGTTCTTCAGCCACGTCGTCCCCTACATGGATTACATGAAAGACCTCCTGTCCCGCAAGATGTCTCCCGCCTACGTCATCCCCTGGGCCAGAACCCACGCGATCCAACAGCGGTAAAAGGCGAGACATCCGAGACACAAGTCCATCCCTCCCCTAAAAGTCCCCCATTATCCCCCGTGCGTGAAATCAAGCGAATCACTCACGAAAGGGGCGATAGACCACATATCGTGAGTAGGACAAGCTGTTATACGCACGGGCGATGGGTTTACTACAGAAAAATGTTAATTATCGGTGAGTATCTTTCCATGAAAATGGCCACCCAGACACTTCTGTTAACGATTTTCCACTTTATCCGTTGAATAGTTTGTTCCACGGATAATACCTCGTAGCTTTGCCGGAGTTAAAACCAGATTTGCTATGAAGACAAAGAACATCTATGCGGATCCAACAATTGATTTCGCATTCAAGAGGATCTTCGGGACGGAGAGGTTCAAGGCGGCGACCATCGGACTGCTCAACAGCATCATCAAGGATGTCAACATCGTGGATGTCTCGTTCCTCAACACGGAGATCATTCCCGAAAACAAGGACGACAAGAAATGCGTCATCGACGTGCTGGCCACCGATGACAGGGACAACAACTTCATCGTGGAGATGCAGAACGCCAAACAGGTGACGTTTCTGGAGAGAATGGTCTATTACACGGCCAAGGTCATCGCTCAGCTGGAGGGCGTGGTCGGCTCAGCGGAGTACGAGCTGCACTCGACGTACGCCATCGCCTTCCTGAACTTCGCTTCTGAGGCCGTAACCGGCATCGGCGGCAGGTATGAACTTCATTATTACACAGTTGATGAGGCCAGCGGTCACAGACTTCCGGCCAGTCCGGAGTACCACTTCTTTGACTTGAACGCATTCAAAAAATCCTCGAAAGGAATAACCAACGAGACGGATTATTGGTTATCTTTGCTGACGGGGTCGAAGGAGATGGACGGGATGCCGGACTGGGCAAAAGGCAACAAAGCCTACGAGGCCTTCTTCGAGGCATCAACAAGAGCCAACTTCACGCCCGAAGAAACCATTCAATACGAAAAGGATATGATGACGGAACGAGACAGGATCAACTCCATCAACTACGCACGGTGGGAAGGGGTCCAGGAAGGCAAAGCCGAAGGCCTGAAAGAGGGTAGGCAGCAAACTCAACGGGAAATCGCAATGGCACTGAAAGCCAAAGGAATAGATGCAGAGACAATCGTTTCCTGCACAGGGCTCACCGTGCAGGAAGTCGAGGCTCTTTAACTTCTTTGGTTCAGAACCGAAACACTCCGGAGTCAAAGTCCGAGTTCTCAAGGCTCTTGGCGGAGTGGTTTTCCTTGCCGCGTTGGAAGAACCATGATACGGTAATTCCTAACTCGCGGTTCTTGGTGCGGAGGTTCGTCTGTGTCACGTGATGGACAGGAGCCAAGGAAACCGTCTCGTTGGAGTATTTGTCATCGTAGAACGGGAACAGGAACTGCGCTCCGAACCGCCAGTTTTTCCAGTCATAGGTCAAGGACAGGTACGACACCTTCTCCAGCCCCTTTCTGTACAGTCCGTCCAGCATCTTCCCGCCAAAGGTCTGGCGGCAGGACAACGACCAGTCACCCCAGACAGCGGATACGTTCAGATAGACTGGAAAGAACCAGTCACTGAAAACCTCCCCCGAAGAGGTCTCCTTTATGGTCTGCCGGTCAGCGGAAACATCCACGCCAAGGCGCAGCCAGTTCCACGGCAGATAGTTCACAATCATATTCATGCCCGTTTCGGAGCACGGAGGTAAAGGTCGCTCTCGATGTACTTTTTCAGGATGCTGAAGCGATGGATGAATATGCGGTTGTGCAGCCAGTCGCCCTCTCGGATCTCCGGGTAGCCCAGATGTCCAGACTGCCGGGCACGAAGAACCACATCGCCAGAGAGAAGTCGTTCATCCGCAATTTCTTACGGGTGACAAAACTGACTTTCAACTCTATCGAGTAGCGGTCGTGGATTCTGGTGTCGATCTGGATCATGGGACTGTTCTATTACATTATATGTTCTGCGCAGGGATGGCATCCTATTCATTTTTGCAAAAATGATTTTATTACATATTTTCGTTTTTGTAAAAATGTTTTTAGATTTGTCATCAAAGATGATTGATATGGAACTTTCAGACATTCGCCCTCTCATTGAATTTTATCACAGCAAGCTATCACAAGTATCGCTTGATTTCAAACGCTATTTGTACAATAAGATTAATTGGAAGGCCAGAATAATTGGCATCCGGGGCGAGCGAGGTGTGGGAAAGACAACAATGCTTATCCAACGAATAAAGGAGAAGTACACAAACCCTGATGACACAATCTACATATCACTGGATCATCTTTGGTTCAAAACACACTCTCTTCAGGAACTGATAGGATTTCTATACAATCGTGGAATCAATGAATTCTACATAGACGAAGTGCATAAATACGAAGACTGGAGCCGCATAATCAAGAACCTCTACGACCAATATGCCGACCTTAGAGTTATCTACACGGGTTCATCGATGCTTGAATTGGACAATTCAATCGTGGACATGTCCAGACGGCAGACTCCATACATCCTTAAAGGGATGTCATTCCGCGAATTTCTTGAATATGATGACACCATTAACATTCCGGCATATAGTCTTAAAGATATTCTTTCCCACCATAACACAATATCACTGGACATTGTGTCACATATGAAAGTTCTACGAGAATTTGACAAATACCTTCATTATGGAGTATATCCTTTCTATAAAGAGGCCGGTGACGATTTTTTGGCGATATTGCAGAACGTGGTTAAACTTGTTGTTGAAAGCGACCTTCCGGCTGTGGAGAAAGTGTCCTACCCCACCATCGACAAATGCAAGAAACTTCTATATAACATTTTTTTAACAAACTGTAGCATAAAGCTTTGCGTTTAGCCTATCCAACGCCCTCTGCGTAC
>CAKULN010000097.1 GCA_934667175.1 uncultured Bacteroidales bacterium | reverse complement strand
CCTCGACTTGCATGTGTTAAGCCTGCCGCTAGCGTTCATCCTGAGCCAGGATCAAACTCTTCTTTGTATATACACTTATTTCTCTAGTTCGACCCCGACAACTTCATTCTTCACTATAAAAGAATCAACGCTCTTCATTTTCGTTCTCGGTACTTGTTGTACTAATCTTTCAATATTGTCAATGAACTTGCCGTTACTTCCGAAACGGGCTGCAAAGGTAGCACTTTTTTCTTTCCCTCCAAACTTTTTTCAACATTTTTTTCATTTTATGGTCTAAATTGATGGGAAGAGAGACGCCCCACCCTCCTATATTCCTTATTTAATTATCGCTGTAAGCAAGAGTGACATTTTGATTCGGCAATCTGAGGCAACTTATTTTTCATAAAACTTAGAAGCTGTTTTGATTTGTTTGAAATGTTCTTTGGGGTGAAATAATCTTCATTTTCTTCCCGCTTCTTCAGTCAGATAGCACCGCTATCCTCCTTGGAAGAAGCGGTCAAAACTGAAGTTTTTCACTCTCAAAACTTCAAACAAACAAATCAAAACAGCTTCTTAAGGATGTTTTTGAGGATTACTTAAAACTTCTTCTGAGATTTTGACTATCTTTGTTAAGATTAAGGTAATTTGAACGATTATGGGATTTTTTACTTTCCCTGGGGAACAGGAGCATAGGAGATTCAACTACAAGCCCCTCTACTACGACAAGGATGAGGAGGAGCGTCGGCAGAAGTTCGGAAAGGTTGACGGAACTTTCGAGAAAGAGAAGGAGAAAGGTGAGTACGTGCCGGGGTCCTATATCCGCGGCTCACTGCGTGAAGGCAATTATGCCAGAAGAACCACCGTGGCCACCAAGGCACAGAAAATCATCGGGATAGTGGGACTGATCCTGCTTGCGATAGTGTTGATCTATCTCACGAAATTCTATTCACTTCTTTAGGATGGAACTCAGGATACTGCCTGGAAACATAGCGAATATGATCGCGGCGGGAGAGGTCGTGCAAAGGCCGGCTTCTGTCGTGAAGGAGCTTGTAGAGAACGCCGTGGATGCCGGAGCTGATCAGATCTCGGTGATAATCAAGGACTCCGGACGGACTCTGATCCAAGTCATCGACAACGGGAAGGGAATGAATCCAGACGATGCCGTGCTCTGCTTCGAGAGACACGCCACATCGAAGATCGCGACCGCCGAGGATCTGGAGGACATCACGACCTTCGGGTTCAGGGGCGAGGCGTTGGCCTCGATAGCGGCTGTGGCGGAGGTGACGTTGAAGACCCGCACGGAAGATGAAGAGGTCGGCTGTCAGGTTGAGTTCGCGGCTTCCGTCCACAATTCGACAACAGAAGTAGCCACCCCAAAAGGGACTAATATTGCCGTACGTAATCTATTCTACAATGTGCCGGCAAGAAGAAAGTTTCTGAAGTCGGACAACGTGGAATTCAAGCATATTGTCGAAGAGTTCACGAAAGTGGCGCTGACAAGGCCTGAAATCGGATTCACGCTCAGCCATAACGGCAAGGACGTTTTCGTTCTCAAGCCAGCGAAATCGCTGAAGTTCAGGATTATGGATCTGCTGGGGGCTTCTGTCACGGGAGATGTTGTGGATGTCTGCGCTGACACATCTGTGGTCAGTCTGAGGGGTTTTGTGGGCAGACCGGACACTGCGAAGAAGACTTTGGGGAACCAGTTCTTCTTTGTCAACGGTCGCTTTTTCCGCAGTCCGTACCTGCATAAGGCCGTGATGAAGGCCTATGAAGGCATGATCGCGGAGGGTGTGACCCCTTCCTATTTCATCTATCTGGAAGTTGACCCGCACAGTGTGGATGTGAACATCAGCCCGACAAAATCGGAGGTGAAGTTCGAGGATGACTCGTTCATATTCCAAGTCGTCTATGCTTCGGTGAAGGAGACGTTGGGGAAGAATTCGTTTGCAGGGGGGATTGATTTCAGCAATCCTGAGGCTAATGACATGCCGGTGCTGGGGGCGCATTTTTCTGAATATCAGCCGGAGAGCATTCCTCAGGTGGCGATTGACAGTGAATACAATCCGTTTGATCCGGTCACTTCGACAGGCTCAGTGACCGATCGTGGTGGTGGCTCAGTGACCGATCGTGGTAGTGGCTCAGTGACCGGTTTTGACGGTCCTTCGGCAGGCTCCGGTTTTAGAAGATCTTCGGCAGAAGGGCACGCCTTCGGAGGGGAGGTCGCTTCGACAGGCTCAGCGACCGGGCGTGGTGGTGGCTCAGCGACCGGAAGAGGAGGTTCGGCGGCAGGATGGAGTGGAGTGGCAGATGGTGCTTCGGCTGGCTCCGCAGCCGGATTTGGGGGCTCGGCGGCAGGGAGATTCGGGCGGTATGTGGACCAGCGGGAGGATTATGGCAAACTTTTCGAAGAGAAGACGCTGCCGGTCACGCAGACTATCATACTCGGAGGAAAATACATCATCGCCCCTGCGAGGGATGGTCTGATGATTGTGAACGTAAGAAGGGCCCGGGAGAGAATCCTCTACGACAGGGCGTTGGCGGCGCTTACCAAAAACGAGCACGTCACACAGGCCAGCATGTTTCCGGTGAAAGTCGAGGTCGGAGCCGCCAACAAGGCCGTGTTCGATGAAAAGGCCGAACTGCTTGCCCGGCTGGGATTCGACATCTCGCCTTTCGGGACGGACACTATTGTGGTCAACGGGGTTCCGGAAGGATATTCATGCGAAGAGGGGAAAATACAGACGATGGTCTCGGACCTGCTGCTGATCCTCTCGGACGACAGTTCCTCGCTTCCGGGTGTGATGGAGTCTGCGATGGCGGAGAAAATCGCCCTTCTGGGAGCGTCCGGAAGTAATCCGCTGACATCTCCTCACGAGGCAAGGCATCTTCTGGACACTCTGCTCTCCAGCGGCAACGCCGAACTGACGGCAAACGGGAAAAGGATCATGGCAATCATGACCACGGCACAAATAGAGAAATTATTTTAAATGAATATAGAAATATGGCATACTACGGCTACGACAACAGGCAATCGGGAATAGTGGGATTTTTCAGCAATATGCCTCCGGTAACAAGGAATATCATCCTTGTCAACATCGTGATGTTCGTCGCGACCCTGATCAACCAGAATTTCATGGTCAGCACCTTCGCGATGTTCTACCCTCAATCCCCTTTCTTCCACATCTGGCAGCCGATCACCTACATGTTCATGCACGGAGGATTCTGGCATCTATTCTTCAACATGTTCTGTCTCTGGATGTTCGGTTCAGCGTTGGAAAGAACGGTCGGTTCAAGGAAATACCTCATTTTCTATTTCGTGACAGGGCTTGGCGCGGTTCTGACCCACACCGGCGTGGAATATCTCCAGATGAAAGCCATGGCTGCTGCGGATTCGGGCATACTCACCGCCGGACAGATCAATCTCCTGCGCACCCCGACACTTGGAGCGTCAGGAGCCATCTACGGAATCCAGATCGGCTATGCGATGCTGTACCCGAACGATGTGTGGACGTTGATATTCCCTCCTATCTCATTAAAAGCCAAATGGTTTGTCTTGCTCTTCATCGCCATTGAACTTTTCACAGGTGTGACAGGCACGATGGACGGGGTGGCTCATTTCGCGCATCTGGGTGGAATGTTGTTCGGTTTCCTGCTGCTGCTTTACTGGAAGAAATCCGGAAAGCTCTGGCAAAGGTGACACCTTAGGAAAAAAAATACGGACATGAGCGGTAATTCACAGGAAACTTCTTTCGGCGGAATAATCGTAAGATTGCTGATGCTGTTGTCTGCGTTCATGCTTCTGCTCAGCTACGCCTCAATGGTGGTAAACCCCGCCAAGGCGTGGTACATGACTGTGTTCGGACTGTTGTTCGTACCTATCGCTCTTGTCAATGTTCTATTCCTTGTCTTCGCGATCAGGAAAGGTTCCAGATCGTCGATGATTCCATTGCTGGCCTTGCTGCCATCCTTGATATTCATAGGACGCTATATTCAGTTTTCCTCGGGGGCGGCCGAGAGCGGATCCGGTACGGTCAAGATCTTGACTTACAATGTGGGGCACTTTGCTTTGGGACGGGATCCCGAATTCAGGAAGGACGGGGGCAGGGCAGCATGCGCGGACTCTGTCATCAAATTCATCACAGAGAGTGACGCTGACATCATCTGTCTTCAGGAGTTCAATCTGCCGGGGGAATATGACGTGGCGAAATTCTTCGACAGGCGTTTTCCGGACTACAATGTGGGATACTTCATGTACGTGACCGACAAGGGAAGCTACGGGAATGTCACGCTGAGCAGGTTTCCTATCGTGGACAAGGGGAAGCTGATGTTCGACAAGAGCTCCAATCTGGCGATATTCACTGACCTGAAAGTCGGAGAGGGGTCTGTCCTGAGGGTTTACAATTGTCATTTCGAGAGTTACAACATCTCTCTGTCCCGACTTAAGAAATCCGTGGAGGACAAGAGCGGGGAGATGATGTGGGCGACGGAGGAGAAGATGAAAAAGTCCATCAGGAGACGACCGAAGCAGGTGGACAGGGTGATGTCGGACATTGAGGAATGCACTTTGGAGGCGATTGTCACAGGGGATTTCAACGACAATCCTATGTCGTACACTTACAACCGCCTCAAGAAGGGGAGAAAGGATTCGTTCGTGGAGGCTGGCAAAGGATTCGGGGCGACATATTCATTCCTTTGGCCATTCATCCGGATCGACTATATTCTTTATCCGTCGCATTTTGGTGCGGCGTCGCATTCTGTGCCGCACTTACGCTACTCCGACCATTATCCGGTCATTGCGGAGATTAATCTGGAATAAGTGATAGGAATGTCACTTCGACAAGCTCAGTGACCGAACGAGGTGGCTCAGTGACCGAAGATTCCGCAGGCTCTGTGACCGAAGAGTCCGCAGGCTCAGTGACCGAGGTCTAGCGACAAAAGACAATTATTTAAAAAAAAGTATAGCTCAAATCTTTCCCCCCCATAGGCAAGTACCCCGCTCGACCCAAGAATTTTGGTAACGTGCAAAATTCTGGTTGAGCGGGGTATTGCCTATC
>CAKULN010000096.1 GCA_934667175.1 uncultured Bacteroidales bacterium | reverse complement strand
CAGGCTTGTCAAAGTTAGGGCGTACAGACGCATCCGCTTTGGTAAGGTTGAGAAAGTCAGGAGTCACTATCGGAAGGTATAAAGGGTGCCGAAGATAGTCAGGTGACTGACTTTGTGCCGCAAGGCACTCTTCTCTATCCCCTCGGTTTTTCCATTACCATTCACCATCCTTTTTTATGGGAATACGGAATATTTTGACTAACTTGCAATGCTTTGGGCCGGCCGTTGCGGCAACGGTTCTGCGCGAGATGATGCGTGGAATATGGACATCTGCCACGAGGAGGTTCAACAAAGGCGCATTTTAACATAACTAAACGACTTAAGATCATGTCACTGAACAAAGTAATGCTGATCGGTAACGTTGGAAAAGACCCGGAAGTACGTTACCTTGATGGAAACAACAACCCCAATTCAGGAAGCACGAAGGTGGCGACATTCACCCTCGCGACGACTGAACGCTATCGTGACCGCAATGGAGAACTTCGAGAAAACACGGAATGGCACAACATCGTGGCCTGGAGGAATTCGGCTGATGTGGCGGAGAAATACATCCGCAAAGGCACTCAGGTTTACATTGAGGGCAAGCTGAGGACTCGGTCGTGGACTGACCAGACGGGCAACAAGAGGTATACCACGGAGGTCACGGTGGACAATCTTCAGCTTCTGGGCAGGAAATCGGACAATCCTGGAGCGCAGGACGGTGGACAGGGATACGGACAGGCTCAGGGAGGATACCAGCCGCAGGGTCAGCAAGGGTACGGGCAGCCGGCCCTTCGACAGGCTCAGGGACCGACGGGCGGTCCGGCTCAAGGGCCGACGTACGCTCAGCCTCAGTACCAGCAGGGCGGCTACCAAGCGGCACCGCAGCCGGCCCTTCGACAGGCTCAGGGACCGGCGGCAGGTTCAGCTCAGGAAGCAGTCGGGAACATCGCTCAGCAGCCGACTTATCAGCAGCAGCCACAGCAGCAGACTCCTGTGAATCCGATCGAGGTCGCCGCGGCGGACATGCCACAGGATGACCTTCCGTTCTAATTTCCGCCAAGGTCTTTGAGCAATTCTTTCAGCCACGAATGATTAACAAAAATAATCGCGACAAAGTCCAAACTGTTTTTAAGGAATATACAAACGAATATTATCAGATATGAGTTCAAAACTTGACGTAGTCCTTGGTCTCCAGTGGGGAGACGAAGGAAAAGGTAAGATTGTGGATGTGCTTGCAGGCCGCTACCCGGCCGTGGCGAGATTCCAGGGCGGTCCGAACGCCGGGCATTCCCTGCATTTCGACGGCAAGAACTTCGTAGTGCGCAGCATCCCTTCGGGAATATTCCGTGAAGGCTCCACCAACATCATCGGAAGCGGTGTCGTTCTGGATCCGATCACGCTCAGAGAGGAATGCGCGAACGTGGAGAAAATGGACATCAACCCGAAAGAGAAACTGTTCATCTCCAAGAAGGCCAACCTGATCCTTCCTACCCACAGGCTTCTGGACGCGGCTTACGAGGCGGCTGCCGGAAAAGGCAAGATCGGTTCCACCCTTAAGGGCATCGGACCGACCTACACCGACAAGATCAGCAGACACGGCCTGAGGGTCGGAGACATCCTCGCTCCGGATTTCAAGGAAAGATTCGAGAAACTCAAGGCCAGACATATTCAATTACTCTCCGACCTGCACTTCGAGTGCGATCCTGCCAAGGACGAGGCCGAGTGGATGAGCGCCATTGAGTTCCTCAAGGGATTCAAGCTCATTGACTGCGAGTATTTCGTGAACAAGTGGCTGGAAGACAAGCCGATGCTTGCGGAAGGTGCTCAGGGCTCGATGCTGGACATCGACTACGGTTCCTATCCGTTCGTGACATCGTCCTCGACCACGGTCGGCGGAGTCTGCACCGGACTCGGTGTCGCCCCGTCAAAGATCGGGCACGTCTACGGAATATTCAAGGCTTACTGCACACGTGTGGGCAGCGGTCCGTTCCCGACAGAATTGTTCGACGAGACCGGTGAGAAGCTCCGTCAGGTCGGACACGAGTTCGGAGCCGTCACAGGCCGTCCTCGCCGCTGCGGATGGCTGGATCTCGTGGCGTTGAAGTACACCGTGATGATCGACGGCGTGACCGACCTCATCATGATGAAATCCGACTGCCTGGACGATTTCGAGACGATCAAGGTCTGCACTTCCTACAAGGTGGACGGCAAGGAGACCGACCAGGTTCCGTTCGACATCGCCGCTCAGATCGAGCCGGTTTACACCGAGTTCCCGGGCTGGAAGAAAGACCTCACCGGAATCCGCAAGGAAAGCGATCTTCCGCAGGAATTCAAGAACTACATCAAGTTCATGGAAGATTATCTCGGAGTGCCGATCAGCATAATCTCCCTCGGACCTGACCGCGAGGCCACGATCGAACGCTAAACTAAAGAGACACTTACAACAAGCCCCCGAAAGCAAGAAAGCACTTCCGGGGGTTTGTTTTATGAATATTCTGTCGCTACAGATTGACCGTCAGGCCAATCGCCCAATGCTTGAATTCAGGCCAGTAATCTGTGTCCATGATATTCATCGGAGAATATTTCGCATAGACACCCACATCCCTGAAATTGAGCTGGAACATCAAGTCAACCGTGGCGAGGTTGCAATGCGCCCTCTTATACTTGTCCTTCTGCTTTTCATCGTTCAGCCGATACTTGTTTACGACCGAACTGCTGGCGTTGAGATTTACCACAGGTCCCACAGAGAATCCGACACCTCGATAGACGTTGACACCGAAAACAAACGGGAATGTGACGCTGAACACTCTCAGCTTGGACACTTTCGGTTCGGATTTCTCCGGCCATTCCCCGATCAGGATATTCCCTTCATCATCTTTCGTCATCATACCACTTTTGGTCATAGCGAAATTCTTCCAGGAAAAACCAAGACCGTAGTTGAACGTCATGAAACTTGACAGTTTGAAATAATCGTCACACAAGTTGAAGAACACCTCATACGAGCGCTGGGTTCTGAAATCCACATTGCCAGAGTTGACATTCAGCAAAGCCATTCCGAAATTGCCTGGCTCGACCACATAGCCGCGACGCACGCTTGTCCTGTTCACCACCTTGTGATAAAAAGGCAAATTGAAGTCTAATCTCGACTGATCTCCATCCTCATCCGTATCGCGGCCTATGGACAAACGGAACCGCGATGTATCTCTCCTGACAACATTGGAATTAGTGAAAGTGTACGAGAATGACGAATCACTCTCTGAGCCGAATATCTCCATCTTATAATAGACCTCTTTTTTAGGGTCATAATGCTGTTTGACGGAATCAGGACTATAGACGATTAACAAGGAATCAGACAGATGGTTCAACTTTTTTCCGTCGGAGTTGTAACGAACCTTGACGCCCGGCTTCTTCACTTGAATCTTCACGGTATCAGCCGGGTCGATGATCTTGAATTCAGAGCGGCGTGAGGCTCCTGTCTGTGCGGACGCAACGTAAGCGCACAAAAGCGATATCAGCAACACAGATAATAACTTCTTCATAATCTTTATCTTATCTTTGTTTAAACATTTTCTTAAGATCATTCATGGTGGCTTTACCCCTGAGATAGACCACTGTCACATAGGCTTGCTCAAACGGTCCTTGAGCCTTATCATCAAGTTCATAGCCAACAATTGTTTTGCCGTCAGAACCTTGGGTGACCTTTTCCCGTCCTATTCCCTTAAGCTGGAAACCTACATATTCATTCTCCTCGGAACCGTTTGTCCGTAACCTCAAAAGGGCATAATACATCTGTCCTCCGACATAATCAATCTTCCGGTCAAGCGCATTACGGGAATCCGCTTCCACCAAAGATGCCACCCTGTCAATTGTCCGGACTCCCGCCTTGAAACTGATGCTGCGGAAATACTTCAGATTGTAAGGTTTGAGTTCCGCCCCGCTCACTTCCGACATGGAAATCTTGGACATGTCTGAAACATCAACAATAGAGCAGTTGAACAGACTGTCGATTTGAAGTCCTTTCTGCGCATGAGCATGAAGCAAGGCAAGAAAGCACAGCGCCACTATCAAAAATACTTTTCGTCTCATCATTTTCCGAATATTTCATTTAACTGTTCTTCCACATCCGTTCCGCCGGAGAAAAGGTCGGCAAGGATGCCGTCGACGTCGTTCATTACAACCTCCTTGTCTGTCACCTTCTGCCCTCCGACATACGAGACGCAGACGTTTTCCTTATTATAGACATTCACCCCAATAGTTATGAATATACCGGCGCACACGGCGGCCACAGCGACCCGAAGCCATGCTGAGCCATGCCTGCGGATGCCTTTTCGGGAATATTCCTTCGCATCCCTCTGTGAAAGGGACTTGCCGACGGCGAAGTAGCCCATCACGGCACGCGCTTCGTCATATTCAGAGGCCTGTCCTTCCGGAGAGGTGAGGAAAGCCTTGAGTCTCAGTTCCTCGGCTTCGGAAAGGGTTCCCTCGAAATACCTGTCGATATATTCATTGATCCTATTCATCTTCATTTCTGAATTTGTCCCTTAAAATTTTTCTTGCCCTTGAGACATGCATCCGGACCGCAGCCTGCTGCATTCCAAGGTCTTTTGCTATGCGCTCGAAGGACTGACCTTCATATTCGTGCTTTCTGACGATAACCCTCTGAAGATCGGTCAACTCGCTATCGACCGACGCTTCGACTTTCCGGAAAAGCCGTTCCTTTTCCATAGCGTCGCCGCCCTCATCCTCAACCTGACGCCCTTCGAGACTCACCGTTTGCCTCCCGCTCGCTTTCCTATGTTCGTCGATCTCAAGGTTACGGCTCGTCCTCGACAACAGCCCAATCGCCTCGTTAACACTTCCAATCTTGTACTTCCTTCCCCAAAGCCTGCAGAAGGCGTCTTGCAGAACGTCTTCTGATTTCCATCGGCCCCTCAGGGCCAGGAACGCTTCTGTGAGAAAGTCTTCAATCATCGTTTGAACTTTTCACTAATATAAACGAAAAGGTCGGGATATTGTAACATTGTTCTGGTGATTTTATTTACCAGTTCGGTCACTTCGACAAGCTCAGCGACCGGAAACACCATGTAGGTAAGCACGCAGAAACATCCGCACGGCTCGGTCACTGAGCCTGTCGAAGTGACTGAG
>CAKULN010000095.1 GCA_934667175.1 uncultured Bacteroidales bacterium | reverse complement strand
TAACATAATCTAGATTGCGTGCGGAGCGGAAACAGACGGTGGGAAGGGACCCGCCGATCTGTTACGCAATCTCGATATGATTATGTTATGTTGCGGCATTCGAGGGACAAGGCTCGCGCCACACTTTGGGAGCGGAGTCGGTTATGACCCCTGTGGGGCTATGGGGCAAAGAAAGGTCGAGTCTTCTGGCTTTCGGAGTAAAACGGAGAAAGACTGAAGTCTCGACACCGCTACTGTATTATCGAGCGTAAGCGAGTTTGGAAAGGCCGGAGGTTTGGCGGTCGGAGCGTAAGCGGAGAGCGTCAATCTTCCGGTTCCGCTCTGCCCATAAAGGCAAGTCTTTCGGCATCGTAGCGGGAGCGGAGGTGATGAATGTCTTGCCGGGCGTTTGATTCGGAAGCTTAGCTTCTGTCTATAAATATATCAGCGGACTGACGGAAGGAAGTCGGCTGATACCTCTCTGCCCATCGGAAAAGTCTTCAGGCATTGGAGAAATGCCAGAGGTCTTTCGGGCGTATATTTCTTAACAATTGTTATCGTTGTGAAGTGTCTTGCCGCCATAACTTTGCGAAAAAATGATTGGTATGAAGACAATTAACAACTTAAATGCGATGAAAGCCTTGAAGGTTTTCCATATTCTCTTCGGGATTATGTGGATTGGCGGTGTGATGGCATTGGTCAGCATTATGCTGGGCACACAGCCGCAAGGTGTGGAGCAGATGTATGCGGTGGCGAAGGATCATCTTGTGATAGACAAGTTCTTTCTTATTCCGGGAGGCATAGGCATTGTCATCACTGCTCTGATATATTCAATTTTCACGAAATGGGGATTCTTCAAGGTTAAATGGGTCGGCGTGAAGTGGGTGCTGACCGTGGTGCTGGTTCTTATAGGCAAGATCTATATGGGCGTGACGATAGAGAAGAATATGGACTATGCGGCTATGATGCTGACAGAGTCGCTGCCGGTGGAGCCGTTCTTAACGAATGTGCGATACGTGGCCATTGCCGGAATCGTTCAGTTGGTTGGGTTCACGGCTGTTTTGATTCTTTCGGTCTGGAAGCCGTGGACTAAATCCCGGAAGAATCTCCCGATACGTACAGTCATACCGCTATTTGCGGCAATCACGTTACACACTACCGGTAAATTGATTCATTTGCAGGGCAATGAGGAATTGTTCCTTGTGGGTGTGCTCTGCTTTATTCTTGGACACGTCTGTTATCTGTATGTGATCATACGGGGCATCGGACGGATCAAGGCATTTCAGTGGACGCTGTTGGCTGGAATACCTCTTGTCCTGTGCTGGATGCCGGCTGTCGCGCTGAATGTCAATATGCCTATGGCAGCCATATCAGTTCTTGTAATGCTTGCCATTTTGCTATATGTCAGTTGCGGCATTGCCGGGATGCTGAACAAAAGGCGTGAATATGTCCTTATCCTGCTGGGAGGAATCTGTTTTCTTGTCTCTGACGCTATGACCGGAATGGATATGGCGATGCCTATCAGGTATGCAGCCTCGCAAGTGGCGTTCTATATCGCGGAAATGTTCATAATCAGCGGTATATTAGCCCTTTCTCGCTCTGATTCGGCTGAGCGAGACGGGAGTGATTCCTAGATATGAGGCGATGTAGTGTTGTGGGATGCGCTTGACGATTTCGGGATTTTGCTCAAGAAGTTCCTCGTAGCGCTGCTGCGGAGTGTTGCGGATTCGGGAAAGAAACAGCTGCTGGTAGGCGTGGAAGCGTTCCGCCAGCAGATTCTCATATTCATCGCGGATGGCTTCATTAGCCCGGATCAGGGTTCTCAGTGCCTTGCCGTCTATTGCGAGAAGTTCGCTCGGCTCTATGCTTTCAAGTGAGAAGAGGCTTGGCGTTCCGTTGTGCAGGCTGTCGAACGACGCGACTATATCACCGGGAAAGAAGAATTGGAATGTGATGTCTTTGCCGTCATTGTTGAATGCGAGGCGCAGACATCCGCTGCGGACGTAATAGAGTTTGTCAGCAACTTTTCCCTCTTTGAGTATGATGCTCTTGGCAGGAAAAGCCAACGTTGCCCGTGCGTCTTCCGGAAGATGCACCGATGACAGGAGTTCGGATATGTTTCCGATTGTGGCCATTGTTAGGTAAAACTTATAACAATGTAAAGGTAGGCAAAATGTCTCAAACGATGAGCTTGCATTCGTCTTTTTATGCCTTTCTGGGCGTTTTTATCTGTATGGGGTTGTGTATTTGCAGCGAGGGTAATTGGAGCAGCCGTAGAATTTGCTGTATTTGCCTTGACGTAGCGTCAGTGTGCCTCCGCATTGAGGGCAGTAGCCGTTGGCGACGGCAATGTCACGTTTGATTTCGTTGTGGCGGACGTTGGAGATATGCTGTTTCTTGGCGGCTTTGTCTCCGTTGTTGTTTGCGAGCAGGATGTTATAGATGCTCTGTATCTGGCTTTCGGAGAGGATTCTGGTCTCGAACTGATTGATTATTCGGGGAATCTGGTCCCAGTATATTACTGGAGTGTGAGCATCTATGCCGAGGCTTGCCTGTCTTGAAAATGCGACGATTGAGATGTAGGAGATATTCCCGTAGTCTTTCAGGAGGAATCTTAATGCTCGGATGTGTCCCTGATTCTGGTGGATGGGGTTGCGGAACTGGTATTTGTTGCCGTAGATGTTCTGCGTCCAGTATTCGCTGTTCTCGCCTCCGTATATCCATCCTTGATAGAATTTGGTCTCGATGACGAAGATGCCATAGATGGATATTACGATGTGGTCTATCTGTGTGCTGTAGCCGTTGTTTGTGAGCAGAAGGTCATTTATGACTTTGTAACTGTCGCCTGGCAATTTTTTCAGGATGGAGGCCACTCGCTTTTCCCCGATTTTGCTTTTTGAGGGCAGGAGGCGGAAAAGCAAAATAGCAAAGATGCAGATTATTATCGCTATTATTCCCATAGTTTGTCGGACTTATCGCAAGCGTATGGCTTGTTTGAAATATCATTTCGATATCATTGCGCTCGCAATGGAAAAACCAAGTCTACAATTTCTCTGATATATTCGACTGGATGGACATATGCCAAACCACTATTTTCACTCCTAATCTCAACGGTCTTTCCTGTTTGAGAATTCACTAATGTCTCTTGATAAGGGATATATGAGTGTACTATACCAACAAGTACACTACGGTCTAAATTTTTAGTGCCTTCTATAAATAATAGTTCAGGTCTAGTTATTATTGGACTACCTGAATTGCCGGGAAAATTTTGAATATCAACTAAAATATTGTGTTCTTCCTGGATTTGCGCCTCACTAATACGAGCGATACATCCTAAACGGCAAATAGGAAGTGCCGAAGATTGATTAACCAATCCCATTGTATATCCTAGCATATAAATGAATGCTCCTTCTTCAACCCCGTTAGCCCTTAACTCAGACGATGTCATTGCATTCGTGTCAATGTCAAAAGCAGGGAACTCTAAATGATGTTCAGTTATAGATGAACCATTCAAAGGAAGAACAGCTATATCAATATCATTTTGTGGATGTAAAACATAATTTGGTTTTCCATCGGCAGCTAATATCGGAACATCTATTTCGATTAAATTATCATTCCCGTGCTCTTTCATTCTAATCACAATATTATTATGGTCTTTAAATACATGTTTGTTTGTGATAAGAAATGGTCGTGCTTTTCCGTGTTCATCAGCAGCACGTGTCATAAAAAATCCTGTTCCTATCCATATAGTAGGATTATTTTGATTTTTAATGCCAATTGAAACTACAGCATTTTTATACAATTGAGGAATTATGGCCATGATTAATAATCGTTTAGTACTTGTTCTCTATCTAAAATAAAATATATCAGAATATAGGTAGAATCATACGGTCTTTCGCTTCGGTTGACCATTGAACTTGCCAGGTGCGACCGTTGAAAGTGTCAAGAAGGATGAAGTTGTACATATTTTGAGTCTTGTATAGTTCAAAACGTCCGGCGAATCCTTCTTGCTCGTTCCAGACCAATGATTCTGAATTTAGTGTGGAGCGGAATCGGTAGTCAGGGCCTTTCGTTGAATATTGAACTTGCCAAATACGGCCACTGAATGTTTCCAACTCGAGGAATGTCCACATATTTTCTGTCGAATACAATTTATAGCAAGGTGCGGTATGTTGATTTATGCGCGTTAGTAGATGCACTTTTATCGAGTCCATCTGCATTTGTTGTTGGCGAAGGGTGTCAATCGGTGCTTGTGCGAAAACGCATTGAACAAACAGTGTTGCGACAAGCGATAATATTATTCTTTTCATATAGTTGTGGTGTTATGTTTTATTGTGATTTTTATTAACCGATGGATTTACTTTGCAAATAAGACATCTTTGAAATTCAGTGTATTACCGATATTTCGGAGTTGTTCTGCAAATAAGATTCTGTGTTATATCCGTTCAAAGAAGTCGTCGTAGTCCTTGTCGAGAATCTTCCAAGTGCCGTTTTTGCGTCCGCCTTCACGGGCTATCAGGTGCAGGTCTGTGAGGCGTTTCATATATGTCTTGACTTGCCGTGTAGATAGATTGAGATCTGCGGCAATTAGGTCAATGTTCACTTTAGGGTTCATAGAAATCAGCTTATATATACGCCTTTGAGCTTTTGTGAACTCTTTTGTGAACTCTTTTGTGAACTCTTTTGTGAACTGTGCGGACTCTTTCGTGAAGTCATTTGTGGCATCTTTTACGACATCGGTGCCGTAGTTGAGATTCCAGAGGGTCACGTGGAACTCGCTGGCATTGGATGTGAACTCTGGGGCGTGGTATTCCTTCAAGGACTCAAATCGGACATATTCACCGAGGATTTTCTTCATTCCGCTGCCTCGACGCTCCATGAGGTCGAGACGGCTAAAGAAATCGGCGAGGAGGGGATTGCGACGTTTGGACGGGACTGAAAGCGGGTTCAATTGCTGAATCAAGCGACCGTCGATCATTCCTCCGGGTGAATATACTTCCAGCCGGTCGTCGTAGATGTCAATGTGTATCTCGCTGCCGAGCTCTTGGTAGTCGCGGTGAATGATGGCGTTGCAGATGACCTCTGTCACGGCTCTTTCCGGATAGTCTGGAAGTTCTTCGCGGTGGTCGGATTCTTTCCACCAGCGTTTGTGTGAATTGTTGCGGATGAATGTGACGGCGTCTTGCAGCTGACCGATGACGCTGCCTTGAAGTTCGGCATCGTCAAGAGCTTCGCCGAGTCCACTTGTCATCGTGAGTCCATTCCAGCGGGTGCAGAAAATTCTGGACTGGCGAACAGGGGAGTCGTCTGCGAGCAACGCTCCGGCATTGGTCAATGCTCCGTTTTCGTC
>CAKULN010000094.1 GCA_934667175.1 uncultured Bacteroidales bacterium | reverse complement strand
GCCCGGTGTCTCTCGACCGCGGGCTCTTTTCATTTCATTTGGCTTAAAAGATTCTTGTTTTGTGACGATAATCACTATCCGACCACAAAGTTACCACCCTCGCCATATTCCAGCAATCCCTATATATAGTTAAACTGTCCGCACTGTATCGTGAAACGTAGGTATCAAAATGTAAAATCAATATTATTTCGTAAATTTGTCATTTAAAAAAGTGATCGAACATGAACTTAAGCGGAATAATAGTCGGAGCGGCGACCTTTCTCATTATAGGAATATGCCATCCCATAGTCATTAAGATGGAATATCATTGGGGCAAAGGGAGTTGGTGGTTGCTACTGGTCGCGGGACTGGCCTTCGCCGCCGCTTCGATATTCGTAAATCATGAAGAGCTTTCCACCGTACTTGGCGCCGCCGCCTTTTCCTGCTTCTGGGGCATTCTGGAGGTGTTTGAGCAGGAAAAGCGTGTGTTGAAAGGCTGGTTCCCGGAGAACCCGGCCCGCCACGAGTACTATGAGGCAATCCGCAAAATTGACCGCGGTGGTTCGACAGGCTCACCAACCGCTTCTTCCGGTCGCTGATCCTGTCGAGGTGCGGCCGCTGAACCTGCCGAGGTGCGGCCGCTGAACCTGCCGAGGTGCGGCCGCTGAGCCTGCCGAAGTTGTCGACGTGCGGTCGCTGAGCTTGTCGAAGCGACTCAATAGTAATGAAATAGTTATTATCAGATATTATGAATTTCAAACTTCTGCCAGTTTTGGCCATCGCCGCCGCCATGTCGGGAATGACAGTGGCGTCGGCTCAGAAAAAAGCGATGGACCACGATGTGTACGATTCGTGGCAAAGTGTCTCCGACATCCAGAAAAGCGATGACGGCAACGTTCTCGTGTGGTGCGTAAACCCTCAGGAAGGAGACGGCACCCTTTATGTCAGGAACATGACGCCACAGAAGAAAGGCAAGTCTTCCTGCCGTGAGATCAGCATCCCGCGCGGTTTCCAGGCATCACTGGATCCAAAGGGCAAGTGGCTCTACCTCCGGATCAAGCCACAGTTCGCCAAAACACGTCAGGAAAAGATCGACAAGAAGAAGGCCGAGAACATGACCAAGGACACTCTGGCCGTCGTCGATCTCTCTACCATGACAGTTAAGAAATACGGTCGTGTTGATTCTTACGCAACCGGTTCTTTGGCAAAGCCTTACATCGCCTATAAATCTACTTGGAAGCATTTCAAGGATTCGACCGACAAGAAAGGCACCGACAAGTCTGGTCTCATCATCTTGAACCCAGCCACAGACAAGAAAGACACCCTCAAGTACATTGACTCTTATTCTTTCAATCAGGATGGGACAACTCTTGTGATGACATCGAAGAAAGACAAGAAGGACTCTCTCTCGGTCACAGCTGTGCTGATTGCTCATGCACCTGCTTGTCTGGACACTTTGGTCAAAGGTGCTGAATCTTATAGCCGCCTTACATTCAGCGATGCAGAGGATCAACTTGTGTTCCTTGGCTCTACGGACAAGAGCAAGAACCGCAATAAATGTCAGGCTCTGTACTTGACTAGCATTCAGGCTGTCAAGACGGGTAAAACGGTTCGACAGGCTCACCGACCGCTTGTGGAGGTTGCTGATAGCTCTACTGTAATCAGCAAGGATGGTAAATGGGTATATTCAACTAAAGAACTCATCGCTCAAGGTACTAAAGTAGAAGGTACTCCGGGTTGGACTCTCAACGAGAACACCGAACTTCAGTTCACCCCTGACGGAAAGCGTCTCTTCCTCGGCATCGGAGCCATCCGCCCTGCGAAGGACACCACGATTGTGGATTTCGAGACAGCTCAGCTGGACATCTGGAACTGGGACGCCATCTACACCCCGCCTCAGCAGAGACTGAACGTCAACAAGAAACTGAAGAAGACATATTCAGCCACCATAGATCTCGCTGAACCGGGAAAGATCGTGCCGCTGACAACGTCATATTTCGACAATATTCGACTTATGAGCGGAGGCCTTTCGGAGTGGGTTCTCTCTGGTGATAACACTAAGTACGAGCGCACCTCGGTGTGGGACTACAACAATCGCTACGACTACTCCCTTGTGAATGTCAATGACGGATCTCGTATGGTTGTGGCCGAGGGACTCAACACAGGCCGTTTCGACATGTCTCCGAGCGGGAAGTACCTTGTTTGGTTTGACAACGATGAGATGAACTGGTTCACCTACAACACCCAGACTGGCGAGAAGGTCAACCTCACAGCCCGGACCGGAGTTCCGTTCTACGATGAGGAGGACGACCACCCGACAGCCGCGCCAGCCCATGAGTTCTCCCCGAAATGGCTCAAGGACGAGTCCGCTGTCTTCATCATCGACCGCTACGACATCTGGAAATTCTCCCCTGACGGAGCCTCCGCCGTCAACCTTACTGGAGGAGTGGGCCGTCAGACCCACAACCGCTTCAAGATCATGGATCCTAAGCCGGACACCAGAAAGCCTAACGAGCGTCGCTGCGGGCTTGTCAGGCCGCTTGACACTAAGCAGACTGTCTATCTGAGCGTGTTCAACGAGAACAGCCAGGAGAACGGCTTCGGCCGCCTGAACCTTGCCAAGCCGGCAAAGACCCTTGAATATTTCACCGACACTGTCAGCTTCAAGTATGTTGCGGGAACTCTGACCACCGACAGGCTTTTTTTCCAGAAAGGCAATTTCCGCAACTGCTATGACCTTTATTATACTGACGACAATTTCAAGACTTCGACAAAGGTCTCTTCCATCAACCCTCAGATGGCTGAATACCGTTGGGGCCGTGCCGAGCTTTTCCGTTGGAAAGCCTACGACGGCACTCCTCTCAAAGGTCTGGTCTTTGTTCCTGATGGAGTGAAGGAAGGCGAGAAGCTGCCTGTCATGATCTACTTCTACGAGAAGAACGCCAACAACCTATATTCATTCTGGACTCCTGCCCCGTCACGCTCGATAGTGAATATTCCATTCTATACTTCAAGGGGGTACATCGTGTTCGTGCCGGACATTGTCTACAAGGTCGGCCATCCGGGTGAGAGTGCCTACAACTGCATCTGCGCCGGAGCCGAGGCACTTTGCGAAGCCTATCCTATCGCTGACAAGACCAAGATGGCGATCCAGGGCCAGAGTTGGGGTGGCTACCAGACCGCATGGCTCATCACACGCACGAATATGTTCGCTGCGGCTGGCTCCGGAGCACCTGTGGGGAATATGACCTCGGCCTATGGTGGTATCCGTTGGGGCTCTGGAATCACCCGCGCCGGTCAGTACGAGCACGGTCAGAGCCGGATCGGGAAGAGCATGTGGGAGCCAGGCGCTCTTGATCTTTACATCGAAAACTCTCCTGTATTCCATGTGGACAAGGTTCAGACTCCTGTCCTGATCATGCACAATGACGCTGACGGGGCTGTTCCGTGGTATCAGGGAATCGAGTTCTTCTCGGATCTCCGCAGGCTTGACAAACCGGCCTGGTTGCTCCAGTACAACAAGGAGGCCCACAATCTTGGCCAGAGGCGCAACTGCAAGGACCTCTCCATCAGACTCCAGCAGTTCTTTGACCACTATCTGAAAGGCGCTCCGATGCCGGCATGGATGAAGACCGGGGTCCCTTATGAGGACAAGGGCGAGTACTTCGGCTTCGAGAATGCTGAATAGCTTTTAGATAAATGTAGCATTGTCGTTTTGGCGTCTCATCGACAACTCGTCGTTTCGGCACTTCGGCACTTTGGCACTTCGGCAAGCTCAGTGCCCGACTGTTTTCTCCGGTCGCTGAGCTAACTATGGCGGCGATTCTATTCGGTCGCTGAGCTTGTCGAAGCGATCTTGTCGAAGCGAGCGTGCCTAGGCGACATAAACACAATATTCAATGACAAAACTAGCGATTTTCGACCTCGACGGCACACTTCTGAACACCGTCGAGGACTTGGGCGACGCCACCAACTATGCTTTGACGCAGTGTGGCTTCCCGACCCATCAATTGGATGAATATTATCAGATGGTCGGCCGCGGAATATACAACCTCTTCCGCGCCGCCGTTCCATCTGAGCATGCCACCGAAGATGTAGTCCAAAGGATGGCCTCGTACTTCATCCCGTATTACGATGCCCACAAATGTGACCGTACCAGGCCGTACAACGGCATTCCCGAAATGCTGAAAACCATCAGCGGCAGGGGAGTGCGCCTTGCGGTCGCCTCCAACAAGTACCAGGACGGCGCGGAAAAACTTGTCAGACACTTCTTCGCTGAATATGATTTCGTGAGGATTCTCGGCCAGCGAGACGGCCAACCGATCAAACCAGACCCTGCGATCGTCGACCAGATTCTGGCTGAGGTTCCATCTGTCACGAAATCACAGGTTGTCTATGTCGGGGATTCTAATGTTGACATGCAGACAGGAGCGAACGCCAAGGTCCGCACAATAGGTGTCACATGGGGGTTCCGTAGCCGAGAAGAACTCGCCGCCTACAATCCATCGGCCATAGTGGACACCCCGGATGTCCTCTCAAAAGAGATATTGAAAGACTGATTCAGGTTCATTTAGGGTTCATTTAGGGAAATTTTGTTATAATTTGGTGCGACATGAGGTAAATGTGTTTTTATGTTTTCTTAGTGCAATGTGCTGATTTATAATTGATTAAATCGTATGGGGGGGGGGGGGTGATTCATTGTTGGATGTTGTTTCCACCGTGTTGAAATTATCTATCTGCCCTATTGTATTTAAGAGCGATTTATGCTATTTTTGTCTCGTAAAAGCAGGTTACGAAAGAGGCTCTTGGATTGGAGTTTTTCGAGATCAGAACACTCATGCTGACAACCGTCGAACTTACCCTTGCTCTATGGCTGAGGGGACATATTTTATATTCATTTTGTAACTGCTTTTTCATTTTGCTTTTAACCAATGACACAGTTGGCTCTTGATGGATCTAATTATTTAGACGACATCAGACTTGCGTATAGTTCGATTCCAAATTGGTATGCGCTTCGCATTTTCTACAATAGGATAGAACCGCTGAGACAAACCTTGGACACAGCCGCGATCCGCTATTTTTATCCTCATCATCTGGTGGAGAGATGTTCGGATGGCGGCATTAACTATGTCAATGAGCCAATCATCAAATCATTGATGTTCGTAAAGTCAACGTGCGAGAGTCTCGACATGATCCGTATGAGACATGTCGGCAGTGTTTCGCCCTATTTCGACCAACGTACCCATAAACCGCTTATCATTCCCGATGAGCAGATGGAGCCATTTATCAAACTCTGTGACATCAAGGACTCAGGTCTTGAGTATATAGGCGAGGATGGTCCGCAGTTCCACAAAGGAGACCGCGTGAGGGTCATTGACGGCATCTTCAAAGGTTATGAGGGTCACATCAAGCGTATCAAGCATGACAGGCGACTTATAGTCACCATTGAGGGGGTGGCCGCTTTCGCCACCAAATTCATTCCTCCCGCTTTTTTGGAGAAAGTGGAGGATGGCAAAAACAAGAAATAGTTAACATATTCATGAATATGAAAAGAAAAAGTATATCCATTTTGAAATGGTTTATGACCATGGGCGTCCTTGCCCTGTGGTCCTGCTCCACGCCGAAGGAGATCGCGTACTTCCAGGACATGCCGTCGGCTGACGGCCAGCGGAT
>CAKULN010000093.1 GCA_934667175.1 uncultured Bacteroidales bacterium | reverse complement strand
TGCTGGACAGGAAAACACCCGCTATAAAATAACAACATTTTTAGACTGGCAACGAAATCTTAAATGAAAGAGCCGTGCGAAGCGACGATGAATTTTCATTGAATATAATGGTGTCGTGAATGTTTTTTTGTATATTTGCAGTCCGAACGGGGTATTAGCTCAGCTGGTAGAGCGCAAGGTTCGCAATCTTGAGGTCAGGAGTTCGATCCTCCTATGCTCCACAAAAGAAAGAGGGTGATGATTTCATCCTCTTTCTTTGTCCCCACTACGTAGGGTGCTTCGACTAGCTCAGCAACCAGACAATTCGGACCAAGTCCAAAAGTATGTGTTAAAGAAGTAAAGTAAAAATAAGTATGTACCTTTGTGGAAACATTACAAAAGGTATATAACGTCATCGTTGTCTGTCCTTCAATGTCTGGCGGTTTATGTGCTCTGCCTTGTTGACTGAATTCTGTTATCTCGCGCCAACGTCAAAGTTAACACAGTCGGCCAAAGAGGTTGTTTGCTGACGGCTTGCCACGGGTTGATTCAACATTTTGTCCGGTGAAAGCCTTGTTGGCCGGACAAAGGCAGAAATCATACGCTCCGGTCGGAGCGCAATCCCCCGGACGAATAGTGCTGAGTAATTATAGACGATGAGAATCTTACAAACGGCTTTCAGTCGCAAGTCGAATCTGTGCCGGTGGAATCCGGACCGGGCTGAAAAACTCAATGGCAAAAGTACAGGCTTTTCATGGGAATGAGCCTTCCATGCGCCTCGGATAAGCTTTGACGTGAAGGCGTTCCGTAAATCCACACCTACATCAGCACGAGGCGAACGCTATAGAGGCCTGCCTCAGCTTGTACCCTAACATGATACCGCAAGGTACATTGATACCGGTTGACATTCCAGCGCCGGAGGGAATTGACGACATTTTTAGACTATAATGTCGTTCAAAACCGACAAATGGAGGGGTTCGACGGCACTTCGCCGCAAAAGTGTCGTTCTACCTCTCAACTTTTAGTCTGTGCCCTGACCAGAGGTCATAATCAAGGTAGGCGTGATCTGTAAACCATTATTAATAAATAGTTTGGCTACTAGCCTTTGGCGGTTTAACACTCAAGGCAAAGGGCTAACTATGTGATAATTAATACATTTTCCACCACTCATTGACACTGAACGTGTTGCGTTTAGCCATAGAGTGCGTGATAATAATTTTTATGAAAAGGAATCAGACAATGATTTACCCTTGCATTGGCACCGTTGCTTGGAGGGCGGGGCGGCCTACGCGCTTCGCGCGCCCTATCTGGGTAAAGGGCCGCCCCGCCCTCCAAGCAACGGTGCTCCTGACCGAAGATAGCAACGGGCAGCGTCCAACAACGCTATGCTTTGTGAGAAAACTTTCAGGGCACAACTCAGGGGGTGTTTCAGATATTAAGTATTTCCTGTACAGGCTATCAAAGATGTATGCCTGAACACATACTTTTGGACTTGGTCCGACAATTCCTTGGGGACTTGTTTCCATCACTGTCACGCCAGTCCCGATTGAACTATTCTTTGATACAGCGGATGGAGTAGGCGTCCGCCCGGTTGGCAGAGGCTGCAGCAGAGACAGATGTGCCGGCAGCCTCACTCATGAACGCAAGAACACAGAATCCGAAGCCGGAAACTTTTTCATCATAAGATTTCGCCGGAGTGTTTCCCCAGTAGGACCCCCAAAGTCCGCTCTTTGAGCCCATAAGCATGGCATACGAGCCATCGTAGCGGGCTGCCGCAGGGAAAAACTGTGAGCCTACCTTCATGCTGAATGACCAACCATAGTTGTAGTCTCTTGTGTCGATCACTCCGTCGCCGTTCAAGTCCACTACATCAAAAGAAGATGGATCTTGAGTATAGCCCCCGGTGGTCGTGAATGTCCTGAACACATCTGCGGGCGGAACACGATAGCCAACAGGGCATGGATCATAGAAAGATTTGGAGCCCTTGTTGACGTAATTGTTGTCCGAACTCCTCTCGTCTCCTTTAGGATTGCCCCACAACGCATCATTGCTGTCAGAGGCCTTCAGCCAATCCCTGCTGGTATTGTACTGGGCATAGTTCGAAAGACATTTAGTCGGATTGGCTACTGAATATTCAATGGTGTTGTTTTCCACTGAGCTCCAAAGGGAATAGGTGATCTTCACCTCCGCACCATCAGGGCCATACACAGAAACCGGTTGAGTCTTTTCATCGCCTGTAAGAGCCGGAGCGGACGGGAACGGATCCTTGCGTCCCCATTGGTACAGCAGACCGTAAGGCTTCACGTCCGGAGTTGATCCGAAAGTGGAGGTCATTGCACCGAGGTTCATATTCATCACCTCGTAGCCAGTCTTGGTCGTAACAGTTTTCACATTCTCTTCCGGAAACCAAATATGCCAACTCCAGATGATTTTCTTGTCAGCGGAATAGGCGGCGATCAAAGCGTTACCGTTGACATCGCCAGCTTTAAAAGAGATTGTCCCGTCCTTTAGTTTCACATCCGTGATCATGCCCTTGCTGGTTTCCCAAACAAGAGCCGCCGAATCCGGAGACATCTTTTCCGGGGCTTCAAGGCCTTCTGTAGCGGCTCCGTTCCCTTTGACAGTGGCATCAAAAGAACATGCCCCAGTCTGCAGGATAATATAGCAGTTGGATGTGCCATTCGTACTGAGGTCTCTCACGACAATATCAGGAGTAGGTTCAACCCCAGGCTCAGGAACGGGTGTCGGATCAGGACCTGGTCCTGTGTTGTTCTTGCCACAAGCAGTGGCGATCAGGAGCAAGGAGCCCCCTACAAATCTTCTCAGATTCTTCTTCATAACAGTTCGTTTTTTAATATATACTTGCATTATACGCAAATAATTTGGATAATCATATATTATCAAGGAGTTTATTCACAACTGAACGTTTCACGGATAAATCCAATAATACGTTCATAAACACCTTCGTCGATTGGATATATTGCGATAACGGATAGATTTACATATTTTTGCAAGCAATAATAATATTTTTGATGCAAAACTATAATTTTTAATCTTTCAACAATGAAAAAGACCTTTTTATGGCTTGCTGCCGCCGGTGTGGCAGTATCTATGACTTCTTGTGGCACTAAGCCGAACACCTTGACCAAGGCCGAAAGGTCTGACGGCTGGGTACTCCTGTTCAATGGAGAGAACCTTGACGGTTGGCGTGACTACAACGGAGACTCCCTTACAAACGGTTGGACAGTCGTGGACGGATGCATTCAGGCTTCCGGCAACGGGGCAGATGAATCCGGCTACATCGTGACCGCCAAGAAGTACGAGAACTTTGAGCTCTCATGGGACTGGAAACTAACCCACGGAGGCAACAGCGGGATGCTTTACCACGTTGTAGAGAGTCCGAAATTCAAGGTTCCTTACGTTACGGGTCCTGAATACCAGCTCATTGACAACGAAGGGTGGGAGGAGGTCAACGCTCCCACTAAACTCGAGGAATGGCAAAAACTTGGCGTTGACTACGCCATGCACCTTCCGGACTACAGCAAGATGAAGGTCAACCCTCAAGGCCAGTGGAACAACTCCAAGATCGTTTTTGACAACGGGCACGTGGAGCATTGGCTGAACGGAGAGAAGATTCTGGAGTTCGAGGCATGGACGGACGACTGGTTCGAGAAGAAAGCCAGCGGCAAATGGGGCGACGCCACTGAATATGGTCTGGCTCACGAGGGTGTCATCTGTCTTCAGGATCACGGCGATCCAGCGTCATTCAGGAATATCAAGATAAAGGAACTTCCTCACAAGGCCGGGAAGGAAATCGAACTCTTCAACGGCAAGGATCTTCACGGCTGGGAACTGTTCGGAAGCATGCGCACAGGTGTTGATGAAGAGGGTAACCTTGTGACAGAGAACGGAGAAGACCTTCGCTACGGCTACCTCGGAACGCGTGAATATTACAAGGATTTCGATCTGACAGTTGAGTTCAAGCAGTGCTCCAACGGCAACTCCGGCCTCTTCTTCCATTCATTTGTCGAAGGTGGCTACCAGAACAACATCGTAAACGGATGGCAGTGCGAGGTCGCCCCTAAGGGACATGACACCGCCGGCATCTACGAGTCATACGGCCGTGGCTGGCTGGTTCAGATTCCTGATGAAAAAGAAGATATTCTTAAAGAAGGCGAATGGAACACTCTTCGTCTGCGTGTCGAAGGAAACAACGTGAAGACCTGGCTGAACGGAGAGTCTATGGTTGACATCAATGATGAGCTGATCGGTTCCAAATCCGGCCGCATTATGCTCCAGATCCACGACGGCAACAACATCAAGGTTCTCTGGCGCAACTTCCGCCTTATCACACTCTGATTATTTAGAAGCTGTTTTCCGCAATGGGACACCCATTTTAGCGGTTGGCCGAGATGATGTCAAGCAACTCAGTGACCTTGGATCCTCTTTGGTGTGCAGGAGCACTGACTTTCGCTTGTTGTCGTATGGATTGAAGTAATCGATCTGATATATTTTCTCCGCAAGGAAGCGGGCCTTATCCAAGGAGATCTTGTATCATAAAGAGGTATCCATATTCCTCTATCACCCTGTCATCCGTGAGCGTACTGTTTGCCGTGTAACCCTTGCAGCCGTCCAGACATTTATCATTGGCGACCTTGAGGGCTCACTCGTGGCTATGGGGCCGATTGCTGGCCTAAAAGTCAAGCACTGCGGAAAACAGAAAACACAACAAAAAACATCATCACTGGTCCATAGCGCTCCAAGCCGGCTACGGCCTGACCTTCCGTAACAACAGAATCACCCCGTTCCCCTACATCGGTGCCGACCTCTCCTACAATCTTGTTGAGTGATAATTATTCTTCAAAATATCTCACGGAGCACTTGTGCAATAATCAAAAGATTATTACCTTTGTATCATCAATCTAAGGGGACATCAATGAGAAAGAAAACCAAAGAACGTAAGGAAATCGAGAAGTCACTGCTCTACTACCTTCAACTTTATAACGAGATCAAAGGGCGTAATGAGGCTTGGCAAATCCTCACTTGGTTGGAAGACTCGATTGATGAACTCGTAGAGAAACTCAAGATGATGTAAAACCTCCCGGCTTAAGCCGGGACAAATCTTTTGGAATATGGTTACAAAGGAACAGATGGATGCACTGAAGGAGAGATTCATCAGTGCAAAGAATGAAAAAGAAAGGCTCGCAGTAAACGAAGAAATTCATAGGGTGTGCGAAGAGGAGCCGGCTGCGGTCGCTGAAATCATGAAACTTCAACTTCAGGAAACGCACCGTAAAGTTGATGAGATTCTTGTACGCAAGCAGTTGGAGGAAGTTTTGCCGGCAATCAGTCTTGCGCATATAGCCAAGACCTATTTCAAGAAATCAAGGGCTTGGCTGTACCAGAGGATAAACGGACTTCCTGTCAATGGAAAACCAGCCCAGTTCACCGAAAGTGAACTTGACACACTGAACAAGGCATTGAATGACATTGGAGGCAAATTGTCCAGAATACACGTCTCTTAAAAGTACGTTTCCGACAAGCAGCTCAAAAGAATAGAGGATGGACTTCACAATCTTGGAAACAAACTTTCATCACTGCGTATCGTTTGATTTAACACCTACCGAATGCGGTGATCGGCCCTGGAGTGATCCTGGGCTTTTTAGGGGTCAAGTCCAAAAACCTGTGTTAAAGAAAGGGCTCTGACTTGTTAACTGAATTTTGTTATTTCGCGCCAACGTCAAAGTCAACACTGCCGGCCAAAGAGGTTGTTTGCTGACGGCTTGCCACCGGTT
>CAKULN010000092.1 GCA_934667175.1 uncultured Bacteroidales bacterium | reverse complement strand
AAAATTTTTCAATTTTATAACAAATGGATATTCAGACAGTTGCAGAGACAGGGTTTTTAGACTGTCAAAGTCAGGAATTGCTCCCTGTGACAATGATGTCTGTGTTATCCTCAGTCCTGTAATTTCTTACAGTCCTTTCCCATTCCGAGATGTCCTGAACCTCGTCAATCAGAATGTAATTATGCTTTCGCGCGTCAAACTTCTGGTCAATGAACAGATTCAGATCTTTGTAAGTCTTTATGTCATCAAAAGATTTCTTCTCCTTGTCAATGCTTATAATGTTGGCGTCAGTCTCGCCCTTGTGCCTTTCAATGAAATCTTTAAGCACGAAACTCTTCCCAACACGTCTCTGCCCGACCAGAACGATAATCTGCCCTTTCCCAATCCAAGAATCCACTTTATCGGCATATTTCGACCTTGATATAACATCCATAGTGCATAAATCTTTTCTCAAATATAGTTTTATTTCCTATAAGAAACAAATCTTGCTATAGTTTAAACTTAATAGAAAGTATGCTTCATCACATACTTCAAAAGAGACTACTACTCCGTGGCACCTAAAGTGTTGATAGTGAAAGAAAAGAATGGAGCTCGTGGTGCCAAAAACAGCACCACGAGCTCCACTTAATTCATTAACTGACAATATGTTATCCGCCACGCCTTTTTCGGTGCGCCGTCTTGTTGCGTGCCTTGGATCAGAGCCCCTTGGAGGCACTTGCGCACAGGCTACCGGTCAGACGGTGACGCGGTGCGGATCCTGTTTTGTTGCGGCTTATACCGGTCAGACGGCGACGGGGGCCTTGATGGCTGGCCAGGGGTCGTAGCCTTCGAGGGTGAAGTCCTCGTACTTGAAATCGTAGATGGACTTGACATCCGGGTTGATGCGCATCGTCGGGAGCGGACGAGGATCACGGCTGAGCTGCTCGCGGACCTGATCGAAATGGTTCAGGTAGATGTGGGTGTCACCAGTGGTGTGGATGAACTCACCGGGCTTCAGGCCGCAGACCTGGGCGATCATCATCGTCAGCAAAGCGTAGGAGGCGATGTTGAAAGGGACACCGAGGAAGGTGTCGGCGCTGCGCTGGTAGAGCTGGCAGGAGAGTCTGCCGTCGGCCACATAGAATTGGAACAGGCAATGACAAGGCGGCAGGGCCATCTTGTCAACCTCTCCGGGGTTCCAGGCGGTGACGAGCATCCGCCGGGAGTCCGGATTGTTCTTGATCATATTCACAACCTGTGTGAGCTGGTCGATGGAGCGGCCGTCAGGGGTCGGCCATGAGCGCCATTGGTGGCCATAGACCGGGCCGAGGTCGCCGTTATCGTCGGCCCACTCGTCCCAGATGGAGACACCGTGCTCCTTTAGGTACTTGATGTTGGTTTCGCCGGAAATGAACCAGAGAAGTTCGTAGATGATGGATTTGAGGTGAACTTTCTTGGTCGTGAGAAGCGGGAAACCTTTGGAGAGGTCGAAGCGCATCTGGTAGCCGAAGACGCTTTTGGTGCCCACACCGGTGCGGTCGTGCTTGACCACGCCGGTCTCCATTATGTGACGTAGAAGATCCTGATACTGTTTCATTTGTGAATATATTCAATTATAACTGTCACTTCGATGCTTCGACAGGCTCAGCAACCGAAGGATATGTGGCAACTGTTTTTTTGGTCACTTCGACAGGCTCAGTGACCGAAGCATACCGTAGTGACCGAAAAAGGCTGATCGCTGAGCCTGTGGTTGCTGAGCCTGTCGAAGCATCGAAGCGTACCAGCCTTATATCATTGTAAACCGCCTATTTTCTGACCGAGAACGCCCAGATGATAGCCTCGCTGAAGGTCTCGCCCGGACGAAGCACTGTCGTAGGGTAATCCGGCTTGTTAGGCGAATCCGGGCAATGCTGGCACTCAATGGCCACCCCTTCGTAGTCATGGTAGCCACGGCCACACTTGCCGGCCGGACATCCCTCAAGCCAGTTGCCTGTGTAGATCTGCACGGCAGGCTGGGTGGTCAGCACCTCAAGCTGACGACCACTCAGAGGAGAGTACAGCGTAGCCGCAGTCTGAAGCTGGCCGGCCTCATAATCGTTGATCATAAAGCAGTTGTCGTAGCCCTTGCCGTAGTTCAAAGCCAGGAAGTCAGCCTTGATCTCCGCACCGATCTTCTTGAACTCCCTGAAATCCATCGGAGTGCCAGCTACCGGATCAGGCTCCCCTACCGGAATCAATGTCTCGTCTGTCGGCAGATAGACCTCGGCGTTGAGTTTCAGCTCGTGGTCCAGAATATTCCCGTTGCCCTCACCGTTCAAATTAAAATAGGCGTGGTTGGTAAGGTTGACAACGGTGGCCTTGTCGGTCTGAGCCGTAAATGTCAGCTTCAAAACATCGTCCTCGCTCCATTCGTAGTGCGCCACGACCTTCAGATTACCAGGGTATCCGGCCTCACCATCCTGAGAAAAGTACTGGAACTCAACGGCGTCACCCTCAATTCGGCTGTCCCAGACCTGATTCTGGAATCCGTCCGGACCACCGTGCAGATGGTTAGGGCCGTTGTTGATCGGCAATGAATATTCCACCCCGTCGAGCGTGAACTTTCCGAGGGCAATGCGGTTGGCGTAACGTCCGGGACATTTTCCGGCGCATGGACCGTCAGCGAAATAATCATCCGGCTTGGTATAGCCTAGAACCACGTCAGCGATCTTGCCGTCCTTGTCCGGCACGGCAATCGAAACGATTCCGGCACCAATGCTTGAAAGGCGCACAAAAGCACCACTCTCATTCTCAAGAGTATAAAGGAATATCTCCTTTCCGTCAGGGGACGTACCCCAAAGTTCCTTGGTGATTTTCATATTCAGTGTTATTTTAGATTGTCAAGATAAGGAAGAACCACTTCCACCGGAGCGTCCTTCAAGATCACATTCTTCTCTGAGTCAAGTACATAGAGCGACGGTATAGCCCGCACGTTGTAGGTGACATCGGAGCGGATGATGTAACTCTGGTCGTAGCCGTTGTACCAGTTCTTCGGGTAAACGGAAGCATATTCACGCCACTTGTCCAACTCGTCATCGATGTAAATGTTGACCACAGCGAGTCTGCTGGAAGCCACCAGAGCGGCGATCTCCTCATCCAAAGTCAGGCTCTCCATAATCTCCTTGCAGGCCGGGCAGCCAGGGTTGGTGAAGAACAGCAGAGTGGTCTCGGCCTTGATGCTGTAAAGCGTGTGCCGTCTGCCGGACAGGTCCGTGAATGTGAAATCAGCTGCCGGAGACCCTATCATATTCAAAGAACACATCTGAGTTTCAAATGAATATGATGGCTTCAAATCGGGGTCTGAATATTCAGAAACCGCGAGGCGAGAGACGTACGGAAAGTAGAGGTCTTCGTTGCGCACCGGAGAGTTCGGGTCATAGAGGTACTTGGGAACCATCTTCTCAAAGAATGAGAAGACATTGGAGGAAGTGTCGGAAGCCTGAAACTTCTCAACCTTGTCGAAAAAACCGGCCATAGCCTTCCTCGCGAAATCTATCGGGCAAGTTCCTTCCAAGAACGTCACATAGGTGCCGAAAGCCTTTTCAAGATCATCGGCAAGAACACCGTTAACCACGTTGGTATCACACGGATAGGTCTGGCTCAAGAATTTGTTCCAGTAGTTCGAAATGACATATTCAGCCTTCTCCTGAGGTTCGGCAATCACTGCTGGCGGCTCTGGGAGAGGCGGAAAGGCATGCGGTTGGAAAGCGGTGGCCTTGCCGTTCCCACGCCTTCCGCATCCCACCATCAGCAGGGCGCAAAAAATTATCAATGAATATGTCAGCGCGCGTCTCATACCTTAGTCATTTTTTTCCAACAGGCTCTGGGAAATGTTGATGATAAAGTCTCCCATCTTCTCAAGCTCCTGCACAATGTCAATGTAGAACACACCTGTCTGGTAGTTATAGCCTTCCTTCTCGATGTTTACAATGTGCTCCTCACGCAGGCTGTTGCGGTACTCGTTGATGTTATATTCAGCGTCCTCGGCATTCGAGATGTCCTTGAGGAAGAGCGCGGAAGAATTAAGGTTCTCCACCATAGCCTTGAAGGCCACGTCCAAAAGGTCAAGCATCCTGTCAAGCCTCTTGATCATCTCGTCATCGAACGTCTTGCCGTGGTCAAGGGCGCGTTTCATCATCCTGCCGATGGCCTCGCCGGAGTCTCCGATGCTTTCCAGCTCACCTATCACCCTGTACATCGACTTGATTCTCAAGGCGGAAACCGCGCTGATGTCGCCCTTGGACACCTCATTCAGGTAGGAAGCGATCTCATATTCAATCTTATCCGTGATGCTCTCGTACTTGACAAGTTTCTCATTGACGGACTCTAGTTCAGATTGGGTCTTCGCGCTCACCGCACTGCGTATGAAGCCGACCTCACGGCAGCATATTTCCGCAAAATGAATGATTTCCTGTTTGGCCTCGTCGAGGGAAAGTTCAGCTGTGGAAAGCGGTCCTCCCTGGATAAACTTGAGACGGTAAACCTCTTCCTCGCCCTTAGGCGTAGGGATGATCTTGTTGACAGCCTTGACAAGCTGAGGAATGAACCAGACGAGGATCAGGGTCGTGGACAGGTTGAAGACCGTGTGGAGGATGCATATTCCGTAAAGCATCGAGTTCTGCTGATCCGGGGAGAAATCTCCAGCCGCGGTGGTTCCATCGAACAGGGTGACTGGGTTCTCGAAGCCTAACGCTGTGGTCATCGAGGCTATGATTTTCATCAACGGGTTGAAGAACACCAACGCAAGCACGACACCGATGACGTTGAACAAGGTGTTCGCGATGGCCGTACGTTTGGCAGAGTAGTTCGCCACGGCGGCGGCTATGTTGGCGGTGATGGTGGTTCCGATGTTCGCTCCGAGAACCATCGCTGCGGCCATCTCGAAGTTGATCCAGCCGTTCGCCACGAACACCATCGTAAGTGCCAAGGAGGCGCTGGATGCCTGTACGATCACGGTTATCAATGCACCGACAAGGGTGAATATGATCACGGAGAAGAAGCCGTAGCTGGTCAGGTTCTTCACAAGTGCCAGAACATCAGGATATTGGTTCAGATCCGGCACGGAGTCCTTCATCGTAGCGAGACCTATGAGCAGGAAAGCGAATCCGATGATGAACTCTCCTATGTTGCGGTTTCTGTTGCTCTTGAGGGTCATCATGAAGAAACCCAGAGCGATGAACGGAACAGCAAAGGCACCGATGTCGTAACTGAATCCGAACAGGGAGATCATCCATGCCGTGAGCGTCGTTCCGATGTTGGCTCCCATTATCACGCCGATTGCGTTGCCCAGTGCGAGCAGACCTGCGTTGACCATGCTGACGACCATCACGGTCGTTCCGCTTGAGGATTGGATGAGGGCAGTGACAACAATACCCGTGATGATACCTTTGAAGGTCGTTGACGTCATGGACGCCAAAAATGATCGCAGCTTGTCACCTGCCGCCTTCTGAAGACCCTCGCTCATCATGGTCATTCCGTATAGGAACATGGCCATCGCACCGAGCAGGGTAAGAATCTGTAGAAAAACCTGCATCTATCTTCTTAAGAATATTCCTACAAATTTACTGAAAAATCTTTTTGGTATTGAATGATTACAGTAAAAAATGACAACTCACATCATTAGATGCTACTTTGATTTGTTTGAAATGTTCTTTGAGACGAAGAACACAGCCTGTCGATACGACCGTAAATGCAGCAAAAGAAAGAGAGCACGTAAATCACAATGATCTACAAATCAACAAATTAAGCCCTTGTCTTTAGTTGGATTACGCTAAAGACAGGGGCTTAATTAATTATTATTAAGTTATTTGCTGATTACGCAACCTTTCAGGATGGATCACCAAAACACGATGCAGACAGGCTTGTCAAGGACGATGGTGCGGCCAGTGTCCGACAAGAGGCCAGTTCGGGTGTCACGCCTGAAAATCAGGATGCATCCGCTGTCCCGGCAGGCGGCCAGAAGGAACTTTCCGTTTGGTGTGATGTTGAAGTTGCGCGGATGAATG
>CAKULN010000091.1 GCA_934667175.1 uncultured Bacteroidales bacterium | reverse complement strand
TTCCTAAACTGGACGATTAGCAAAATCATAACACCATTATTAAAAAACAGTTTATGGGTAAACGATTAATTACGATCCTGCTTGTGCTTCTGACAGTCGGAACACAGGCATTCGCCCAGTCCTCCGTCTCCGGAAAGGTCACGGACAAGACTGGAGAACCTCTGGTCGGTGTGAATGTCCTTGTCAAGGGCACGACCACCGGAACAATGACAGAACTGGATGGCACTTATACTCTCCCATCCGTAAAATCTGGTGCTGTTCTTATCTTCTCTTCCGTAGGTTTTGCCTCACAGGAAATTCAAGTTGGTTCACGTAAGGTAATCAATGTGGTTCTCACCGAGGACACCGAATTCCTTGAAGAAGTTGTCTATGTGGCTTATGGTACCGCAAAGAAGAAAGACCTCACCGGTTCAATAACCCAAGTGGACGGAAACAGCATAGCTGTTCAGGCCCAAGGATCCATTACAAGAACTCTCGAAGGACAGGTCGCCGGTCTCCAAACAACCGCTCTTGACGGTCAGCCTGGTCTAGATATGGGTATCCGTATCCGTGGCATCGGTTCCAAGAGTGCCAACAATGCCAACGCACTCATCATCATTGACGGCACACCTGCCACAGATGGAATCAATCCTCTGTCATCGCTCAACAGCAATGATATCGCAAGTGTGACTGTCTTAAAGGACGCCGCATCAACTGCCATGTACGGGTCTCGTGGTGCCAACGGAGTTATACTCATCACAACAAAATCCGGTAACAAAGGCAAGACCAAGGTGACCTTTTCCGGACGTTGGGGCATCAATGCTCTGGGCGGCAACGCCACTATCGACAGAATCGGCATGAGCAACCCGGGAGACTACTATGAATATGTCTGGCAGTCCATCTACAATGAACTATCCACAGGCTCGATGAAAGGTAATGACTCTCAAGCAAGGGAGTTCGCTTCCGCCCACTTGTTCGACTACACCGGCTCAACAACCAGCTTCGGACGTAACTCACTCGGGAACTGGATGGCTTACAAAGTTCCTGGAATGAACATCACCCCAACTGGTTCTGGTCAGAACGCATCTGGAACAATGTCAGGTGAATATCTTGTCGGGACAGACGGCAAACTCAATTCCAACGCCGAACTTCTCTATGACGGAGGAACCGCTTACGATGAACTCTATTCCACAAGATTCCGTCAAGAGTACAATGTGACCGCTTCCGGTGGAACAGACAAGGTTGACTACCATATTTCTCTCGGCGCCCTTTCTGACCCTTCATACGTAAAGCAATCTAGCTTCAAGCGTTACACCGCAAGGGCAAATGTCAACGCTGAGATTACAGACTTCCTTAAAGTAGGAACAAAGTTCGGCTACACCAATAGACACACCCGCAGCCAGGCTACCCGTTATGGTCGTAACCCAGGTGCCGCCACACAGAACATCTTTTACTGGATCAACGAGACATTGCCTCTCAAGCAAGTTTACGCAAGAACCGAGGACGGAAGTTTTATGAAGGACGCCAATGGCAACAGGCTTGTCGCCATGACTTCTCCTAACAAGGCTAACACCGCCAATAGTTACTCTCCATTCGGCGCTACAACCGGTCTGTCAACCACCAACCTTCCTGGATTCGCCGAGCAGTCCTACGATGATCAGGGATATGATGATCTTAACCTACACGGCTACGCCAGAGTTAAGTTCCTCAAATACTTCACTTTTGAGACCAATCTCTCATACAACACCACATTCGGTGTACGCGAGAGATTCTTCAACGCCGAGTCAGCGGCTTTTGTCTCAGGACTTGGAGGATCGGCCATCTCACGTGTGAAGAATGTATTCAAGACGATGACAACGCAGCAGTTGCTTAACTACAACCAAGACTTCGGCAAGCACCATGTTGACGCCATCGCCGGTCATGAATATTATCAGTATGATCAAGATGAGACTCGTTACGCTTCCGCACACTCTCTCATCGATGATTTCACTGGCTATGCCAACTTCCTCGGCACACAGACTTACGGTTCATTTGGCTCCGCCAACGGAGGCTCACTTAACAAACTCAGGATGGAAAGTTATTTCCTTAGAGCGAACTACATTTTTGATGACAAATACTACGTTTCCGCTTCAATCCGCCGTGACGGATCCTCCAAGTTCAAACATGCTGAGGATCGTTGGGGAACATTCTGGTCAGTCGGTGGTGGTTGGCGAATCTCTTCCGAGCCATTCATGGAGTTTTCCAAGACTTGGTTGGACAACCTTAAACTCCGCGCCAGTTACGGTGTGATCGGTAACCAAAACGGTATCGGTTACTATTCAGGCTATACCACATGGGGATACGGCGGATCCAACTGGCAAATTAGTGGCAGCACCATATATCCAGGCTCAACATCTCTCAGCAGAGGTTCTTGGCAGAATCCTTATCTGACGTGGGAGAATGTCCACACGACTGACGCGGGCTTAGACTTCACACTCTTCGGAGGCAAGGTCAGCGGATCCTTCGACTGGTACAACAGACAGACGGTGAATGCTCTTTGGGATAAGAATGTATCGTATCTTGCTACAGGTCAAGCAACTCTTACATTGAATACGGCGGGGATTCGCAACCGTGGTTTCGAATTAGAACTCTCATATCAGCCCGTCAAAACGAAGGATTGGGACGTAATCCTTTCAACCAACGGAACTCATTATAACACAGTTTTGACCTCCCTGCCTAAAGGTGCGACAGATCCATTCACGGCCTCGGCCGACAGTTGGTCACTTTCTGGAGGAGGTGCATCTAGCGGTAGCGAGTATTACAGAGGAGTCGGGAAAGATTACTACAACATGTACCTCTATAGGTACGGCGGAGTTGCCGGTAACTCAGGCAAGGTTTACTACGATGACAACTACAACAGGTTCTCAGGTTATGATGCTTCCAGCAACTACAACGGCTATCCACTCTTCTATCACAAGGTAACTGCAGCCGAGGCTGAGGCCGGCACTTTCGGAACAGGTGTGAAAGAAGGCGATGACATTCTTACCACAAAGACCGCCCTTGCCAACAAATACGAGATGGGCGACGCGATTCCTGAGTGGATAGGAGGTTTCACGGCTAACGTACGCTACAAGAACTTCGACCTTACCGCTATGTTCTCTTACCAACTCGGCGGTAAATTCTACAGTGTCGAATATGGTAACGGTCAGTATCGTGGTTCTGGCAACATCGGCGGTTCAATCAGTTCAGAGTTATTCAACAACACTTGGTCTGAAAGCAACAAAGAGGCCTATTTCCCTATGCAGGTTTACAGCCAATCATACCGTGACGGCGCAACCATCGGCTCATGGGCCTACACGGATATGGCTCTCTTCTCTGCAAGTTACCTTTCAATCAAGAATATCACTTTAGGTTACACTCTTCCTACCAAGATCACAAGCAAGGCTAAGATTAGCAGTCTCAGAGTGTTCGCTTCCGCTGACAACCCAGTTCTTCTTTACAGCCACTCAGGTGTGGATCCTCGTTGGTCTCTCGTAGGTGGTATGGAAGTCGGCGCCGCAGCCTATCCTTACCTTGCCGTGTACAGCTTCGGTGTTGACATCAGTTTCTAAACTTATTAAGAATACAGTAATATGAAAAAATCAATATTGTTAAGCATAGCCTCGATTGCCCTGGTAATGTCATCCTGCGCTTCCAGACTGGAGGTGACCCCTCCCAACAACATCACGGACGAGCAGATTCAAGACATGATTATGAATGGTAGCGAAGAGACAAAAACTATGATTATGTCAGCTCTCGCGACTCCTCTTGTCCGTTATATGAACTACTACGGGATCAACGGAGTCGGAGGATCAGATCCCCGTTATTACAGCTATCAAGGTCTAGACTGGGTTCGTAACATCAAGGGCAACGACGTTGTCTTTGGTTACAACTCGGATGCCAACGATCTTGCCGGGAAGAGCGAATATAATTTCACTTTCACTTTCACAAGCAAGGTTAACACTTCTCCTTTCTGGTTCGGTTATGCATATTCGATCAATCAGGCGAATGTCGTACTGGGCTATTTCACGGAAGATGCCACTAAAGTAAGTGATTTATTCAAGGATGGCCGCGCCCGCGCCCTTCTTGTGCGTGCATATTCATACCTGTGTTTGATGGAGAATTTCCAGGATGCATACACCAATGGCGGGAAGGACAAGCTTGGAATGAGCCTCTACAAAGTATACGATCCTATGCAGGATCCTGTCGCACGATCTTCAGCAAAGGAAACCTACGATTTCATCATCAGTGACATTCAGGAGGCCATCTCACTGCTCACAGCAGCAAACATTGGCTACACTAAAGAGAAACTCGATGATTTCGATCTTGGAGTAGCTAACTTCCTCCTTGCCAGAGCCGCTCTTGAATATGGCGACTATGCCACTTGCCAGAAGGCCTGCGAGGCCATCATTGGCAGTGGGGCATACGGATTCATCAAAGAAGCAAACTATGGCGGGCATAACACTGGCAAGGATATGACTGGAGCGAATGTCGAGTTCCTTCCTGAGACAAACGCATTCAATTACCTTGCGGTAAACCCGGAATGCATCCTTGGATATACCCGTTCAAGTTCTTACGTCAGCACTACTCTCTCAAGTCTTGCAAATCCATTTGGGAGTTATGCTTCTTCAAAGGTGTTCGCAAGAATCGACGACCGTCTCTATGACAAGATCAATGCGAACGATTTTAGAAAGGATTCTTTCTACACCGGCGAGATAGGAGACTACCAAGGAGATAAGAGTACTTGGTATATTCCCGACTATTGCGGTCTTAAATTCGCTGCCACAGTTGGTCTCAACGCTGACGGAAGCCACTCTGACAACAAAAAGACAGATGACCAGGAATATTGCAAATTCCGTCTTTCCGAAGTTTACCTTATGCTGGCCGAGGCTCAGCTCGGTGAAGGCAACGAGAGCGGCGCGAAGATAACCTTGAACACCCTCCTTGAGGCCAGGACAAAGGATGGTGTCGCTGCCCTGACTGTTGACAACTATGCGCCGTCGTCAATGTCTGTCTCAGAAATGATCAGGCTACAGTGGAGCATTGAGATGTGGTGCGAAGGTGGACGTGAGTTTTTCAACAACAAGCGATGGGGAGTGGATGTTGACAGGACCTCATCCAAGACCCACGTTTCAAAGAACGTCTACAAGTGGCAGGATATGACATGCGAACTTCCGGAGCGAGAGCTTGAAGACAATCCGAAAACACAGCCAAATTTCAACAAATAGGTCTGTCGTCACGACACCTTCCATGGAGGCTGACTCCATCTGAATGAATAATATTGACGCACCCTCCTCCACCATGCTATGGATGGGAGGAGGGTGTTTCTATTTGCTGATATTCGGAGACCTCCTTACTGTAAGCATCCGAAGAAGTGCATATTGACGAAGATATAATGCAACCGACACAAGAGGGATGTCAGTTGCATTATTCTGGTGTTGTGTTCTAAGTCAGTTTGGTTTGCTTTGTGACAATAGCGGCAGTCCAGTTGGCGGAGAAGCAGAACAATATTCTGGAAGGGTAGGTGCCATCGCCAATGTGGTGAAGGGGAAACCTCTATGGCAAATTTTGCACGTTACCAAAATTTGCCATAGAGGTTTCCCTTTCTTGTTCCCTGTCACTGAGCCGGCGGTCACTGAGCCTGTCGAAGTGGGCTTGTCGAAGAGAGCCTGCCAGCTAATCCTCCTAAACAACTTTCCAGCCGTCGATGCGGCGGTTGGCGGTTGAGAAGTTGACGCCGATTTTGAATATCCTCCTGTGGTCGTCGGCGAACGGGCGCGCGTAGCCCCTCTCCTCGATCTGGGCCAGGGCCTCGTCAAGGGTGGAGTCGGTCTTGATCTCGATGACGTAGACGTAGTCGCTGGTCTTGATCAGGATGTCGATCCGGCCGTTGGAGGTCGTGCGCTCCGTCTCCACATATTCCCCCATCAGCTCGATGATGATGTACATCGCATACTGAAAGTCCTTCTCGCTCTCGCCCTGGATCTGGTAGTTCGTCCTGGCGAAGAGGGCGTCCAGGCGGGTCATGAAGCTTTCCGGGTTGCCACTGCGGATG
>CAKULN010000090.1 GCA_934667175.1 uncultured Bacteroidales bacterium | reverse complement strand
CAGAAAATTCTGGACTGGCGAACAGGGGAGTCGTCTGCGAGCAACGCTCCGGCATTGGTCAATGCTCCGTTTTCGTCAATGATGCCCCAAGATGTGAACTCGCTGGCGTCGAATGAGCGGTGAAGCCTCTTGTAGCAAGCTGAACGCAGCTGGGTGAAGGCCATATCCGTGAACTTGTATGGCGACGGGAGAGCGTCATAAGTCCTGCCAGAACCTTTTCTTTCTTGTTCATAGGCTGTTGCTTCTCCTATAAGGTCTCTCAGCTCCATATTATTCGTTATGACTTAACACTCACAAAGGTAGTAATTTGTGATGGATTGTGGAGGATTTATTTGAAATGGTGCTAAAAAGTAGCAGCGACTTATCTGATGTTTTGTTATAAAATCTGGTGGTTATCAATATCATTGGCAGTCTTAATTTATGTAAGGCTACTAAATTCAAGCAGGTATCAATATTTTTTGTTACTTTTGCATAAGCAAGGACATTTCAGAAAAAGAGTTTTATATGGCATCATTCAGCGAGGATAGTCGTGTGAAGTTCCCTACGATTATGCATCTTATGGGAATGGGATATAAGTACATTTCTCAGAAAGGATTATATTCGAAATATGTGAATGCTCCAAAGACGGATTATGATCCACGCACGAACATTCTGCTGCCATATTTTAAGGAAGCGTATAGAAAGCTGAACCCTGATGCGGCAGAAGACGGAGCTGAAAAGATGTTGGTCAGAATACAAACTGTCCTTTCAAATGATGATTTGGGGCGGCAATTCTACAAAGAAGTACTGTTGAACACGAAAGAACGTATCGTTGATCTCTCGTCCGCCTTCAACTTTACCCATAACAACACATTTCAGGTTGCGACAGAAATGACTTGCGGGGACAAGGACGGTGACAACTATAGACCGGATATAACGTTGTTTGTCAATGGACTGCCACTGGCTTTCATTGAAGTCAAGAAAGAGAACAACCATAAGGGCATTCAGGCTGAGACTGAACGGATGAAAGTAAGATTTCAGAATCCGGCGTTCAGAAGGTACCTGAACATTACGCAGATTATGGTGTTCAGCAATGATATGGAGTATGACAGCAATGAAGTCACGCCTACAATCGGAGCCTTTTATGCTACCATCGGGAAAAAGGACACTAAATACAATTGCTTCCGGGAAGATGGGCAGGACAGTTTCCCTGTGGCAAGAAATGTCGTGCCGGTCTCTGAAAATGACGAGGAGATTCTTTTAAGGGACAACAATGTGCCGCAATATAAGAACAGCAGCGAGTATCAGACGAATTGCAGGGCGAACACACCGACCAAGAGAATCTGCGACAGCTTATTTTCGTTCGAGCGGTTCTGGTTTCTTTTGAAATATGGCATTGCCTACGTGGACTATAACAACGGACTCCAGAAACACATTATGCGGTATCCTCAGATATTTGCAACCAAGGCCATCGAGAGATTCCTTGACTCCGGCAAGAGAAAAGGGATAATATGGCATACGCAGGGTAGCGGCAAGACGGCATTGTCTTTTTACAATGTGAAGTATCTTACGGACTATTATTCGAAGCAAGGTGTCGTTCCTCAGTTCTTTTTCATTGTTGACAGACTTGACCTTATGATTCAGGCACAACGAGAGTTTACATACAGAGGACTGAAGGTCAATTCTGTTCAGACAAAGGATGATTTTGCAAAGATTATCGGCAGCGGTCTCACAACGCAGAACCGGGAAGGCAAGCCGGAAATAACGGTCGTGAATATCCAGAAGTTTTCCAATGACTCCAAGGCCTTGGCAAAAAATGCCTATAATGTTCCGGTTCAGAGAATATATTTCATCGACGAAGCGCACCGAAATTATAGCCCCGACGGGTGTTTCCTGAAGAATCTGATTCAGAGTGATGTGAATGCGGTGAAGATCGCTCTTACCGGGACGCCGATTATCAGCAGGGAATATAATACAAAGGACATATTCGGGGAATATATCCATACATATTTCTACAATGCGTCTATTGCGGATGGTTATACGCGCCGTCTCATACGTGAGGACATCGGCTCCAACTATAAGATTAGACTGCAGGAGGCACTGAACAGCATCAGAATAAAGGCGCATAGTCTGAAAGAGACTGACATTTATTCTCACCACGTCTATGTGCAGCCGTTGCTCGATTATGTCATTGAGGATTTGAGAGATTTCCGGGTGAAGAATGGAGACGGGACATTGGGCGGAATGGTCGTATGCAACAGCAAGGAACAGGCGCAGATGATGTACCGGCTTTTTCTTGAAAAATATGCCGACGAGAGCGAGCTTGATAATTATACTGATGAAGATGGTTCTATCGTTTACAGAAGCATATCTGCAAATGAAATGGAAGTCAAACGGCCGCCTTGCCGGAAAGGCCGTTATCGTGCCGCTCTAATCACATACGACAGCTTCGACAAGGAGACGAGGGCAAAGTGGATTGAGTTGTTCAAAGATGGGAAAATCGATTTGCTGATAGTATTCCAGATGCTCCAGACCGGATTTGATTCTCCGAGGCTCAAGAAACTGTATCTTCATCGTATAGTCAAGGAACATAACCTGCTCCAGACCCTTACACGTGTCAATCGTCCATATAAGGATATGAAATATGGCTATGTCGTGGATTTCGCCAATATCGAGGAGGAATACAGCAAGACTAACAAGGAGTATCAGTCGGAACTGGAACACGAGGTGGGAAAGGATAATTTCAAGGATACAGACAAATTGCTTGTGACCATTGAGGAGGCAAAGGATCGGTTTGAAGATGCCAAGAAAGCTCTGTCTGGGTACGAACTGGATAATCCGGAACTATTCTCAAGACAGCTGAATATGGTGGATGACAGGGAGAGTGTAAGAAAGATTGTTGGTGCGCTGGAGGATATGAGGAGTCTTCAGAATATGCTCATCTCTCAAGGTTCAGAAAATGAGCGTATTGTCGAGGTGGAGAATATACATAATCTCATCAAGGCTGCAAAGAACAGGCTGGATTTGCTCGGATTCATAGATAATTCTGATGAGGCTTCCAATGTGCGGCAGCTGCTTAACACTGCACTTGAAAATATAGAGTTCTCATTTGTGAAGCGCGGTGAGGGTGAACTTGAGATTCAGGAACAATACAGGCAGGCGGTAGCTCACGCAAGACAGCAGATAGGAGCTTGCGTTGATACGGACGATCCAGAATACCGCTCGATACTTGAGGAATTTATGAGACTGTTCCAGAAAAAGGATATGGAGCAGCAGGACGAGTTTAATATGCACAAGAGGGTCGAGAATGTCAATGACATACTTCGCAGAATCAAGAGAATCAATGAGCGTGATGCCCTTGATGCAATAAAGTATAATGGGGACACGAAGTTTGTCAAAGTGGAAAAGCGTTTGCGTGAAAAGGATAGGGAGGAGATAGAACATAACACACGACCTCGTCAGTATGCCTGGACGGAAGATAAACAGAAGATGACGGTAATACTGCTTGCCATAAAGCAAGATGTGGATGATGTATATTTCCATAATCAGGCGATTCTGGAGGTTCCGGCATATTTCAAGAGAAATATCCTCACATACGTCACCAGACATTTCAATGAGGAAAACATTGATACAGACAGGCCGGTGCGTCAGTATATCAGTGATATAATTAACAGGGAGTATCAGATAACAAGGTAGCTATGGATATAGAGACAATCAAGCAACAGACTTATGAACTGATTGACAGGCTGAAAAAGACGACCGTGGACAACGGTCTGGCCGGAGGCGGCAATGAATATACTGTCATCATCGAGACTTTCTTGTACAAGTTCCTGAATGATAAGTTTATTTACGAGGCGAAGAAAGTGAAACCTGAACTTGTTCAAGCGGAGGACTTCTTCGCTGCACTTGATGCGCTTTCGGAGGACGATTATGAGGAAATGTGCGACTTGATGCTGGACACCATCATTTTGAAGAAGGAGCATCTGATACCTTTTCTGGCGAAGCGTCAAAACGAGGATATGTTTGCAGATCTTTTCGATTCCACGCTTGAGAGTATTGCCAATGAAAATGAGGACATATTCTATATTCTGAATGATGATGAGACGAAAGTGTCCATTATGAAGCCGATTTCAGATGTGGTCTCGGGCGGGGCGGCGAAGAAAAACGCCTTCTGCCGGTCGCTTATTGGCGATGTGGCAAGTTTCTCGTTTGAAGATGCATTCGAGGCAGGGTACGATTTCTTCTCGACCATCTTCGAATATCTCATCAAGGACTACAATGCCAACGGAGGCGGAAACTATGCGGAGTATTACACACCTCACGCTATCGCATCCATTATGGCGCAGCTGCTTGTGAACCCTGCGGACAATGTCTCCAATGTGACCTGCTACGACCCTTCTGCCGGTACCGGTACGCTCGTGATTGCTCTGGCTCACGAAATAGGGGAACAGAACTGCTCGGTCTATACTCAGGATATCAGTGACAAATCTTCGACTATGATGATGCTGAATCTTATCCTTAACAGTATGAGTCATTCTCTGACTCACGTGATTCAAGGAAATACTCTGAAACACCCGTTCCACAAGAATGAGGACGGCTCATTGAGGAAATTCGACTACATAGTCAGCAACCCTCCGTTCAAGCTGAACTTCTCTGATTATCATAGCGATCTGGTCAATGACCCATATAAAGGACGTTTTTTCGCCGGTGTCCCGAACATCCCGAACAAGGACAAGTCCGGAATGGAGATTTACTTGTGCTTCTTCCAGCACCTTCTTTATAGCCTTAAAGACGGTGGTAAAGCGGCCATTGTAGTTCCGACAGGGTTCATTACGGCCAAGAGCGGAATTGCGTTCAAAATCAGGAAGCATCTCATCGATAATCATTTCCTCGGAGGAGTAGTAAGTATGCCGAGCAACATTTTCGCAAACACGGGAACGAATGTCAGTGTCGTTTTTATCGACAAGTCCGGTATTGAGAAGCCTGTTTTGATCGATGCAAGCAAGTTGGGCGAGACCATCAAGGACAACGGCAACCAGAAGACAAAACTTCGCCCTGAAGAAATCAGGCAGATTGTGGACACATTCCGTAGCAAGGAGGCTTTGGATGATTTCTCTGTTACACCGTCTTTTGAAGAGATCGCGGAAAAAGGCTATAGTTTCTCCGCCGGGCAGTACTTCGATATTAAGATTGATTATGTGGACATCACAGAGGAGGAGTTCAATAAGAGAATGGCCGGTTACAAGGCTGAGCTTGCGGAACAGTTCGAGGAGAGCCACCGGCTGGAAGCGGAGATAATGAAGCAGCTGGATAGTCTTAAATTCAATGAATAGTTCAATGGAGAATGTTAAAACAGTTAATTTGAGTTATCACGAGGACAGCGGAAATACTAACCGTCGAGTGAAATATGGGGATAAGAATAGTTTCTCTCGATTAGTTGTGTCGTTTTCAGATGGTACAACTACGAGATATTTTGAAGTTGACGCGAAGGATCTTCCTGATACAGATTCTATTCATTTGAAATTCAATCCGGCTACGAAATCCATAGCCTGGTCTCCAAAACATATTGAGTCTAAGGTCAAGGAACTGTATTGATATGAGTTTATTAAAGAAATTCAGATTAGGAGAGTTAATAGAGGTGACTCGTGGAGCGAGTTTAAGCGGGGAATATTACTCAACAAAGGGTGAATATATTCGCTTGACCTGCGGAAATTTTGATTACCGTAATAACTGCTTCAAGGAGAATACCTCAAAGGACAATCTGTTTTATACAGGAGAGTTCAGAGAGGAGTTTCTTCTTGAAAAGGATGACATTATCACTCCACTGACTGAACAAGCAATAGGACTTCTGGGGACTACAGCCCGCATTCCGGAAAGCGGTAAATACATCCAAAGTCAGGATGTTGCCCTTGTTAAGTGCAAAGCCGGCAAAATTGACCCGACATTTTGCTATTATCTGATTTCGTCCCGACTTGTTCGTAATCAGTTGAGTGCAGCCGCTCAACAGACGAAAATCCGTCATACGTCACCAGATAAGATAAAAGCCTGCACTGTATGGGTTCCTGAACTTGAAGAGCAAATAGCCATCGGGCGTTTATTGGCTTCTTTGGATGATAAGATTCAGCTTAATAAGCGGATAAATGATAATTTA
>CAKULN010000089.1 GCA_934667175.1 uncultured Bacteroidales bacterium | reverse complement strand
GTACGCAGAGGGCGTTGGATAGGCTAAACGCAAAGCTTTATGCTACAGTTTGTTAAAAAAATGTTATATAGAAGTTTAAGCATTAGTCTTTGGCGGTTTAATACTCGAGGCGAAGTGCTAACTATATGATAATTAATGCATTTCCTACCACTCGTTGACACTAAGCGTGTTGCGTTTGGACATAGAGAGAGGGGTATATTAATTCTTATGAAAAAGAATCAGACAATGATTTACCTTGCGTTGGCACCGTTGTTTGAAGGACATGGCGGCCCTTTACCCGGGCAGGGCGCGCAAAGCACGTAGGTCGCCATGCCCTCCGGGCGACGGGGCTCTTAACCGAAGATATCCATGTGGCAGCCTCCAGCAACGCTATGCTTTGTAAGAAAACTTTCAAGACGTAACTCAGTGGTGCAATTTTATCACTCTTGCGCAAATTATCGGATTATTTTCTGCGGAACGAGGCTGAATTTGCGCCCTTGCGCAGTTTATCCGCGAAAAGACTTTATATGAATATTCTTGAAAAATTTCGAGGATCGATGGGTTACAATCCAGCTGAAATTTCATAAGGGAGTAAACAAAGTAATTTTACTCTTATGAAACTGTCAGATTTTTACGATGAGGAGATCATCGTAGGGTTCTTTTATGGTGAACTCAGGGGGATGTTGGAAACTATCCGGCACAGGGTGTTCAACGGGCGTGTGGAATTCGATGAGATGGTCAGCGAGCTTTATCTCTTTCTGGCTCAGGATGACTGGAGGAGGCTTAGGACTTTCGACGCTCGGAACGGGTGCTCGCTGAAGACTTGGTTGTCGACAGTGGCATGGCGGTTCTTTATCGGGCACAGAAGGTGGTTCTCCACTTTGCCGGGGGAGAGTCCGGATGAGTGGACATCCTGTTCGTCTAAGGACGTGACGGATCGGGTGGATGTGCGTATGGCTCTTGACGCCATGCCTAATCCTCGGTATGCGGAGGCGGTGAATCTGCTTGTTCTGCGTGGGTACGAGGCTAAGGAGGTGGCGGAGCTTTGGAATACCAGTGTGCCGAATGTCTACAACATCAGGCATCGGGCGATCGTTCAGTTCAGGGAATGTTATCTGTCTTCGGCGAAAAGGAAGAGAATCGGATAAAAAACGTTATCTTTGCGGAGGATGTGATTTGCTGGGGCGGCACTTCGACAAGCTCAGTGACCGAAAGTGAGTATGGCTCAGTGCCCGAAAGTGAGTAGAACTCAGAGACCGAAAGTGAGTAGAGTTTAGTGGCCGAAAGCATTAAAGCCAAGTGACAGATAATATAATTGTGACTGATTACAGAAAAACCACCTTAATACTGTTGCTGATGACATTATGCCTGTCTTCCCTTGCCGGGACAAGACGGGCTTTGGTCATTGGGATCGGGACTTACGAGGATCCGGAGTGGATCAGGATAGGTGGGGATCGGGATGTCAAGATGGTAGTGGAGATGCTGAAACTGAACAGTTTCCGCAACATTGTCACTCTGGTGCAAGTGGAAGCGACCAAATCCGCCATTGTCGGGGAGTTCAAGGCCTTGGCGGAAAGATGCGCTGAAGGCGACACGGTGTATATTCATTTCTCGGGCCACGGGCAGCGGATGACCGACGTAGATGGCGACGAGGAGGACGGCTGGGACGAGTCGTGGATCCCTTATGACGCTTACAGGAAGTACTGCGACAAGGATCATGGGGAAAGACATCTATGCGATGACGAGATCGGGGTGTTGCTCACGAATATTCGTAAAAAGGTAGGGGAGCGCGGAGTGATCGCCGTGGTGGTCGACGCGTGTCATGCGGGGGACTCGACAAGGAAACCCGCCAAAAGCGGTGGCACAGTGCGCGGCGTGTATGACAACTTCATCATCCCGGGGAAGCATAGGGCGAACAAAAGGAAGCAGGTTCCGGAGCGGTGGCTGACCCTCAGCTCATGCCTTGACTATCAGCTCAATCAGGAGCATCCGGACGGACATGGCAAGCTTACCCGGGCTCTGTACGCACTTTGGCCGGAGATGAGGGGAATGGATAATGAAACCTTGGTGCGGACGCTTGACGCTTACTACCAAAGGAGCGATGTGAAAGGGAGGTACCCGCAAACGCCCGTCCTGACCGGAGAGACGGACAAGCGGCGTTTCTCGGAAATATTCAAAAGATAATGACTTGGCCTTTTGGAAAATATTCTGATCGCAGATGCGTTGAAGGGGCCCATTCCGGAAATGAGGAGGTCCAGAAGCGCCTGTACTTGCAATGCCGCGATCGTTTCGACAGGCAAGCCGCTAATTTCGAGCATCTTTCGGAAGCGGAGAGGAAGGATCTCTTTCAGGATGCGTTTGTGCTTCTGTGGGAGAAGATCGCGGACGGACAGATATTCGTAAATGACGGGAAGGTCTATGCCACCAGACGAGGCGGGCAGGCGACGGAGGTTCCCGACTTGGGAGGATATTTCCTGCGGATCGCCAAGAACCTGTACCATGAGGTCCTTAGGTCGAAAGGGAAGATTCTGCTGATCGCCGGCGAGCTTGACGACGACAGCGTCCTCTGGTGGGCCGACGACAAGGACGCCATGCGGAAAATGATAATCAAACAGTCGGTCATGTTGCTCGCTCCACGATGCCGGGAGATTCTGACCATGTTCTACTACCACGACATGACGCTGGAGCAGATCCAGGAGGAACGCCCTGAAAGCAAGACATATAACGGAGTCAAGAGTGCGAAATCCAAGTGCATGGCGGTCCTCAGGGCGCGGATTCTCGACAAATTCGCCGAAGCGGGGATCAAGATTCCTGAATATGACAACCGATAAAACGCATGAATATGAAAGAGATGGAAAACACACCCAAAGATGCCTTGACTGACGGCATAGCCGATGCGGTCAGGGACATCGCGAAAAAGCGGGAGAAGATGAAGGGATGGGAGAATGAATATTCGTCTGGATATTCAAGGAAAAGCGGCCGCGCCAGAATTATGATGATTTCGCTGGCTTCCGCTGCTTGCGTGGCGTTGGGCGTGATCTTGTTTTGGCGGAATCCTTCAGAGACTGTCCGGAAAGAGCCGGCGCTTAGGGGCGCTCTGTCTTACGATGCTGTCCTTGAGAAGATTGACTCGCTCATTCAGGTCGGTGACATGGCTGGGGCGAGCGAAAGGATCATGGAAACCCGGCAGGCGATAGCGGCGGACACGATGGAAATCTTCCATCCGTCAGAGCCGACTACTTCCGATGAGGAGATTGAATATTCAAGGATCATCATCAAGGACGTCTTGTCAAGACTCGATGAATTAGAAACTAAAATTTTGAAAACCAATGAATAAACGTATGAATAAACGTATGCTGTCCGTCGCGGCGTTTTTTTTGTTCGCGGCAATGTCCATGTCAGTCCGGGCGCAGGAACCGGTCAAGGATTCTCTGGACTATGCCAATGAGATGCTGAAGGCTGGTGTGAACGCGTTCCAGACCGACTACATGAAAGGCCGTGAATTCTTTAACGTCGCCTTGCCGTTCGCCGATTCATCGCTGCGCGTGACCCTTTGCCGCTATCTTGGGCTGAGCTGGTACCAAGAGGCCACCGACAAGATGGACGTGAGCGGATTCGCTGAGGCCGAGAGCGCGTTGGACAGTTCTTTGGTTTGGTATCGTAAAGCCGGGGAACAGGCTTGGGCGGTCAGTTCATTGACGCTGCTTTCGTATTTGAAGGAGCATCGCTGGGATCTGGATGGCGCTCTGGAGTGCCTCGACACAGCCTATGCCAAGCTTCAGCCGGGAATGGACACAGAGACGCTGGACATCATCAAGAACAAGTACGCCATTTATGCCAAATACGGAATGGTGGATCGGATCACTCCGATGTTCGTCCAGGTGGACTCCTTGATGCGTGCCACCACTGACACGATGACAAAGGTGGAATGTGGTGTCATCCTGGCTGACAATGCTTTGAATGCAGGCCACGCCTCGCAGGCGGAAACCTTGTACCGGGAGTCTTTGCGGACGCTTGACAATTCCGGTCACGACAATGAGTTGTACGCAGTCCTCGGAAAGTTGCGCCATCTGTCCATGTCCAGAAAGGAATTTGGAGACGCACTTGACTGTAGCCAGAGGATGCTTGACATTCTGAAGGCTGGCGGAAATCAGGATCTGGGGCTGGCATATTTCAACATCGCCGAAGTCTATGAGAAGAGTTTGGACACCGCAAGATGTCTGTCCTATGCCGATTCGATAATGGCAAACGGAGGAGTACCGATGAAAGATCCGATCTTGAACGCCAGACATTTGATGCTCAAAGGGATGCTGAACGGACGACTGGGGCGGTGGAACAATGCGGCGGACATTTACGCGTCTGTGGATTCCGCCATGGCGGCAGTCGGACAGAACGCTTTGCGTGAGAGGATGAACCTTGTGCCTCTCCGTGCCGCCGCGCTGTATCAGGCCGGGCGCCTGTCTGAAAGCGAAGCGTTATATTCAGATTATTATGAATATTGCGGCAAGGTCTACAGCGAGGAGTCAGACGCCACCACAACCGCCCTGCTTAACCTTGCCAACATACGGGCATATTCGGGCAAAATCGAGGAGGGTAGTTCCGATTACATGGAAGTTGAAAGACGCCTGACGAGGAAAATCACCGAGCGTCTTCGCTTTCTTCCTTCTGAGACCAGAGACCATTACCTCGACGACATGCTGAAAGTGACATTTGCGATGACAGCGTTCGGTCTTAAGGCCAAGCACACCGGTGATGCCTTCTCGGATTCGGCCTGGGAGGCGTTGCTTTTGTCCAAAGGTCTCCTTCTATCTTCCGAGATAGACGCTTCAGATAAAATCCGGCGGGACGGGACATCCGAAGACAAGGCTCTGTTCTACAGATTGATGGGCATGCAGCGAAATCTGGCGGCGATGGAAAGCCGTGCCGGAGTGGACCATGCGGCCAGCGCGGCCCTTTGTGGGGACTTGCTTGTGGCGGACGCGAAACTTGCCGTCCAGAGTTCCGCGTACAGGGAAACCGGTGAATTCCTGAACATTGGAGCATCGATGATTAAGAATTCGCTTGACAATAATGATGTGATTGTGGACATGGCCGATTTCAAGTCGGATGACGGCACCCATCCATACACGGCGTACATCATCCGGAAAGGATACGGCCATGCGGAGCTTGTCCGTCTCTGCGAGAATGTAGAGATAGGCTCTGATTTCTCCGAAACGCTTTCATCCCCAGAGGTCAAGACCATGATAGACAGGCTTTCATCTTACCTCAATCCAGGTGACGACCTCTACTTTGTCCCTTCAGGCCATTTCCATCTGATTCCGATCGAATCATTCCCGATGCCTGACGGAAGGTGCTTCGGTGATGTCTACAATGTGGTAAGATTGTCTTCCGCCAGAGATTTGGTGGCCATCAAGCAAAATGTCAAAAGTGCTGGAAAACACCTCACGGCAAGCCTGTTCGGGAATCTGGACTATGGTGATGCCCATTCGTCCTTGCCAGCCACGGAATCAGAACTGAAGGACATAGCAAGAACTCTCAAGAAACACTCTGTCACTGAATATTCCGGCTCACAAGGGACACGTGACGCATTCCTCGCCCTTGACGGGAAATCCACCGACGTGATCCACTTGGCGACTCATGGTTTCTACTATGAGCCAGAAGACGGGGAAAACAAATCCAGCGTCTACCGAAAAACCATGAATATGTCCGGTCTGGTGATGTCCGGTGGTCAAAGACTTACCGCCGCCGAGATCGCCGCTATGGATCTGAGCGGAACATCCCTTGTCTGCCTGTCCGCCTGCGAGACAGGTCTCGGGCACGTTACCCCAGAGGGAATCTATGGTTTGCAGCGGGCATTCAAGAAAGCTGGTGTCTGCCATATTCTTGTCAATGTCGGTGAGGCCAGTGATGTGGCTTCCTCGCTCTTCATGACCGAGTTCTACCGTGCGTTAGTCCGTGGAGGTAATGACATGCACGATGCCTTCCGTAAAGCCCGCTCGGCTGTCCGCAAACGCTACCCTGATCCATATTACTGGGCAGGATTCATGCTTCTTGATTAGCGTGTCAACGCACCGTTGAAGATCTTCATGAACTCCTCGCCGGTGATGGTCTCTTTCTCAAGGAGATACTGTGCGCATTTGTGCATCTTGTCGATGTTGGCGGTGATGATCTCGGTGGCCTTCTTCTTGGCTGCGGCGATCATCTCTCGGACCTCGGAATCGATGTCGGCCGCAGTCTCGTCTGAGCAGGCCAACCGCGAGCCTCCTCCAAGATAGGAATTGCCTCTGGTCTCAAGGGCCATCATTCCGTACTTGTCACTCATTCCGTAGGTTGTTATCATCGATCTGGCCATCTGGGTGGCTTTCTCGATGTCATTCGACGCTCCTGTCGTGCAGGTGTGGCAGATGACTTCCTCGGCCACTCGTCCGCCTGTCAGAGTGGCGAGACGGTTCAGAAGATAGTCCTTGCTGTAGAGGAACTTCTC
>CAKULN010000088.1 GCA_934667175.1 uncultured Bacteroidales bacterium | reverse complement strand
TGGGCACCGGCAAAGGCCCACATGAACACGCTCCAGATCTCTTCGCCTGAGGCTGTCGGCCAGGCCCTCGAAGGTCTCGTTGCGGCATCAAAATCTGAGGCGACCGTTTGGCTCGGTTCCCATGGCGGTGTGGCTGACAGGGCCGCTCTGGAGTTCAGAATCAACTATCTCCGCAAGATTCTGGAACTCCTTGCGGGCAAACCGGATGCGAAGACATTCTCGGCACAGCTCAAGGCCGCCTATCCGGGACTCGCAGGCGAGGAAGGAGTTGATGCTCTGGCGGAGGCACTCTGCAAATAGAGGACTTGCATATTCGGTTCCGGGTCATTCTCTTCCAAGGTAGACGGAGGTCATTTTGGAAGGGAATGGCTTGATATTCGTGCATATTCATTAATTTTGCATAGCTTTGATGAAAATCTTCTCGACAAGAGTCTGCCCTCCGAGGCGAGGAAGGCGGCACGAAAGCGAGAATGAAGGAATATACTATGGACAGAAGAATGATACAGGACGCGACATTCCCGAAATGCCCTATCCGCAACATACTCTCCCGCGTGGGGGACAAATGGACCATGCTCGTGCTCTACACTCTGGAGCGGAACGGCACGATGCGCTTCAATGACCTTTACCGAGGCATCCCGGACATATCCCAGAAGATGCTTACCGCCACCCTGAGGACATTGGCGGAAGACGGCCTGATATTCAGAACACTCTATCCAGGAGTCCCGCCCAAGGTGGAATATTCCCTCACCGAGCGCGGAAAGAGTCTCCTTCCGCACCTTGACTCGCTAATCAGCTGGGCGATTGAGAATTTTGACGCCATTCTGGCGGATCGGAAAAGCAGTGCACGGTGATCACTTCCTTCGGAATAAATGTCTCACACGGAAAGAACTAAAGTGATGGAATAAAAACGTATCTTTGCGCGAGACAATGATACTTACGAAGTATGATACTTGGCAAAATACTGAACGTAGAATGCTCGACCTACGATTTCAAGGCATCTGTAGAGAAGAAGAAAACAAAGAGTTGGCTGAAAAGCATCTCCGCCTTTGCGAACACTAAGGGCGGCAGTCTGTTTTTCGGTATAGATGATTCGGGAAATGTCATAGGCTTGGAACACGCTCAGGCGGATGCTGAGTTCATAAGCCAAGAAATCAAAGCTCATCTTGACCCAATACCGGAGTTTGAACTGATACCTCACAAATCGGAAGACAAGGTAGTCCTTGAGCTTAAAGTTTCAGAAGGCCGGCAAACACCGTATTACTACTATCTGGATGAAACCCGTTCCGCTTTCATGCGTATTGGAAATGAAAGCGTGCAAGCAGCCCAACATCAGTTACTCTCTTTAGTGCTGAAAGGAACGAACTCCACGTTTGACGCACAGAAGACCCCTGCAAGACGAACTGAGAACTCTTTTACGATTTTGGCAAATACATTTGTGAGTAGAGTCGGACAGCCCTTTGATGAGAAAATGCTTGAGTCTATGGGGCTTGTTACAGCGGATGGATTATTGACTCAGGCAGGAGTGCTATTCTCTGACAATTGCAATGCATATAACTCGAAACTTGTCGGAACACGCTGGGCCGGGCTGACAAAGACGGATGCGATTAACGATCACGAGTATCAAGGTAACCTGCTCCTCCTGCTCCGTGCTGGCGTGGATTTCGTGAACTCAAACACGAACAGTGGATGGGTGAAACTCCCGGACGGACGTAAGAATCTCCCGGACTATGCCGAAAGAGCTGTGTTGGAAGCGATTGTCAATCATCTGATTCACCGTGACTACACCATTATTGGAGGTGAAGTCCATATTGACATATTCGATGACCGCATTGAGTTCAATAGCCCTGGTGGGATGTTTGATGGTACGCTGATCCAGAACAGAGATATATCAAAGGTGCCTTCTGTGCGTAGGAATCCTATACTGGCGGATGTATTCACTCATTTGGGGTATATGGAAAAAAGAGGCTCCGGCCTACGGAAGATTTGCGACCTTTCCGCTCAACTTGATGGCTATAAGGCAGAATTGCATCCGGAATTTATGTCAGAGGCTAATGTCTTCTATACTACCTTCAAGAATGTGAACTACCCCTCTAAAGAGGAAATAGGGGTAGTTAAGGTGGGTAGTAAGGTGGGTAGTAAGGTGGGTAGTAAGGTGGGTAGTTCTGTCAAGCACCCGGTAAATATTTATGGATCATCGAAAAGAATATCCCGCGAAGATTTAATTAACCAGATTTCTAATTTCTGTACAGAATGGCGTTCTCCAGACGATATTTCCGTTTACACGGGCAAGAATTTGCGTTATATTAAGGAGAAAATACTATCTCCGATGTCACGAAATGGCATCCTTGAACGGTTATACCCAGATACCCCCAATCATCCAAAACAGAAATATCGGTCTAAACGATAACGACAACAATCGAAATGCACAACAAGAATATAATCAAGACAAGACGGTATGAGTCTCCATGCGGCACGTTGCTGTTGGGCTCATTTGATGGCAAGCTTTGCCTGTGCGACTGGCAGGTGGAGAAGCATCGGGATCATGTGGACAGGAGGCTGAAACGAGTGTTGCGGGCGGAATTTGAAGAAGGAACTTCGGTAGTGATCGAAGAGACGGTGCGGCAGCTTGACGAGTACTTTACCGGGAAGCGCAAGGAGTTTGATGTCCCGTTGCTGTTCGTGGGAACGGATTTTCAGAAAAAGGTATGGAACGAACTGCTGAATATTCCTTATGGTCAGACGATTTCATACGGAGAGATGGCGCGGCGTATAGGTATGCCGAAATCCGTCCGCGCAGTGGCAAACGCCAACGGTGCCAACGCCATTTCGATTTTCGCACCTTGCCATAGGGTGATAGGCCGCGACGGGTCGCTTACGGGGTATGGTGGCGGACTTGCGGCCAAGAAAATGCTGCTGGAATTGGAATCAGGCTTGTCAAGGCAGGATTCTCCATTTCCGCTTGCGGACGAGTAGCGCAAAAGTTGGCAATATCGCTCTTGTCGATGGTAAAAGAGCATGCGACGGGAGCATATTCACCATAAAATGCCGCCTATGCGCTCGGAGAATATTGTCCTAAATTATTGAAGAAAATCGGACTGATTAAGGCACACTGTCTTTGGAATCAGTTGGCCATCAGCACTTCCGCATAGTCGCTCGCAGGGCTCGGCAATGTTATAGGGGACAGTGTTTTAGGATCGTTACAATCAAGGTCGTAGATGTGCGTTCCGTTGAAGGCCTCCGAAAAGTTGAGGAGAAGATGATCCGGCTTTTGGGGATTCGATGTGGCTGATAAGATCCTGCCCATCTTGCACGTGTAGTTGGCTTGCTCCATTTCTCCGGTCTTGGCGTTGACAGGGCGGAACAGGCTCGGTCCGTCCTCGTAAGTGACGATGTAACCGGCGTCTTCGCCGGCTCTGAACGGAATCACGGCCGCGGCTTCGATGTCCTCCACTTTGCGGAATCCGTCCTTGTCCAGCATGACCGTGGTCCAATTCCCATCACCTCTGTTCGCGGACAGCAGGTATGAGCATGATTCGGCGGCTTCTATGAATACTCCAGGATAATCACCGAAATATTCCGGTTCCAGTCCTTCGGGAAGTGTGAATGTCGGCTGCGTCGGAGGCTGAGCATCGGACTTTGTCATATAATCGGCGCTGATTTCAACCGGTAACGTCTGCAAAGTGCAGACACCATCCTTGCATGCGACGGCCACCGCTGCATTGGCAGGAGTCATGACCAGTGCGATGACATCTGTAGCCAGCGTTTCGGCCTTGCCCGTGAAGAGGTCAACATATTCGGCAGTCCTGTGTCCTCCTTTCCATGAGATCCCGCAAAGACCGAACGACCTCGGAACATTGATGACGGAATGGAAATCCTCAGGCAGCGTGACGTCAAGAGATTTCCGGCCTACATTGTTCACGTCAAGGATGAAACCATTGATACTCTTTCTTGCGTTGTCTATACCGTAAAGCCTAAGTTCTTTCGGCGACTGCCCGTCGGTGATATTCAAAGAACCTATTTTCTGGAGTTTGCCTTCGCGCATTAAATTGACTTCCACATCAGCAGCCGGATACCGGTAAGGCAGCACGGCGGTTATACCATCGGTTGTCGCCTCCAGCTTTTTCGCATAGATGTCGGACGCCTTGCCGACAGGGATCAGATTGTCTCCAGTCTCCCAAGTAAAGGTGAACATAACATTGTCAGTCTGTTGATAGCCAGTGCCTTTCAAATGTATGACATCACCTGGAGCACGAGTCAGTCCTTCTTCCTCAAGCCTCGCGTCCTGAATGAAAACAACCTCTTCAACAGGCTCGAAAGCCTTCTTGTTGCATGAATATATTGCCGTCGCCACCGTCGCCAAGACAAGCAGCGCAACGATTGCTCTGATCCTGTTCATTAACTTCGCGTTTTTCAGAGGCCTCTCCGCTTCAAAAAATGTGCGCACACGGAAAGTATCGGATAACGAGTAGATCGAAAACTTGCGACATTACTTCTGTCTATGACAAATGCTCACACAGCGGAAGCATATTTGCCATATAATGCCGCTTAGTATGATCGTGGATGATCCTTGGAAGAGTTGAGGTCGTACGAGTTGAGGTCGTATCCATAATTTGAGTGATGAAATGGGAAATATGATTTTGAAAAACGAAAGGATACGAGTAAATTTACATCTATCTTAAGGAACGGACGAAATATGAAACCTTATCTATCAGTCATCATTCTGGCGATTTGTTTGCTTTCTTGCGATAGCCATCAGCAATACCGAGATGCCCTTTCCCAGGTGGAATCATACATCGAGGAAAGGCCGGACAGCGCTCTGGCTGTTCTGGAACAAATGAATACATCCGGGTTGTCCGGCAAAGAGGAGAAAGCCAAACACGCATTAAAAAGAATCAATAAATGAGAAGAGAAGCACAGTACATCCTCATCCTTTTAGGTGCGCTGTTTAGCTTTAACCAAAACGCATATTCGCAGCAAAGCATAAGGGGTAAGGTCATGGACGCGGAGGCAAATCCGATCATCGGTGTGAACTGCGTTCTTTATAATCTGCCGGATTCAACCTTGATTACAGGAGCGGCAACAGACCTTGATGGCTCTTTTGAACTGAACGTCAAGGAAAACAAAGAGTACCTGCTTCAAATCTCATTTGTCGGTTATGAGACGTTAAACCGTGTTTGTCTTCCTGGAAACCTTGGCGACATAGTGCTGAATGAAGATGCCTTGCTGCTGGATGAGGTGGTTGTCACTCCTCAGATTCTGAACACTTTCGGAAACAAGGACCAGTTGATGTTGAGCGGAAGTGCAAGGAGGGTGGGGAATAATGCGTTGGATGCCATCGGAAGCCTGCCTCAGTTCAAAACAAATGCCTCAAGCGGTGACCTTGTCACGGTGGACAACAAGAGCATACTTGTGTTGATCGATGGGATGCGAAGGTCTGCACGTGACCTGATGCTGTTGAAGGCCGAGGACATCAAGAGCGTTCTCTTCTACAGTGACCCTCCCGCGAGATACGCGCACGAGAACATCGGAGCCGTCATAGACGTGACGACCAAGAAAAGGACCGACCGGCTCTACAGCCTGTACCTTGACACTAAAAACAGCGTCACAACCGGTTATGGCACAGATATGCTGTCAATGGCCTACATGGATTCCTTGAATATGTTCACAGCGGCATACTTCATCGACTACCGCGCTTTGGATAAGAACCGGATGAACAACACTTATTCCTATTCCGACAGGGCGAATGAATATAGAGGCGTTTCCGGTGATTACAAAGGTCGGTATCATATCGGCCAGATGGCGTATCAACGCTATCAGGGCAGGAATCTTTTCAATGCCAAGGTGGAATACCGCAATTCTCCCGGCAGGCAGGAATATTCACAGAAACTGATCGGCTCGGGCGGGTCCTCTTTGGCCAATGCGCGTAGGCTTGAGAGTGAATATTCATCTGTTTCCGCTGATCTGTATTACATGCATCAGTTCAATCAAAGCAGGAGCGTCTCATTCAATGTGCTGAACACATATTATAAATCTGATTCTGACAATATGCTGTCAAGCGATGTCGGAGGTTACTCGTTCAACAACCATATTGATAATGAATCATATTCATTGATCGCGGAGGCATTGTTCAGCGACAAGGTTTGGAACGGGGATTTCAACCTTGGAGCATATTACCAGTATAAAAAACTCGGACAGACATATAATTTCATTGAAAAATCCACTGTCGGGACTCACAAGGAATATGTTTACGCTGATTACAGTAATTCTGTCGGAATATTCTCATACAATGTCGGTCTGGGGCTGGAAAACAATAATTATCAGACAGCAACGGATGGGACTTACAACTATCTTGTGTTCCGCCCGTCGCTTGCGTTGAACCTGCAATACAGCAAGCATTCCGCGATGAGACTGACAGCTTCGGTCAACTCGTCCGTGCCGAACATCGGTGATTTGACAAACAGTGTCGTGACCATTGACGAGCGTTTCTACGCACAAGGTAACACGGGTTTGAAACCGTATTATTACTATTACGCGAATCTGAGCTA
>CAKULN010000087.1 GCA_934667175.1 uncultured Bacteroidales bacterium | reverse complement strand
AGACCTTCGAGGGCCTGGCCGACAGCCTCAGGCGAAGAGATCTGGAGCGTGTTCATGTGGGCCTTTGCCGGTGCCCAATGCATGAGGCAGGCCGTCCCGTCAATGAGGATCATTGAGCCGGGGAAGTCATTGGCCGGGCCTCTGTCGAAACGGAAATCCACTCCGGCAAGTTTCACTGTCTGTCCGAACGGAACCTCTCTGACTTCCCCTTCGGCAAGATCCACCATCGAATCTCCGAAGGACTGCTTGAATCCTGACATCATCGCTGCATAGACACCTTCGTTCGTGAACTTGTGCATCCCCTGCGGCATCACGATAGCCTGGCTTTCCTGACCACCGAGGTGGTAATCCACAATCGCTGAGGCGACCGGTTTTCCCAACTTCTTGATGTAGGAGTCAAACTCAGCGAGAGCGCTCTTGAATAGCGGAGCCTCAAGGACAACGAGGGCATCTTTCCCCTCTACGATGTAGCTGGCGTCAGCCATCACGTCATTCGAGTAATAGACGTGCAGTGTCGAGCTCTTAAGCTCAACGGTTTCAAATTTACCTTGTGCGTTTACCATAACATTCGCTGCAATTATGGCGGCAGCTGCCAATAAAAACTTTTTCATAATGTTTTGATTTATAATATACTCTCTTTTGTATACGTGCTAACTTTATTGCACTGCAAAGGTCATAAAACATTATGAAACGCACAAGAAGGCACCAAAACGAAAGTCACGCACCCGAAGGTAAGTACCGCTGATTGTCAAGATGTTGCTCAAGACACATAATTACTATCGGAATAAATTATAATCGACTAGCCCAAAACAGCGCCTATTTCTTGCCGATAACGGCAAGAAATCTTATCTTTGTGCATGCTTTCGCCATATTTTATGCCGATAGATATGAATTACGTCTCTACTAAAGAATATGCGGCCACACACGGCATCGCTGAGCGAACGGTAAGAAACTATTGTATTCAAGGGAAAATTGCCGGAGCGCAACTTGTCGGCAAAACATGGAACGTACCGGCCGAGGCCCCGCTCCCACAGCGCAAGAATGCTAAGATCAGAATTTCACCTTTTTTGAAGACATTACGCGAGCAAAAAGAGGCCGGGATCAAAGGCGGAATATATCACCGTACCCAGATTGATTTGACATACAATTCAAACCATATTGAAGGCAGCCGGTTGACAGAAGAGCAGACGCGCTATATATTCGAGACCAATACAATAGGAATCACGGATAATGCGGTGAAGGTTGATGACATCATCGAAACCACCAATCATTTCCGCTGCATTGACTTTATAATTGACCATGCGAAAGAACCGCTGACTGAAAGCATGATAAAACAACTTCACATGTTGCTGAAAAGCGGAACTTCAGATGCTTCCAAATCATGGTTTGCGGTCGGTGAGTACAAACGGATACCGAACGAGGTCGGTGGGATGGAAACGGCCTCACCGAAGAATGTGGGGTATGAACTGCGTGCATTACTGAAAGAGTATAGAGACAAAAAGCCTATGCGTTTTGAGGATATACTTGATTTCCATCAGCGTTTCGAATCAATACACCCCTTTCAGGACGGCAACGGAAGAGTTGCACGTCTGATAATGTTCAAGGAATGTCTGAATCACGGCATTGTTCCTTTCATCATCACGGATGAACTGAAGATGTTCTACTATCGTGGTCTGCACGAATGGAAAAGGATCCCCGGTTATCTGACCGACACCTGCCTGACGGCACAGGACTATTACAAGAAACTCCTTGACTATTTCAGAATCAAGTATTGACCGAAGCCTGTAAATAACGTCCAGGACATAAACGGGATCACCTGGTGATAGACAAGTTCTTTCTTATTCACGGCGGCATAGGCATCGTCCTTACGGCTCTGATATATTCAATTTTCACGAAATGGGGATTCTTCAAGGTCAAATGGGTCGGTGTGAAGTGGGTGCTGACCGAGCCGCTTCCGGTAGAGACGTTTCCTGCGAATGTTCGTAACGTGGCCATTGCCGGGATTGTTCAGTTGATCGGGTTCGCCGCGATTCTGATTCTGCCGGAGGAGTTCCTCGTAGCGCAGCTGCGGAGTGTTGCGGATGCGTGAGAGAAACAGCTGCTGGTAGGCGTGAAAGTGGTCTACAAGCAGATTTTCATATTCATCGCGGAGGATGTCATTGGTTCGGATGATGTTTTTCAGCTCTTTGCCGTCTATTGCGAGGAGTTCGCTCGGCTTAATGCATTCAAGCGAGAATAGGCTTGGCGTGCCGTTATGCAGACTGTCGAACGATGCGACTATATCTCCAGGAAAGAAGAACTGGAATGTGATGTCCTTGCCGTCATTGTTGAATGCAAGGCGCAGGCATCCGCTGCGGACGTAATAGAGTTTGTCTGCGATCTTTCCTTCTTCGAGGATTATGCTCTTGGACGGGAAAAGACAATGTTGTCAGAGCACCTTCTGTAAAATAGTTTTCATCACTAATCGAATTTTATGTCACCATGTGACATGTTTTTCGATTACAAAGGTAGTCCATTTTCTTTAGGTGTCAAAAAAAATAATCGAAAGCAGTGTCATTCAATGACGTTTTTTTCGATTATCTAATTTCCATCAACATCTTTCCTGTGATGTTGAATATGTGTAAAAAAGTGTTCCTAATTATTTTACGGCCAATACCATATTTTGAAGGTTGATATTCACCTTGTTGAACTTTCGAAGCAATTCTAGGCCGACTGTGCCTGAATAATGTTGGTTGCCGTCAGGAGTGGTGTGAATCAGAACATTATGTACTATGGCCTCCTTTCCGTCCACTTCAAAGGAAACTTCCGGCATTGACAAAAGCCCCTTTTTCTCTGTTTTTCCGTAGGTGCCGAGAAGAAAATTGGACTCTTCAAGATTTGATGTGGAATCCTTGTGGGCGCAATACCATATATACGACAAGTCGGCCATGGTGCAGCCTGTGTCCAGTTTGATGCTCTGCGGTTCGCTGTTGATGTTCGCTGACAGAGGGTGTTGTTCGGCTCAATGTCACTTCTGAATATTCCCGGTTAAGAGCGAACCAGTCTTCGCTGCCGAGGAGCTCGTTGATTCTCTGATCCGCGTTCTGCGCGTAAAGTGCAAGAGGAATAAATGACAAGAGAAATGTCAATGCTTTGTTTAATTTCTTGTTCATCTGTTTTATTTCTGTGTTTTCGAGCATAATCTCAAACCCAATCGGCTCAAAATAACTTCATCAAGTCTATAGTCATGAATTCCTCAGCCTTGATGCCACCGTCACCGACAATGAATGATGATGTTGGCTTGAAAAGCTCCCGGAACTTATCCAAGCCTTCTGTACGTTTTTCCGCATTGCTCTTGACCTCTATCGCAACTAATGAATTCTTCTTTCGAAGTATGAAATCCACCTCGTCATTCCGTTCACGCCAATAGAACACATCGAAGCGATGGACAAATGCCTGGCTGATTAGATATGCGCCGATTCCAGACTCGAATGTGCGTCCCCACGACCTGCGGTCAATTATGGCCTGATTAAATACCATTGGACTGTAAACCATCTTCAATGCATTGTTATAGACCTGAAATTTCGGAATGCTAGCCCTTCGTCTAGCCATGTCAATGCTGTATTTCTGAAGACCGCACAGGAGACCGCTTTCAGCAAGAAGATTCAGATAGCCTGAAAGCGTCGATGTGTTTCCCGCATCCTGCAATGATCCGAGCATCTTGTTCAAAGACAGAATTTCTCCGGAGTAGGCCGCACCAAGTTCAAATGTCTGACGAAGAAGAGCCGGTTTTCCGATAGGCGTGTCCATCAGGATGTCCTTGTTTATCGTTGCATCTATGATGGCCGATTGAATATACCACTGGAAGCGTTCTTCGTCATCTATCAGAGACGCAGCACCCGGGTAACCTCCATAAAACATGTACTGGTCAAGAGACCAGCCGAAGCAGTCTCGCATTTCAGCATAACTCCAATGGCTCATTCTTATTTCCTCAAAGCGTCCGGTCAATGACTCGGAAAGACCTTTTTCGAGCATGACACGGCTGCTTCCAAGAAGCAATACCTTTATGTTCCTGTCATTGAATGAGTCATCGTCCCATTCCTTTTTCACAGCCTCACTCCAGTTCGAGATTTTCTGTATCTCATCGATTACAAGAATTGCACTTCCCCAGTTGTTGTTTCTTTTAAGGCTGCGGACAGCTTCCCAACAGTCTGAAATCCAAGCCTTGTTTGATGCCGGAACATTGTCGGCAGAGTAAAACTGATATGGAAGGTCCAGGTCTTTCAGTACCTGCTTCACAACGGTTGACTTTCCTATCTGGCGGGCACCCATCACGACTTGAATGAACTTTCGCGGTTCTTCGAGACGGCTCTTAATTGTCTGATATTCTGCTCTTTCGTACATTATTTTACATTTTACGCAGTGCATTGCGAATATTTACGCAATGCAAATATAAATAATTTGTCAGTCTATGACAACCGGTTTTCTCTATAAACATCAAAATAATACACCCTGACAGGTGCTTCTGCCAAGGCGTATTATTTTTGTAATGCATGAATATTTCCTACATGCGTTGACTGTTTGCGGCACGTAGGTCGGTGAGGGAGACGTTCTCGTTGCGGTAGCGGGCGTCCGGGTTCAGTTCTCCACGGGACAGCAGCGGGTCATCTTCCAACTTGGCGAATTGGATGGCTTTCTGCGGGCAGTTCTGGATGCAGGCGAAGCAGAACTCGCAGTCTCCCGAAATTTTCACACTGTCTCCGTCAAGTTCATAATTGCCCATCGGCCTCGATGTCAAATTTTCCAGACTTCATCAGCTGCGGGATGCTGAGAAGTTCCGTGTTCTCGTCCGCAAGCTGCCTGGCGATGTAAAGGCTGCTGCCGGTTCCTGTAAAGTAGAGGATCACTCGCTTGGTCTTCTTCCCGGCGCAGGATGTAAGGCTTGGAAGTCCCACGACCGTGGCTGCCAGTCCCATAGCGACCGTCCCGAACATTGATTTCAAGGCTGTGCGTCTTGTGATTTTTCTGTCTCCGATCATAATATTATATGCGATAATAATTATTTTACATTTTTCCTTTTTCAGTTGCAAAGTTATTTGGATTCATCTGGACATATATGACAAAAATGCGGATTAACTTTCCATTATTTCAGAATCGGGAATATTGATTGTTTGAGAGATATGTAAATAACGTCTAAGAACTTAAACGAAATTAAGGTACACTCTATTTAATGTTTGCAGACACTAAATTTTGCCAAATATTAGTGTTTGCAAACATTATTGCATAACTTTGCATCATCATAAAATGTTACGGTGTATAGAAGGATGCGAGTGTATGATCACAGCATAGAATTGTGGAACTATGGTATGCTTCCTAAAGAATTGACCCCTGCAGACTTGATGAAGAAGCACTCTTCTTTTCCTCGAAACCACAATATTGCCAATGTGTTCTACAAGGCTGGCTTCGTGGAGACATGGGGGACGCGGTTTCAAGAAAATCAAGGAGGAGCTTGAGCGTGTAAATCTTCCATTGCCGACAGTCGAAGAAAATTGTGGCGGCGTGATGGTTACCATTCAGTGTAAGACTATGGATGAAGTCATTGCCGAACGCAGTGGTAATGACGGAGAGTTTGCCAGTGTAAATGTCGGAAACAAATGTCAGAAACACCTCAGCGATAGAACTTTCTAACAGACAGCGTTTTATCATTTCCGCAATTAAGGCTGATCCAAGCATTACCAGCAAGGCTATGTCGGAAACTCTGTCGGTAACACAACGCACTGTCGAGAGTGATTTGGCTGTATTGCAGAAAGCAGGAATAATAAGACATGAAGGCAAAGTAAATGCTGATATTTGGGTAGTGCTTGAAAGTGCTAAAGTATAAATGTATCGATATACCTTTCACCTAATCCCTGTAGTCGGACGGCTTCATCCCCAGATTCTGCTGCACGTAGCGGCTGAAATAGGCCGGTGATGAGAATCCGAAGATGTCGGATATATCCACGAATGACAATGACTTGTCGCGGAGCAGCCGGGTGATGTCGAGGATGGTGTAGCGGTTTATCCAATAGTTCGCCCCGTAGCCGCTGGCCTTCTTGGACACTTCGGAAAGGTACTTCGGGGTGACACAGAGTTTGTCGGCGTAATATGTCACCTCCCGGCGCTCTCGGTATGTCCCTTCCTCCAGCATCCTGAGGAAACGGTTAATTATGGACGCGCTCTGGGTTGAGATGTTGCGCAATAAATGCTAACTTTGTGGCAGTTCATCATCATACCGGAAATTATGCGGCTATTGAAATCATTTATCGTTTGGATATGCTTCATCCCCGTGGCAATACTCAACGGAGGATTACGTGAATATGTACTGGTCAGGCTTGTCGGAGAAGAGACAGCATTGCCCGTAAGCGGGATATTGCTGAGCATATTCATCTTTCTGGTGACATGGCTGGTGCTTCCCCGTCTGGCAAAAGGCTGTGGCATGAAAGACTGTCTGGCAATAGGCTTTTGCTGGGCGTTATTGACCATAGCCTTCGAGTCTGCCGCCGGAATTGCCGGAGGTAGTATAATCGCGGAAATTCTTGCCGCCTACAATCCATTGACGGGCAATCTGTGGGTGCTTGTGTTGGCGACAACGATGTTGTCACCTGTCCTGTTGAAAGTTCTCAAACGGATATGACATTCTGTCATCCAGCATAATTATAGACTTTATTGCACATTATTCGAAGAGTGTCTTGTCCTTGACAAGGATAGCTTGAGGGATTGTGTATGTTCCGTGTGAAGGCTATCCTTGATGTT
>CAKULN010000086.1 GCA_934667175.1 uncultured Bacteroidales bacterium | reverse complement strand
CTGTCAGGAGCATCCGATAAGGAGCGAAAGAACAAACCAGCTGAAAGCCGGCGAATGTTGTTCTTTCGCTTCTTCGGTGAATGAGGCCAAGGCTCTTCTGATGTGTTTCTCGACAGCGGTCTGGGAGATTCCTAACTTTTCGGCGATCTCTCTGTTCTTCATTCCCTTGAAACGGCTCATTATAAACACCTCACGACACCTGTCCGGCAAGAGGGACAGAACCTTTTCGACTTGATTCTCAACTTCTTTGCGTATCAGAGGAGAATCAGGAGCGTCATAATAGAAGTCAAGCCCGAAGAGTTTCTCTGTTTTCTGGATGTCATCCAGAAAGGACAGGTCCACGAGATTCAGCAGACGCTCTCTTTTGAGGTAGTTTATGCAGAGGTTCCTTGTCATCGCGAACAACAGACGTGCGGCGGATTTCTCATCCTGTCCAGGATACTTCTTCCAGAATGTGAAAAAGGTGTCCTGTACCATGTCCAAGGCCGTGGAATGGTCCTTGACAATACTGTCGGCATAGGCCACAAGCCTGGGCTGATAGTTCACGAACAATGACTCGAAAGTGTTCACCTTAAAGTGTCTTTAATAATTTGCCGTAGATTACCTATCGGTCACAGAGCTAACCTGTCGGTCACTGAGCTTGTCGAAGTGACTTTCAGTAGACTCAGTGACAGGATCAAATCAATCGTTGTTCATCTGCGTGATGTCCGGCTTCCAGCGCTCGGAGTCACCGATGAGCCACTCGGCGTAGTAGTCGGCCATGCGCCAGAAGAAATATTCGTTCATGTCACCGAAGCCGTGACGCTGGCCGGGTAGGATGAGCATGTCGAACCTCTTGTTGGCCCTGATCAGGGCGTTGACCACGCGGATGGTGTTGGCTGGGTGGACGTTGTTGTCGATGTCCCCGTGCACGAGCATCAGATGCCCTTTCAGGTTTCCTGCGATCTCCGGATTGGTCTTGATGCTGTAGACGAACGTGGTGTCACCCTTGTCGATCTTCTCCAAGACTCCGTGATGCTGCTCGCTCCACCAACGGTTGTAGATGCTGTTGTCGTGGTTGCCGGCGCATGACACCGCCACCTTGAAGAAGTCAGGATATTTAAGAATCGCCGCCGTGCTCATGAATCCTCCGCCGGAATGCCCGTGGATGCCCACCCTGTCAAGGTCAATGAATGAATATCTTGCACCGAGTTGTTGTATGGCATATTTCTGATCCTCAAGGCCGTAGTCGCGAAGGTTGCCGTAGCCGTAGTTGTGGTACCACTTGGAACGGTTAGGATGCCCGCCACGGTTTCCGACGGTGATGACGATCATGCCCAGCTGCGCGAGCCTGTCCGTGCGGGTGAAGCCCTTGCTCCAAGAGATGTTGTTGGCTTCCACCTGAGGACCAGGATAGACATAGTCGCAGATCGGATAAACCTTTGTGGAGTCGAAGTCGTAAGGCTTGTACATCGCTCCGTAGAGGTCTGTGACACCATCGGCAGCCTTCACCTTGAACCTCTCAGGGAACTTGTAGCCGGCCTCAAACAACAGGCTCAAGTCAGCGGTCTCAAGGTCGGAGATTCTCTTGCCGGCAGCCGAGAACAGGGCCACCGCCGGGGTCCAGTCAACACGTGAATAGTTGGCCACGAAGTACTTGGCGTCATCGCTGGCTGTCGAGAGCACATCCATGTCGTTCATGTCCAGCTGCTGGAGTGCGCCACCGGTGAGCGGAACCCTGAACGTGTGCATCTGGTAAGGGTTCTCATCCTTGTTCATGCCACAGGCACTCAGCAGGATGTAACCCTCCTTCTCGTTCACACCGAGGATGTCCTCTACATGGAAAGCCCCATCGGTCAGGTTCTTGACCAATGTTCCATCATTATTATAAAGGTAGATGTTAGCCCATCCGTTGCGCTCAGACCAGTGGAGAATCTGCTTGCCGCCACCGATCAGGAACGGAGTCCGATATTCCACATAGGTTCTTTCTCTTTCGGAGATGACTGTCTTGGTAGAGTCAGAATCAACGCCTACCCAACAGAGGTCCAGCCTTTTGAGGTCACGGCTCTGGCGCACGAGATAGAATCCGGAGTTATCGCCTAGCCACTCGTTCTTCCAGAAATCCAGATAGTTGTCCTTGGCTGTCCTTCTGGCGCTTTGCAGCGACACTTCCTGATCCTTGAACGCCTGGCTCTTGATCTGCTTGAATGAGGCTTCGGTGCGCGAATCATTCATAGTGAACATGTAGAGGTAACCTTTCGGCCCCGGCTCGCCCGGCATCTGGTACTTGTAGGTCTCCAGTTTCGGACGCTTGCCGCCAACTGAATTGATGACCCAAAGATCGTCCAGTTTCCTCATGTCCCACTTCATAGTGGCGAAACGTTTCGAGTCCGGAGACCAGACGAGTTCGCCAGGGTAGTGCCGTTTTGTGGAGTCTGTCTCGGTGTCACCGGCATAGTTGCCGTACCCGTAGCCGAATTGGCGGATGCCGTCGGTTGTCAGGCAATGCTCGACGATAGTGCTGTCCTTCTCGTCCTTGGCAGCCTTGCGAAGGCTTGTCGAATCCATCACCCAAAGATTGGAACCCTTGGCGTAGACTCCGAACTCTCCGTTAGGTGCAACGGATGCCCAGCGAGGGTACTTGTCCTTCTCTTTAGCCACGGTGTCAAGTCTTGCCGTCGCGATCTCATAGCGGAAATATGTCGTGTCCCTGTCGTCCTGAAGCCCGGAGATGATGTTGAAAGTGAACGCTTTATCGTCCTTCAACTCCAGATCTCTTATAGGAATATGCTTGGCCTCGAAAGGGTAGCGGACAATCTCTGTGATCTGCATTGCAAGCCTGTCCATGTCGAAGACTTCAGTCTTCGTCCCTTTGGCAGGATCGACAATGTAGTAATGCGTTCCCTGTGGAGTACGCCAGCTGTACCAGAACTTGTCGCTGTCCTTGAACCAGTTAGGAGTGATCTGCGTGGAGAACACCATCTGGTTTACCTTCTTGGCCGAGAATCTCTCTGCGAGAGCGTAATTGGCCTTCTGCGTCTGCGCGAAACCAGAAGCGCAAAGAAGCACTGCCGCGCAGGCAAGTGCGAATTTCTTCTTCATGAATATATTCTTGAATATTTTTATGGTAAAGATAGCGATTTTTTGACAATTGCAACGTTTTGCCGGAAGAATCTGAGAGAATCTATCCGCTTGATGCTTTGTTAATTGAAGAATTATCCGTAAATTTGCAGCCCCAAAATGTTTGGGGAAACATAAATATTAGATTTACAATCATTTATGCCTACAATTCAACAATTAGTTCGCAAAGGACGCGTGAGCATTGTCGCTCAGAGCAAGTCACGCGCGCTGGACGCTTGTCCTCAGAAGAGGGGCGTATGTCTTCGTGTTTACACGACGACCCCTAAGAAACCTAACTCAGCGATGAGAAAGGTTGCCAGGGTACGCCTTACCAACTCCAAAGAGGTCAATGCCTACATCCCGGGCGAGGGCCACAACCTTCAGGAGCACAGCATCGTGCTGGTTCGTGGTGGTCGTGTGAAGGACCTCCCTGGTGTGCGTTACCACATCCTTAGAGGAGCTTTGGACACAGCTGGCGTAGAAGGAAGGACACAGTCCCGTTCACTCTACGGAGCCAAGAGACCAAAGAAATCTAAGAAGTAGTCCGTTTCATTAATCTTTATCACCTTTAATTTTTACTCACAATGAGAAAATCGAAGCCTAAAAAGAGGATTCTACTTCCTGATCCTAAGTTTCACGATGTCGAGGTAACCCGTTTCGTGAACAATCTTATGTTGCAGGGGAAGAAGAGTATCGCGTATTCTATTTTTTACGATGCCATTGACATGGTAGGCGAGAAGATGAAGGATTCTGACAAGGCTCCTCTAGATATCTGGAGGAAGGCACTCGAAAACGTTACCCCTCAGATTGAGGTTAAGTCACGTCGTGTAGGAGGTGCAAACTTCCAGGTGCCTACTGAGTTGCGTCCGGAAAGAAAAGTCTCGCTCTCAATGAAGAACCTGATCAACTTCGCCCGCAAGCGTTCCGGCCACTCAATGGCAGAAAAACTTTGTGCAGAGATCGTTGCCGCCTACAATAACGAAGGTGGTGCATTCAAGAGAAAAGAGGATATGCACAAGATGGCTGAGGCCAACAAGGCATTCGCCCACTTCCGTTTCTAATTTTATTCGCAGATGGCTGCTAAAAGAGATCTTACTTACACAAGAAACATCGGCATCATGGCCCACATCGATGCCGGAAAGACGACTACATCCGAGCGTATTCTGTACTACACCGGAAAGACTCACAAGATCGGTGAGGTACACGAAGGGGCTGCCACAATGGACTGGATGGTTCAGGAGCAGGAGAGAGGTATCACCATCACCTCCGCCGCCACCACAGCGTTCTGGCATTACAACGGTCACGTTTATCAGATCAACCTGATCGACACTCCGGGTCACGTCGACTTCACCGTTGAGGTGGAGCGTTCGCTCCGTGTGCTCGACGGGACTGTCGCTACTTTCTGCGCTGTCGGACGCGTTCAGCCTCAGTCTGAGACTGTCTGGCGTCAGGCGGACAAGTACGGCGTCCCGAAGATCGCATACGTGAACAAGATGGACCGTGTCGGCGCTGACTTCCTCGCATGCGTTGAGGAAATCTACACTAAGCTCGGTGCCAAGGCTGTTCCGATCTGTCTCCCTATCGGGTCAGAGGACAAGTTCAAGGGCATCATCGACCTTATCTCCAGAAAGGCGATCTATTACGATTCAGGAGAGGAATTGGTCAACTATGAAATAAAGGACGTTCCGGCTGACATGGTCGGCGAGGTCGAGAAATGGAGAGACAAACTCGTCGAGGCCGCGGCCGAGTGCGATGAGGCTCTCATGGAGAAGTATTTCGAGAATCCGGACTCCCTTACCGACGATGAGATAATCGCCGCTCTTCGCAAAGGTACGATCTCCATGCAGATCGTTCCGGCCTGCTGCGGTTCCTCATTCAAGAACAAGGGCGTTCAGTTCCTCCTTGACGCTGTGATGCGTTACCTTCCTTCTCCGCTTGACAAAGGCGTTGTAAAGGGAACCGATCCTAAGACCGGTGAGGAAGAGGATCTTCTTCCGGATGCTTCCCAGCCGTTCTGCGCTCTCGTGTTCAAGATCGCCACGGATCCGTTCGTTGGCCGTCTTGCTTTCATGAGGGTTTACTCAGGACGCGTTGACGCAGGTACTTATGTCTATAACGTCCGTACCGGAAAGAAAGAGAGAATCGCGCGTCTGTACCAGATGCACTCCAACCATCAGAATCCTATCGATTTCGTGGAGGCTGGTGACATCTGCGCCGCTGTCGGATTCAAGGATCTCCGTACGGGAGACACCATCTGCAACGAGGATCATCAGATTGTGCTCGAGTCAATGGAATTCCCTGATCCTGTTATCGGTATCGCTGTCGAGCCTAAGACCCAGGGTGACCTGGACAAGCTTGGCATCGCCCTTGGCAAGCTCGCTGAGGAGGACCCTACGTTCACCGTAAGGTCTGACCACGAGACCGGCCAGACAGTCATCAGCGGAATGGGTGAGCTTCACCTTGACATCATCGTCGACCGTCTCCGTCGTGAGTTCGGCGTCGAGATCAACCAAGGCGCTCCGCAGGTTAACTACAAAGAGGCCATCACCGCTACAGTACAGCACCGTGAGGTCTTCAAGAAGCAGACCGGTGGTCGTGGTAAGTTCGCCGACATCATTGTTGAGATCGGTCCTGCCGACGAGGGCGTTACCGGACTCCAGTTCGATAATCAGGTCAAGGGTGGTAATATTCCTAAGGAATTCATCCCTTGCATCGAGAAGGGCTTCAAGGCCGCCATGGCCAACGGCGTTCTCGCTGGTTACGAGGTGCAGTCAATGAAAGTCACAGTACTTGACGGTTCGTTCCACCCTGTCGATTCAGACCAGCTTTCATTCGAAATGGCCGGTCGTCTGGCATTCCGCCACGCCTGCCCGAAGGCAAAGCCTGTTCTCCTTGAGCCTATCATGTCCCTTGAGGTTGTTACCCCTGAGGACTACATGGGTGACATCGTGGGAGACCTCAACCGTCGTCGCGGCCAGATCCAGGCCATGGACTCCACCGCCAACGGTGCGAGAATCGTAAGAGCCTTCGTTCCGCTCGCCGAGCAGTTCGGTTATGTGACGGTTCTTAGAACCCTTTCATCCGGACGTGCGACTAGCACGATGACTTTCGACCACTATGCTGAGGTTCCTGCCAACCTGGCCAAGGACGTTATCGAGAAGAGCGGCTACAAGCTCTCTGATGATGACGAGTAAGTTTTAAATCGTAATTAAGTATTTTGATATGAGTCAAAAAATCAGAATAAAACTCAAATCATTCGATCACATGCTGGTTGACAAGTCAGCCGCTAAGATCGTGGACACCGTGAAGGCTACTGGTGCTAAGGTGAACGGTCCTATTCCGCTTCCTACCAACAAGAAGATCTTCACTGTCAATCGCTCGACTTTCGTCAACAAGAAGTCCCGCGAGCAGTTTGAGCTTAGCGCCTACAGCAGGCTTCTGGACATCGACGACAGCAATGCCAAGACCGTTGACGCCCTCATGAAGCTTGAACTTCCTTCAGGCGTTGAGGTTGAGATCAAAGTCTGATCTGCCAGTTTGAGAACGGTGCGGTCAGTGAGGCCGCAGCCGTTCATGTAATACAACCCGGCAAACAAGGCCGGGAACCGGTCCCATAGCTCAGTTGGTTAGAGCATCTGACTCATAATCAGGGGGTCGTAGGATCATGCCCTACTGGGACCACA
>CAKULN010000085.1 GCA_934667175.1 uncultured Bacteroidales bacterium | reverse complement strand
CGAACAGCGAAAGATCGACAAGCATATTCCGGAGAATCTGTCAAAGATCAAGGCCGAAATCGGCGAGAAGAAGCAGTGGGTAGAGCCTGCCACGGACGAGGAGCGAATGCAGCACAACGGCTTCCTCGCATACACCGGCATTGACCCCGAGGTCGGTTTTCTCAAGCGTAGCGAGAAGTACTTTGTAATAACGGACGCCTGCGTCCAGTGCGGAGTCTGCGTGGATATGTGTCCTTGTGGCAACTATACGTTGGACGATGACTCAGTCAAAACATCTGGAGACTGCGAGTTCTGCTTCGCCTGCATCCAGAACTGCCCGCAGAAAGCCATCCAATTCGCCAAGTTGGAAGATGACCCGCTGCTGTCCCGTGGAGAACTGAACCCCGATGCCCGCTACCGCAACGAGAACGTCTCCCTCGCCGACCTCCGTGCCGCAAACAGTCAGCACCGATGACATCCCAGTTTGATTTGCGGATAAGGCCGCTGAAGTAGTTGACGGAAAACACAAGCTGTCGGCACAATATTATACGTTGAACTGCCAAAGAGTATTTGGCGCAATTTTTATATCCGAAACAATGCAATTTTCAAATGTCGGCATATTTTACATTCGATATAATATAATTTAATAAGGTTTGCTATATTTGCATTAGATAGGATGTAAATATTATGAAGACACTATTGTCTGCAAAACTCAAATCTCTCCGGAAGGAGTATGGGTTGACACAGGAAGACCTCGCATTAAAATGTGGCGTGGGTCTTAATTTCGTGCGTCAGCTTGAGCAGGGAAAGCCGACGCTCAGGATGGATAAGGTTAATCAGGTGCTTGCAATGTTCGGTTATGAGCTTGCACCGGTAAGAACAGATGAACTGAATGAGAAAAGCTGAGATTTACTTTAAGGATCACCTTGCCGGCATTCTTACAGAAACAGAATCCGGTTATGAATTCCAATACAATAAGGAATACTTGGACAATAAGGATTCGGAGCCGATAAGTCTCACTCTTCCTCTTTCTGAAAAACCTTACCAGTCCAAGATTCTGTTCCCGTTCTTCGATGGTCTCATTCCGGAAGGATGGCTGCTTGATGTGGCCTTAAGAAACACGGACATCAGTTCATTGGACCGTATGTCCCTGCTCCTGCTCTGTTGCAAAGACTGCATCGGAGCGGTAAGTGTCGTACCTGTAAACGATGAACGCGATGAGTAGATGCCTATATTGCTATAAGGAACTTGCGGACGGGGAAGTGGATTTCCATAATGGCTGCGCCAGGAAATTCTTCGGAATGCCGTATGCCCCGGAATTGCCATATTCACTCAATGATTTGGATGCCCTTGCGGCTCAGGTGATAAAGGCTCAGACAACATTGACCGGTGTTCAGGCAAAGCTGTCGCTCCATCTTGACAGGCATGATGGGTCAAGAAGGCTTACCATAGTGGGGCTTTGGGGTGATTATATCTTCAAGCCGCAGACCCAAACATACAAGGCTCTCCCGGAAAATGAAGACTTGACAATGCATCTGGCCGAAATCGCAAAGATAAAGGTCGTACCTCACACTCTGATACGGCTTCAGGATGGGACATTGGGCTATCTTACCAAAAGAATAGACAGGACATCAGAAGGAGGCAGGATTCCGATGGAGGACATGTGCCAGCTTACAGAGAGGCAGACGGAATACAAGTATAAGAGTTCGTATGAACAGATTGCCAAGGTAATCGCCAAATATTCTTATGTGCCGCTTTTGGATCTGACCGATTTCTATGAGCAAGTATTCTTCAGTTGGCTGGTAGGAAACAATGATATGCATCTGAAGAACTTCTCGTTCTATGCGCCTAAAGGCAAGTGGTTCCTGACTCCGGCATACGACCTCCTGAATGTCTCAATGGTGAATCCGAAGGACACCGAAGAATTGGCGCTCACACTCAATGGGCGGAAGAAACGCATAACGAAAGGAGATTTCGTCAACGCCATGACACTTTCAGGCATTGCGCCTAAGGTGTTTGACAATATGCTCGAAAAGTACAGAAAACTCCTGCCGAAATTCTACGACATGATTTATATGTCGTTTCTGGATGACGAGAGCAAGGAAGCGTATAAGCAGGGCATCACATCACGGTTGGAAAGAATGTCGGCACAGAAATAAAACAGATGAACATGAAATTATACAAAGCATTGACATTTCTCTTGTCATTTATTCCTCTTGCACTTTACGCGCAGAACGCGGATCAGAGAATCAACGAACTCCTCGGCAGCGGTGACTGGTTCGCTCTTAACCGGGAATATTCAGAAGTCAAGGATTCCGTCCAGTCTGATGTTCTGAAATCAATGACCGAGACAATGCTCGCGGCATATTTCAACCGTCCTGAAGAACTTGGCGGCAAACTAAAGACGCTCATTGACAACCATTCCGAAGAAATCGGTGCCGAGTTCGTCCGCGACACGATAGACCTTCACGGAGCGAATCATTCCGGCGGCACTAGGACACAATTGATAAGGCAGATGAACATCGGAGGAATGGAAGTGAACAATATCCTCGCATACGTTCTGAGTGACACTCAGCTCGACACTCTCGTACGCACTGACGCAATCATCGGTATGGATTTTCTGAAACTTGCCAGGAATATCAGCATTGACTTCAAACGCAATTCTGTCACATTCGGTCCTGTTGAACGCAAATACAACGGCGGCATCCCGATCCTCTACATTGAGCCGAACAACACCCTCTGTCTACTGGCGAACATCAACAGCGAGACACATAGCCTCAAACTGGACACAGGCTGCACCATGACCGACTTGTCGTATACATGGTATTGCGCCCACAAGGACTCCACATCAGATCTTGAGGAGTCCAACGTTCTTCTAGGCACCTACGGCAGCACTGAGTAAAAGGGACTGCTGTCAATGCCGGAAGTCACTTTTGAAGTGAATGGAAAGAAAGCCCTGATACATACTGTCATGATTCACACCTCGCCGGATGGTAACCAGCATTCAGGTACGGTGGGCCTCGAACTTCTCCGCAAGTTCAGCAATGTGAACATCAACCTTAGAGATATGACTTTGATGATGGAATAGCGGTGTCATCTTTACAGGACTGAGTCCACGAAATAATCGAAAAAAATCATTTTCCTTTTTACTTTCGCCATCCTGCCGGGTATATGTAGTGAGACGTCTCAGAAAACAACATCTAAAGACATTGAAATTATGAGAACAGGATTACTTACGGCAGCGGTGGCTGCAATGCTTATGCTCACGGCCTCCGCATCTGTGGAAGCTCGTTGGCCACATCGTCACGGCGGATGTTACGGAAGGCATCACGGATGCTACGCCACGGCGGTGGTTCCAACTTTCAGGACAGTGCAAGTGGAACGCACGACCACGGTGAACAAGACCTCTCGTCCGGAGCGCAAGCTGATGGCTGTGGCATATATTCAGAAGAATGGCTATCTTTCGGTCAGCAAATACTGCGGCTTCACCGGACTGGACAGCAAGTTCGCGGAGGCGGAGCTGGATTCCTTCACCTTGGACAGAAAGACTCCGCTTGTCAGGACAATGCAGGGAAAGAAGATAGTTTACACATTGGCTGATGAATGAGAAAAACATAGTGCGACTGCTTGGGTGGAATCTCCAAGTTGGTTTCCGGGCACTCGTGAAAGAGTACAAAGAACCCATCTACTGGCACATCCGGCGAATCACAATAAGCAGCGAGGACGCGCAGGACGCCACGCAGGAAACATTCATCAGGGTGTTCCGCTCGTTCGGGCAATACGACCGCACCCGCTCGTTCACCGCCTGGCTCTACCGGATCGCGACCAACGAGGCTCTTAGAATCATCGAAAAGCGCCACCCCGCGGTCAATATCGAGGACAATGCAGAGGCTATGTCAATGCTTGCGGACGAATACATTGACCTCAGCGACATAGAGGCCGTCAATCTCCAGAGAGCCATACATTCGCTTCCGAGGAAGCAGCAGCTCACATTCAACCTCCGGTACTATGACGAACTGAGCTTCGATGAGATTGCCGAGATAACGGATTCCACTCCGGACAGCGCGAAAGCCAACTGGCACAATGCAAAAGTCAGAATTTACAATTATCTGAAAGAATATTATGGATAAAGAAATGAATATGATGGGCGTCGGCAAGCGTATGCCGTACAAAGTCCCGGACGGAACGCTTGACGATATCGAGCGCAATGTCCTGAAAGCAACAGGATGCGAAAGGAAGCAGCCTCACAGACTCCGTACAGTCAGCATTGCCCTTGCCGCGGCAGCATCGTTGACCTTGATAGCAACATTCGCGTGGCACCGCCAGCCATCCCCTACGGATTCTCTGGCGGAAGTGCAGCAGGCGTTCGCAAACCTTGACAATGCAGACCAGGCGTTCCTCAGCGAAATTTACAATGAAGACACATTTATGAACATAAATTATTAGAAGACAGATGAAAACAATATTCAGAACAATAATCGCGGCGTCATTCGCACTCCTCATGTCAATGACATTGTCCGCACAGCCGAACGGAAAGAAGATCAGCCGCGAGGAGCTTGCGGTGAAGCAGGCCGAGCACATCTCCACGGAGCTTGCGTTCGATGATGCGACAAGCAGGAAATTCCAGGAGACCTACTGCAACTTCCTGAGGGAGCTATGGGCATTGGGGCCGAGCCTCGGAAAGCAGCAGTCGGATAATCCAGGCGAGGAGGAGATGAAGCAGCGTTTCGAGCGCAGCCAGAAGATCCTTGACCTCCGCAAAAAATACTACGATATCTACAGCACGTTCCTCTCGCAGAAGCAGATATCCCGCGTGTACGAAATCGAACGCGATATGATGCGTAGGCTCTCTCAGCCGAAGCCGCAGGGATCAAGGAGACAGCAACCATCAAGAACAAGAAGCAATGCGCAGAGATAGAGTGTATTATGGCATCATCGCCATTTCGATAGCATTGGCAGGTTGTTCCTCAAAAGAGGGACAGCCTGCCGGCGGTGACGAAGACGGCAAAGATACGGAGACACTGTCCCTCAAAGAGAGGGTCGAGTCAATGATGGTGAAAGTCGAGGGAGGAACTTTCATTATGGGACAGACGACTTCCGGCCTGGACAACGGAGCATTGACAAAAGCGGAGTCCGATGCTCAGGACAACAATGACCCGCGCCCGGACGAACTTCCGCTTCATAAGGTGACACTGTCCGATTTCGAGATATCGAAATATGAAGTCACCCAGGGACTTTGGAAAGAAGTGATGGGAACATTGGAGCCTTGCTGGTCGGCTTCGGAATATGGCGAGGATGGCAACAGGGCAATGGACGGCGTGGACTGGGACGATGCCAACCGGTTCATTGACAGACTCAATGCGCTCACAGGAGGAGGCTGGAGGCTTCCGACCGAGGCAGAATGGGAGTTCGCCGCAAGAGGTGGAGTCAAGAGCAAGGACTACCGCTACAGCGGCAGCAATGATGTCAATGCCGCCGGATGGTTCAAGGAAGACGGTCTTGAGCACGTGAACAAGGTCGGCCTGAAAGTCGCCAATGAACTTGGCATATACGATATGTCGGGCAATGCGTTCGAGTGGTGTTATGACTGGTACGGGGCATATTCCGATGAGGATCAAGTCAATCCCAAAGGACCTTCCGATTCCGACAAAGAATATGTATATGCAGGAAAGGATGTCGCCACGCACGTTCTACGTGGCGGGCATTGGCAGAGCAGTTCATTCGGGCTGAGGGTGTCATTCAGGACCAAGATTCCGACATCGAACTACAAGCCAAAGGCCGGATTCCGCATCGCACGAGGTGTGCCGTATTCGGAAATGAACAACTATGCCCCAGGAGATGGAACCATCTCCCCTCTTGACGACTTCGGAAAATACGTCAGCGGCACATTGCCGTACAGGATGAAGAGCATAGCGAGTGCTGATGCCGTAAAGCCGATTCTGGTGATGTATCTGCACGGCGGTTCGTCCAAGGGAAACGACAACGAGACGCAGATGAAGGAGGCCGCCGTCAGCGTTATCGCCGGGTATCTGGCGGACAATTCCATTCCGAGCATATTCATTGTCCCTCAATGTCCGTCCTCCGGAAGCTGGGGCGCGAAGATGAACGAGCCTCTCGCGATGCTTATAGGTGAGTATGAGGCGTCCTGTGGCGGGATATATGTCCTCGGAGGCTCGATGGGAGGCACCGGCACCTGGTCATTGGCCAACGCCTATCCGGAGAAGTTCAGCGGGATAATGCCCGTCGCAGGGAAGCCGGGAACCGCAGATGCGGCGAATTTCAGGTCAATGCGTGTCTGCACGGTGATGAGCGAATCGGACGAGGTGATGAAGACCGCATACGAGGATGTCAAGGCATTCTGCGAGAGCATCAATGCCGCCGCCGGCAGCACAAACTGCACGATAGTCCCGGCATCCGAGCAATGGTCACATCAGACCACCTGCGAGCAGTCCTACACTGACGAGCGCCTTCGCTGGCTGTTTAGGAGATAATATTCCCGTGTGGTCACTCTATGAAAATCAACTTTCTGTTCCGGCAGGACAGGATCGTCTTTTGCCTTGACAGGATCTGGTACCCGATGAGGCCGTCGATTCTCTCGTCCTTGTTCATATTGAGGTGGCTGATGCTATTGAACACGGTCCTGGTGTTTCTGAAGGTTTTCCCGCCTATTTTAAGACTCTTCAATTTTCCCTCGTGGACTTTCATACCCTCCTCATTGCTGACACCTTTCAAGGTGGTCGTCTTCACTCTTCTCAGATTGTTCTTGAATTCATCCCATAGTCCGGAGTCAAGAAGGTCGCTTGAGGCTCCGCAATCGATGCCGAAGGTAAGGCTGGACGTGTCTATCTGGCCATTGATGAGGGGAATATGGCGCATCGCCTTGCTCATCTCAAAAGGCACTTCTTCATATTCATACTTCCGCTCTTTCAGGAAAGTCTCCGTGTAATC
>CAKULN010000084.1 GCA_934667175.1 uncultured Bacteroidales bacterium | reverse complement strand
GAGGCGTCGAACCAGTTCGGATGCCCGGCAGGATCGAAATGGAACTCCGGGTGGGCTTTGGCATATTCAATGTCCTTGTGGACAACCCCATCTGCTGATCTATGTTTCCGATCTCATAACTTGCTGGCAACATCTCGTGCGTGGTGGAGGTTCATCCGCTCACGAAGCGGATGCTTCGGGGGCCTCCGTGAGTAGAACAGGCCTATTTACTCACGAACGATCGTCTCTTGTACTCTTGTGCGTCAATCATGGGTTTTCACGCACGGATAAAGGAATTTATTAATCCGACTCTGCCCAGAGGTTCCAGGGCTTTGCCGGGGCGTAATATTCATTGATGCCGAAGTCGATGCCTGCCTTGTGGGCCTGGCTTAGTTGGAAGCGGCGGGGGATGCGGTACATCCTGCCGTCTTTGATGAAGTAGGCGCCTGTCTGGTGGAAACGGAACGCGACCCCTTTGGCGATGCACTGCGAGCGCAGGTCAAGGATCCAGTCGTAGTCGCAGGGTCTTGCCCCTACACCGGACTCACCGCTGACGCAGACTTCCTCGATGCCGCTGTCAAGCCACGGGGAGACATCCATCCGCTCCAGCATAGGAGCCACCACGATGGACTTGTGCTTGATCGGCAGGGACTTGAATATGGGCAGCCGGTAGTCGGCCATGGCTTGGTTCTCAACCGTGCAGCCGATGATGACGTTGTCGTACCCGTCGCCCCAGTCCGGAGGAAGACACCCCGCTAGCCGGTCAATCCTCTTTGTGAAGAAATAGAACATGCAGTCGTTCCTAAGTCTCATCATCTCCCAGCATTCCGGCCTCCAAGCGTCAGCATCTTTTAGAAGGAAGTCCGAAGTGAAGCACGTGAAGACTATCTTCCCGGACGGAATCTTGTAATTCCTGTCCCGTCCCCGCTTGACCGGCAGATTGAAAGCCAGCGTCTTGCGTGCGAGGCTGCTTGCGATCTCGCTTCCGTACATCTCGTCCTGCCTGTAAACATAGCAAAACTTGCAGCCCGGACTGATCTTGGTGCAGCCGTGCCACGGATTCCAGTCAACATAGATGTTCCAATCCTTTCCCATTTTATGAATATCCCCGTTCAGAGCACAAAAATAGAAACTTTGTCCGGCAATACGGCCATATTCATAAATTCTTGCCTCCGATTTGCTTTTATGACGATGGTTCGCTAACTTTGGAACCAGACAAAAACGCCATATAATGAATATTTTGCGGAGAATTCGGCTTTCAGGACGATATGGAGCTGCATTATATGTGGTTTCCGGCGCGGTCACGCTGGCGGCTACCGTTTTGGTGATTTGTTTCCCATCGTCTCTGTCGATCTGCCTTATCCTGAAGAGCCTGGGCGTTCCTGTGATTCTGTACCTGTTCCATTCCTTCCGCAAGGAAACTTCTATTTATTTCTACATAAACCTTGGAATAAGCCGCAGCGAGTATTACCTGATCCCGATCATCGTTGAGTTTGTGGCATTTGCGCTATTGACGATCATTTCTGTAAATATTGGATATGCAATCAGATAAGACAAACAAAATGCTCGTTGACAGCGTTCATTTGCAGTTCGGCTCCCACACTGTTCTCCAGAGTGCGTTCCTGACCGCTGAAAGCGGTCGGGTGACCGGTGTGCTCGGACGCAACGGAGCTGGTAAGTCATGCCTGTTCAAATGTATAATGGGAGGCCTCAGGCCACAGAATATGTTCGTTCGCTTCGACGATGAGCCCAAGACTGATTACGCACACATCGGAAATCGCGTCAAATATCTGCCTCAGAATCTGTTCGTTCCCGGAAACTACACATTGGGAGAGGCTTTCAGGTTATATGGTGTGGATTACGATGAGCTCGTAAGGTTTGACCCGAAATTCCACCCATTCCAGCGGAATATGTTCAAGGAACTCTCCGGAGGAGAGGCCAGGGTCGCTGAGATGTTCCTTGTACTGAACAGCGAAGCTGATTTCTACATTCTTGACGAACCGTTCTCCAACATCGCCCCGGCCTATGTTGAACGAATGCAGGAACTTATCCGTGAGCGTAAAAAGAGCAAAGGAATCATCGTTTCAGACCACATGTACGAAGCCATCATCGAGATAGCGGATGACCTTTGTCTAATGCGCGACGGCTACACCTTCCCGATCAAAAGCCGGGAGGATCTGATACATCACGGTTATATTCTCATGTAAGACGAAAAGAACAGGAGCAGATTTCATTCGCGAAAGTTTTGATGCTCTGCCGTAAAGTAGAAGAAATGCTCAACAATCAAGATGAACATCAATGTTCTGATTTGCGAAGTACGCTCACTCTCACGAGGTCACAACCATTACTTCTTACAAGTTACAAGCATAACCTCGGACGCTAGAAGGCTTTCGATTTGGGGCTTTAATGTTGGAATGTCTTGTTGGATGGTATTCCAAAGCTGCGATGGCCTGATTTGGTAGTAACCGTGCACAAGAACGTGCCGCATCCCTTCTATTGCATCCCATTCTACTTCTTTGTGCTGGCTGCGGAAATCCTTGCTGAGCATATAGACAGCTTCACCGATGATCTCAAGCTGTTTGACGAATCCAAAGAATATTATGGGATCGTTCTCGATTTCCGCCAACTTGAAACGGTCTTTATTTTTAAGGATGATGTTGATGGATGAGAGTATGTGCAGAAGTCTGCTTTTGTCGTTAATTCTTTCTCTCATAGATTAATATTTTATCTTTGTCAGCACTGTCTTTGGCAAAGGGAAGAATACGCTCATCTTCAACAAGATCGACTTTGCGGTTCAGTAACCGGCCTAATTGGGAGGATATTCTTGTGATTGTAAGAATCGAAATGTTGTCTTTGCCGACATATCTGACCATGATATCGATGTCACTGTCCGGCCTTTCCTCTCCTCTTGAGCACGAACCAAATATCCATGCCTTTTCAATAGGCTGGCTGACAAAGTAATTCCTTATCGTAGGAATCAGTGCCTTTACATATTGGCTCAACATAGTCGCTATCTTTTTAGTCGGTGCAAGTTAGTTTTTTTTTATGATTTAGCCAAACCTTTATGAGTATTCATTTTGGGTGTAAATTTTACTATTTTTGTATTTGTTCCCTTGGGGAGGAATGAGCCATGCTGCGGAACTAAGGTTTGGAAATTTAATGACAGAAGATATGGCGCACAAGGAGATAAACGCGGCTATGACGCGAATGCAGACTTACTTGTCGGCGATACCGAATGACCTTGAGAACAAGACCGAGAAGCTTTACCAGACAATAATCTATCTGATATTCTCACTTTTGGGCTATTATATTCATACGGAAGTCAAATCCGACATCGGGCGGGCTGATGCCGTCTGTGTGACGGATGGCGCGGTCTATGTGTTTGAGTTCAAGGTGGATTCTTCCGCTGAAGCGGCTCTGCGACAGATAGATGACAGAGGGTATATGATTCCCTTCAGGAATGAGGCCGGCAAGAAATTGGTGAAGGTCGGTGTGAACATTTCCTCCTCAACACGCTCTCTGGAAGATTGGCTTGTGGAATATGTGTGAGATACAAAAAGACCAGACACTTCTGCATGTCTGGTCTTTTAATATGTTCTCCTGTTATTTGCCTAAAGTCTTGAGGACATCCTCGGTGATCTGCTCCGGGGTGAGGCGGTTGATTCTGAGCAGATCGGCCACGTTGTAGCGGTCTTCGAAATGCTTTCGCTCACCACGGACGAGAACTTTCATCCCGCTGTCACCATAGAATCTGGCGATCTTCTCGCCCCAACCACCGTCGATCTGGCCGTCCTCAAGGGTGATGACGAGCTCGTGGTCTGACTTGAGGGTCTCAAGCGCCTTTGTGTCAAGCGAAGTGATGATTCTTGGATTGATCAGGGTGGCATCGATGCCTTTTTCTTTTAATGCATCGCATACTTTTTCGCCAAGCTGATAGTAAGCTCCGAGGCCAAGAATTGCAACGCGGCTTCCTCTACTGGTGATTTCGTACTCGGGAACAGACCAATCCACGTTTTCTGTCTTGACTTCCGGACGTGAAATGACCCCGTTCACCGGCACACGGATCGCGACCGGATGCTCCCTGTAGGCTACCGCCCAGTCCAGCATCGAGAAATATTCCTCACGACAGGTCGGAGCAAGGTAGATGAGGTTAGGAATATTGCAGAGCAGCGGGATGTCGTAGAGACAAGTGTGAGTCACATCATTCATGCTCTCGATTCCTCCCCAGAAGACAAGCATCAGAGCAGGGTTGTCATTGATGCAGAGGTCCTGTGAAAGCTGGTCGTAGGTTCTCTGGATGAATGTGCTGTAAACTCCCCAGACCGGTTTTCCGCCACGTTTGGCGATTCCGGAAGCCATCGCGACAGCCGTCTCTTCCGCGATTCCCACGTCAACAAACTGCTTGCCGGCCTGTTCCCTGCGAGGCTTTGTGAAGCCGAACACGGTAGGTGTGCCGGATGTGATGGCCACAAGTCCTGGGTTGGACGGCATCTTGTCAAGGAGATATTTTGCTGTGAGGTCTCCGTAGTCCTCGGTGTCACTATGGGACGTGCATTCACCTGTCACGGCGTTGAACGGGGCGGAGTAATGCCACCTCTCCTTGTTTTCCTCGGCGAATTTCAGACCCTTGCCCTTGAGGGTGTTGATGTGCACAACGACAGGCTTGTCAGTGTCCTTGACCTTCTGGAAAGCATCGATGAGAGAGGCGATGTCGTTCCCGTCCGCCACGTAGAGATATTCAAGACCCATCGCTTTGAACAGGTTGACCTCGGCCTTGCCATTGGTCTCGCGAAGTAACTTGAGGTTCTTGTAGAGGCCTCCGTGGTTCTCCGCGATGGACATCTGGTTGTCGTTGACAATGATGATGAAGTTGCTGTTCAGTTCGGATCCTGCAACGTTGAGTCCTTCAAGGGCTTCACCGCCACTGAGCGACCCGTCTCCAATCACTGCGATGACATTCTCCTTTCCTCCCGTCAGGTCACGTCCTTTGGCAAGTCCGCACGCGAGGCTGATTGAAGTGGAAGTGTGACCGATCACGAAATGATCATGCTCACTTTCAGTCGGCTCGCTGTAGCCGGACACATCATCGTAGTGCCGGCCATCCATAAATGCCTCTTTCCTCCCGGTCAGGATCTTGTGTGGGTAGCTCTGGTGTGAGACATCGAAGACAATCTTATCGACAGGTGAGTTGAACACATAGTGCAGAGCCACGGTGGCTTCCACCATTCCGAGGTTCGGGCCTACGTGGCCTCCGTGATTGCTGACCTTCTCGATCAGATAGTGCCTTGTCTCATCAGCAAGAACATTGAGCTGCTCGATGTTCAGCTTCTTGATGTCGGCCGGGCCGTTGATTTTTTCGAGATACATATCAAATTCTTTATTAAAGTTCTATGGTAATCTTTTATGACTACCAATCATTTCATGACGCAAAGTAAAGCAATCTTTTTTGAATATATTCAAGATGGTATCAATGTAAGGTATTTAAGGTAAGATATTCTGTAATTAGGGTACAACACTTCGTTACTAACTAAAAACATTCTTAAATCACCTAAAAATATTAGGAGATATGATTTTTATTTGTAACTTTGCATCCGTAAGATAATTTTGCGCATAATAATCTTAAACAATCTGAGCAATGAAACAGAGACTTACTGCAAAAGAGGAAGAGGTGATGAACATCATCTGGGCCAAAGGAGAAGTTTTCATCCGTGAGATTGTCGCGGCTCTTCCCGATCCGAAACCGAACTACAACACTGTGGCGACACAGGTGAAATTCCTTGAGGAAAAGGGATTTGTCAAACGCAGACCGATGGCGAACTCTTTCCAGTACAGCCCTGCGCTCACAGAACGTGACTATCACGGGACTACCGTCGGGGACGTTGTCTCCCGTTACTACAACAACTCCTACATCAGCCTTGTCTCCCAGTTTGTGGAGGAGGACAAGATGGATGTGGAAGACCTTAAAAAACTCATTTCGCAAATCGAAAGCAAAAGGAAATGATCGCTTACCTGATAACGAGCGGGCTGCTTCTTTCCGTGTTCCACGCATTCTTCATGCTGTTCATGCGGAAGACTACCTTCTTCACTTTCAACCGTTTTGCCTTGCTGGCGGGCAGCCTGCTATGCCTTGCTCTGCCGCTCGTCCATTGGGATTTCAGTGGAACCGTTGTCGCGGATGCCATGCCGACCTTGACCCTGCCGGAGGCTGTGGTCAGTGCGGAAGGCGGAACTCCGGGTGCAGCGGACAAAGGAATATCCTGGCTCGAAGCTGTTTCGGGAATATACCTTCTCGGAGCTCTCGCGGTCTTGATTATGAATATCTTGTCCATAATCCAGACATACCGTGTGATAGCGTCGGGCGAGCATATTCGGAAGGACGGCTTCAAGGTGACAATCGTTGACGCACCGGTCGCATCTTTCAGTTTCCTTGGGCACATAGTGATCTGTCGGGAGGATTTCACCGCAAATCCGGTGATCCTGACACACGAGATGACCCACGTGAGGAAGAACCATTCTTTAGACGTGTTGCTGTTCTCCATCATCACTGTCCTGCATTGGTACAATCCTCTCGTCTGGCTTGCCAGAGCGGAACTCAAGATGCTTCATGAATATGAAGCTGATGACTCGGTGATCAATCAAGGGATCAATACCGCAGACTATCAGTTGCTCCTGGTCCGGAAAGCGGTAGGTGAGCATCGTTTCCGTCTTGCCAACGGTTTCAACCACACAAAACTTTCAAATCGAATAACCATGATGATGTCAGAAAAGACTAACGGATGGCTCAGGCTTGCGTATGTCGCCTGTGTTCCATTACTTGCTTGTATGCTGTGCTTCAGCAGTTTCAGAAGCCCGGACTCTACGGAATTCCGCATTGTTGCAGAAAATGAAGCTACCTCTTTATCTTCCGTCAATGAGAGTGCTATTGAAGTCACAGCTCAAACTATCTCCGATGACGACAAGTCCGTTCCATTTCAGTCGGTTGAAGTCAAGCCTAAGTTTCAAGGTGGAGATGCTAACAATTTCGCCAAATGGGTGAACGAGAATATCGTCTATCCGGAAGACGCATTGAAAGCCAAAAAAGAAGGACGTGTCATTGTTATGTTTACCATAACAAGCGAAGGCAAGATGACTAATGCCAAAGTGTTAAAAGGTACGTTCAAATCTATGGACGATGAGGCGTTACGTGTTATCAAATCCTCTCCGGAATGGACACCTGGAATGATGCATGGCAAGGCCGTGCCCGTTACCTACACATTCCCTGTGGTGTTCAAACTCAAATAATGAAACCCATTTTAAGCTTATTGATAGTGGCCAGTCTGCTTGCACCGGTGCAGTCCGCATCGGCGCAGGAGACTGCCCCACAGCCAGAAAGAGAACCGGCGCTTCGGCAGGCTCAGCGACCGAAGCGATGTGCTGTCAAAGAGACAGCGGTCGCTGAGCCGGTCGAAGCGCC
>CAKULN010000083.1 GCA_934667175.1 uncultured Bacteroidales bacterium | reverse complement strand
TGATTATCTTGTGGATGCGATGAAATCCTTATATCTGACGAAATCATCAGGAAGTGGCATGTCATAGACCTTGCTTCTGAGGAACGCTCCGAAATCCTTGATGTCGGAATGCTCGGACTGATCTTCCACTGTCAGTACCTCACCGATTCCTACCCTTATCCTCCTGTGCTTTTTGTTGACAAGCTCGTGAGGAAGCTGCATCAGCCGGACCCTCCAGTCGATAAGCCCCAAATAGTAAAACCACATTGAATTGTGATCGAAAAACCTGACAGGCACAATCGGAACCTTGGCTTTTTGAATAAGCCGCAGAACCGCCTCCTGCCATTCCCTGTCTCTGATCTTCATCTCTTTAAGGCTTAGGTCTGAAACGGCTCCGGAAGGAAAGAATCCGACTGGCTCACCGTCATGAAGCCTTTCCAGAACCTCACGGACACCTTGAATGTTCTTGGCGGTGATGCCCTTGTTCAGATTGTTTTTCGGGTTGACGACAATGAGACTCGGGCGGAGGGCTTCCACCAATGCCAGAAACTCGGTCACCATAACCTTGAACCCCGGCCGCAGATGTCCCATTAGGTCAATGAGTATGATTCCGTCCATTCCACCGTAGGGATGGTTGCTGACCGTTATGAACGGGCCGTCGGGAAGATTTTGGAGCCTTTGCGCCCCTCCAAGCTTGTAATTTACGCCAAGCCTGTCCAGAAGCACACCGGCGAAGTCCGCCCCTTGATATTCATCAATCTTGTCGTAGAGGTCAGACAACGTCTTTATCGAAAGGACTTTCCGCAGGATCCGTGCGGCGGCGTTGCCGACCTTGCCTTTGAAAACAGGCGCGAGCCGCTCTATTTGTTCTACAGGAAGAAGCGGCATTATTTCTCGTCGTTATTTGGCATAGGATCCATCTTCGCATAGCCTTTGGCGTCGCTGATGATGGTCACGAAATATATAACGAGAAGTATGGCCAGGATGACAATTCCGGCGACGTCCAGAGAGTGAAGTTCGATTTCTTTCCCAAACACATGGACAGAGGTGCGGAATTCCCTCAGAGGTTTGATGAATATGAAAAGAGAGGTGAGCACGATGGCGATCACTCTGAACTCTGTCGGACCAAGTTTGGCGTAAGTGAGTCTGAACTCGCTCTTTAGGTGGGCGTTCACACTGACGTTCACCGTGAGACAAAGATAGACAACGAATATCATCAACGCCAGATCCAGACGCATAAGGTATGACAGTCCTAGACCGATGAACATGAACGCCTCGTTGATGCAATCAACCGTGTGGTCAAGGTAATAGCCGTAGATAGGCCTTTGTGTTTTACGGACTCTGGCGAGGGTTCCGTCAAGGGAATCGCCATACCAGTTCACGATGAAACCCAGACAACTGAGCCATAGGAAGTTGACGTTGACGCCGCAGAGGATGTACCCGGCTCCGATCGTGATAGCTCCGAGTGTGCCGATGGCTGTGAGTGTGTCCGATACGACCCATTTCGGCTGCCTCTCGGCCAGCCAGACAAGGGCCTTCTTCTCGACTCCGTTCAGAATGGAAGTCTGTATTCTTTCCGCTTTCTTGTCTGCCATATTCAATTATGTGTTAGATGTTTTTGACGTAGATTCTGGCTCTCTTGTGGAGATGATGCTCGAATTTGCCCCAAAGATTCTGCACATTGTGGTTCTCCTCAAGCTCACGGGTGCTTTCAACATACTTGATGCCGTTTTTGTGCATTCCCTTGCCGATCTTGGAGATGATCATCGCGTTGACACCCTTGTCCTTGTACTCATTTGAGATGGCTATCAGCAAGGCATCGATCGTGTCGTTGTAATGTAACGCCTTGAGAATGTGCAGGAAACCGAAAGGAAACATGTGCCCTTTGGCTTTCTGCAGAGCCTTGGACAGGGAAGGAAGCGTGATGCCGAACCCTACCACCTTGTCGCTCTGGTCAACAATCACTGAAACATAGTCCAGGTTCAGATTCGGGAAGAACTGGTCCTTGAGATCCTCGCACTGGGCGGGGGAGAGCTCCGAGAACCCGTGAAGGACGGAGTAGCACTCGTTCATGACACGGAATATCCCGTCCGCATATTTATGGAGCAGCTCGTTTTTGTTCCTATAGTCTCCTTCCTTGAGATTGTAGCGTTCCCCGATCATTTCGGCGAAGTGGAAGTATCTGTCAAGATTGTCCGGAACCGTGATCTTATATTCGACGAAGTCAGTCTCTTTTGTGAAACCTTCTTTCAGGATCATCGGCTCGTAGTACGGGGCGTTGTATTTCCCGTATGCGGTCGGAAGCTGGTCAAAGCCCTCGACAAGAACTCCGGAAATGTCAAACTCCAGAAAACCGACAGGACCTTCTATGATCTCCATCCCTTTTTCTTTTGCATATTCCTTTACATTCTCCATCAGGGCGTGAACCACTTCCTGTGATTCGACAAAATCTATCCACCCGAAACGGCAGATATTCTTTTCAACCTTCTTGTTGTATTTGTAATTTATGATTCCGGCGATCCTGCCGACAATTTTTCCGTCTTCATCGTAAGCCAGCCAATATTTTCCTTCGCAAACCTCAAAGGCCCGGTTTTTGCCCGGAGTGAGGGTGTCCATTTCCATCGACTCGATCTGAGGAACGTAGTATTCGTTGTCCGCATACAATTCGTTCGGGAACTGGACAAAACGCCTCAGATCCTGTCTGCTGATCACTTCCTTGGTTGTAATAGCCATTGTTTTTTACTTTACAATCCGCTAAGGTAGTAAAAAATCATCTAAAACCATGAGACGCTTGAGAGAAAAATATAATCGCCTGTGGTATGGTTAATGTCTAAGTCGTTCATATGTAGCTTCTTAAATTATTTTATAAAATAGTAAGATAGGGTACTAATATTCGTGGGAAGAGGCTTCGTCGCATTTGCCGGAGCATTGCGGACATATTCCTTTAATAAGGTAGTTAGCAGTTGTTTCTGAATATCCCGACGGGAGCGTCACAGGTGGGATGTGGATGTCTTCGAGGCAGAAGGTGCGGTGGCATTTCTCGCAGAAGAAATGAACGTGGGCATCTTCGTCCTTTTCGGAACCGTGACTCAGACAGAGCTCGTAGCGGGTGCCGTCGCCGCCATCCTCTATCGCATGGACCAGATGATGCTCCTTGAACAATGTGAGGCTTCTGAATATTCCCGACTTGTCGATCGTGCCGATTTTTTCCTCAAGTTCCATCAGGCTCAGCGGCCGCTTCTGGGTAAGAAGAGCCTTCGCCACTATCAGTCTGTTGGCCGTGGCTTTGATTTCGTGCCGCTCAAGGAGAGCTGTAAGATCTATGTTTGACATATTTTATTCTTTGATGCAAATTTACTTAATTTTTTGTATTGGTATCTCGATCTTGTGGTCGCTTCGACAAGCTCAGCGACCGGGAAGATGTGGCCGCTGAGCCTGTCATTCAGGTCGCTGAGCCTGCCGAAGCGACTTTCAATTCAGAATTCATTTTGCAACCGAGTTGCAGATTTGTTTTCCGACCTTTGCACCGTTGAAATTAAAGTCAAAGAAAGAATATGGAAAAGGCAAACAAAATCAGATTCACAAGAATCATTCTTTCAGCCGCCTTGTTAGGAGTGGCAGTCTTGGTGGAGAAGAGACTGGACCTCAGTGTCTGGCAACTTCTCCTTGTTTATTTAGTCCCTTATCTCATCGCTGGTTACGATACTTTGCTCGAGGCCGGAGAGAAGATCGTCAAAGCCGATTTCTTTGACGAGGACTTCCTGATGAGCATCGCGACCATAGGAGCTCTCTGCATCGGTTTCCTTCCCGGAGCGGAGACTCAATTCCCGGAAGCCGTTTTCGTGATGCTGTTCTTCCAGGTCGGGGAACTATTCGAGGATATCGCCGAAGGCCGCAGCCGGAAATCCATCTCGGCGTTGATGGACATAAGGCCTGACACCGCAAACGTTGAACGTAACGGGAAGATTCTGACAGTCAATCCTGAAGAAGTAAAAGTCGGAGAGACGATCGTTGTTAAGCCCGGCGAAAAGGTCCCGATGGATGGAGTCGTACTCGAAGGAATCTCCAGCCTAAACACAGTGGCTCTGACCGGAGAAAGTGTGCCTCGTAGCATCGCCAAAGACGATGAGATCATCTCCGGCTGCGTCAATCTAACTGGAGTCATCCGTGCCAAGGTCACAAAAGCGTTCGGAGAATCCACAGCCTCGAAGATCCTTGACCTCGTCGAGAACGCATCGGAGAACAAATCCAAGAGCGAGAGTTTCATCTCAAGGTTCGCAAAGATATATACCCCTGTGGTGGTCATAGCAGCCCTCGTGCTTGCTTTTATCCCACCACTTCTATCAGGTGACTTTGGTGGCTCTTTTGCAATATGGCTCTATAGGGCTTTGACATTCCTTATCGTCTCCTGCCCGTGCGCCCTTGTGATCTCGGTTCCCCTTTCGTTCTTCGGAGGCATAGGCGGAGCGTCGTCAAAAGGAATCCTGATCAAAGGCTCCAACTATCTTGAGGCTTTGGCAAAGGTCGGAACTGTTGTCTTCGACAAGACAGGAACACTGACCGAAGGTGTCTTCGATGTGACAGCTGTCCATCCGGAACACATTGACGAGAAGGAACTTCTGCATCTTGCCGCTCACGTGGAAAGATATTCCACCCATCCGATAGCTGTTTCGCTGAAGCATGCCTACCCTAATGAATCTGACGGATGCTCTGTCGAGAATGTGGAGGAGATAGCCGGTCACGGAGTGCGTGCGGTGGTGAACGGAAAGACTGTCTGCGTCGGCAACACAAAGATGATGGACGCTGTCGGAGCACAGTGGAAGCCTTGCGAGAAAAACGGAACGATCGTGCACGTCAGCATCGATGGAGTCTATGCCGGTCACATCGTGGTCTCAGACAGGATTAAGGCCGATTCCGCTGATGCCATCAAGGCTTTGAAGGCAGAAGGAGTCACAAAAACGGTGATGCTCACCGGTGACAAGCGGGAGGTCGGTGAATATGTCGCTTCGGCAGTAGGTCTTGATGATTATCGCGCTGAGCTCCTGCCGGCGGACAAAGTCTCTGAACTGGAGAAGCTTCTGAAAGAGAAGCCAGCCGGAAAAACTCTTGCTTTTGTCGGTGATGGAATCAATGATGCCCCTGTGCTCGCCAGAGCCGATCTTGGAATAGCGATGGGAGGACTCGGTTCCGATGCCGCGATAGAGGCCGCGGACGTTGTCCTGATGGATGACAAGCCATCCAAGATCGCCCTCGGTGTGAAGATAGCCCGCAAGACCCTGCGTCTGGCAAGGGAGAACACCTTCTTTGCCATATTCATTAAGCTCCTTGTGCTTCTCCTCGCTGTTCTTGGCATCGCCACGATGTGGATGGCCGTGTTCGCTGATGTCGGAGTCACCGTCCTTGCGGTTCTTAACGCTATGCGTGCTTTGAAGGTATGAAATCCTAATGATAAGAAATGAATATAATCCCGAAAGCCAGATGAAAACTTCCGGGATTATATTATTTTTGTGCTTATGAAAGATAATGTCAAAACAGTGCTGGTGACAGGAGGGAGCAGCGGAATCGGAGCCGCGACCGCGCGGCTTCTGTGCGATGCCGGGATGACGGTCTATGCGGCGTCAAGGAGCGGGAAGGCTCCGGAGGGATATTCACAGATAGGGAATATGATTCCGGTGGTGATGGATGTGAATGACAGTGAGGTGATTGCCGCTGTGGTTGAGAGGATTGTCAGGGATCGGGGAAGTCTTGATGCCGTGGTCTGCAACGCTGGTAACGGAATCGCGGGGCCGATTGAGGAGACTTCCATAGAAGAGATTGAGGCACAATATTCAACGACTTTCTACGGGGTTGTGAAGACGGTTCAGGCTTGTGTGCCGGTTTTCAGAAAGCAGGGGCACGGGCGTGTGGTGACAGTCTCGTCTGTTGCCGCTTTGGCACCGTTGCCGTACCAAGGCTATTATTCCTGCGTGAAGGCTGGAATATTACAGCTGACTAAAGCGTTGGCCATTGAGACAAAGGAGTTTGGCGTGCAATGCTGTGTCGTGATGCCAGGCGATGTCAAGACAGGATTCACAAAGGCTCGCCGTGTGGCTGTGAGAGCTCAGAGAGAGGATTCTCCGTACTATAAAGGTTGCGCTGATGCTGTCGCTGCTATGGCAAAGGACGAACGTGAGGGAATGAACCCTGTGGTCATCGGCAAAGCCATTCTGAGGCAACTCCAGCGAAGGAATATGAAGCCGGAGGTTACTCCGACATTCCTTTACGGCTTGCTGGTGTTTTTGATCCGTCGTCTGCCTCAAAGACTGGTACTCAATGTGATAGGCTGGATGTATTCCTGATTACTCCGAATCGTCCTCAGGTTCAAGGTGAAGGGAAATCTGCGTTTCGGCACCGAATTCCTTGCGAAGAGCTTCCTCGACTTTCTTGGATATGTCGTGAGCCTCTTTCAAAGAAATTTCGGAATCCAGAACAAGGTGTCCTTCCATTATTATTCCCGGACCCTCCCGGCGTGTCTTAAGTTCGTGAAGGTCAATGACGCCATTGATTGATTTGGCGGTAGTCTTGATCTTGTCCTCAACATCGTCCGGAAGCGACACGTCCAACAGCTCCTTGATGGCCGGCACGGACATCTTCACAGCCATCACAAGTATGAATATGCTGATGACGCATCCAGTGATGGGATCCAGAATGACAAACTTGTCACCAATGAATATGGCCCCCGCGATACCGATCAGGGAGCCAACGGACGAGAAAGCGTCCGAGCGGTGATGCCAGGCGTTGGCTATCATCATCGGGCTGTTCAGAGCCTTACCCTGAACGATGGTGTAACGGTAAAGAATCTCTTTCAGAACGATAGACGCTACGGCAGCCCACAAGGCAATCATGCCAGGTGAACTTACCTCTCCACCGTCCAGTATCAGACGGATCTTGCTTATGCCACCGGACATCAGGTTGGCGGCCACTACGATCAGCATCAAGCTGATGATAAGAGTTGCGAAAGTCTCGAACTTCCCGTGCCCGTAGTCGTGGTCCTTGTCTCTGCCCTTGGCGGAGATCTTCACGAAGACAATCACGACAATGTCACTCAAAAGATCTGACAGAGAATGGATTCCGTCAGCAATCATCGCTGTGGAACGACCCAGCACTCCGGCGATGATCTTGAAGACCGTCAGTATTATATTAACAACCGATCCTACCAGTGTCACGAAGGTCACTTTAGCAGTCCTGTCCATTATGAGTAGCGTTTAGGAAGTCTGAATATGATAGAGAAGCAAGCCACAGCGCACAGCACGAACGGGTAGTAGAGACAAGGTATGATCGCCGCCGCGGAGATCCCAGCGAATCCGGAAGCCATCAGCAATTGCGCTCCGTAAGGGATAATGCCCTGCACGACACAAGAGAACGTGTCCAGAAGGCTGGCTGATTTCCTCGGATCAAGTCCGAACTTCTTCGTTATGTCACGGGCGATGTCACCTGTCGTCAGAATGGCGATCGTGTTGTTGGCCGTGCAGAAATTCGACAGCCCGACCAGCCCCGCGATGCTGAACTCAGCCCCACGCTTGCCTTTGATTTCTTTAGTCAAACCATTGATAATGAAGTCGATACCTCCGTTGTGCCGGATTAGTTCAAGCATTCCTCCAGAGAGCATCGTCACGATGATCAGTTCCCCCATCCCAGCGATTCCGTCTCCGACACTGCCGAGGAATCCTAGCCAGGTCATTCCGTTTATGAATCCGATCACCGCACTGAGCACCAGACCGATTCCGAGCACAAGCAGGACATTCAGTCCGCACAGTGCGAGCACGATGACAGACAGGTAGGGGATGAGTTTGACATATTCAATCTCCCCGATTTCAGGAGTGGCTCCGTGGTTGAGTCCGATGGAGATGTAGATGATTGTGACGATTAGCGCTGCCGGACCACAGATCCAGATGTTCGCCTTGAACTTGTCGGACATCGAGCAACCTTGAGATGTGGTCGATGCGATCGTGGTGTCCGAGATAAAGGACAGGTTGTCACCGAAGAAAGCCCCTCCCACGATCAATCCGGTCAGCATAGCCAAAGAAAGTCCGGATTGTTCCGCTAGTCCGGAGGCTATGGGAACCAGCGCGACCACAGTCCCGACGCTTGTGCCTATCGCCATCGAGATGAAGCAGGACGCCAGGAATAATCCGGCCAGCAGCCATTTTCCCGGCAGTATCGTAAGTGTGAGATTGACAGTCGCTTCCACGCTCCCGATAGCCTTCGCCGTCGTCGCGAATGCCCCCGCCATCACGAATATCCAGATCATCAGCAGGACATTCTTGTTGCCAGCCCCGCCAGAGAATATGCTTATTCTTTCCGCCACCGACCCTTTCGTGATCAGCATCGCATAGACCGCCGCGATCAGAAACGCTGACGCCACCGGCACCTTGTAAAAGTCGTGCGCCACCAGCGACGACACCAGATAAGTCACCAAAAACACCGCCAGCGGACTAAGCGCCAGCCACCCGTTCATCCTTCGTCTTGTAAGTTCGTTCTTTTCCATAATCA
>CAKULN010000082.1 GCA_934667175.1 uncultured Bacteroidales bacterium | reverse complement strand
TGACGTTGGTGCGAAATAACAAAATTCAGTTAACAAGGCAGGGCCCTTTCTTTAACACAGGGTTTTGGACTTGCCCCGTCAAGGAACTAGTCAAAGTGGGTGTGAATATCTCCACTCAGACGCGGTCCACCGACTCTTGGAAAGTTACCCTCGAATAGATTAAGACTTTTGTACCTTTTCCGCAGCGTTCACAACCTACTACTTAACAGGGTCCCGCTAAAATACTCTCCCCTATAAGAATGGTGTCATATATACTGGAACAAGCATAACTTCGCCATCCTTTTTTAAATCCTTAGTATATATCAAATATCTTGAACTGATTCTGTCGGAAAATTTTTTACAAAATTCATCGAGGGACGTGTGTGATTTATAACCTGAGGATTTGACTTCTATCGGGCAAATCTTATTGCCTCTGGAAAGCAGGAAGTCTATCTCATAATTGTGCTTGCCGCTTTCTGTCGGCCATGTGTGGTAGAACAGCCGATCCCCCGATGCCCTGAGCATCTGAGCAACAACATTTTCGTACACGTATCCGAGATCAGACGACAATTTATCCCTCAGAAGTTTCTGATATATAACATTATCAGCCACATCATTGTCCCAAAAGGCAAGCGTGATGAATAGCCCTGTGTCGCCTACGAACATTTTATACTGCGACATATTCGCATGGAGCGCAAGACCAACAGATGGATCATTTGCATGGTAAGAGAAGTTTACCGCCATACTGTCTTCCATGTCCTGAATGATTTCTTCCATCTCATCCTTATTCTGGCTTCGTCCCAAAACCGACACCACTTGATAGCGCGCGGCATTGCCTGTCAACTGAGACGGTGCCGCCATAAAGAGTCTTGTGGCCTTTCCGGTGGGATCTACCTTTCTGAAATCATCGGCATACAATTCGATAATCTCTCTTTTTACGGTGTCAACAGCGCTCAAGTTCATGGTCTTCAAATATGCATTGACAGCTTGAGGCATCCCGCCCACCAACATGTACAAACGAAAATCCTGCAAAAGTTTTCTGCTTACAGCATCACCGATTCCCTTCCCAGAATCGAACAGTTCTTTCATCAGTGGAATTGTCGCATTGTCTCCCATAGCCCATCGGAACTCCTCATAATCCATCGGAAACATGTCAACACGCGTCTCCTCACTTGGGATTACAATCCCTTCCGTATTCTTCTTAATCGAAAGAAGAGAGCCTGTCTCAATATAGTCGTACCGGTGATCTTTTACCAAATATTTTATGGCTTCCCTAACTTTGGGGGCTTTCTGTATCTCATCAAAGATCACAACAGACTTTCTTTCTTCCAATTTCACATTGTACAAAAATTGAAGCTGCAGGAAGAAATAGTCTCTATTGGAGATGTTCTCAACCGCTTCCGATAATCCTTCTGGAGCATCTCCAAAATCGACCTTGATGTAGGAAGAGTACTCCTGTCTTGCAAACTCTTCAGCAATGGTGGATTTGCCTACACGACGGGCACCTTTGATCAACAGGGCGGTGGAGCCGTCCTTTTCAGCCTTCCACTTGAGCATTTTCTCATAGACTTTCCTCTTGAAGACACAGTTTCCCTCCATAATCTCAAATTTGATTGGTTTATCATAGGCAAAAATAGCGACAATTATCAAAATCTCACAATTAACATCAAAGAATATGCATGGATTCTCAAAATGTAAACAGCATTTTGTACCGGACGCGAAAAGTCCGTACAGCTGGTGCACGCGAATGTTAGGCCGACTACGGCTAACATCGAAACCAATCTAAAAAATTTTTTCATAAAGAAGTGACACCTCTTTTCTGAGGTCGGACAGCCTTTCACACACCCACAGGGGAATATTCAATGGACGTCGGATTCTCTCCGACATACGTTTTGCATGCGGTTTTGACGGAAATATTCATTATCTTTGGATTTCCGGGCACTTCGACAGGCTCAGCGACCGGAGGATAGGCAGCGGCGCTTCGGCGGGCGCAGCGGTCAACCACGGCAGCGGCCGGACTAAAAAAGGAAAAGAAGTTACACCTATAATATTAAGGGCCATGGCGGAGAACAAATTGAGATACCCGATCGGGATTCAGTCCTTCGACAAGATCATCGAAGGCGATTATCTGTACGTAGACAAGACCGGCTATGTGCATGAGTTAGCGAACACGTACAATTATGTCTTCCTCAGCAGGCCCCGGCGGTTCGGGAAGTCTCTCCTGTCATCGACGTTCCACAGCTACTTCGCCGGGGACGAGGCGCTCTTCAGGGGGCTTAAGGCCGGGGAGATGAACAGGGACTGGAGAAGACACCCCGTCTTCCACTTCGACATGTCAACGGCCAAGCACATGACAGAGGAGCAGTTGACAAGGAATCTCGGCTACAAGCTGGACCTCTACGAGGAAGAATACGGGGGCGACCCGAGGATCGCGAGGGACGATGTCAACGCCCGGCTGGAGAGGCTCGTCGTGGAGGCCGTGCGGAAGACCGGGGAGAAGGCCGTCATCATCATCGACGAGTATGACGCGCCGCTCCTCGACGTGATGAACGACCCCGAAAGGCTCGTCCCGATGCGACAGATCATGAGGAACTTCTACAGCCCCATCAAGAGTCTCGACCCGTTCCTCAGATTCGTCTTCATCACCGGGATCAACAAGTTCGCACAGCTCAGCATATTCAGCGAATTGAACAACTTGAAGAACATCTCCATGATGCCGGAATATTCAGCGATCTGTGGAATCTCCCAGTCAGAGTTGGAGAATCTGTTGAAAGAGCCTGTGCAGGAGATGGCAGAAAAACTAAACACTTCAGAGGATGACATCCTTTCACAGCTGAAACACAACTACGACGGCTATCACTTCTGCGACGGTTCCGAGGACATCTACAACCCTTATAGTCTCTTCAACGCACTCTCTGACAAGGCGATCAGAAGCTACTGGTTTGACACCGGGACTCCGACATATCTCATTGAGAGGCTGAGCAAGGACGAGTTCGACGAGACAAAACTGGACAACATGCCCATGACCCCGGCTTCAGACTTCGATGTCTCGCCGGAACTGACTGACAACGCTCTTCCGATGCTTTACCAGACAGGTTACCTAACCATCAAAACTTATGATCCCCAGTCCGATCTTTACACACTTGGTTACCCGAACCGTGAAGTCAAGTTGGGGTTCACAGGAGGTCTGTTGAGTCAGTACAAAAGCCGCGGTTTCACAAGTGGCGGAGGTTTCGTGGCGCAGTTCTTCATGGCGATGAGAGAAAAAGACATCGACCATGCGCTCAAGCTGATGCAGTCGTACCTCGCCGGAATCCCTAACGATCTGGAGAACAAGACGGAGAAGCACTACCAAACTATCATCTATCTGATCTTTTCGCTGCTAGGCTACTATATTCAAAGTGAGGTAAAGTCGGCCATAGGCCGCGCGGATGCGGTCTGCCGAACGAAGGACAGAATCTATATCTTTGAATTTAAGGTTGATGGCTCAGCGGAGGATGCGCTCCGGCAGATTGATGACAAAGGCTATCTCATCCCGTACAAAGCGGAATATTCAAGCGCTTCGACAAGCTCAGCGACCAAGGCAGGGATGGAACTGGTCAAAGTGGGTGTGAATATCTCCACTCAGACGCGGTCCATCGACTCTTGGAAAGTTACTCTCGAATAGATTAAGAAGCTGTTTTGATTTGTCTGAAATGTTCTTTGAGGTGAAAAAAATCTTCATCTTCTTCCCGCTTCTTCAGTCAGATAGCACCGCTATCTTCCTTGGAAGAAGCGGTCGAACCTGAAGTTTTGCATCTGAGCAACAACATTTTCGTACACGTATCCGAGATCAGACGACAATTTATCCCTCAGAAGTTTCTGATATATAACATTATCAGCCACATCATTGTCCCAAAAGGCAAACGTGAGGCATAGAAGGTCGTCCATTCCCTCCGGCAACGAATGAGTACTCGCTGCATGGCTATAGGAAATCAATAATAGGGAGATAACTACCAAAAGATCGGTCGCTTCGACAGACACAGCAAGCATAGAATCCGAGGAAACACAAAACTTGGCTGTGCGATGTGCCATGGACATCATTATAAGCATCATCGCAGGGCTGCCCCTACTTTAAAACCAAGGTCGACCCTGCGAAATGCTTTACTCCCATTTCAGAAGCAGCCTTTGCGGCTGTGGTTCGCAAACGGGAAACGTGGGCTCTACTGCTTGAGAGTTAGATACCAGTGGCCGTCAATGCGGTAGGCGTTGAAGGCGAAGCCGGTGGTCGGGGTGGCGGTCCCTGAGCTTGTCGAAGGGCCGTCTGTGGTTCGACTAGGCTCGCCAACCGTTGGGGTGACGGTCCCTTCGACAGGCTCAGGGACCGATGAAGGGCCACCGATCTTTAGGCGGTAGCTGATCGTGTTCAGTTCTGAGTTTGTAAGCTCAAAACCTGAACGTTCGAAGCCGTGGACTCCTAGAGATTTGAAAGTTACTGCGGTACGGGCGACCATTTCGGGAGTAAGGTGCTTCAATGTGGCGTCTTCCACATAGCCGACATTCGCCAAAGCCTCATCCATCTGACCAGCGACCATCAAGGCAATGCAACTGTCAGCCTTGGCAATCAAGGCAGCAGTGTCAACAGCAGTCAGGGATGACAGATAGGCTTCCTCGTCCGACATCGATTGCTTGGATGACTTGCGTGACTGGCAAGAAGTCGCCAAAACCACGGCAAGGATGGTCCAAGCGGCAATCATGAATATTCTTGAATATTTTGTCATCATTTCTTTACCTTTATATTCCTAACAAAATGAGGCGCATCGTTTTTCCGACGCGCCTCAAATTCAATCTATATTGTGATTAAAGAGCTTTAACATCAACTTCAACAGTTGTGGTAATTGTTCCCCAATCGTAGCCAATAGCGATAGGAATGCGAAGCTTGAAGTCCTTGCTAACAGTTGACTTGTTGTTGTGGTAGCGGATGAAGCCGAACTTGCTTACGAGAGTCTGGTAATGAGTTTCGTCCCAAACAAGAGGCTCGCACTCAGCGAAGTGAGTGTCAACAGTCTCAGTAGCGGCAGCTTCTTTCGATGGACGATATTGATAACCATTAGCATTCTCATACCAACCACTCACAACCTTCAACTCAGGCTCCTTGACATCAGTATGATTGCCAAAGCAGTGTGACAGCATTATTCTCTCAGTTTTGGTAGCAAGTTTTACAAAATTAGAAGGATCAGACTCATTCAAGTTGGTGGTCACATTATCAATGTCAACCTTAACACTATTAATGTTGTAGTAAGCAAAGTACCAAAGGTTGCTGAAGTCATCAGCTGCCTTCAAGAACTTCTCTGCTCTGAAATCACTGAACGTAAGAAGGTCAAGAACGTCAATGTTGGATTCTGGTTTGTAGTAGTCAGCAAGATCTACATAGTACTTACCCTTAACAGGATCAACGTTGATAGGTCTCAGGAAGTAATAAGGATTGATCTCACCGTCAACTGGCATAACCACATCACAACCGGAGTAATAAGCCATGCCGATGTTAGCATAGAGCTTAGAATCCTCATACTTATTAGCAGGATCAGACTTTGTCAAATTAAGGATAGCTTCGGAAACAAGATTATGCTTATAAGTAACCGCACCCGAAGTCTGATCAAGACAAGCAATTTCATAAACGGTTCCACCAACCTCACAAAGCAGATGTGCATTTTCGTAAATTCCATCATTAGACCTAGCTGCAAGTTCGCCCTCCTTGGTTGTGATGACTCCGGTAGCAGCATTAATCTCGACATTGAAGTTCTTCTTCGTATCAAACTTGTCTACAATCGTCTTAGACCTATTGACAAATTTAACGTCTTCTGCGGAAGCAGCATAAAGCTGATAGTTACCGACTTTAGGCTGAACAGGAGCGAAGTAGTACTTCACATTGTAATTGGCAGGATCATATTTAGCATAGGCATCTCCAGCCTTAGCGGTGAACTTAGGAGCGTTGCCTTCCCATACCTGCTTTGTGTCAGTAACCCATGCGTAAGTTGCATTAATGTTCGCCCAAGGCTTAACAGTGTGAGGAGCGCGGACATTGATCTTAGCGTTCTCCTGATTCTTGAACCAGTACTCGTCAAGCTTAACACCAACAGTAGCAGCTGGCTTGCGAACAGTAACATCAAGTCTTACATAGATACCCTCATAGATAGAGGTAGGGGTAGTACCCTTGTAAACGTAACGTACCCAAACGTAAGCTGAATGATCAGTTGCACCCTGATAGATGAGAGACATTGACCTAGGGTCAAGGGTCCACCTTAGAACATCCGTAGTTGTTCCAGGAACTGCGTCTGTAATTTCAGTTACAACGCCACGTACTTCAGCAGCATTAGCTACTTCGAAGTTCGTACCATCAAATACGTACTGAACAGCTTCATTATTAGCATCCTTGTGGAGTTCGTACATCTTGCAGAACTCTTCTTTGGTATATTCAGTTTCCTTGATTACTTTGTCAACCATCTGTGACCAAGTAGTTGTCTTCACCTGGTTAGCACATCCAAAGTCAACAGTCCAATCAGTGAACTTTTCAGTCTCCCTGTAGCCAGTGGTCTTAACTATCTCAATCTTGATGAAACCAACTAGAATGACTTTGTTGTTCCTTTCGTCAAGAACAGTCACACGAACGAGAGGACGTCTTCCGACAGAGGTAATGTCAGTTTTGTTGTTGCGCACACCCTCGGTGGTACCACAAGGGATGAACACGCCCTTCTCCAAATAAGCATGCTGGCTTTCAGAAGTCTCGTTGAGGCCTGCAATATAGTCAACAAGCTCAAAATCATACTTGATGTCGAAATCAGTCTCAACACCAGCCTTCTTGATGTACTCCTCATAGACAGTGTGGTCAGCAGCTTTTCTCGCATCAGTCAATGAGTTGGTCTTGATGATGGTTCTTACGATCTTGTTAAGATCAAGTGTCCCATTGTAAGCAACCTGACAAGAAGGAACATTCTGCAAAGCTTTCTTTGCGGTATTCCAAAGATGATTTGGATTCGTGTTAGCAGCGCCACATACCTCACCCTTGTAGTTCTTATCAGCAAAAGCGATAGCGAGGAACTCCAACTTGGAGCCATAAAGAGCAGCATAGTCTGAAGTGATGGTGGTGTCACCCTTTTCGCTTCCTCTTACTTTAGCCTGAAGAGCAAGAACAGAAATCAAACTGTGACCTGTTGTACTACCCGCTGCGATGTCCTTACCACTGGCTTTCAAGCCAACCTTAAGCACACCGTCAGTTGCGCTTACAAGGCTTGCCTCAGGAGCAGACTTGCTTGCTCTTGTCTTGATGAATTCCTTATCATCAGATACAAATTGGATGTCCTCAGCATTAACTTTAGCGTTAGAAGGGTTCATCTGGTAGCTGATGGTATAGGTTGGGTCGATGTACTCTCTCTTCGATTCAGTCACATCGGCATAATCCCACCACTGCTTATCCAACAGTTGGCACTCTACAGAGATGAATTGTCCTTGATTATTCTGGTCAGGGAAAGTAGGATCCACAACCTTGTCTTTCTTCGTAGGAGTCGTTTTTGGAAGATAAGTAGCGTAGGTGTACTCAGTAGCCTCAACACCATCAACATAGAGATTAGGGATGAAGACTAGGCTTCTAAGCTCATTGGAAATGGCGAAAAGACGAGCGAACTTGCTGTCAACGTAGGTCTGAAGAGCTGTGAGCTCGCCTTCGAGTTCAGTCTTGGCAGCGGTGATCTGCTTTGCGATCTCCACTCCCACGATTCCATCAGCCGCGATGGCCGTCTTAAGGGCATTATCGAATGTCGTCTGGAAGTCAGCGCTGTTGAACTTGGTTGCGAGTTCGGCCTTGAGGGTTGAGTCAGCCTTGTCAAGGAGGGCGATCTTAGCCTCAAGAGCACCCTTCTTAGCATAAACACCGAGAGCAGTCTTGAGAGCGTCAACATCTCCAAGAGACTTCTTTGCGAGGGAGTCAGCTACATGAGCGGCCTTCTTAGCAGCATCAATTCTGTTAAGGATCTCCGAGATCTTAACATCCTCGTCGTACTTGCCCTCAAGTGCGGTGATTTTGTCCCCGGCTGCGGTGAGATCTGTGCGGAGAGCACCGATCTTCTCCTCAGCAGCGGTCAAAGCGTTCTTTGTGGCGAAGGTGCCATCTACATACTCCTTGGTGGCGAGGGTCTTGATCGTCTCGTTGATCTTGCCGACCTCGGTCTCAAGGTTTGTCACCTTTGTCTGGAGGGCGGTGATGAGCTTCTTGACATCCTCAACGTCCTTCTCGTGAGCAGTGTTTGCCTCATCGATCTTCTTCTGGATCTCAGCCTTCAACGCATCGTCTGCCTTGGCGTAGTCCTCGGCAAGTTTCTTCACGTCTGCATCGTGCTTCGTCTGAAGAGCCGTGAGCGAGGTCTGAAGAGCGGCTATCGCCTTCTCCGCCTCAGCCTTGGCAGTCTGCAGGCTCGTCACATCCGTCTTCAAGGATACGATCTGCTGCTCGGCCGTCGCCAGCCTGCCACCCAGGGACTCGATCTCTTCCGAGTTCTTGTCGATGTCCTCAGAGTAGTCCGTACAGCTGGTGTACGCGAATGTTAGGCCGACTACGGCTAACATCGAAACCAATCTAAAAAATTTTTTCATAAAGGATAATTGTTAATAAAAAAAGTTAAACATGTTACTCCTAGTGACAAATGCTTTTTTGCCCGTTTTTCGACGATTTCTTCACGAAAAACCTTGTTTATGAAAAATTAAACCCATATATTTGTCGTTGTGTTATGGAGTACCCCCTCGTGGGGGTTTCTGAGCATATTTATTACTAGGAGTGACACCTCTTTTCTGAGGTCGGGCAGCTTTCCACACACCCACAGGGGAATATTCAATGGACGTCGGATTCTCTCCGACATACGTTTTGCATGCGGATTTGACGGAAATATTCATTATCTTTGGATTTCCGGGCGCTTCGACAGGCTCAGCGACCGGAGGATAGGCAGCGGCGCTTCGGCGGGCGCAGCGGTCAACCACGGCAGCGGCCGGA
>CAKULN010000081.1 GCA_934667175.1 uncultured Bacteroidales bacterium | reverse complement strand
ATGGCGGAAGCGGCACGCTCCTTACCGTCACGGAATATGATATATTCAATGCCGTGGAACCCTACGAGTCCGTTGTTTAGGTTGGCAACCGTGTTCTCGATGTCGGCCATCATCTTCTCGCTGTCTAGAAGGTTCTCAAGGGCGACCTTGTCAAGAGGCCAGGTGTCGATGTGCGGGTCGATGTAGTACTTGGACGCAGCCCCGAAAAGGAAGGCCTCGCTCCACTCCCAGTACTGGCGGGCGGATTTCCAAAGGTCACAGGCAGCCTTGACGTTGGCGTCCGTAGGGTTCGCCTGAAGTTTCTCGATAGCCGCCTGGAGGTCAAGCGACTTGTCCGCGAGATTCCTGTAAGTAGGAATCACTATGTTGTCCACGAAAGTCTCGTTCACCTTCCGGAGCGTTTCCTCCTTAGCGGAGGTCGGGTCTGTGGAATTCTTGTCGCAGGCCACAACGGCGATGGCTGAAACCATCAGCATCGCCACGAATTTAAATCCTTGTCTCATAGTTGTTGCTTATTTGAATATTTGATTGTCTCTTTCACGTGCATATTCATTAATCCATCACCTCAAAAACCAGCCGCTGAAGGCGATCCCCAGCGTGATGGAAGGCTCGTTGTTGAACGGGGCTGCATAGAAACGCTTTGAATATTCCGCCTTCACCACGATGTCCTTGATCGGGTACCAGTTGATGCCGGCTGCGATCCTATGCTTCCCGCACCACTTGTAGTCCAACACACCGTCGGCTACCTTGAACATCGAGTCGTAGTACTCGTAATGGGCGAAAGCATAGCACCTGTTTTCCTTCTTGAAAAGCGAAAGAATATCATAGCCCACCTCAACGCTTCCCACTATCGCATCGGATCCTACCGCATTGTGAGGAGAAGGAGAAGCGTTGGACATATTGTTCTTATTAAATGCCGTGATCTGCTGAGAATCATTCAGATGCGCATAGTCAAAACAGCCCCTGGCGATCACGTTGCGTCCCGTGTAGGTGAAGTCAGCTGATCCTATCATCACCTCTCCCCTGCAGTCCTTGTACTTGGAATTTTTTGTGAGGGAGTTGTTGAAGCTTGAGCCGAAATAGCCGCTCACCCCCATCCTTAGCCCGTTGAAAGAATGGTTGTCAATCCTGAACGCCCCTGCGTAGGAGTTCGCGATCTTGAACTCGTATGGGGATCCGGCCCCGCCCTGAATGAAGTTCTCCGTGCTGAACCTGTCGGAATCAAGTCCCGGAATGAACATCAGTTCATAAGACCATTTCCCGAGATCGCCCAAAATCTCTATTCCCGGCTCGTGCCATGTGCAAGGGAACACAGTGTTCTCCCCCTCCATCCTGTAGGCAGTGAAGAACTCGGTAGGAAGGTGGTGACCGTTCGTCAGCCCCACAGGAATGATGATCATTCCAGTTCTGACCTTGAAAGCGTCACTGAATGCCTTCTGGAGCCAGAACTGCTCCAAAGCCACCTCGCCTCCACGCTCGATCTCACTCTCATATTCACCAGCCTCATCCGCCTCCAGTTCCACAGCGCTTTCAGTGCCTCCGTGCTCGAACTCGATCTCCGTGCCGAGCGTCCACCCCTTTCCGAAATCATAGCCAAGGTTGATGACAAAGTGCGGAATGTCGAACCGCCCGTGGCTCTTGTCATCCTTATATTGCTCCGGATGGTTGTACCTCTGCCAAGCGTCGCTGTAGAAGTTGCGGGTCATCATCGCCTCGCCGTAGCCACCTACCGAAAGCCTTTGAGCATTAGCGCACAAGGCCGTCATAATCAGCACTATCGCCAGTAAAATCCTGCGTCTCATTTTTATTCTTTAAAATTGACATGGCAAAAGTACTGCACCCCGTGAAGTCTGGCAATCGCCATTATTCGGTATTCTGTGCGGTCTTCTGTCCCGATTGTGGCGAAAAGTTGGTATTTATCGTTTAATACAGCTGGAAGGTTCAAGGAGAGGTTGGATTATGCGTGGAAACAGGGTTTCGCACAAGGAGATTTATTACGATTAATATACTCATCATCCAAAATTTGTCGTATATTACGGTCAAAATCAAGTGGACAATCCACTATAGGACTGCAAACGAGAATGAGAAGCTGTTTTGATTTGTTTGAAATGTTCTTTGAGGTGAAATAATCTTAATACAAACAAATCAAAACAGCTTCTGAGGGAGATGGCTCGGCACAAGCCTAAAGTGTATTATTCCGAATAGAGATATGGACAGAAGAAAATTCATCAGGATAGGAGCCGGGGCAGTTGTCGCAGGGGCGATGTCCCGATCTATGGTACTGCAAGCCGCGGAGGGTCCCGCCAGACTCAAGGCTTCGAACGGCCTCACGGCAGGATGTTCAACGACACGAGATTCCGTGGCGGGATTCTCAGCGGAGGGATATTCATCCGAATCCGGAGAAGCCGGCAAAGAGGATCTGCTTGTAAGGTTCCTGGGAACCGGAGCGGCGGACTGGAACGGCATGGATGAGAGAGGAGAATTAAGGCGGCTTTCAAGCGTGCTCCTTGACAAGCGCATCCTGATTGACTTCACCCCGTCTGACACCGATATGCTCCCGGCAGGGTTCAAACGTCCGGACGCCGTATTCTATACCCACTCACACTCGGACCACTACAACGCCAAGGCCGCGATTGAGACACTCCACGCAGGCGTGGTCTATGTGGGAGACACATGGCTCGAAAGGGCAAAGGCTGATTTTGCTGCCTCCGCCTCCGAGCTCGGGGGAACCGCGCCGGAGGTCTTCGGCCTTGAGATCGGCCAAAAGACACAGTGTGGAGACATCACAATCACAGCTCTTCCCGGCAATCACGCGACAAAAGACGACGATGAGCAAACACTCATATACCTTATCGAGAAGGGACCTGTCCGTGTCCTGTATGCTACCGACACGGGAGGAATTCCGGTCAGGGCGGCCAGAATCGTCGGGATGGACGCCCACATCGCTGACGGGAAACCGATAACCGGACTCATCATGGAAGCCACCATGGGAATCGACCACGATGAGGATTTCAGAATATACACCCACTCAAGCGTAGGCACGGTTCTTCGGACAGTACACGTTCTTCAGAGTACAGGAAGGCTCAACGCGCCACAAGGCCAGCCAGTATACCTGACGCACATGGCGAGGACGCTACACGGCACCCAGGCCCAGCTTGACACCAGCCTTCCATCTCCTCTCCGCGCAGCCTACGATGGTTTGGAAGTCATATTCAGAGGATGATCCGTCCATAATCCAAATAAACCCTTACCGCATATCAACCAACATTCAGAAAGCGACCATATCCTGGTGACAGACTTACCAAAATGACAAGCAAGGAGAGAATTGACAAAGAATATGCTTCCCTGTCCGACAAGATCCACTTTGACGAGGAGAGCATTGACAGGACGGACATAGATGAAATTGTGGCCAATGTCGCGCGGATGGCGACTTTGTCACGAAGCGCTGTCGCGGTCTATGACAGCACCCGTCTGGAGCATATTTATGAGTCCCCCGCACACAAGGATCGCTTCAGGGGTGAGGACGGAACTTACAGCGAGATACTCATTCATCCCGAAGACTATGTGGCTGTCATAAAGAATGCGATCTCCGCCATGAAATTCGTGTTCCAAAACAACAGCAACGCCATAAACATCAAATTGATACGAACATACAGGGCATTTATTTACGGTAAATTCAGGAATATCACCGAAGAGTTCATCCCGCTGAGGACCGATGCGAAAGGAAACATCTGGCTGCTGTTGAGCATCACGAATATATCCGTGAACCAGACCCCACCGGTGAATGTGAGGTCCACAATCATCGACAACGCTTCAGGCGATGTGTTTTCTCTCTCGGACGAGATGTACGCTTCAGAGTCCATTCTGTCGGCAAGGGAGACAGAAATACTGAAACTTGTCGCGCAAGGCAAACTGAGCAAGGAAATCGCAGACATCCTACAGATCAGCGTCGCCACAGTGAACACCCACCGGCAGAACATCCTTCGGCATCTGAATGCGGACAACGCAATGGAGGCGGTGGGTCACGCTCATTCTCTTGGATTAATCTAATCAATTAAGAGTCACGTCCTTATTCGAACAATACTGATTTTTCAGTATTGTAGTAAACTTTGCGCATCGCTACTTTTGCGGACGGTTATTAAAAATATTACCAAGATGAGAAAGTCAGTATTTATCACCGCACTGCTGATGTGCGTGTCCGCGAGTTCGTTCGCGCAGGTTTCCGTGGAAGCGGGCTATGTCAATTCCTCACATAAGATGACAGTCACAGGGACTTCCACTTCCGGAAACACAGATGGTCTGTATGTCGGAGCAAGCTGGAACTTCGCGTTAGGAGATGTTCTCGGTGTGGCTCCGGGAGTATATTACGAGTTCCTCACGACCGACAGCTACAAACTGCCGTTCGCAACCGGTTCTGTTCAGGAGCATTACATGAATATTCCAGTGCTTCTGAACGCGGGAGTGAACTTCGGGGACAATGTCCGCGCGTTCGTCTATGCCGGTCCGACACTGAATTACGGAATCGCAGCGTCTACTTCCGTAGATTCCGGAATCGGCAAGAGAGGCAACAGGAAGAAGCAGAACCTCTATTCAGATAGTGACTACAAGCGTTTCGATGTCCTTGTCGGTGGCGGAGCTGGTGTCGAGCTGATGCATAGAGTACGTTTCTCTGTCGGCTACAACGCCGGCCTTCTGAACCGGACTAGCGCAGCCAATTCAACACTCAAGCGAAACCAACTGCACATCGGGGCCGCATTCGTCTTCTGATGATTTCCTGCCATTGTACCTCACAAGGCCTTCCGGTGTACCAAATGGTGTTTCTGATGCTGTTGGTACATTTGAGGGCCTTTTGAGGTACCAAATGAAACTTTGGGCACGGTTGGTACGCCAAAGGGCGTTTTGGGGTACAAGATAATGTCATCGACACGGTTGATGCACTAGAGTCTTCTCGCAGAAGAGTTCCTCGTAAGTGCCCTTGAGACCTTTCTGAAGTAGCTCGGCAGCCTCGGCGTAGCCTGTCTCCGGAGTGTTGTCCGTGCCACAGGATGTAGAAAACACGATGGCGCAAAGAGCCTCAAACAAATTAACAGCGGCATTCTTCATATTCAATACACATTATCCTAAATTTGTCGTATATTATAGTCAAAAAATCAAGGGACGCCCTGCCTCATACTTACAAGTCAGGGCAAAGTGACTGAATTTGTTACCATTAAATATATAATTCCGGATAATCATGTCTGAATATTATTTGAATAACGGAGTGGCGGTAGTGCGCTCGCTCGGGAAGAAAATCTCTGATGAGGATGAGGCTATGGACGTGGTCCTTTCAATAAAGCACGATTCGGGAGCGACAAAGATCGCTTTCAGCAAATCGTGCTTTGACGAGAGATTCTTCATTCTGTCCTCAGGAATTGCCGGAGAGGTCATACAAAAATTTGTCAACTACGGGATTCGCGCCGCGGTGTTCGGAGAGTTCTCGCATTACACGAGCAAGCCACTTCACGACTTCATCTACGAAAGCAACAACGGTCATCATTTCGGATTTCTTCAAACGGAAGAAGACGCCGTGAAATGGCTGACAAGGTAAAAATCGAGATACTGTTCGTGGAGCCTGTATTTTTCGGAAAAGGAACCGGTGGAAAGCTTCTGAATATGACCGTTCGGAGACCGATGGTCAAGGGGAACCCTTTCCCGATATTAAGGATGGAGCTGCGGAAGTAGCACGTCCAGCCCAATCAGTTTCCGGATGTATTCTCCTCGGCAAAAAAAAAGACTTACCACTCACGATGAAGTCCCGAACCTCGTAAGAGAACTTCAAAGGGTTCTGATAACGCGGCAAGGGCTGCCGACAGCAACGCAGCGTTCAGGAATATCCTTGGTGACGACACTTCCGGCTCCGATTGTAGCACCTTCCCCTATCGTCACTCCCGGCAGGATGATCGCACCGCCTCCGATCCAGGCGTTATCCTTGATCGTAACCGGCTTGGCGATGGTGATGCAGGCATCCCCGCCCCCAGACGAGCGTCGTTCCTCCGGAATGACCGAATGTGTGGCCGTGTAGATCTGCACATTAGAGGCGATCAGCACATTACGGCCGATAGTGATGCGGTTGTTGTCGATGAACGTGCAGTTCTGGTTGACTATGCTGTTGTCCCCGATAAAGATGTTTTTGCCATATTCACAATGGAAATCAACATCCACCCAAACATTGCGGCCGACACCTCCAAGCATCTCCTTGAGTATGGCGTACTTCCCCGCCGCATCCTCATAGCCGACAGCATTGAAAGCCCTCATCAACCGCCTTGCCGCGGCAGCCATGTCAGTCATCGGTCTCTCACCGCCATTGAAAGGCATTCCCGCCAAACATTTCTCGTACTCTGTCATATTCAAAAATTTTAAGAAGCAGTTTTGATTTGTTGTTTGAAAAACAGCTTATAAGTATCCTGCCATATAATATCCAAGCAAAACCAGTGGCTGCCTTTTCCGCTCGCAAGAAGCCTCATCGAAGCTCTCTTGACCGATCCGATCCTGATTCTGACAGAGCGTTCCTCCGAATATGTCAAATAGAGTGATGAATATGGCGGCAGTTCTCCAAGTTTGTTTTTTCTATGATCCGTGCGCCAGATTTTGACCGCCTCGATGTGCTTGCAGGTTCCCAATTGGTTGGTCCTGAAATCAGGGCACGAGCAGAAATTCCACTTGCTTGCCAGCCCCCTGTACACGACTTTATAGACATTGTGGCTGAGCGGATTCCTAACCTCATAGACCCCGTACTGTCCCTCGTCTCCAGGTTGTCTCACAAGAAGGTTCTCCTTCTGGGCGGCCTGACGGCGCAGCGCGATCTGCCACTCCTTGGAGGTCAGATCCGACGGCCTCACGATGTTTGACAGACGTTTTTCCTTAACGACAGTCTTCTTACGGGATTTGCGGGGTGCAGATTTCATTTCTATTGTGTTTTAATCACTAAAGATACCCTTTCTTCACGGATAATCAAAGCTTTCAACAGAAAACAAAAGCGGAATTGCGCATTTCAGCCGAAAAATGTCCGGTGGACAAATGGCGCGTTTGCCGAAGTTCAATGCCGCAGAAAGTCCAACAATGGGAGTAAATATTTTTCATCTGTCCAATCGCAGCTTTTTCCTACCGAACACATAAGTGCTTTCATCCACGGTTCATACGTGTCCGGATCCTTTTTCGATATCGACCTTTGAAGCATTTTGCATATAGTCCTGTCAATAAAGGTCATCTTACTTAGATCCCAGGCACCTCTTCCGTAAAAAAGTGGAATTCCCTTTAGGTTTCCTGTCAGATTGCGTGCTTTGATTTCTTCAAACGCACTCTCATCATAAGGAGAGGCACCAACACAAAATATCGCTATTTTCTTATTCCTCAAACTGTCTATATTCTTTTTCAAGAAAGGCAATCCTGCTATTCCAGAGGCATATATACTGCTGCATAAAACGATTGTGTCATACTGTAATATATCCTTCAGCGCGGCATCGCGTGTCCTTATACATTGAAAACCGGTCATTCTCTGGAGCCATTGGGCATATTTTTGAGCAGCCCCATACTTGGATTTGTAAATGATAATCCCTTTTTCCATGTCTGATTCCTAACTATATTAAGAAGCTGTTTTGAAATAAATCAAAAAAATGTTATGACGTTTATAGATAATTAATTACCCGCTACTTAATTAAACGTATTTCGTAACTTTATAAATATAAAGTCTTACTTTCTCACCTGCGAATATATTATTTTTTTGCCTTGAGTGCAAATCCTTTTTTTCTGGTAATCAATATAATCAATAGCAGTTGACTACGATTGCGCATATATATTGTTGGCGGGCAAATCATTGCCACAAAAAAGCATTGTTTTACACAATCTCCTTAATGTCAAAAATGATAGACAAACGTTGGGCGACCTGTATATCGTTCATTATCTTCATTACGATACGACAGTGGATAGTTTTTCTGTTCTCCAAGCAATCGGGTTTGTCCGGAGAAATTCCTCTCCACCGGATAAACAAGCGATATCTGGCCATGCTGTAATAAAGCAAAGGGATGGCACTTTTCCATAAATTGTCATGCCAATCTGCCCTTGAATATGGCTACAGAATGGCTTCAGCCAACTATCCCGTACATTATCCGATGAATAATTTGTTCCACGGATAATGCCGCGTAGCTTTGCCGTCAGATAAACACTTGGACAATGAAAACAAACAACATCTACGCGGATCCGACAATCGACTTCGCGTTCAAGAGGATCTTCGGGACGGAGAGGTTCAAGGCGGCGACCATCGGGCTGCTCAACAGCATCATAAAGGACGTCAACATCGTGGACGTCTCGTTCCTCAACACGGAGATCATTCCCGAAAACAAGGATGACAAGAAATGCGTCATCGACGTGCTGGCCACCGATGACAGGGACAACAACTTCATCGTGGAGATGCAGAACGCCAAACAGGTGACGTTTCTGGAGAGAATGGTCTATTACACGGCCAAGGTCATCGCTCAGCTGGAGGGCGTGGTCGGCTCAGCGGAGTACGAGCTGCACTCGACGTACGCCATCGCCTTCCTGAACTTCGCTTCTGAGGCCGTAACCGGCATCGGCGGCAGGTATGAACTTCATTATTACACAGTTGATGAGGCCAGCGGTCACAGACTTCCGGCCAGTCCGGAGTACCACTTCTTTGACTTGAACGCATTCAAAAAATCCTCGAAAGGAATAACCAACGAGACGGATTATTGGTTATCTTTGCTGACGGGGTCGAAGGAGATGGACGGGATGCCGGACTGGGCAAAAGGCAACAAAGCCTACGAGGCCTTCTTCGAGGCATCAACAAGAGCCAACTTCACGCCCGAAGAAACCATTCAATACGAAAAGGATATGATGACAGAACGGGACAGGATCAACTCCATCAACTACGCAAGGTGGGAAGGGGTCCAAGAAGGCAAGCAGCAGACTCAACGAGAAATCGCCGTGGCATTAAAAGCAAAGGGCATTGATGCGGAGACTATAGT
>CAKULN010000080.1 GCA_934667175.1 uncultured Bacteroidales bacterium | reverse complement strand
GCTGGACAGGAAAACACCCGCTATAAAATAACAACATTTTTAGACTGGCAACGAAATCTTAAATGAAAGAGCCGTGAAAAATTAACCGGTTTGCGGCGGTTTTCCTTAATCAATAACTTTTTTTTTAGTAAATTTGCATTCTCTACCGCCTTGGTGGTGAAATGGTAGACACGAGGGACTTAAAATCCCTTGGACAGAAATGTCCGTGCGGGTTCGATTCCCGCCTGAGGCACGAAATCCAAATTTTGAGGGAACACAAAATGGCCTACAAGTCACTACAGGCCACATTTCAAAGGAAGCATTTTTCAGATGCTTCCTTTTTTGTCTCTTGTTCGGCCATATAGTACACTAGAAGTACCGAATCCCGGAGGTGTCTTGGCGGCCTACGCGCTTCGCGCGCCCTATCCGGGTAAAGGGCCGCCACGGCACCTCCGGACTTCGGTAGCCAACGCTACGGGAAGATTTACAAACCATGAGCACACAGATGTGGCCCTGACTGCTGTCAGGGGTGGGATGATGTGTCTGACCCTATCCTTTAGAGAGGGGGTCAGACACACAAAACTGCCTCTCACTTCTTTACAGGGCATCCTCCCGTGCTTGTCCTTTTGGACTTGGTCCGTTCTACCTTACAGGGATGAGCGGTAGATGGATTTGCGGCAGGTTATGTAGAGGGTGTCTCCGAAGATTGCAAGTGTTGACGGACGCTCCGGGACATGGATGGTACGGAGATGTGTGCCGTTGCTGTCATAGACCTGGACTTCACCATCAGCGATGTACACATTGCCTTTGCTGTCGACCGCAAGGCCGAACTCACCGTTTTCGGTGAAGTACCGGAGGTTCGACAGGGTGCCGTCAGCGGCAACGTCAGTGACAACGGTGCGCCTGTCATATTCATTGACAAGATAGAAAGGCTTGCCGGAGAATGCCTCCAAGAGAGAGGAGCTGCGGGCGATGTCGTACACGCGGGGGATGATGGTCTTTCCATCCGGAGCCACAAAGCAGGTTTGAGGCACGTACAAGGCATCTTCGTTGAAATCGTGGAAATCACGCCACCTGTTTGATGGGTATAGGGCCTTGGCGACATTCTTTACCGAGCGCATCGGCTTCTCTTCCAGAAGCCTCAACGACTCTTCAGGGTTATCCGGGTCTATCGTGTACGCCAGAACCGCGTGTCCTGAGTTTCCCCATCCGCTGAATGACGTGCCTCTTGAATCGGGGAGTTGAGGGACCTCTATCGGGTCGGCGTCCCACCCCGGTTGGCGGTCATAGCGGAAAGTGACAAGGATGTTGTCCTCGGTGTCAACGGCGACATTGTAAGGCTTCCAGTGAAAGTCGGCAAGCAGTCTGAGGCCTTTGGCTTCGGACCAAACCCAAAGACGAGGAAGTCTGTTGTCACAGAAGTAGATGTTGCCCTTGCTGTCATGGGCGATTCCCTCGGTGAAGTCGAAATCCCCGGCCAAACGCTCAACGCCATCGGAAGAAGTGGCACGGCTCGGTTGTTCATCTCCTTTGACGATAAGCCTTGAGAACTCCCAAGGACGCACCTCGATACCTTTGTCCTGATCGAAGACTGCGATGTCGGTCGTGTACTTGGTCTGGGCGTAGTTGTGCACGTTCAGGAACTCGATGCCACTGCATCCCCTGAGCCTTACGGCGCTGTGGTACGGCTTCACGACACGGATGACCCTGAACATGTAGAGGTTCGCGAAAGTCATGTCACTACAGCCATCCATCTCGACAGGCTGGCACTCGGAACTCTCGACTGTCTCTTCCTCGGTCTGCATACAGTAAACTTTCCAGTTCGAGACATTCCTGAATCTCACTTCATTACGGACATGATGCTCGATGGACATGGCGTAGATTCGGCCTTCGGTGGAAGTGTTCTCCGCATAGAAGCCGTTGGAAGCGTAAGTGTTCGCCGTCCAGATGTCCTTGAATATTCCACCTCCGCCATCCGTCACCCAAAGGCTCCAGTACTGGGTGTCCCAGGCCTGGTCCATTCCCTGTTCACGGACCGGCTTGTCAGGTGTGCTCACCTCGCGCGGCCACCAACTCCACCTCGGAGCTTTCCGACCGGGAACCGGCTTCCACATCGTACCATGTCCGCCGACAAATTTGACATCATTGACGTAGGATCCGGCTCCTGCCATCCACTTCAAGCCCACGGCCCTATAGTTGAACGCCCCTGTGCTGATGCCTATTCCGTTGAGGATGTTGTCATCAGAGTTCTTGGCGGATTCGAGAACCGCCACCGGTGTGCCGAAACCGCTGAAAGCCGGTGTGCTCTCGCCAAGACGGAGCTGTGTGGAGAACGGATGAAGGCCGATCAGCCTTGTGGACGGGCGCATCTTTATTGGTCTAGATACCTGATACCAACCGGAAGGTACATAGACAACATCATAGGTGTCAATGGCTTTCTGAATGGCTTCCGTGTCATCTGTCACACCGTCGCCCTTCGCTCCAAGTTCCCTAAGGTTTTTCCATTCCGCCATAGGAGGAAGGGCCGGAAGGACGGACTAAACTGCCGCCGGAATCTTATCGACAGGCTCAGCGGAAAGCAGTGTCTTGTACTCCGGCGAGTCCACAAGGCTCTCCATCTGAAGGCCGTGGTCAAACGACTTGACATGATACTTACGATGCGAGACACAGGTCCGCTCACCAGTCCTTTTGAAAGCGGCGAGCACGGGGACATCAGAACACCAGACGTTCCTCAGGGTGACGGAGTTGTTGCTGTTGTTCTCGACAGCGATGTTGAACGCCGGGCCGGAGATGTTCTCGAAACGGGCGTTCTCTATGAATATTTTCTCCCAGTAGTTGTCGTCTATGTCAAAGACCATCGGGACATTCTTCACATGCATATTCACAATGACGAGGCCAGACTCCTGACTTTTGACAGCGGCCTTGCGCTGACCTTCGAAATAAGCGTCGACCATCATCACCTGCCAGCCCGGAGAGGCCTTGGTGGTCATGATGCCGTAATCTCCGCCATAGAAGGCCAGGTCTTCCATCTCGTTGCCGATCTCGAACATTCCAGCGCGGCCCTTGCCGATGTTGATGGTCATGTGGCTGACGAAACTGTGCTGCGCATAGTGGGTTCTCAGCGCCACAGCGTACGGATTTCCGTCCTCGATTGTGATGTTCACGTTGGACATGGCACTGTAGAAAGTCCCTGCGTTGGCGTCCGGGATGCGGTCTTCATCCTCAACGACACCACCTGTGAACCAGAACATGTATTTGGAGCCACCCTTGTCCGAAGGATGCTCCACATCAAAGCCAGGAGAGTTTTTGGACAAGATGAACTCCGGCCTTTTCTTGCCGTAGCCGATGACACGGACGGCTCCGGGAATATATATGGTCCGGCTGATGCGGTACTTTCCCTCCGGGACGAAGAGGATACCGAAATTCCTTTCGGTCTTCACCTTGTTGATGGCTGCCTGGAGGGCTTCGGAGACATCGGATTTACCGTCGGCCTTGAAGCCGAAGTTGCCAGGGGTGAAGTAGATCGCCTCGGGATCGTCCGGACGCATACTATAAACGGAATGCGGATTGACCGCATACATATTCATGACAGTCAAACTGAAGAAGATGATGACAATTGAGATCAGGTGTTTTTTCATACAATATTCTTTAAATATTTCCGGCGCCTTATCGGCTGTTGCTGTAAACAATTTTAAAAAGTCTGCCGAAGAATCTTGGCTCCCCGGCAGACCTGAAAGGATTATGACTTTATTGTGCGAATATTATTCAGCCTTGATTTGGATCTGGGTGATTGTGATGTCACCGCCGATAATGAGTGCGGTGTCAGTTCCGTTCATAGTCGTCGCCATTCCCTCCGAGATCGCAAACTCCAAGATGTCTTCACCTGCTGTAAGAACGATATTGTTAGGGCTCTCTCCTCCGTCACGGATGAAAGGGGCTCCCCACCAACCATCACACAGACAGAAAGTCTGAGGAGCTTCATGGTGTGTGAACGTGAACTTGATGGTCTGGCCGGCGGCCGGAGTCACTGCGGAAAGGTCAAGTTCGGAGGCTGGGAGATACCACCACCAGCCTGTAACCTGTTCACCTGACCAGATTGTAGGGTATTCGCGGAACAGCTCTATTTTCTTCAATGTGTAGCCGGCGCCACCGACAATGATGCCACTGCCAGATTGCAAGGTTTCCGCCATGCCGGCTGATATAGGGAATTCTATTTCGGTCGTGCCCGCAGCTACCGCCACTGTGTTGCTACCTGCTCCGTCAACATCCGGCGCGCCCCAATTGCCATCACACACGCACACGCTGGCGCCCGCAGGATTATCGAAGGTAATACGCATCATAAGGCCTTCATGAATCTGGAAGCCATCAAGGCTAAGCTGGTCTGATTTCAGATACTGCCAATCATCCCAAGTGTTGATCTGGGCTTCGCCTTTCCATATTTGGGCATAGCCTTCACCGCCGGTATCTTCTTCACCACCTGAAACCTCGTCGGACAACGTCACCTCAGGCAAAGTGTACTTTTTGCCGCTGCAATCTTCGATGACAACCTGCGCGGCTCCCGCCTTGATGCCCATCGGCGAGTAGATATAGAGAGAACCTGTGGCCTTGCGTTTGAATACACCTGCGTCCACAACGATGTCATTGCCGTCATCTCCAGGGAAATACGCCTTTGTGATAAACTCAAGGTCGTTGCCGTACACCTCCACGCATTCGTTGATCTTAACTTCCTTGTCAAGAGGGGCGACACGCAAAGGCTCCGGATTGCCAACAGTCAGTGTCATCGCCGACTCCGCTGACTCATCCTTTGTCTCAACCGTCACTTTTCCACCATCCGCGGAAACACCAGCTGGAGTTTTCACTGTGATATACCCATTGCCGACTTTGGTGATGTCGTTCACGGAAATATTGCCGGGAAACACAACGGAAGTGGCGTTCTCCAGACCGGTTCCGGTGATGGTCACAATCTGTCCTTCAATGATTTTTGTAGGCAGGACAGACTTTACCGCAAGCACATCGTTGGCATCCTCCATATTTGAGTCATCGCAGGAGGTCAACGCGATGCCCGACAGCAACGCCAACCCTATATACAATACATACTTTTTCATAAATCTTGCTCGTTTGAAATCTTGTTAAACCTGTTCTACCAATTAGGATTCTGCGTAAGATTACCGTTCTTCTGAATCTCTGACTGAGGAATCGGGTACAGATTGTACTTCTCGTTCCATTGGCGGGTCTTGGTGACACGATTGAGGATCAGATCACCGTTTCCGTCCAACTTGAAGTCCGCCTCATCGATATTCTTGAAGAACTCCGAGCCCTTCTTCCAACGGCGCACATCCCAGAAGCGCTGGCCTTCGAAAGCAAGCTCCACCATACGCTCGCGCATGTAGCGCTCCTCAAAGCCGTCATTTCCCTTGAATTCAGGCATCATGATGTCAGGGCGGTTGCGAAGCACATTGACGGCCTCGTTGGCTGACATTCCGAAATCGCCCTTCGCATCAGCGTCTCCGTAGTAGTTGAACATTGCTTCCGCATAGTTGAGGTACACCTCCGCAAGACGCATCACAATCCAGTTGTGCCTTGTTGTGGTCTGGTTGTTGGCTGTCGTGACACAGTTTCCGTCCACAAACTTCTTCAGGTAGTAGCCGGTCGGGGTCGCACCGTACTTCGGAGCGCCGTTGAAACCGCCTTGATACGTCTCAATGGTGATCTGCTGGGCAGTGTTGGACGGCCAGAGATCGCCGTTCTTCACAACAGTGAGCTCAAAACGTGGATCCAGGCCATCGTACGGATTCTCAGCCGTCACGTTGACATTTCCGGGATGCTTCTCCTTGAATGTCTTGCCGTCTGCCTGATACTCGTAAGCGTCCACCAGTGCCTGGGTAGGGCAGTTGCCGGAGTTGCCGTTCTCCACTCCCACAGGATAATTGAACTGCTCGAAGGTGTTGTCCGCCTGAGTGCCGAGGACGAATATGAATTCAGGGTTGGTGAATGTGTCATGCCCCCACAGCCCGGCATATTCACTGAGCTTGTAGCCCCAACGCTGGGCGTTGTCTATGATTACCTTGCAAGCGGCAGCGGCTTTCTTCCATAACTCTTTGTCATTGTCTGTGTTGAACAATGGTGAAGCCTGGTAAAGAAGCGTGCGTGCCTTCAGAGCAAGAGCGGCTCCACGGGTGGCGCGGCCGATTTCCTGGCCAGGGATGTCATTGTACGACACCGGCAGGTATTCAGCCACGGCGTCAAGCTCGTCTATGATGAACTTGAAAACATCCTTGGCCGGAGTGCGCTCCACGCTGTTGGCCTGCTCATTGGTGAGGGTTGTGGTCACCAACGGCACGTCACCGTAGGCGCGCACCAACTCGAAATAGAAGTAGGCGCGGAGGAAACGCAGTTCGTAAGGGAATATCTCAAACTGCTGCACCATCGTCTGATAGTCGGGATCATATTCATAATCCGAAAGGTCTATCTTCTGGATTCTCTCCAGATACATGTGTACCTGGGTGATGGCACGGTAGGCTCTGTCCCATGTGGCCGGGAAAGGATTCGAAGGAGTCCAGCCTCCGTTGAAATAATTGTGGATGGGCGAGAACGAAAGAGCGAACTCAGACTCGTCTGTGGCACTAGCTATCAGGGCTCCGTTGCCGTAGGAATTGTCCTTGAACTCGCTCGGCATCTGCGCATAGACATCATAAACAAGAGCCTTGACGCCATTGATGGGACTGTTGTAGGTCCAATCCTCGTCTCGGCTTGACGCCTCGTTGTAATTCAGATCGGCACAACCTGCGAAGGCCGCCACGGCCATGCCTAAAAGAACATATTTTATCTTGTACATAAATGTATCTTATTGATTAGAAAGTTAACGTGATACCGGCATTGACGCCCTTGAATATTGGATATGCGGTCGAAAGCACCTCGGCATCCATCGCATCGACATTGTCAAAGGACAGAAGGTTCTCGCCTTGCACAAACACCTTGGCGGCGGCGACTGAAATCTTCGACAGCACCCTCGCCGGGATCTTATAGTAAACCTCGGCGTTACGCATCTTCAAGAAGTGTACAGGCTTGTACCAAACGTCGCTCGCCTGGCTGTTGTTGCTGTTGTTCTGGGTTGTAAGGCGAGGATAGAGCGCGTTGTCGCCTGCCACATCCCAGCAGTTGTTGTAATAGTCCACCGAGAGGTTGCCATTGTTCGACATGCCTCCCCATATCGCTGACGGAAGATACTTCATGTAGTTGCCGGTGCCCTGGAACCATGCGTTCAAGCCGAAGCCCTTGTACTCGACACCGACATTGAAGCCATAGTTGAGCTCAGGGATGTCAGTCGCGCCATCGAGGCTGGTGACATCGAAAGCGTTGATCACCTGGTCACCATTCAGGTCCTGGTATTTGATGTCACCGGGGCTTACGGTGGAATATTCCTGACGGAAACTGCCATTGATGTCGGCCTGATCCTTGAAAAATCCCGCTGATTTGAGTCCCCATGCCTCGTTCACACGGTGGCCTACCGGGTCGCTCAGAGGATAGGTCGGCGTTCCGATGTACTTGACCACCTCATTGCGGGCCCACGACAGGTTGGCGCCAAGGTTGAGATTGAGGCCGGAAGCGATTTCCTTCACGTACTTGGCACCAACCTCAAAACCATAGCTTTTGACTTCACCGACATCATTGTAAGATGACTGTATGCCGACAACAGACGAATTCTCATAGCTTGCGGAGAGCATGATGTGGCTGCGAAGCTGGTAGAAGGCATCAACCGAGATGTCAAGAGATTTGGCCAGACGAAGGTCGGTTCCAAAGTTGAAGCTTGTGGATGTCTCCTGCGTGAAATCGGTTGTCGGGAAGGAGCCGAGCGACGCGCCCCATGTCGCAGCGTAATTGTTGCCGATGACCACATAGCCATGCGAACTGTCCCATGTCGGGAGCCACATGCCATAAGTAGGCATATAGTCGGTGTGCTGGATGCCGGCTGAACCACGCAACTTGCCATAGTTGAACAGGCCCTCGTTGTCGTCAGCGTAAATCCAACCGAGCGACAGTACCGGGGAGAACGCCCACTTGGAAGGGTATGTACGGCTGGAGCCGTTGCCAGCAAGCACAAGATCGACAATATAACGATTCCTGTAATCGTAATGGAACGCTCCCATGATGTTCTGACGATAGAAAGTGTTTCCACGGCCATCAGAGCTGACGCCGCTGTTGTCGTAAACAAGGCTGGCATTGAAGTGGTCGTCACCGAAGAACGAGTGTTTGTAGTTGACACCTATGCTTGCCTTAGCTTTCCACCATTGACCGGCGTTCCAATTACCGAAAGTGAGATCTGTCTCCTTGTTGCCGAATATATTCAGAGACACATTGTCCTTGTCACCGACAGTACCATTATAACGTTCGTAGCCATATTGGTGCGCCTTGTGGGAGTTTTCAGCGTAAATGGCAGAATTGGCATATCCGGCGCTGACAAACAGACTCAGACCTTCCGTCAGGAAATCGAGTTTCTGCGACAGTTTGGCGTCCACCCACAGCTGACGCTGGTGGGTTTTGTAGAACCCTGATTCCTGAATCTTGGCTACAGGGTTGGCGTCACCGTAGGCCTCATTGCCTCCCCAGATCCCAGTCGAGGTCATGAAAGGGAAAGCGCTTGCCGGAAGATTGTAGATCGCGGCTGTGGCATCGTCCGCACCTATGTCGGAAGGACGCTTGGTCTCCTGGAAAATGCCAAAGAGGTTCACCGACATGAGAGTTGTATTGGTAAGGTTAAAATCGAGGTTGGTACGGATGTTGGCCTTCGACTGACGCAGCTGCGAATTGTAGTCCGGCTGCTTGGTGTCCTTGAAGGCTCCGCGAGCATCGGTATAATCTATGTTGGTATAGTATTTTACCTTGTCCGTGCCTCCGTATACAGAGACATACGCATGGTCTTCGTCCGCACTGTTCTTGAAAACGAGGTCGCGCCAGTCCACATTCGGATAGAAGAACGGGTCGGAACCGTCTTTGAAAAGATTAAGTTCCTGTTCGGTGTATGCGGTTGAGAGCCCATCGCTACGGCGGGCATGATTGAGCGATTTGGCATACACATAGCCATCCACCATGTCAGCGAATTCAGGGTTGAACTGGAACTTATGACTGTAGTTCACCTTGACGTGTGTCTTACCCTCGAC
>CAKULN010000079.1 GCA_934667175.1 uncultured Bacteroidales bacterium | reverse complement strand
GCAACGCTATGCTTTGTAAGAAAACTATCAGGGCTCAACTCAGGGGAGTTTCAGATATTAAGTATTTCCTGTACAGGCTATCTAAGATATATGCCTGAACACATACTTTTGGACTTGATCCTTTTTTAGTCGATGATGTCAACGGCCTTGAGGGCTCGGAGGAATGAAATCTATGTATGGAATTTGTGGCGTTAACACAATTTTTTTCTTTGCACAATGCGCTGAGCGCATCATACAAGGAAAAATCTTGTCCCGTTTTTCTCGGAAAAATCCCGTAAGTTATTATCTATTAGTTCATTATAGTGATTTTGCGGAGGATACAGGATTCGAACCTGTGGGGCCTTTCAGCCGACTTGTTTTCGAGACAAGCACCATAAACCACTCGGACAATCCTCCGTGTTTTTCGATGCAAAATTAATAATTTTTCGGGATATTTATCAATTTGTCTGGCCCTTTATTTCATTTCGCCGCCTGATTTCGACCAAGAAAGGGAAAACGCGATCAGGAATTGCGCAAGGATATATTTCAGCATCACTTCATAATCATTGAATATTTTCGTGAATATGCTCAATTATGTTCTTGCACACAAACTATTCCTTCAAGGATAATTTCCTGACAGACAACGGAATCGGATGTATCGACTCCGGTTCGATGTTCCGCCTAACTGATTCAGCCAAATTCCGCAGTGTCTCTTCCCTGACCTTCCGGGCCAACCCACACTCCCAGACCACAATCACATTCCATCCCAAAGCCTCAAGCGCCGCGACATCCTGGGCGTCACGCTCCTTGTTCCGCCTGATCTTCTCCTGCCAGAACTCCACATTGGACCTCGGCATCCTGAACTTCTCACACCCCGGATGCCCGTGCCAGAAACACCCGTTTATGAATATCACAGTGTGGTACTTCCTTAGCACGATGTCCGGACATCCCGGTAACTTCCTGGAATGCAGCGAGTATCGAAAACCACAAGCATGAAGGTACCGCCTCACCACCATCTCTGGCCGTGTGTCCTTCCCTTTGATGTGCGACATGCAGTAATGCCGCTGCTCCCGTGTCATCGTGTCCGGCATCTCATAGAATTATATTTCGCTAAGTTAACGTAAATAAAGTCCAAAAACAACGCCCGATCCAAAAGAAAGGACCGGGCGAAGGAAGTTTTATCCATAATAAGGATTGAATATATTAATTTACTTCTTAGTGATTCTTGCTGTCCAGCCACCGCCTGGAGCCATGTGGATCGTCACTTTGCGGTCAGCGGGAACGGGTGCGTACTCACGCTTGTAATCACGGGCGGCGCGGTCGGCGTTGATGCCGTCACGGAATATTTCCATTGTCCATTCTCCGTCTCCGAGGAAGCCAAGATCAAGAGTAAGGTCACGGGCTTTCCAATCGTTCAGAGAGCCGACATACCAGACGTCACCGCTGCGGCGTGCAAGGGTGATGAAACGCCCAAGGACACCGTTCACGGCCACACTCTCGTCCCAGACTGTCGGGCATCCGGCGATATATTCAGTGCATTCTGGCTCAGCCATATAGTTGGACGGAGAGTCGCAAAGCATATTCAGCGGAGAGTCTAATACGACATATTCGGCGAGCTGGTGGCAGCGTGTACCCTGACTCATAGCCTCAGAGTTCACTGGCTGATAGTTCTTCTTGGTGGCGTTGCGCATCGCCCCCTGAGTGTAATCCATAGGGCCGGCGGCCATCCTGATGAACGGAACCGTGACATCGTACGTCACCTGATCGACAGTAGGCTTGCTCCATTTCATCTGCTCAAGACCATGCACGCCCTCATAGTTGATCACATTAGGATAGGCGCGGTTGAGTCCGACAGGCTTGAAGGCTCCGTGGAAATCTATCAGAAGCCCGTACTTGGCGGCTGTCTGCGCGGCGCGTCTGTAAAAGTCAACCATATACTGGTCGTCACGATCCATGAAATCGACCTTGAAGCCTTTTATTCCCATCTCGGAATAGTGCTTGCAGACATTCTCCATGTCGCGGTCGAAGGCGTAGTAGCCGGCCCACAGGATGAGCCCGACATTGTGAGCTTTGGCATATTCACAAAGCATCGGAAGGTCAATCTCCGGGATGACCTGCATCAGATCGGCCTTTAGGTTGACAGCCCAGCCCTCATCGAGGATGACATATTCAATGCCATGCTTCTGAGCAAAGTCAATGTAGTACTTGTAGGTGTCGTTGTTGATGCCGGCGCGGAAATCTACCCCATAGAGGTTCCATGCGTTCCACCAGTCCCAAGCGACCTTGCCAGGCTTCACCCAACTGAAATCCTGATCAGGATCAGCCGGCTCGCCGAGTTTCCAGACCATGTCGTTCACCGCAAGGTCGGCGTCGTTGGTGGAAACCATGATGATCCTCCAAGGGAAGGCTTCTCCGGCAGAGCAGGAGGCGAGATAATCCTCACGCTCCTTGACTATGCCTTGGAGCATGTTGTGGCCGCCATATTCAACGGTCTTTGGATACGGGGCGAAACGGCCGGAAAGGGTCGTCGCGCCGCCCTCGTTGTAAAGGTACATTCCCGGGTAGTTCACAAGGTCAGATTCCGTGACCAGGACCTTCATCCCGCCTTCCGCTGAAACAGCGACAGGAAGAAACGCCAGACGCTCCTTGTTCCACTGTGACAGAGCATTAACGGAATATGTGTTCTCGAAAGAATTCCAGTACTGGCTTTCCAATGTCTCCGTATGCTGCTTAACATAAGGAACATATGCGTCCCAATCCTTTGCGAAGTTGAACTGGGCCTTCTCCGCCAAAACCTTCGAGCCGTTCTTCAAAGAACTTATGAAACGATAGGCCACACCTTCGTCGTAGGCTCGGAAAACAAGAGAGAATTCTTTGAATATGAGAGTGATCTCATTGTAGTTGTCACGAACCCAGGCCTTCTTGTATGCAACCGTCGGTAGTGTCTGGTCGACGCTTGCCTTCCTGACCTTGAGGACCTTGTCATTCTCTCCGAACACTATGCCGCCGGACAGGGTCATGGAAATTTCTGACGGTTCGATAAGACTGACGGCGTCCCTCGCCACCGAGTATGTCACTGTCTTTCCGATGGAGACCGTGGCTGTGAGGTGTCCGTCCGGAGATGTGACTTTATAGGTCGCATCCTTGGCCGATAATGGAAGAAGAGTTGCGGTAATAACCACAAATGATACCAGAATAGCTTTGAAATTCATATTCAATATAAATTATGTGTTGTCAATTTCTGTGATAAAGATACAAACTATCTTTGAATATTCACGTGATTATTCACGCAATGATTCAAAATCAGTTGAAAAATTGGAAAACAATGACTATTTTTGTAAAAATGTGTGTTATGAATCCACCAATGAACTCGAAATAATCACAGTCCTTCCGCTTAGCCTGATAATCAAGAGCAATCAATAAAATTACATTCAAGAACATGATGAGAAAATTACTCACTATCCTCAAGGCAGCCGCCATCTCCACCCTAATCGCAGCCTGCGGCGAGAACGGAGCAGAGACCGAACTTCCCGAAGACATCGTCTTCGATGACCCCAACTTCAAAGCCTATCTGGTCGCCAACTTCGACTCGGACGGCGACGGGGAGATCAGTCGCGTGGAGGCATTGGGAATCAAAGACATCAATGTCAGCACAGAGAACATCGCATCAGTCTCTGGCATTGAATATATGACCAATCTTGAGACCCTCAGATGCCGTGGCGAATACAACAGAGGAGATGTCAGCGGATTGCTCACGACTATTGATGTCACGCACAATAAGAAATTAACGTCCTTGGATGTCGGGTGCAATGTCCTGACCAGAATTGACATCAGCAACAACACAGAACTCACGGAATTGTCTTTTGACAATAACAAGCTTACCTCTATTGATGCGGGGAATAACGTCTCGCTGCACAGAATTTACGGCAACGACAACATACTGGAAACAATAACTCTGCCGCAAAGCAAATCACTGTCCTACCTCTGCGTTCAATACAACAAACTGACATCTCTGGACGTGACACGGAACGAAGGTCTCGACTCCTTGGAATGCGGCTGGAACTCATTGTCAGAACTGGATCTGTCCCATAACACATCTTTGGTTTATCTTGGATGCATGTTAAACAAGCTGAAATCATTGGATTTGACTCACAACATCAAACTCAAGGAATTGACCGCGGATTCCAACTACCTGACCATGCTGGATGTCTCCAAATGCATTAAGCTTGAGATATTGGATTGTGAATCCAATTACCTTAAGACTCTTGATATCAGCCAATGCACGGAACTCAGGATTCTTAGATGCGAATACAATGGTCTTGATGTATTAACTATACCACCGATCACCAGTCTGTACATGCTACGCTGCGGCGGCAACTATCTGAAGTCTTTGGACATCTCCGCGAACACCGGTTTAAAGGACTTTGACTGCTCCGACAATCAAATCAAATCGTTGGATGTCTCCAACAACACGGCTTTGAATGATTTGGATTGCTCGTATAACAAAATTGAGACTCTGGACATTTCCAAGCTGACGGATCTCAAGAACCTGTATTGCGATGATAACCCACTGTCCACACTATACATATTCAAAGGGCAGCTGGATGGTCTGAGAAAAAAGAAGATTCCTGACGGAGTCAAGATAATAGACAGTTCAACCACAGGAGGCAACGGGCAGAACATCACGAAGACCGTAACGGCCAAGAAAGAACGCTGATCACTGATGAAGTCCTTACGAATCACTCTGACCTTAATTCTGAGCCTGACACCTCTATTCATGCTGGCTCAGAAACTTCCTGACGTGAAATTGGAGGACGGAAAAGGAAGAACATTCCATACCGCCAGCCTTGTTGACGGCAAGGCTCCGGTCGTGGTGGCATTCTGGTCATCCACCTGCAAGTACTGCATCGAGGAGATTGACGCCTTGAACGATGCGCTGTCAGACCATCCTGACATTTCCTGCAAGGTTGTCTGCGTCTCGGTTGATGACAGCAGGTCCGTCTCCAGGGCGAAGGCCATGGTCAAATCCCATGACTGGGACGGGTTCACACTCCTATACGACACAAACAGGAATCTCTACAGAAACCTGAATGTGGTCTATATCCCGCAATTGTTCGTCTATGACAAGAAAGGCGGACAGATCCACTCACACACCGGCTACTCGGCGGGAGACGAGATGGAGACAATAAAGATAATTAAAAACAACCAATAAGGAATTAATATTCAAGGCCATGATGAGAAAATTACTCACTTTGTTCAAGACAGCTGCCATTGTCACTCTTTTGGCAGGCTGCGGCGAGACCGGGAAAGAGAGCGACCCGGAGGTCACGCCTGAAATCAACTTTCCGGAGGCCATTGTATCCTCTGGAATTTCAGTTGAAAGCACAACACAGTCGGTCACGGTGAACTTCACCACCAACGTGGCTTGGTCGGCGACTATGTCAGCGGACTGGGTCACCATTTCCCCGGCGTCAGGAGAAGCGGGAAAAAACTCGGTAAAAGTAATGATTCAGGAGAACAAGACCGGTCAACCAAGAAGCGCGACCGTGACGATCACTGACGAGGGATCGACGCAGAAAGTTTCCGTCACAGTCCGTCAGGAAGCCCTCGTGGCATCTCTGAGCGTCACCCCGGAATCGTTGACATTCTCCGCCAACAAAGGAGAGGAAATGCTGAATGTAACCTCCAACACAGACTGGGTAATCACCAAAGACGCAGAGTGGATTACATTGGATTCTGACAAAGGAAAGGGTATAGCCACAATAGCGGCCGGTGTCACCGAGAACACCTCGTTGACGTCAAGGACTGGCAACATCACGGTCTCCACCTCGGACGGCAGCGTCAAGAAGACAGTCACTGTGCAACAATCCGGTGCTGAAGTGGTATTCAAAATCAATGAATCAGAGTTCAACGTGACCGCGGAGGGAGAGTCTTTCTCCGTGAAAGTCACCCACAACATAGGCTACAAGATCGACTCAAAGCCTGAATGGGTAATACAGACGGACAAGACAACCAGCGGCAACACAGACACCTACACATTCAAGGCAGAGACCAACACCTCGACGGCGGCCAGAGAGGGAGTCATCGTCTTCTGCAACGACAATAACGAGTGCGTACCTGTCACCGTCAGGCAGGCCGCCGGTAAACCGAAAGGCGGCAACGAGAACACAACGACCGGAGGGGAAATCATCGTCGAATAAAACTTATTGAATATGAAAGCATCAACTATACTAATCAATATTCTGGTTCTATCCTCGCTAACCACGATAATGTCCTGCAACGAGGAAGAACAGCACGAACAAAAAGTGCGGACGATCATGGCGACCATCGAGCAGTCCTCCACAAGGACAGCTCTTGACGGCCCGGATGCCGACGGAGTTTACAAGACAATCTGGTCATCGGAAGACGCGATCGCCGTGTTCTCCGGCAACGACTCCGCCACAGAATTCAAACTCACATCCGGGGCGAACACCAACACAGCAGAGTTCGAGGGAAATACGGCTTCTGACAACATGGTAGCAGTTTACCCGTATTCCATTGTAAAAGGAAGAACCGGCTCGACAATTTCCGTCACCCTCCCCGAGGTTCAGGAATATGTCAGCGGGAATATTCCACAAGGGGCCTATCCGATGGCTGCAGTCAGCGATGGTGCCATTCTTCCGTTCTACAATCTTTGCTCTGTTCTTCGTCTCAGGATGTTCGGAGACTTGACTGTCAACTCAATCACATTCACCCCGAACGATGCCACCATAAAGACATCCGGCAACGCCACCGTGAATGCAGGTGACAAAATGCTGACCATGTCGGGTGACGCCAAATCCACAGTCAGACTCAACTGCGCGAACGGCGTGAAACTGACTAAAACAAACACGGATTTCCTTATGGTTGTCCCTGCCCAGAAGTACACGGGCGGATTCACAATCACCATCAGCACCGACCATGGAGAAGTGACAAAGGCCGTGAAGTCCGATGTGACCTTGAGCCGCTCGGTTCTTTACCCAGTCAAAACTTTCGAATGCAAGATTGATGACAGCAAGGATAACATCGTCTTCGAGGACGCCAACTTCAAGGCGTATTTAATAAAGAATTTTGACAATGACAATGACGGGGAAATCAGTCGTGAAGAAGCTTTGGAAGTCACGGACATCAATGTCTGCTCCGACGACATAGAATCCCTCGCCGGAATTGAGTACATGGCCAATCTTGAGACACTGAGATGCCGTGGCACATACAACACAAGGCCTTGGAAACTCAATGGATCGCTAAAAACAATCGATGTTTCCCACAACAAAAAGCTAAAATTATTGAATGTCGGGTACAATGTTCTGACAGGTATCGATGTCAGCGGTAATGCGGAACTAGCTGAGTTGCTATGTGAAGTCAACAATCTCGCATCTCTTGACACTAGATCCAATGATAAATTAACTCGACTGATCTGCTCCGACAATAGTTTGGAGACAATTAACCTGAATCAAAACAAACTATTAAGAACAGTACTAATTGACGGCAATTCCCTATCATCTTTAGATGTGACTAATAATGAGAAACTCGACACGCTAATATGTTTGAGCAATGCTATTTCAAATTTGGATCTGAAATATAATACATCATTGGTTTATCTTGACTGCTCAGGATGTGGCTTGAGTTCTTTGGATCTGAGTCATAATGCTAATCTTGAATATCTACGTATGGCATTCAACAACATAGCAACGATAGATGTCTCAAAATGTACTAAACTCAAGACTTTCTTATGTGGCGACAACAACCTTACATCAACTCTTGATGTAAGCAAATGCACAGAGCTAACAGTTCTTCAATGTTTTCGTAATAGCATCAGTCACATCATAATGACACCAAGTACCAACCTATACAATCTCTACTGCGGAGAAAATGAGTTGGAGTCATTGGATGTTTCCACCAACACGGGACTAAAGGACTTTAGCTGTTTCGGAAACAAGCTGAATTCACTGGACGTTTCTCATAACAAATTGCTCTACGCAATAGACTGCTCTAGAAACAATCTTGAAAGATTAGATGTCACTTCAAATATAAAACTACAATACCTTGACTGCTATGGAAACAATCTTAAAGGATTGGATATCACGCATAACCCAGAACTTTATAGCTTGTACTGCAACGACAATGAAATCGTATCTCTTGATATTTGCAACAACAAAGTCCTTACATGGCTTTACTGCCAAGACAATCCTTTGAAGACCTTATACGCGTTCAAAGGCCAGTATGACGCCATAAAGTACAAGAAGATTCCTGATTTCACCCAGATCATAGAAAGCGTCATCCCTGGAGGGAACAACGACACTACGACCGGGGACAAGATCAGACTTGAATAAACCTTAATCATGATGAAGAGTATGAAAAGAACGAATATATTCATAAAATTTGCGGCACTGGCGACCGCTGCAACAATGGTTGCCTGCACCGAAGAGGAGTGTGTGACGGAAGCATTGACGATAACTGGCACAATAGAGTCGCCCATCACAAAAACCGCTCTCGACGGGCCGGACGCAGGAGGTGTTTACAAGACGGTATGGAAAGATGATGATGCGATCGCTATCTTTTCAGGAGAAAGTCAGACAAGCAAATTTACCGAACATAAACTTCTGTCCGGAGCCGGCACCAACACAGGACAATTCAATGCGACTGGAATCTCTTCCAATGACATGCTTGCCATTTATCCGGCCTCGATAGCCATGTCCAGAAATGGAATCCTTGCCACCATAAACCTCCCTGAAGTTCAGAAATATGTTGAAGGGAATATTCCTGAAAACGCCTACCCGATGTACGGTAGCTACAACAACGGGACTCTTAAATTTGTGAACGTCTGTTCAGTTCTTAAGATACCGATGTACGGTGACGTGACCGTGAAATCAATCACTTTCTCCCCAAATTCAGACCGTATCAAGGTTTCAGGCAAAGCGGTCATAGACTGGTCTGAAAGAGTGATGACAATGTACTCACCATCATACTCCTATATAAAACTTGACTGTGGCGAAGGTGTCAAACTGACCGGTACCGAGACCGACTTTCACATGGTCGTTCCGCCGTTCCGCTATGTGGACGGTTTCACACTCACAATAACCACTGACAAAGGCAACGTTGTCAAGACGCTCAAATCAACCATAACGCTTGACCGTTCGGTACTCTATCCTATCGAGGC
>CAKULN010000078.1 GCA_934667175.1 uncultured Bacteroidales bacterium | reverse complement strand
GACGGAATCGCATGGCATTACGAGTTCGTCAAGGAAGGCTCCGCGGGCGGAGAAGTGGACGATCCAGACATATTCGATGTGGATGGCCCGGGAAACCTTTGGAACGGTGCTAGCGTCAGCATGACCTACTGGTACTCTCCATCCGATTGGTCCGGTGGACTTACCCCTGAGACCGAGAGCCTTGCCAACAATGGCATTAAGGTTGTCATCCCGGAAGGAATCGGAGGCAGCGAATGGATGGGACAGACGGCATTCCACACGGACATTCCGATGTCAGCGGCCAAGACCTACGATTTCTGTGTGACCGTTGAGTCCGATCAGGACATCCCCGCGATGACATTCAAACTCGCTTGGGAAGGCAATGACAACGATCATTCCGCGATCTATGTCAATGATTTCGCAGTCGATGAAGGAGAGCCGACCACTTTCAAAATGGAGGCCGTTGCTCCGGACGTTGACTACGACAAGGCTCTGCTGATCATCGACCTTGGCAGATGCGCCGCCGGGTCTACAGTCTCCCTGACAAAAATCTGCCTGCAGGAGCACAAATAGACCAGAGGCTCTTAAAATCAGTTTCTAATAGTTTTGCGAATATATTCATTTCACGATGAAACGTTTATTCCAATATTTGGCTTTCGGGTTGCTGTCGCTTTCTGCGGCAGCGGCCCTTTCCTCATCATCTTGTGGAAGCTCCTCCAGCGATCCGGAAGTTGTTCCTGAACTGTCCACCGACAAGGAAGCGCTCACGGCTTCCTACGAAGCCACGGAACTGACAGTCGGCGTGACAGCCAACTGCGAATGGGGCGTATCCTCCGGAGCGGCGGACTGGTGCACGGTCTCACCAAGCGGAGGGCTGTCTGGCAAGGCCACCGTAAAAGTTTCTCTTACAGAAAACTTTACGAGAGACGCAAGAGAAACCGTCCTGACTTTCCGCTTCGGATCGTCAAGAAAGACCGTAAGTGTCAGGCAGGACTGCAAGGAAGACGGAGTGAACATCCCGGCCGGCTATAAGCTGGTCTGGCAAGACGAGTTCAACACAAGCGGCTCATCCTCACCTGATTCAGACAAATGGTGGTACGAGACCGGAGACGGTGGCTGGGGCAACCACGAACTTCAGAACTACGTCGCGGACGGGCTCTACAACAGTGTGAAGATCGCTGAGGTCTCCGACGGGACGCTCAAGATCACAGCGCAGAAGATAGGCGGCAAGGTTCAGTCCGTGAGGATGAACACCAAAGAATCCTGGACCTACGGCTATTTCGAGGCACGGCTCAAACTTCCTAAGGGCAAGGGAACCTGGCCGGCATTCTGGATGATGCCGAAGAATTTCAAGGCATGGCCGGCGGACGGTGAGATCGACATCATGGAAGAGGTCGGCTATCATGCTGAATATGTCTCCTCCAGCATCCACTGCACCGCCTACAATCATCCTAAGAAAACCCAGAAAACCCACGAGTTTCTCCTCAAGGGCTCCCAGTCCGAGTTCCACACCTATGCTTTGGAATGGACAGCCGAGAAGATGGACTTCATCTTTGACGGCAAGGTGCACATGACATTCGAGAACGACGGAAAAGGCAACTACGACACATGGCCGTTCAACAATCCGTTCTACCTCAAGCTGAATCTGGCCTGGGGCGGTGACTGGGGCGGTGCGATGGGAGTAGACGAGAGTTGTCTGCCAGCCACTTACGAGATTGACTATGTGAGAGTCTTCCAGAAACAATAGCCGGAAGAATTACATGGCCCGATAACGTTACCATAATAAGTAAATATTTGTAAATGAGAATATTCAAATACCTTATGACTGCGGTAGCAGTCCTTGTTGCTTTCGGCTGCTCAGAGAAAGACGAGACGGAGAAGAAAATTGATGAACTCCTTTCGCGGATGACCATGCATGAGAAGATCGGCCAGATGAACCAGCTTTCCGGTGGGGACTGGCTGACCGAGGCCGCCGAAAAAGGAGAGGTCGGCTCCATTCTCAACTGCGTGGATCCGGCCGAGATCAACAGGGTCCAGAAAGCCGCTGTTGAAAGAAGTCGGCTGGGGATTCCGATCCTTGTCAGCAGGGATGTCATCCACGGCTTCAAGACCATATTCCCGATTCCGCTTGGACTTGCCGCCACATTTGACCCTGAGTTGGTTGAGAGGGGCGCCCGTGTGGCAGCTGTCGAGGCCGCTTCCTGCGGAGTCAGATGGACTTTTTCCCCGATGCTGGACATCTCAAGAGACCCGCGCTGGGGCAGAATCGCCGAGAGTTCCGGAGAGGATCCGTACCTTGACACCGTGATGGGAGCCGCCATGATCCGTGGCTATCAGGGCAACGGAGATTCCACCTCCATCGCCGCCTGCCTCAAGCATTTCGTAGGCTACGGAGCCGCTGAGGGAGGCAGGGACTACAACACCACCGAGATCTCCGAAAGGACTCTGCGCAATGTCTATTTTCCAGCTTTCCAGGCAGGAGTTGATGCCGGTGCGATGACCCTGATGACATCTTTCAACACCATCGACGGAGTCCCTTCAACAGGCAACAAATGGCTGTTGAAAGACATTTTGAGGGGAGAATGGGGTTTTGACGGAATGATCGTCACTGACTGGAACTCCTCCGGCGAGATGATCATGCACGGATTCGCCAAGGACCTCAAGGACGCCACCGAGCTGGCCGTCAACGCCGGAGTCGAGATGGACATGATGTCCTACGGCTACATTTCCTTCATCGAAGAACTCGTCAAAGAAAAGAAAATCAGCGAGAAACAGATCGATGACGCTGTCAGGAACATCCTTCGCCTGAAATTCCGCCTCGGACTATTCGACAATCCGTATGTTGACAAGAAGGCATCAGAAAACACACTCTATGCCCCGTCACATCTTGAGGCCGCCAAGCGGAGCGCCATCGAATCCGCCATCCTTCTGAAGAACGACAACGCGGCTCTTCCTTTGAAGAATGTCAAGACGTTGTTTGTGACCGGTCCTCTGGCCAACGCTCCTTACGAGCAGCTCGGCACATGGGCGTTTGACGGTGACGAGACCCATTCCGTCACTCCACTGGAGTCTCTCAAAAAGGATTACAATGTGATTTACGAACCGGGAACAGCTTTCAGCCGTGACAGAAGCACGGCCGGAATCGCCAAAGCCAAGGCCGCCGCTTCAAGGGCTGACGCGATCGTGGTGTTCGCCGGCGAGGAGGCGATCCTGTCCGGAGAAGCGCACTGTCTCTCCGACCTGAATCTGCAAGGCGCTCAGAGTGAGTTGATTGCAGCCATGAGACAGACTGGCAAGAAGGTGATCGTGGTCGTGATGGCAGGCAGACCTCTGACCATCGGACACGACCTTGAAAACTGCGACGCGATGCTGTACTCGTTCCATCCGGGGACAATGAGCGGCGAGGCGATAGCCGACCTCCTGAGCGGAAAAGCCGTTCCATCCGGCAAGACCCCGGCCACCTTCCTAAAGACTGTCGGTCAGGCTCCGATGTACTACAACCACCTCAGCACCGGCCGTCCGAACACCTGCACGGAAACCCTCCTCATGGATCTTCCTCTCAAGGCGGGACAAACCTCCAACGGCTGCACTTCCTACTACCTGGACAGCGGCTACGGTCCTCTCTTCCCGTTCGGCTACGGCTTGAGCTACACCACTTTTGAATATTCCGACCTCACAATTGACAAGCGTGAGTATTCCGCTACCGACACGGTCAAGGTCAAAGTCACCCTGAAGAACAGCGGTGAATATGCCGCCACAGAGGTTGCCCAGCTCTACGTGCGTGACCTGGTCGGCTCCATCGCCCGCCCTGTCAAGGAACTAAAAGGCTTCCAAAGGGTTACCCTGAAAGCCGGTGAGTCCACTGTCGTTGAGTTCTCGCTGCCGATCACCGACCTCGCCTTCTGGAACATCGACAATGAACATGTCGTGGAGCCCGGCGATTTCCAACTCTGGGTAGCGACCGATTCAGCCTCCGGCGAACCTGTCGGGTTCACTGTCAGATAGCAGGACTGCGTGGCGAGCCAGACAGCTAAGTGCCACTCATTGAAAATGAGAGCATGGCAGGTAACCAGCTGATAATTAAGGATTAGGGTATCTGATCCGATACGTGAAAACGGACTGGAAGGTCATGCCATTTCTATCATATTCAAATAGTTGAGTGCCACGGCAAAATATCTTACACAGAGGTCAAATCAGTTCGCGGATGATCTCGTCGGAGGTGAAGAGGTGGTCTTCGGGGATGCGGATTCGGGTGTCGCGGAGCTCCAAAGCGCCTTCGCTCAAAAGGGCGTCAATGACGGAGCGGTCCGCCAACGAATATAATTCCGTGGCTTCAAGTCCTTTGTCGGTGCGGAGAGAGAGCATGATCCTCTCGACTCGGATGTCTTCCGGTGAAAGGGTTTCGGAATTTCTTGAATATGTCATCAGGCTTCCGTCCGAGGTCATGTGCGGAAGTTCCTGACTGTTCCAGGAGCGGACATTGCCGGTCAGGGAATGGGCACCGGGGCCGAGACCAATGTACGGAACCCTGCGCCAATATGCGCTGTTGTGAACGGCCTCGAAACCGGGCTTTGCGAAATTGGAGATTTCGTAATGATGGTAGCCGGACTGCCTCAGGCAACGGCGCAGGACATCGTACTGCCTGCGGCATTGTTCATCGGAAGCCTCGACGTAACGGCCGTCAGCGACCATCCTTGCTAGTGCGCTTCCCTCCTCTATTGACAGTTGGTAGGCCGAAATGTGCTCTGGAGCAAAGGACAAGGCCTTTTCTATCGTGCCTATCCATGTTTCATCCGTCAGCTGGGAAAGGCCGAAAATCAGGTCAATGCTGATGTTCCGGACTCCACATCCGCGGAGAATACGGAAAGCCTCGACGGCTCGCCGCGCGTCATGGCGGCGGTTCATCCAGCGGAGGATTCCATCATCGAAAGACTGGACACCCATGCTGACCCGGTTCACGCCAAGGGCAATGAGTCCGCGGACATATTCGGGACCTTTTTCAACTATGTCCTCTGGATTCACTTCCACGGTGAATTCCTCGAACGGCGAAGTCGCTTCGAAGGTTGGTGAGCCATGTCGAACCACAGGCTCAGCGACCGAATGAACCTGATCAAAGACCGAGGAAAGCGGCTCAGCGACCAGAGGGACAGGCCCGGCAGCCAGAGGGACAGGTTCGGCAGCCAGAGGGACAGGTTCGGCAGCCAGAGGGACAGGTTCGGCAGCTAGAGGGACAGGTTCGGCAGCCAGAGGGACAGGTTCGGCAGCCAGAGGGACAGGTTCGGCAACGGCAGCGTCAGAAACAGAGATCTTTTCAGAGACGCCAACAGTAGGTCGCTGAGCCTGCCGAAGCGCACAGGACGAGGACAAAGCCTTGACAATACGCGCTAATACATCAAGAGGAAGCACCGATGGGGTGCCTCCTCCTATGTAGAGCGTGTTGACCGCATCGCGAGCGGACATATTCATTGAAAGTTCCTCATGACGGCCGCGGATCTCCGCGATGACGGCGTCAGCATATTCATTGAACGCCTGTGCGCTCCGGCATATTTCCGAATAAAAGTCGCAGTAGGTGCAAAAACTGCCGCAGAAAGGAACGTGAAGGTAGATCACGGATTATCGCAGCAAGAGTTCGGTCTTGCCGAGGAAAGCCTGAGAGGTATAGGCCTCGACCGTGTATATTCCTGACTGATAGGAAGGAATGTCGTTGAGGTAAATGCTCAGGTCAACTTCCTTGCCCTCGTAGTCCACCTCACGGGAAGCGGAGGCGACCATGGTCTGGCCATTGAACGAGAACGAGGTCTGGTTGCTGTTGGTGAGGAGGATTCCGTCAGGATCCTTGACACGCAGGTAAACTCTCACCGGCCCTCTCGGAGCCAGATCATTCTCGACAAGGCTAAGCGAGGCGAGGAGCCTTACCACCCTGCTGCTTCTGTCGGTGACTTTGTCTGAGCCGTTGTAGGCGGCGACACTCAAGCCTCTTGACTTGATCACGGAGCCAGCCGCCACCTGACCGGCAAGATTCTCGACCTGCCCCTTGAGGTCGGCGTTCTCGGCACGGCTCTCGGCCGCCTCGCGGCGGGCTGCCGCGGCGTCTGCTGTCAGTTTGTGATTCAATGTGTTGAGGGAATCGATCTGCACGATGTAATTCTTCATGATGCTGCGCAGGGTTCCGAGCTCCTTCTCATACTGACGCATCTTGCGGCGGTTCGTGGCCTCGGTCTTCTGGATTCTCTCTATCAGCTGGTTGACTTCCTCCTTGGAAGAGTCCAACTGGCTATTGATTGAAGCATAGTCGGATGAAAGGCTTTCATAGTCACCCTTGAGGGCGATCATCTGCTGGGTAAGATCATCCTTCTCTGCGTTAAGGTCCTTTACAAGACTGGACTTTGAGAACCAAATGTAGGCAAGTCCCGCGGCAAGAATCACCGCCACCGCCACAAGAATCCACATCACCTTCTTGAGGCTTTCATTCTTTCTCTCCTGCTCTTCGCGCTCACGGCGCTCCTGGATAGGATCTATTTCTGCCATAGTCTTTCGATTTAATGATTAATGACACAAAAATAACAAAACATTTCGTAATTTTGTCTGGATAGCAAAAATCGGACTATTATGAAATATTTTATCAGAGCGGTCAAATACTTTTTCTATTTCACGATCCTTTTCGTGGTCATCATGGCGGCGCTTGTGTTCGTCGGAGTCGTCAAGGCCGATGTCAGCCTGATGTTCCGTGACGGCTACAAGTCCTTGTGGCAAATTGCGTTGCTGTTCGCTTTCGTGTCAGCGTTCTACCCAAGGTTCGGTTTCATCAAAAGGTCCGTCATTCTGAAAGGTGAATATTCCGACCTTCGTGGCGGGATTATTGAATATATGGAGATGCGTGGCTACCGTCTCGAAAGCGAAGACGGCGAAAACATGACTTTCCGTCTCCGCTCCAAGTTCAGCGCCCTATTCAAGATGTTTGAGGACCGGATCACGATGACCCGCGAGCTCGGCGGCTTTGAGGTGGAGGGGCTCACCAAAGAGGTTGTGCGGATTGTGGGGGGATTGGAGTACAAGTTCCGTGTGCTGGACGAGGAATAGAGTGATGAATATGCCGATGTGGCGCTCCCAAGCCTCCAAGGCATAAGTATAACCCTTTAATATTCAAAGATTATGGCAGAAGATTTCAAGACTGTCGCCAAGTTCAGCGACGCGATGAGCGCCCACATCACCGCGGGCATGCTCAATGAGAACGGCATCCCTGCCGCTGTGTTCGGGGAGAATTCCTCCTACGTTTCACTGAATTATGTTGATCCCGTCGAGGTCAAGGTCAACGCCGCTGACTACGATGCGGCCATGGCCCTCCTGGCCCAAGAAGACAAGGCCGAGTAGCCCTCACCGAATATGCTGAACGACTCCCCTTCAGCAAATTCCTTAGGTTTTCTACTTGATCTTGCGGTAGAAAGTGCCGCTCTGACCTTTTATGTGATATTCCTTGGTTGTGTTCCACGTCTCGCCGCTGTGGTAGATGCGGTTTTGGTCACTTGTGCTGACATATTCATTGCCAAACTTGTCCACAAATGTTCCTCCCTGAGAAGAAACGCAGGCCCGACCGGAGGAAGTTCCGCCTACAATGGCTCCGATCACCGCAAGCACAGCCAGAACAGCAAGAGCAAGCCACCAGAAATTTTTTATTACAAAAATCCCGAGGCTCAATGTCGGTGCGGCGAGCATCAGTCCTGTGACGATGCATCCTGTCGCCGGCAACCAACCACCCGTACATCCGAGCAGGCCATCGATGACAACCATATAAAACGACGCCACCACCATAAGCGCCAACACTCCGACATATACCAATGCCAATGAATATTTCAGGACGCTCTCGTCCAGCATCTCCCGTGAGCATATCTCCCTGATCGTCGGCATTGCCTTGCCCACGGACAACGCCAGCCCGGCCGCCGCCACAAGCAGGACAAAGAACCGGAGTGCCGCGCGCCAACCATCTTTCTCATAAAAAACGCTTCCCCATGTTGTCAAGGCGGCGCAGACGAACGGAATTATGAGATAGAAAACAGTATCGGTCATAAGTATATTTTTTAGTTTTCAAATATAACAATTCAATGCGACAAATTCAGTCGTCTTGATGAGAAATGCGTGAATAGATGAAACCAGACCTTAGGCAAGGCGCTGATTTCAACTGATTTCAACGGGCATAATGTTTGTGATTACAAGGAAATTCCATATATTTACAAAGATTAACGATTAAACTCCTCAAGCCATGAGAAAGAACTTGCTACTTGCTGCCATATTTACTCTGTTTCTGATTGCAGGCAGACTGGAAACACATGCGCAGGTGCCCATCACAATCAAATGTGAGAATAACGCAAAGACAACCACAGACATCAGAGTGCAGATAACTTTCCCGTCCGGAGAAATGAAAGCGTATGATGGGAAGAATTTGGAAAGCAACGTTTTGGAATATCAGATTGAAGGTACCGGAGAATGCAAACTGTTCATCCAATTCAAAGAGAAGGGAACCAAAGCTCCAACTTTCATCACCAAGAAGTTCACCATCTCAGGGGAAGAAAAGAATATTGAAGTCCACACTTCCATAAATCTCAGGGACATGGTGATTCCATGCGGCACTGAATATTCAAACAGAAGGTACTGCGTTCTGTTTATAAAGAAAGTTTATCCGGAATGTCCTGAAGGACAAAAACCAAAGGGATATGAGAACGATTCAGAGCGGACGGGGTTCTGGGAATATGCCCTCCAGAGCGTAATCCAAAAATAGGTAAACAGACCACCGGTACAGCAAACGGCTGTTTGGCGTGCCAACTAAGCCATAGTCAGCGATTGGTACAGGAAAGTACGTTCTGGTGCACCAACTAAGCACGAAACCGCGTTTGGTACAGGAAAACACCCTGTGGGGTACCGATGAGGTTTGATCGCTTAGTCAGATCATCAGCATTATCCGACCCTCAGCCTTGACGAAAGTGTCCGGGTAGCGCATCACAACGGCATAGACCTGCGCCGAAGTCACTGGCTGACCGTCTTTACGAATATGCAGCCGGCGCTGGTTGATGATTTCCGCTATCTGTTCCGTCCTCAACCCGTTGCCTCTCTCGGCAAGTACATAAAGTATGGCCTCCTCGATCTTCATAAATATTCCTGTTTTCCGCAAAGGGACACCCATTTTAGCAGTTAGCCGAGATGATGTCAAGCAACTCGGTGACCTCTGGCTC
>CAKULN010000077.1 GCA_934667175.1 uncultured Bacteroidales bacterium | reverse complement strand
AACAGCACACCCCAATATCGCCACTACAGCGGCCTGGGGGCTTATTCTCTCTAAAAGTAAGTGTCAAAAATGAGAAGGTAGTAATATTCTTTGGTTTGTCATGTCACTTCGACAAGCTCAGTGACCAAAGCAACCGGCCGCTGAGCCCGCCAAAACACGGTCGCAGAACTTGTCAGAGCAAACGAAAGCGGTCGCTGAGCTTGCCGAAGCGCCCGAAGTCACCGAGCACGGTCCTGAGCTTGTGGTCCCTAAGCTTGTCGAAGGGCCGAAGTCACCGAGCACAGTCCCTGAGCCTGCGGTCCCTGAGCTTGTCGAAGGGTCGAAGCGACTGAAGTTTATCTATAGATAAATAATAATTTGAAATTTATTGCGGCAATTTTGCTTATAATCTTTTTTGGACTTACCTTTGTCGAACGAATTGTAAAACAATTTATAAATTAATAATTTTGATTCATCATGAGCGAAGAGAAATTCCGGATTGAATCCGATCTTCTTGGGGAACTTCAGGTTCCGGCTGAGGCCTACTACGGTGTTCAGACACAAAGGGCTCTCAACAATTATAAGATTTCCAACACCAGGATGCGCGACTATCCAGAGTACGTCATCGCGATGGCCTGCATAAAGCTGGCCGCAGCCCAGACGAACAAGGAACTCGGAGCGCTTGAGCCACACATCGCTGATGCCATCGTTGCCGCTTGCCGCGAGATCATTGACGGGAAACTCCACGACCAGTTCCCGGTGGACATGATGCAGGGAGGAGCCGGCACATCAGTGAATATGAACGCGAACGAGGTCATCGCCAACAGAGCCCTCGAGATCATGGGGCACAACAAAGGCGAGTACCAGTTCTGCTCCCCTAACGACCATGTTAACTGCGCCCAGTCCACAAATGATGCCTATCCGTCAGCCTTCCGTTACGCTTTCATCAGGATGAACAGGAAACTGGAGAAAAGTCTCAAGGAACTCATCGACTCGTTCAAGGCAAAAGGCGAGGAATTCAAGGACGTGATCAAGATGGGCCGCACACAGCTTCAGGATGCTGTTCCGATGACATCCGGTCAGGAGTTCCATGCCTATGCCACCAACCTTGAGGAAGAGGTCCTCAACCTTGAGAGAAACGTGAACCTCCTCTATGAGATCAACATGGGCGGAACAGCCATCGGTACCGGCCTGAACGCCAAGCCAGGATTCGCTGAGCTCTGCGCAAAGAAAATGACCGAACTCACAGGTGAGCACTTCATCGCCGCCCCGGACCTCGTGGAGGCGACACCTGACACTGGTGCTTACGTCAGCTACTCTGGAGCCCTGAAAAGGCTGGCAGTCAAACTTTCCAAGATCTGCAACGACCTAAGGCTCATGGCCTCCGGCCCACGTTGCGGCCTTAAGGAGATCAATCTTCCTCCTATGGCCCCTGGCTCATCCATCATGCCGGGCAAGGTCAATCCTGTCATTCCGGAGGTCACCAACCAGGTCTGCTTCAAGGTGATTGGCAACGACACGACCATTTCTTTCGCCGCCGAGGCAGGACAGCTTCAGCTGAACGTAATGGAGCCGGTCATCGCTGAATCCATTATGGAGAGCATCACATGGCTGACAAACGCCATGAACACCCTCCGTGAGAAATGCATCGAAGGCATCACAGTCAACAAGGAGCGTTGCTACGAGATGGTCAAGCACAGCATCGGCATCGTGACCGCCCTCAACCCGATCATCGGCTACAAGGCCAGCACGAAGGTCGCCAAGGAAGCCCTTGAGACCAACCGCTCTGTCTATGACATCGTGCTTGAGAAAGGTCTCCTCACCAAGGAAGAACTCGACAAGGCTCTTGACCCTAAGAATATGATCAGGTAATCATTTAAAGAATATACCAAGAAGGCCGGCTGAAAAATAGATCAGCCGGCCTTTATATTAATGCAAGGGCAGAAAAATAATCGGAATTATGCACTATGCGCCATGTCCCATCGGTAACACTTTCGGCCATTTTTGATCCTCAAGAGTGCATAAGGCACTCTTGGGAAACGCTTACTCTACTTTTCGTCTCCCGATGGTGCTGACGAACACTTCTAATACTGGCTATTTTCGGCTCAAAGCATTTAAACGCTGCTCCGATAATCCCGTGAAGCGTGCCACGTCACTGACACACATCCCACCATTCAGCATAGACGCGGCGACGTTCTCTATTCCTTTCTCTATTCCTTCTTTCATGCCTTCAGTTCTACCCCGTTCTACACCATGACGGTAGCCCTGCTGTCTGGCTCCCTCAATGTATGGATGCATCTCTTTCTCTGTCATCATGTCACTGAAATAGTTATCAATCTCACTATCGTCAAGGCCGCTGATTCGCATCGCCCGCTCTAGTTTGTCAAACACGACGTCCCTTTCCGACCTCGACTTGGCAAAGATAGCGAAATTTCTGAATATCCTGCACCATGCGGCAACCGGACTGTCATACTCTTCCGTGTAGCGCATTATCCTCGGCAACTCCAACAGATAGAAAGACATCTGGTCACCGAACGGCTCAACAGTCTCGACCTCCTGCAAACGGTAATGGTATAGAATCTTTTCTTCCGGAGAGTTCGGATGATCGTCCTCATAGTTCATGATACATATAACCTTGACGGGGGACAGGACATATTCCTCATCACCTCTTTCAACTTGTCTGGTCACTAGTCTTGAACCATAGAAAAGCAAGCGGTCTCGCTGGTCAAAGCGCAAAGCCTTCTGCATCTCGACCAAGATCGTTCCGTTCGGTGTCTTGCAAAGGAGGTCCAAAAGTATCCTCTTGTCCTTCGGAGAGATCTCCGTCAGTTCTGTGTTTCTGAACTCAACCGATTTGATGTTCTCCTGAAGAATGTCGTTAAGAAGTAGAATCAGCAGATCAGGATGGTTCTGGAATATATACTTGAACGCCCAATCACAAGTCAGATCAAGATACTCCGGAGTCGCCAAGCGTTGGGCGTAGGCATCTCTCTCCTCGTCCGTCATCCCGGAAAACCGCACGTCAGCCTCCATCAGTCGTCGACAGCGAAGGTAGCGCTTCCGGTAGAAGTCATCCGCTGACATCCTCTCATGATCCCTGTCAACAGTCTCCTGACCGAATGGTTTCTGGTTTGAGCCCTTTTGGTTGTCCGCCTCTTGATCGTTTACTTCTTGGTCACTGGTCTCTTGGTTAATGGTTGTCTGGCCAACAGCCTCCAGCCTGAAAGTCTTATTCTTCTCTAAAAGTCCCATAGTTAAAGCTAAGTTTGACAGTATAACACCTGAATCCCAGAATCCATTCTGGAATCCGGCACCAAGTTAGTCATTCTAAACGATATAATCCGCAAAGAAACATATAAGAATCATAAGAAACATAAATTTTATCGACAATACCCCCGAAGAAACCCCTCCCCAGGACATGCCATGCAGTCAAGAAGCTGAAAATAGAATGAATCTATGTCGTGCCGCACATAGAACAAAATCCCAGAAACACAAGGAACATCGGAGCGAAGCGACGCAAGGGGTTTGGGGAATACGGTCCCCATGCCCCACCGGGGCTGTCACGTAGTGACTGGGGGTTGAATGATTATTGCGCGAAGCGCGAAGCGCGAAGCGACACAAGGGGTTTGGGGAGTACGCTGCCCAATGCCCCACCGGGGCTGTCACGTAGTGACTGGGGGTGTTAATGGCTATTGCGCGAAGCGAAAAAAAGCGCTGGCCCAAAGGGTCAGCGCTTTCACATATTCATTTGTCAAAGATTATTTCTTTGAAGGTTTGGCGGTGCCATTCTTGGCGGCAAGGCGCTTCTGATTCCAGATCGTGGCATCGTACATCACAGGTGTACCGATGAAGATGGAAGCGTAAGTACCGATGCAGATACCAAGGATGAGGGCAACAGCGAGACCTCTGATGGACTCTCCGCCGAAGATCGCGATGGCGAGCATGGTGACGAGAGTGGAGACAGAGGTGTTGACTGTACGAGTCAACGTGGCGTTGATGGCCTGATTGGTGTTGGTCCTGACATCCACGTTCGGATGCAGGGTCCTATACTCACGGATTCGGTCGAAGATAACCACGTTATCGTTGATGGCGTAACCGATGATGGTCAGGATGGCTGCGATGAACGTCTGGTCAACGTCAAGGTTGAACGGCAGGATTCCTGAGAACAGGGAGAAGAAGCCGATGACGATGATGGCCGTATGGGCAAGTGAAACCACGCCACCGAGGCCCCATGTCCATCCCTTGAAACGGAAGGCGATGTAGGCGAAGATCACGAGCAGTGAGAGTATGACCGCGATGATGGCGTCTCTCTTCATGTCGTTGGCGATGGTAGGGCCGACCTTGTCGGATGAGATGATACCGTTAGGATTGTCAACCGTTGACTTGAACTCGTCAAGAGTGATGTCTGTCTCGGCGAAGAAAGGCTTCAAAGCATTGTAAAGCTTGGCCTCAACCTCAGCGTCAACATCGGTTGACTCCTGATCGTTCTTGTACTGGGTCGTGATCTTCATCTGGCTCTCACCACCGAACTGCTTGACCTCGACTGCACCGTCGAACTCAACCTCAGCCGCACTACGCACCTGCTCAGCTGTCACAGGCTGGTCGAAACGAACCACATAGGTACGGCCACCGGTGAAGTCAACACCATAGGTGAAGCCCTTGGTGAAGATGGAGACAACAGAGATGACGATCAAAGCACCGGAGATGATGTAAGACCACTTACGGGCGGCGATGAAGTCAAAGTGAGTGTTCTTGAGGAAGTTCTTGGTAAGGTTGTTCTCGAACGCGATGCTCTTGCCCTTCTCGATGCGGTCATCAAAGATAAGTCTTGTGATGAAGATAGAGGTAAGGACTGAAGTGATGATACCGATGATCAATGTGGTGGCGAAGCCCTGTACTGGACCGGAACCGAACACGAAGAGGACGATACCGGTAAGGAGGGTGGTCACCTGACCGTCGATGATAGCGGAATAGGCGTTCTTGTAACCGTCGGCCACAGCCTTGCCCAGACCCTTGCCTGCGGCAAGTTCCTCCTTGATACGCTCGTAGATGATCACGTTGGCGTCAACGGCCATACCCATCGTCAGGACGAGACCGGCGATACCAGGCAGTGTAAGGACGGCTCCGAATGAGACGAGGACTCCGAAGAGGAGAAGCACGTTGCAAAGGAGGGCGATGTCAGCGGCGACACCGGCGCCCTGATAGAAGAAGATCATGTAGACGAGAACCAAGATGAACGCGATGACGAATGAGATCATACCGGCGTTGATCGACTTGGCTCCGAGGGAAGGACCGACAACCTGCTCCTGAATGATGGTGGCAGGAGCCGGAAGCTTACCTGATTTGAGGACGTTCACAAGGTCGGTGGCCTCATCCGGAGTGAAGTGTCCGGTGATGGAGGAGCTGCCACCTGTGATCGCGCCATTGACGTTAGGATAAGAATATACCATGTCATCAAGTACGATGGCGATGGACTTGCCTACGTTGTCGCTGGTCATGCGGGCCCAGACATTGGCACCCTCGGCGTTCATGGTCATGGAGACTGAAGGCTCGCCGTTGGAGCCATGGTCGTAAACGACACGGGCATCGGTGATCACTCCACCGTCGAGTTTCGCCTTGCCGTCCCTTGAGGTGGCCTTGATGGCGATAAGCTCGAAGACGTTGTCACCCTGAACATACTCGGAAGGCTTTACAGACCACATCGGCTTGAACTCGGCAGGGAATATCTCGGCGATCTGAGGCATTGAAAGATACCTGTTGACCTTGGCGGTGTCGATCGCTGCGGCGAATCCGATGCAGGCATTGTTGAATCCTGAAGGGCTAAGCACCGCGAAAAGAGGGTTGGCCTTTCTGTAAGCGTCCAACCCGGCGGTGTTGTTCTGGTTCTGGGCGATCTCAGAATTAAGAAGAGAGTCCGTTCCGTTCTCCGCCACGGTCTCCGGTTGAGCGGAAGTCTCTGCGGAAGCAGTGTCAGCCTCGTCGGAAAGAATCTCAGCCAACTTGGCGTTGGCCTCGGCGAGATAGCCGGAAAGTTCCTGATTGGTATAGGTCTCCCAGAATTCGAGGGAAGCGGTTCCCTGAAGAAGCTTCCTCACACGCTCCGGCTCCTTGACGCCAGGAAGCTCGACGAGAATACGTCCGCTGTTGCCAAGTTTCTGGATGGACGGCTGGGTCACACCGAAACGGTCGATACGGCTTCTCAAAACGTTGAAAGAGTTGGCCACCGCGCTCTCGGCCTCCTCACGGATGACGCTGATGACATCCGCGTCAGAGGAAGCCGGGGTGATCTTGTCCTTCATCTCGTATGTACCGAAGATCTGGGCGAGATTCTGACCGTTTGACACTTCTTTCCATGCGTCGGCGAAAAGAGTGATGTAGTCCTCTCTGGAGTTGACACTGCGCTCCTTGGCCAAGGCGAGAGCCTTTTGGAACTCCGGGTTCATGCTGTTGCCTGAAATGGCCTTCACAAGATCCTCAAGCTGCACCTGAAGCATGACGTTCATACCACCCTTGAGGTCCAGACCAAGGTTGATCTCCTTGGCCTTGCACTCCTTGTAGGTATTCCAAAGGAAGACCTTCTTCGAAGAGATGGAATCAATGAAAACCTTGTTCTGTTCTTTCCTGATAGAGTCCAGATAGTAAGCCTGGTCATTTTCAGGAATCTGGGCGAAAGCAGCCGAATTCTGGGCAGCGACAGCCGCATTCTCGGCGAACTTCTCCGCTTTCTTTTCCTGGATGGAAGTCACCGCTGTGAAGGAAAGCTGCCAAATGGAAGCGATCGCAAGCAGAATGGCGACAAGCCTAATCCAACCTTTACTTTGCATAATTTTAACTTTATTTTATTGTTTTAATTTTTGCGCATAAAAATAGGGGTACAAATTTAGCATTTTTTTCTTAGAAAGAAATTATCTGCCAAGTATTTCTTATTTTTGCAGACGCATTCACCGAGTTTTTTCAGAATGAAGAACAAAATATTCATCGGCATATTCACTCTGCTTGCGCAGATGATCCTTTCCGGCGAGGCTTTCGCACAAGCCTCCCCGACCCGGCTCATGATCAAGGCTGATTCCTGCAGAATGGCTTACAACTTCGCGGAGGCCGTCAAATACAGCGAGGCGGCGGTCGAAGCCTTGGACTCCACAGCCTCGGCGAAAGCTGAGGACCTGCAGCTGATGGCCAGGAACGGACTGAACATGATGGGATTCTGCAGCCAGCCGACCGTGGTGGCAAGACAGACATTCCCGCTCAAGGACTTTTTCCTGTTCTACCCGCTGAAAGACCACAGCTGGAGAAAGGCTCCTAACCAGCTCGACTCACTTGGAGGCGACGATCTCTCACGGGCCATCTACATTCCTGACGGGACAAGAGACATCTACTACTCGGCCAAGGATGAGGAAGGCATCAGGAATATCTATGTGACACATCTGACCGACTCACTATGGTCTGTCCCGGCCCTGATCAACGAACAGATGACCAGTTCATCCGACGAGATCTACCCTATGCTCTCCCCTGACGGACAATCACTTTACTTCGCTTCAAAAGGGCTGTACGGAATGGGAGGTTATGACCTCTACGTCTCGAATTGGAACAAGGAGACAAACGACTGGGACATGCCTGTGAACATGGGATTTCCGTACTCCTCGCCATATGACGACTTCCTCTTCGTCAACACAGAGGACGGGAAATATTCCATCTTCGCCTCCAACCGCGGGTGCGGCCGCGACAGTGTCACTCTCTATGTCCTTGAATATGACAGCATGCCTGTCCGCAAAGCGGTCAACGATGCAAGAGAACTGAGGACTCTGGCGTCTCTCAATCCAGCAAGAGACCATTCCAGAATCGACAACGACGCCGCGGTGCCTGATGAGGCTGGACAGGACGAAAGCACCAGACGCTACATGGAGAAGATGCGCGAGGTCAGAGCGTTGCGGGACTCCGTCGCAAGGTTCGGAAAGAATCTGGACAAGATGCGCTCCGGACTGGCCACCGCCTCGGACGAGGAGAAAGCCAGGCTATCGGCTGAGATCGCGGACAAAGAACTTATGCTGCCCACCTTGAACGCGACCCTGAACGCGGCGGTGAAAGATCTTCAGAACATCGAGATGGATTTTCTGGCCAACGGTATCGTGATCGACACGCGGAAGCTTCAGGCCGAGGCCGACAAGGAGATCGTAGGGGCATCATCGGGCTACACCTTCTCCAAGAACAGCTATGGTCCCGCACTGCATCTGGACATCAAGAAGCCGAAGCCTACTTTCGACTACTCGTTCATGATCCTGCCGGAGGGGCGGTTCGCCGAGAACAACACCCTGCCGGAAGGCGTCATCTATCAGATAAGGATATTCACTCTTGGAAGGAAGGCCACTGTCGCCGACCTCAACGGCCTGAGCCCGGTGTTCGAACGGATCACGACTTCCGGAAAACACGCTTACTCGGTCGGGCTGTTCAGATCCTACAAGGACGTTCTCTCAAACCTGAACAAGGTGAAGAACAGAGGATTCCGGGACGCCCAGATCGATGCGTTCCAGAATGGTCAAATCATCAACGTGAGGAAAGCCAGAGAACTTGAGTCCAAGGTCAAGGCTCTGTTCATGATCAAGATTTTCCCGGAGAACGGCCAGTCGCTGTCCGAGCAGGCCATCGCCGCCATCCATGAGCACTCAGACAAAGATCTTATCAAGAGCGTAGAGGTCGGAGCCGTGGTGTTCACTGTCGGCCCGTTCGATGACAAGTCTCAGGTCGATGCCCTCATGGCCGCCTTGAAAGCCGCCGGCGCGGAGAACATCTCCGTCACCGAGTCCGTCTCGGAATAATCCAATCCAATGAATATGAAAAAAGTCGGGAAAGTGCTTGTTGTGGATGACAATGCGGGGATACGGTCCGCGTTGAAGATCCTGTTGCCCATGCGGTTCGAGGCAGTGGAGATTCTGCCGTCCCCTGCCCAGCTTATCAGCACGGTGAACACGTTCCAACCGGACGTGATCCTATTGGACATGAATTTCAACACGGACATCAACACGGGGAACGAAGGACTCTTCTGGCTCAGCGAGTTACGCAACAACAACCCGAACCAGAAGGTGGTGTTGTTCACAGCCTACGCCGACATCTCGCTGGCGGTCGAGGGGATGAAAAGAGGGGCGTTCGACTTCATCGTGAAGCCGTGGGAAAACGAGAAACTGCTCGCCACGCTGGAAAGGGCGGTGGCGGAGAACCGGAAAGACAATCAGCAGTCAAATGAATATTCCACCGGGCCGACCGGGATGTACTGGGGCACGTCAGTGGCAATGTCAGAGATCAAAAAGACGATCGAGAAGATCGGCCCCACGGATGCGACTGTGCTGATCACAGGCGAGAACGGAACCGGCAAAGACCTTCTGGCCAGAGAGATACACAATCATTCCGAGAGGCGGAACGGTCCTATGGTCAGCGTCGATGCCGGGGCGATTCCGGAGACCCTTTTCGAGAGCGAGCTCTTCGGCCACGTCAAGGGAGCTTTCACGGACGCCTACTCTGACAAGGCCGGAAAGGTCGAGTTGGCCGAGGGCGGGACCCTGTTCCTGGACGAGATCGGTAACATTCCTCTGCATCTTCAGGCAAAGCTTCTGAGGGTTCTACAGAACCGTACGATCACCCGTGTCGGTGACACGAAACCCCGCAACGTGGACATCCGCCTTGTCTGCGCCACGAACATGGATCTGCGCCATAAGGTGCAGGAAGGCACTTTCCGGGAGGATCTCTTCTACAGGATCAACACGATGAGCATCCACCTGCCGGCCCTGAGGGAGCGCCCGGAGGATATAGTGCCGCTCGCGGAGATATTCATAAAAAGGTTCGACGAGAAGTACCATCGCGAGGTGGAAGGAATCGCTCCGGAAGCCAAGGCCGCACTGAAGGAATGCCACTGGAGCGGAAATATTCGTGAACTCCAGAACTGCATCGAGAAAGCGGTGATTCTCGCTGAGGGCAAAGATCTGACAGAGAGGGAATTGCAACTGCCGTCCGAGACTTTGGTCGAAGGGAGCGAGCCGTCAGTGGCCACATTGGAGGAGGTCGAGGAAAAGGCAATCCGAGCCGCCGTGGAGAAATATTCAGGGAATATGTCTCTGGTGGCCAAGGCGTTGAACGTCAGCCGCCCGACCCTCTACAGCAAGCTCAAGAAATACGGAATTTA
>CAKULN010000076.1 GCA_934667175.1 uncultured Bacteroidales bacterium | reverse complement strand
GCAAAGCGTCAGGCCATCACGAACCCGCAGAACACAGTCTTCTCCATCAAGAGATTCATGGGTGAGACTTACGATCAGGTTCAGAAGGAGATCGCCAGAGTGCCTTACAAGGTAGTCAGAGGCGAGAACAACACTCCGCGTGTTGACATCAACGGCAAGCTCTACTCACCTCAGGAGATTTCAGCGATGATTCTCCAGAAGATGAAGAAGACTGCCGAGGACTACCTCCGTCAGGAAGTCACAGAGGCTGTCATCACAGTTCCTGCCTACTTCTCTGACTCGCAGCGTCAGGCCACAAAGGAGGCCGGCAAGATCGCCGGACTTGATGTCAAGAGAATCATCAACGAGCCGACTGCGGCAGCGCTTGCCTACGGTCTTGACAAGAAGAACAAGGACATGAAGGTCGCTGTGTATGACCTTGGTGGTGGTACATTCGATATTTCCATCCTTGAATTGGGTGGCGGTGTGTTCGAGGTGAAGTCAACCAATGGTGACACACACCTTGGAGGTGACGACTTCGATCAGGAGATCATCAACTGGCTTGCCCAGGAATTTGCCAACGAGAACGGCGGAATCGACCTGAAGAAAGACCCTATGGCTCTTCAGAGATTGAAGGAAGCCGCGGAGAAGGCCAAGATCGAACTGTCCAACCAGACATCGACCGAGATCAACCTTCCTTACATCATGCCGGTTGACGGTGTGCCAAAGCACCTTGTAAAGACTCTTACAAGAGCTAAGTTCGAGCAACTTTGCGACAACCTCTTCCAAAGGTCTATCGAGCCTTGCCGTCAGGCACTTAAGGATGCTGGTCTGAACGCTTCAGACATTGACGAGGTTCTTCTCGTCGGCGGTTCCACACGTATCCCTAAGGTACAGGAACTTGTCAAGGAGTTCTTCGGCAAAGAGCCTAACAGAAGCGTAAACCCTGACGAGGTTGTGGCCATTGGTGCTTCAATCCAAGGTGGTGTGCTCGCAGGTGACGTGAAGGATGTCCTTCTGCTTGATGTGACTCCGCTGTCACTCGGTATCGAGACCCTCGGTGGTGTGATGACGAAATTGATTGAGTCCAACACGACCATCCCGACCCACAAGTCACAGGTGTTCTCCACAGCGGCTGACAATCAGCCTTCAGTTGAGATTCACGTCCTTCAGGGCGAGCGTCCTATGGCAAAGGACAACAAGGAGATCGGTCTGTTCCATCTTGACGGAATCGCTCCGGCTCCAAGAGGAATACCTCAGATTGAGGTTACCTTCGACATCGATGCCAACGGTATCTTGAATGTGTCTGCCAAGGACAAAGCCACCGGCAAGGAGCAGAACATCAGAATCGAGGCTTCTTCAGGTCTGTCTGACGCTGAGATTCAGAGGATGCGTGACGAGGCTAAGGCCAACGAGGCCGCCGACAAGGAAGCCAAGGAGAAAGTTGACAAGATCAACAACGCAGATGCTCTCTGCTTCCAGTCCGACAAGAACCTCAAGGACTACGGTGACAAGATTCCTTCTGACAAGAAGTCAGCCATCGAGTCTGCTCTCAGCTCCTTGAAGGAGGCTGTCAAGAATCAGAACATCTCTGACATCGACCGCTACACCGAGGAGTTGACCAAGGCTTGGAACGCTGCTTCAGAAGACATGAACCGTGCAGCGCAGGCCGGTGCCCAGCAGGGACCTCAGAACCCTTACGGTCCTCAGGCTGGCCCTCAGGGTCCGCAGAACGGTCCGGACGATCAAGGTCCTGACGAGCAGTAATGCGAGCTGTAAGCAGTAAAAAAGGGAGTCTAGAAATAGGCTCCCTTTTTTACTGCTTATAGGAAGGCGTGAAAAACAAGAATGACCGTTGTCGTGCGCATAGTCATCTGTGTTTGTGTGTCAAAATGTTAGTGAATATTTGAATATTATTTCTTTCCGAAACGAAAAAATCACTATCTTTGTGAAAATGTAAGATTCATTAACTGATTATAGTCCGGTTTCTATGAGCGCTGCTAAAAGTATATGTGACAACAAGGCGGTAGTCTATCTGCTGTCGGTCTTTGCCATTGTGCTTTGGGGAATGTCCTACATCTGGAGTGACAAGCTGATTGCTCTTGGTGTTCCGATTTTCTATTTTGTTCCGATAAGAATCTTTGTCGCGGGAGTCATTCTCCTGCTCTTCAACATATTCACAAAAGCGTTCCGTCTCATCGCCCGCAAGGATATTTTTAAATTTGCGTTTCTTGCTTTGTTTGAGCCGCTTATCTATTTTCTTTGCGAGACCTACGGCATCAAGGAGACAGGCTCGCCGACCATCAGCGCCATGATCATAGCATCAGTGCCGATCTTCTCGGTCGGGGCTGGCGCCCTTTTCTTCAAAGAGCGTATCTCGCTTCTGAACGGCTTCGGAATCGCTGTGACTTTGGGTGGAATCTGTCTTGTCCTACTAAAGCAGGGCGGGGATGAGGGTGTCCCGCAGAACTTCGTTCTCGGTGTCATCCTTCTGATGATCGCCGTGTTCTCGGAAGTCGGTCACGCCTCGCTTACTAAGCTCCTTGCGGACGGCTACAAGCCACAGGTCATTGTGATGTACCAGTTCCTTATCGGCTCACTGTACTTCCTGCCGTTCTTCCTGACGAAAGGCATTGAGGATTTTGACTCCAGACTCCTTTCGTGGGAAGTCCTTGAGCCGATTCTCTGCCTCGCTGTCCTCTGCTCCAGCCTCGCCTTCTCACTCTGGGCAATGGCCATCAAGAAGTTAGGCGTCGGCAAGTCCAGCGTGTTCCTCGCCATGATGTGCGTCGCCACCGCCCTTGTGGCCGAAGTCATCGGCCGCGAGCACCTCTCCATCCTCCAATGGCTCGGAGTCTTCGTCGCTGTCCTCGGCATCGTCCTCTCCCAGTACTGTTGCGCCAGGAAGGCTAAAGCCTGATAATCAGCGAGTGGTGGGTAATGTGCTTATTATCATTTAGATAACGTATCGTCTTAAGGCGGTATTAACTAAAGGCGATACGCTAACACCTTGATTGATAGTGGTTTATTTATCGCGGTCGCTGAGCCTGTCGAAGCGACCATGGTGGAATTGGTACTGATTATGACCGTTAATTGCTATGAGGCTTAGAGATTACTGAACGCGATCGGCTGTCCGGAAGGGGAGTCTTGGATGAGGCTGCCGTCGGCAATGATCTGGATGCCATTGAGGAAGACTTTGTCAATCACGCCTTTAAGCGTCGTGCCTTCGTAAGGGGACCAAGCGCATTTGTAGGCGATGTCTTTCACTGAATATTTCAGAGCGTGAGCATTGCCGACCAAATCAGCGTGGTTCTGGACTGAATATTCCCGCTCAGGGTCAATGACGATGAGGTCTGCATAGTTGCCGACTTTCAGGCTGCCTCGTTCCTTGATTCCGAGGATTTCGGCGGGCTTCTCTGAAAATGCCGAAGCGATTCTGGACAATGTCAACTGCCCCTCTTCCTTGCCTTCATTGAATATGCCCGCGACCTTCATGACTACCGAAAGAGATTGCTGCACGGAAGGCAGTCCGGACGGACATTTCAGGTAGTTGTCCACCTTTTCCGTCAATAGATGCGGGGCGTGGTCAGATCCGATGGTGTCGATGATGCCCTCGGCCAGGCCTTTTCTCAAAGCCTCGCGGTCTGAGGCCGTCTTGATGGCCGGATTGCACTTCACCTTTCCCTTCAACGTCTCGTAGTCCTTGTCGCTGAACCAAAGGTAATTCGCTGAGGTCTCGGCTGTTATACTCGGATTGTGAATCTTCGCCGCACGGATCATCTCCACCTCCTCGGCTGTTGAGACATGGAGGACGTGGAGTCTGGTGCCATATTCAATGGCCATGGCCAACGCTTTTGCTGTGGAGCGTATGCAGGCCTTGCGGCTGCGGATCATAGGATGCTCGCTGAAAGGAATATCCTCTCCGAATATAGCCTTGGCAGCCTCCAGATTAGCTTTGATGATCCCCTCGTCCTCGCTGTGGATGAGAATCGGCTTGCCTTGAATCCTGAACAAATCGGAAAGAGCCCCTTTGTCGTCCACGAGCATATTCCCGGTGGATGATCCCATGAAGACCTTGATACCTCCGAACTTCTCACTGAGGCCTTCGGCAAGATATTCACGGAGCATCGCTGCATTGCCGTTTGTGGCCCCGATGTGAAAGCCGTAGTTCGCCCATGAACGCCCATGGGCACGGTTCAGCTTGTCTTGTAGCGCATCAGCATCGGTCGTCGGAGGAATGGTGTTCGGCATGTCCATGAAGGAGGTGACTCCTCCGAGCAGCGCGGCCTTTGACTCGCTTTCGATGTCGGCTTTCCATTCCAACCCTGGCTCGCGGAAATGCACATGCGCATCTATTCCTCCGGCCATCAGTACCTTGCCATCCAAGTCAATGACCTCAGCGTCAGGGAAAACACGCAGAGCCTCGGAATCGTTGGAATCAGAATCGCTGCGGAGCCATATTCCCGCAATCCGCTCGCCATCAATGGCAAGGGCTCCCTTTTTAGTGGAAGCCCCCGTCACTATGGTCGCATTGATCAGTAATGTTCTTGCCATAGGTTATCCTTTGCGGTGAAACTTTCTGAATTTCAATTTGATGACACCCCAGAACGCCTCTCCGAAAATGCCACCGCTCATCTTGGATGTGCCGAGTTTGCGGTTCACGAATATGATTGGGACCTCAACCAGTTTGAATCCAAGTTTCCAGGCTGTGTACTTCATCTCGATCTGGAATCCGTAGCCCTTCATCCTTACATCGTCCAAGTCTATGGTTTCCAACGCCTTGCGGCTGTAGCTCTTGAATCCGGCAGTGCAGTCGTGGATCTTCATTCCGAGGACTGTCTTGACATAAATAGACGCACAGTAGGACATCAGGATTCTGCCGATCGGCCAGTTCACGACACTGATTCCATCGCAGTAACGCGAGCCGATGGCCACCCCACCGCACTCAGCGCAGGCCTTGTAGAGCCTTGGAAGATCCTCAGGGTTGTGCGAAAAATCCGCATCCATCTCGAAGATGAAGTCGTAGCCTTGCTCCAAAGCCCATTTGAAGCCGGTCAGATAGGCTGTTCCAAGTCCGAGTTTCCCAGATCGCTCAATCATGAACAGCCTGTCGCTGAACTCGGCCTTAAGGCCTTTGACAATGGTAGCGGTTCCGTCAGGGGAGCCGTCATCTATGATGAGCACGTTGTAGTCTCCGTCAAGGGAGAACACTTTCCTTATGATCGCTTCGATGTTTTCCTTCTCATTATAAGTAGGAATAATGACGACTTTCCTGTCCATAGTATAAAGTTGTTATTTTGTTTTCATCATCTCCTTGACTGCCGCCTCAAGCTGCTTGTCTTCGCCCCTAAGGACGGATGCAGGGTCATTGTCAACCTTGATGTCTGGCTCAATCTGCAGATTCTCAAGGTATCTGCCCTCCTTAAGGCCGAATGAGCCGACCTGTGGGATTCCAAACACCATGCCGTTGATCTGGGTTTCCCACCAGACGGCCGTCATCGTGCCCGGAACAGGCATACCGATCAGCTTGCCCACACCAAGAGTCCTGTACGTGTAAGGGAAGCCGCAGGCATCCGAGTAGTTGTCCTCGCACATCAGCACGCATGAAGGCTTCCTCCATTTGTTGTACGGCTCACTGCCGATGTACTGCCCGCGAGGGGTGAAACGGATATATTCCTTGCCGCTCAGGAAGGTCGCGAGGTCATCATGCAGCCAGCCGCCACCGTTGTGCCTGGTGTCAACCACAGCGGCGTCTGCCGCCCTGTACTTGCCAAGGAGCTTTGAATACACCGTCCTGAAGCTTGGAGAGTCCATCCCCTGAACATGGGCGTAGCCAACTGTGCCGCCCGACAACTTGTCGGTCATCTCCTCTCTCTGCTTCACCCATCTACGGTACATAAGAGAGTATTCTGAATATCCCGGCTCAACGAACAGTTCCACCTCTTTCTTGCCTTTCTTCACCACAACGGCCACCTTTTTCCCTGCCTTGTTCCTGAGCAGTCCGAACCAGCTTTCTCCTGCCTTTATCGGCTGACCGTCAATGGATTCAATGATGTCTCCAGCCTTGATCTCCGAGTCGGCCAGATTGAGCGCTCCGCCAGGAAGAATCTCGGCTATCTTAAGTCCATCACCTTCGTAATCATAGTCATAGATGGCTCCAAGCCAACCCATCGTGTACTTTGAACGGCTGTAGTACCTCGCTCCGGTGTGCGAACCGTTGAGTTCTCCGAGCATCTCTGAAAGAAGATCCTGGAAGTCGAAATTGTTGGCGATGTAAGGCATGAACTGTTCATAGTTCTTCTTGTAGCCCTCCCAGTCGATCCCATGAATCTGAGGGTCGTAGAATTTCTCATTCACCTGTTTCCAGACATGTCCGAAGATGTAGTCCCTTTCCGCCTTAGGCTTGAACTCGTAGTCGCCTGAGAAAGTTATGGCGCTCGTTGCTCCACTAGCAATCGTTAGTTTCGTGATGGTGCTCCCCGTGAATACATACAGGTATTTGTCGTCCGCAGATGGGATCAACGCTCCTCTCACACCTTTCTTGATGACCTTGACGTCACCTTTCTTCACGTCCATCTGGCAAAGATCGTAGCTCTTCTCCAACAGCTTGGTGTAGAACAACTTTGTCCCGTCTTGGGTGAGGTAGAAGTCTCCTAGTCTGCCGGAGATTCTGGTAAGACGAGCTGTCCGGTAGTCCCTGTTCTCAAGGTCAAGAACCAGTTTCTCAGGCTTCGCAGCTTGCTTCACAGAATCCTTTTTCTCCTTTTTCTCTTCTTTTTCTATCTTTTTCTCGGATTTGTCTCCGTCCTCCAAGGCCTTGGCGATCTCCGCATCCTCCTTGTCCTGATAGAACTTTGTCATCTCCTTGCCGTCAAAGAACATGATGTAGATGTCGTTCTCCGCTCCCCAGCTCCCGTGGCTGCGGTAGCCGTCCTTGTCTGATTCCCAAGCCATTGCCTTGCCCTTGAGAGCCCATTTGAAGTTGCCGTCAGAGTAGCCGCTCTGGGTAAGGTTCGTGATCTCACCGCTCTCGATGTCAATCAATGCTATGTCCGAATTATTCCAGCCACCGTTGATCTGATAGTTGCTCAGGAGGTACCTGCTGTCAGGACTCCACTCGAATTCCTGATCTCCGTCAGCGTAGGAGTAGTTGACTCCCTTGAGCAGAGACTTCTCTTTCCCGTCTTTAGTCGATTTGATGACCAGCTCGGTCCTGTCGCGCAGGAATGCCACCCACTTTCCGTCTGGAGAGACAACCGGTTGGAAGCAGGTCTCGCCTTCTGAAGTAACAAGCTCCTCCTTAAACTTGGTGGCGTAGGTAAATCTCTTTTCCTTCTTGTCTGTCAGCGAGGTCTTGTATATTCCCCAATGACCGTTTCTTTCCGATGAATAGTACAGTTCGCGTCCATCCTTTGAGAAGCTGACATTGCGCTCCTGCTCTGGGGTGTTGGTGATTCTTTTTGTCGTCTTGTAGTCCGCTGAGGTGACGAACACATCACCTCTAATCACGACAGCGATTTCCTTACCGTCAGGGGAGACGGCCATTGATGATGCACCGGCAGAGAAAGTGAGATATTCAACATCATTCTCGGTCTCGTCCTTTGCAACGGTGATGTCAAGTTTTTGAGGTTCACTGCCTTCCTTCATGGTGTAGAGGTCTCCGTTCCATGAGAAGCAGAGGGTACCGTTCCCGGCAACCGAAAGGAATCTCACTGGATTGTCCTTGAATTTGGTCAGTTGTGCAGTCTGTCCCGGATTGTCAGTGGACGCTCTGTAAACGTTCAGCGTTCCGTCAGCCTCAGATATATAATAATAAGTCTTTCCGTCAGCGGCAAAGACAGGATTCCTGTCCTCTCCCGCGAAAGAGGTCAGCTTCGTGAATGTACCGTCACCGGTGACACGGAATCTTTCACCCTGCGCTCCGTCAGGCTTGTACAGCCAGATGTCCCTTGTGACAGATGATTTATGATGCTTGCGCAGCGGATCCTCGTAGCCTTTGTAGTCTTCGTAGATGATTTCGCCATTGCTATTGGCACTCATCGCCATAATCGGAAGAGAAGTGACAAGTTGTGGCCGTCCTGAATTTTCGTCCACCTGCCAGATCTGCGGACTTCCTGGGAATCCTCCGTACAAAGCATCCTGCTGGATTGACGCCTGAAACAGCACTCTACCTCCATCCAGAACGCAAAGAGGGGTCTCGTTGCCAGGATAGTCAGTAAGTCTCTTCGGAGCACCGCCTTCAGCTGATGTGATGAATATGTCCTTGGAGCCTGCCCGGTAAGAGGAAAAGACGATCTTCTTCCCGTCCGGTGTCCAAAGAGGGTCGGAATCATAGGCTTGATTAGTCGTGATTTGCAGGGCCCTTCCTCCGTTTATTCCCACGGTGAAAAGGTCACCTTTGTAACAGAACGCCACCTTGCTTCCGTCTGGTGAAATGGCGCTTTTTCTAAGCCACTTGGGCGTTTCTTGTGCTGCCATCGCAGTGGCGGTCGCCAAGATGGCTGCCGCCAGAATCATTGTTCTTCTCATGGTCATATTCATAAACATTAGCCGGCAGATACTGCCTATGATAAATCTTGTTCAGCATTCGGGGAACGGTTGTCCGCACGCCCTTCGTGACTATTTGACAAATGTATCAATTTTTACCGAAATTTTTACTTATTTTTGCGTCTGCTAGAATTAATATTCCTAGAATTATATGAAAAGAATAGATTGTTTTGTTCCCTTTGTCAGCGAAGATCAGGTTGCTGTGACCGCAGCCAACCTTCGCACTGAGGAGGAGGTCGCCAAGGTTGAGTTTATTGACGCGACTATATTCAAAAGCACCGCCAGTGTCAGAAAGATCGCACAGACCGCGACAGCTCCATTCACGATGATTTACACCAAGGCGACTGAACTCAGTTTCGGTCAGTTTGCCCTTGAGCGTTTTCTTTCCATCGCTGAGGACTCTTCCGCCGCGATGGTTTACGCGGATCATTTCAATGAGGTTGACGGCAACCGTGCCTTCGCTCCTGTAATTGACTGTCAGCAGGGGGCGCTCCGCGATGACTTCGATTTCGGTTCAGTGATGATTTACAGAACCTCCGCCCTCAAGGAAGCCGTTGCCAGGATGAATGTTGACTATGAATATGCCGGCCTGTATGACCTTCGTTTGAAGGTCTCCCAGAAGGGAAGCCTTGTGCATATTAATGAATATCTCTACTACGAGATCGAGACTGACACCCGCAAGTCAGGAGAGAAGCTCTTCGATTATGTGGATCCGAAGAACCGTGCCGTGCAGATCGAGATGGAAAAAGCTTGTACCCAGCATCTTAAGGATGTCGGGGGCTACCTTGAGCCGACTTTCAAGCACATCGAGTTCTCGGATGATTCCTTTGAATATGAAGCCTCGGTTGTCATTCCTTGCAAGAATAGGGTCCGTACAATAGGTGATGCCTTGACTTCGGCTTTGAGCCAGAAAACATCCTTTAAGTATAATGTGATCGTGGTAGATGACAACTCGACTGATGGGACCGTTGATGTGATCAAGAAGTTTATTGATGACCCTAAACTTGTCTACATCGCTCAGGATAAAAGCTATCATGCCATCGGAGGCAACTGGAACGCCGCCCTTCACCATCCCAAGTGTGGAAAGTTCGCCATTCAGCTTGACTCGGACGATGTCTATTATGATGAGAATACCGTCCAGAAATTCGTTGACGCTTTCTATGCCCAGAACTGTGCCATGGTTGTAGGCACCTACAGGATGACCAATTTCCAGATGGAGACCTTGCCTCCGGGAATCATTGACCACCGTGAGTGGACTCCAGAGAACGGACGCAACAACGCCCTCCGCATCAACGGGCTTGGCGCTCCTCGTGGATTCTATGTTCCGATGCTTCGTGAAATCAACTTCCCTACGACCAAGTATGGAGAGGATTATGCTGTCGGCCTTCGTGTCTCCAGAGAGTACCAGATAGGCAGAATTTACGATGTTGTCTATAATTGTCGTCGTTGGGATGATAATTCCGATGCTTCGCTTGACATTGACAAAGTAAACGCTAACAACTTGTATAAGGATAGGATACGTACTTGGGAGCTTCAGGCAAGAATTAAGATGAACAAAAAAAGTTAAAAATTTTTGCGAAAAAGTTTGCAGGTTCGAAAATAATGTCTACCTTTGCATTCCCGTTCGGAACGAAACACAAACGATCTGAACAGGAATGCAAAAACAAGTTCATTGAAAAGACTGAAGGAAGTACAACAAGTACCGAGAACGAAAATGAAGAGCGTTGATTCTTTTAAA
>CAKULN010000075.1 GCA_934667175.1 uncultured Bacteroidales bacterium | reverse complement strand
TTTTGTTTAAGATTGACACATAATTATTAACACGCCTCTGATATTCAGAGACACTGATGACTTTTTTATCGCACATTTCGCTATGGAAGTAAAGAACGCTGTAGCCGGAACGCTGGAGTCAGGTGACATCATGATCCAGATCGCCCCGGCAGAGACGAAAGGTCTGCACATCGACCTCGACAGTTCTGTAGCCGCACAGTTTGGCAGGCAGATCCGCAAGGTCATTGAGGAGACGCTCACCGAATTTGGCCTTGAGGACGCCGACATCAAAGCGGTTGACAAGGGTGCCCGTGACTGCACGATCCGCGCGAGGGTGACCGCGGCCGCGGTGCGCGCCACAGGTAAGGATGTTTGGGCATAATCATCTACAGTTATGGAAAGATTAAGAAGAACAATGATGTTCGTTCCGGGCAACAATCCCGGAATGATGCAGGATGCCTTCATCTACGGGCCGGACTCGATCATGCTCGACCTGGAGGACTCCGTGACGATGGCCGAAAAAGATGCAGCTCGTTTGCTCGTCTATAATGCACTGAAATCAATAGACTACGGTGACACCGAAATGGTTGTCCGCATCAATCCGCTCAGCACCCCTTACGGCCACAAGGATGTCGAGGCTGTCGTCAAGGCCGGTGTGCAGGTGATCCGCATGCCTAAGACCGAGACCGCAGATGAGGTCCGTGAGCTTGAGGCAGAGATTGAGAAAGTAGAGAAAGAGATAGGCTGCCTGGGAAGAACCCGCATGATGGCCGCCATCGAAAGCGCGGAGGGTATCTGCAACGCCTTCGCCATCGCCAAGGCCTCCAAGAGGATGATGGGTATCGCCCTCGGAGCCGAGGACTACTGCGCCAACCTCAAAACGCAGCGCACTCCGGGTGGAGCCGAACTCCTTTATGCCCGCGAGACCATCGTGGTGGCAGCCAGGGCTGCCGGGATTGACGCCCTTGACACGGTATATTCAAACCTCGATGACATGGAGACTTTCCGCAAGGAGGTCGAACTCATCAAAACCCTCGGATTCGACGGCAAGTCCATCATCAATCCTCGTCAGATCCAGATCGTGAACGAGGTGTTCGCACCGACCGAGAAGGCCATAGAAAAGGCCAAGAAGATTCTCGCAGCCATCAAGGAGGCCGAGAAACGCGGCTCTGGTGTCATCGCTGTGAACGGAAAGATGGTTGACCGTCCTGTCGTCATCAGGGCGCAGCGCACCATTGACCTTGCAATTGCTTCGGGCATATTAACAAAGGAGGAAGTTTATGAGTAATATAAAGGAAAGGGCTGCGCTTGTAGGTAAGGCGGCAGCCGCGATGGGAAAGAAGGTGTATTCAGGAGAGACCCCGAAGAACACTACATTCCGCAAGGATCTCCAGAAGGTTCAGTCAAAGGTGGTCACGCTTGAGGATGCCATCAGGCTCAGCGGCCTCAAGGACGGAATGACAATATCTTTCCACCACCATTTCAGAGGCGGAGACAAGGTTGTGAATATGGTCGTGGGCAAACTGGCCGAGATGGGGTTCAAGAATCTCCACCTCGCTGCATCCAGCCTTTCGGACGTTCATGCCCCGCTGATCGACCACATCAAGAACGGGGTGATCACAAAGATCTCGACCTCAGGACTTCGTGGAGAACTCGCCAAGGAGATTTCTCACGGTCTGATGGAGGAGCCGGTTGTGTTCCGCAGTCACGGTGGACGTGGAAGCGCCATAGCCAACGGAGATCTCCACATTGATGTCGCTTTCCTTGGAGCCTCTTCCAGCGACCCTGCCGGCAACGCCAGCGGTTACTCCCGCTCCGACCACGCCAAGTCCATCTGCGGATCCCTCGGCTACGCCAAGCCTGACGCCCAGTACGCTGACAAGGTTGTGATCATCACCGACGATCTCGTTGATTATCCGAACACTCCGAACTCGATTTCCGAGCACGATGTGGACTATGTTGTCCTCGTGGACTCTGTCGGTGATTCCTCCAAGATTTCTTCCGGAGCCATCCGCGACACCAAGAACCCTCGTGACATCCTGCTCGCCATGAACGCGGCCAAGGTCATCGTCAACAGCGGCTATTTCAAGGAAGGTTTCTCGATCCAGACCGGATCCGGCGGAGCTTCTCTTGCCGCGGTCAAGTATATTCGTGAGGAAATGATCAAGAGGGGCATCCATTCCAGCTTCGCGCTCGGAGGAATCACCGCCCACATGGTCAAGATGCACGAGGAAGGCCTTATCGAGCGTCTCATCGACGTCCAGTCATTCGACCGCGTGGCCGCCGAATCCATCAAGAACGACCCGTTCCACAAGGGAGTCTCCGCCAATGAATATGCCAGTGCGGACGAGCCTGGATCAGCCGTCCACTATCTCGACATTGTCATCCTCTCGGCTCTTGAGGTGGATGTCAACTTCAATGTCAATGTGCTTGTGGGCAGCGATGGAGTCATCCGGGGCGCTGTCGGCGGACACCCTGACACAGCGGCTGACTCGGCTCTCTCAATCATTGTCTGCCCTCTGATGCGCGGACGCATCCCTTGCGTGGTGGACGAGGTCACAACCCTCATCACTCCTGGCTCGACAGTCGATGTCGTTGTCACTGAATATGGCATCGCTGTCAATCCTCGTCGTCCTGAGATCGCCGAGCGCCTGAAGGAGGCCGGCTTGAAGATCGTGGATATTCATGACCTTAAGAAACTGGCCCTCAAGTCCATCGGTGTTCCTGATCCGCTTCCGTTCGGAGACAAGGTTGTGGGAGTCGTGATGAACCGTGACGGCTCCGTCATGGATGTCATAATGAACATCGAAGACTAATTTGATTTATTGAAGATTCCCTTTAAGGAGGAGAAATTATCAAGTCAAACTGCTTCTGATTATTAGATAGATTCTTGTTTATGGAGATTACGCTTGACCATCTGCTGGCAAGTCGTGAGGAACGGGCTTCTTTCCAGAAGGAACTGCTGAAAAGCTACCCTGGAAAGACTCTGGTTTGCCTTACGGTCATAATGCCGGGCAAGGTCAAGCGTAATCTGCAATCCCTTGTTGTCGCCCAGGCAGCCGTCACGGCTTTGGTCTCGGCATTCGGAAGTTCGATGCTGAAGTTGGAACTCCGTGATCTGCCGACCGGTTACGAGGCCTATCTTGTCACCCCTCTTACCAACGAGGAAGCCAAACGTGAGACGTGCCGGATTGAGGACACGCATCCTCTCGGCCGTCTTTTCGATTTGGATGTGATTGACACTGCCGGAGTTCCCGTTTCGAGAGAGTCAATCGGTCTAAGTCCGAGGAAGTGCCTTGTCTGTGACAACGAGGCTTGCTTCTGCATGCGCAACCGAACTCACACGATGGCTGAATTGACGGCTAAGATAGACGAAATGATCGAGGCCTATGTGCGATAACCGTCACTACATAAGCGAGGTTCCGCTGTCGCTGAACTCTGTCCGGAGACGGGTTGAGGCTTTCCTCTCCGCCAATGGACTCAGACTCGCCCCGCTGGACCGCTATGTTGTCATCAGCCGAGACGAGGACGGAGACGAAATCCTTGCGGGAGGCGGACTTGACGGCAATGTCATCAAGTGCGTTGCTGTGTCGGAAGCCGCTCGAAGCGAAGGGCTTATGAATATTCTTGTGTCCCGTCTGATCGCTCTTGGCCGTGAAGATGGCCGGGAGTCGGTCAAGGCTTTCACCAAGCCGGAGAACGTGGGAATATTCAAAAGCCTCGGGTTCTCGTTGCTTGCGTCTGCGCCGAAGGCTGTTCTGATGGAGAACGGCAGGGGAGGGCTATCGGAGTACGAGAGGTATTTGGCTTCGCTTGCCCGTACGGGCAGGAACGGTGCGATTGTGATGAACGCCAATCCGTTCACGAAAGGGCATCGCTGGCTGATTGAGCAGGCCGCCTCGCAAGTGGACAATCTCTATGTGATTGTCGTTAAGGAAGATCGCTCGCGTTTCTCCTACGCTGAGAGAAAGGCGATGATCGAGGCCGGTTGTGCCGGACTTGACAATGTGATCGTCTGTGAGGGCAGTGACTACGCCATCTCGGCGGCGACTTTCCCGACATATTTCTTAAAGAAATTGGATGATGCCACGGACACTCAGATCGCCCTTGATCTGGATTTGTTCGTGAACCACATCGCTAAGCCACTTGGGGGTACGGTGCGTTTTGCCGGCAGCGAGCCGGAGGATGCGCTAACCCGTCGATACAACGAGCTGATGGCGGAGATCTTGCCGAGAACCTTGGTCACTGCGAAGAGTGGTCACTTCGACAGGCTCAGTGACCGAAAGGTATCGGATCCTGAGCATACATCCGTGGTCGCTGAGCCAATTTCTCCGGTCGCTGAGCTTGTCGAAGCGACGACCCTTCGGCAGGCTCAGGGTCCGGTTGGTGAGCCTAGCCGAACCACGGTTGGTGAGCTTAGCCGAACCACGGTCGCTGAGCCTGTCGAAGCGCACCGTCCAGCCGGAATAGATTTCATTGAAATTCCAAGACTTGAGCAGAACGGCAAGCCGATCAGCGCCACATCGTTGAGGCAGGCCTTGGACAAAGGCGACCTCAAAGAGGCGATGGAATATATTCCCGAATCCACCATCCCTTACTTGGTGGCGGATCTAGCTGAGCGTGCGCTGCGGATGGAACTCGACACAACCCCGAAACCGGGTCTTGTGGACAAGCTGGACAACGGCGCCCACAAAGACATGGATTATACTCTGATGTCCAAAAGCATCTCAGCATTAAGACCTTATCTGACAAGACTGGTCGTGGAGTCCGCAAAAGACATAGATCCGGCCAAGATAAAAGAAATCGGCATTGAGGCTGAAAAAGCCATGCTGAAAGCCACCAGCGGAGTGAACACCCACAAAGGAGCTCTATTCTGCATCGGCCTTTCCGTTGCGGTGGCTTCCTACCTGGCATCGACAACAGGATCTGTGTCTGCATATTCATTTAAGGAACTTGTGTCCCGCGTCGCATCTGAGATTCCGCTCGCCCAAGGTACGCACGGAGCCGAGGCGAAGAGAAGTTTCAAGGTCGGCGGCGCTCTTGGGAACGCCCGTGCGGCATATCCAGAACTGTTCGAGGACTGGCTGCCATACTACCGCAGTTTGGAAAGCGATCCGTACCGCTGTCACAAGACCCTGCTTCACATAATGACGACTCTTGACGACACCAACATTCTCCACAGAAGGGGAGCGGAGGGACTCGCCCGCGCCAAGTCCGAGGCCGCAAGGCTTCTGGAAGACTTCAGTGAGGCCGAGATGTCGTCTTTGAACAAGGTTTTTATCAGGGAGAACATCTCGCCCGGCGGAAGCGCCGACATGCTGTCCCTGACTATATTCGTAGATAGTATAATTAATTGTTAACCACTTATATTCATTTAACACAAAACTGATTTTATCATGGTAGAATTGATTCCACATGGCGTTTACCTGAAAAATGGCAAGACTATCGTCAACGATGCCGCAGGAATGCCGTCTGCCGATGAGGCCCGCGAAAACACCATCGCCTACAGAATCCTCCGCGCCCACGATGTGGACGGAAGCAAAGGCAAGAAGATGCGCATCAGGTTCGATGCCATGGCCTCACACGACATCACTTATGTCGGAATTATCCAGACAGCCCGCGCCAGCGGACTTGACAAGTTCCCTATCCCTTATGCGATGACCAACTGCCACAACTCCCTGTGCGCTGTCGGCGGTACCATCAACGAGGACGACCATATCTTCGGTCTCTCGGCGGCCAAGAAGTACGGCGGAATCTATGTCCCTGCCAATCAGGCTGTCATCCATCAATATGTCCGTGAGGCTCTAGCTGGTTGCGGTCGCATGATTCTCGGTTCGGACAGCCACACCCGCTACGGCTCTCTCGGCTGCATGGGTGTCGGAGAAGGTGGCGGTGAGCTCGTGAAGCAGCTCCTCCACAACACTTGGGACATCAACGCTCCGGAGGTTGTTCTGGTTTGGCTCGAAGGCAAGCCTAAGAAGGGTGTCGGCCCTCATGATGTGGCCATCTCCCTCGTGAAGGCCGTGTTCGAGAACGGTTTCGTGAAGAACAAGGTGCTTGAGTTCGCCGGCCCTGGCGTGGCTTCCCTCCCTACCGATTTCCGTAACGGAATCGACGTGATGACCACCGAGACCACCTGCCTCAGCTCAATCTGGATCACCGATGAGAAAGTCGAGGAGTACTACAAGATGCACGAGCGTCCGGAGGCTTACAAGACCCTCCAGCCTGGCGAGATCGCTTACTACGATTCTATGATCCGCATTGACCTCTCCAAGCAGGAGTCAATGATCGCACTTCCTTTCCACCCTTCCAACGCCTACACGATCCACGAGTTCCAGGCTGACCCTGAGGGAATCCTCAAGAAGGTAGAGGAAGATGCCAAGAAACGCTTCGGAGACAAGATCACCATCGACCTTGAGAGCAAGGTTAAGAACGGTAAGGCTTTCGCTGACCAGGCCATCATAGCCGGCTGCTCTGGAGGTACTTACGACAACCTCAGCGAAGCCGCTGCGATCATGAAGGGAAAGACCATCGGCAACGACTACTTCACGATGTCCGCCTACCCTCAGTCAACACCTGTCTATCTCGCGACCACACGCAACCATATCGCAGAAGAGTTGCTTGAGGCCGGTGTTGTGATCAAGCCGGCATTCTGCGGACCTTGCTTCGGTGCCGGAGACGTTCCTGCAAACAACGGGCTCTCAATCCGCCACACCACCCGCAACTTCCCTAACCGCGAAGGCTCCAAGCCAGGCCAGGGGCAGATCTCACTTGTCTGCCTGATGGACGCGCGTTCCATCGCCGCGACGGCAGCCAACGGCGGAGTCATCACGGCCGCGACCGACATTGAATATGAGGACACCCACAAGCCATATTCTTTCGATGACCGCATCTACAGGAGCCGTATCTACTACGGCTTCGGCAAGGCAGACCCTTCAGTCGAGCTCCGTTACGGTCCGAACATCAAGGATTGGCCTAAGATGTACCCGATGGAGGAGAATATGCTCCTTGAACTCGCCGCTGTCATCCACGACCCAGTCACCACGACCGATGAGCTCATCCCGTCCGGCGAAACCTCAAGCTACCGCTCCAACCCTCTGAAACTCTCCGAGTTCGCTCTCTCCCGCCGTGTTCCTGAATATGTCGGATTGAGCAAGAGAATCCAGGCCGAAGACCTTGAGCGCCGCGAGGGCAAGACCCCTCAGCACGTGCTTGACGCTCTCGCGAAGGTCGGTGCGAAGCCGGAAAACACCTCATTCGGCTCATGCGTGTTCGCCAACAAGCCAGGCGACGGCTCAGCCCGCGAGCAGGCCGCTTCATGCCAGAAGGTGCTCGGCGGCGACGCCAACATCTGCTATGAATATGCCACCAAGCGTTACCGCAGCAACTGCATCAACTGGGGCATCGTTCCTTTCACAATCTCAAAGGACACTCCTTTTGAATATGTAGCCGGCGATTTCGTCTATGTTCCTGGCATCCGCGAGGCCATCCTTTCCGGTAAGGAGGAGATTGACGCCAAGGTGATCTGCGCCGATGGAGTCAAGGATATTCATCTTTACTTCCAGAACCTCACCGCCGACGAGCGTGAGATCCTCGCTGACGGCTGTCTCATGAACTTCTATGCGGCACAGAAGAGCAAGTAGTTGAAATTTTGCACTTTAGGCTTGCGGGCCTTGTTATGGTCCGCAGGCCTGAGATTATATTCGTAAAACACTTTAATTTTTGATATTCAATTATGAAAAAGATTCAGATGGTCACTCCTCTCGTTGAGATGGATGGTGATGAAATGACAAGGATCCTGTGGAAAATGATTAAGGATGAACTTATCATTCCATTTGTTGATCTGAAGACAGAATATTATGACCTTGGCCTCGTTCACCGTGACGAGACCGCCGACCAGGTGACTGTGGACTCCGCCAACGCCACGAAGAAGTACGGTGTCGCCGTGAAGTGCGCCACCATCACTCCTAACGCCAAGCGTATGACCGAGTACAACCTGCACCAGATGTGGAAGAGCCCGAACGGAACCATCCGTTCGATGTTGGATGGCACCGTGTTCCGCACACCTATCACCATCCCTTCCATCTCTCCTGCCGTGAAGTTCTGGAAGAAGCCTATCACCATCGCCCGTCACGCCTACGGTGATGTCTACAAGAGTGTTGACATCCGCGTTGAGGAGCCGGGAGTGGCCAAGCTCATCTTCGAAGGCGAGAGCGGCAAGCGTGAGGAGCAGATCGTCCACACCTTCAAGGGCCCAGGCGTTCTTCAGGGAATGCACAACACCGATGCTTCGATCCGTTCCTTCGCCCATGCTTGTTTCAAGTACGCCCTTGACCTGAAGCAGAGCATCTGGTTCGCCACCAAGGACACCATCGCCAAGAAGTACGACGGACGTTTCCGTGAGATCTTCGAGGAGGTGTTCGCTGAGTACAAGGAGGCTTTCGCCGCAGCCGGAATCGAGTATTTCTACACCTTGATTGATGACGCTGTAGCACGTGTGATGCGCAGCGAGGGTGGTTTCATCTGGGCATGCAAGAACTACGACGGCGACGTGATGAGCGACATGATCTCCACCGCCTTCGGTTCTCTCGCGATGATGACCTCCGTTCTCGTCAGCCCTGACGGCAAGTATGAATATGAGGCCGCCCATGGCACCGTGACCCGTCACTACTACAAGCACCTCCAGGGTGAGGAGACCTCCACGAACCCTATCGCCACAATCTTCGCGTGGAGCGGCGCGTTCCGCAAGAGAGGCGAGCTGGACAACCTCCCTGAGCTTGTGAACTACGCCGACCAGCTTGAGGCCGCCTGCTTCGACACCCTCAACGAAGGCATCGTGACCAAGGACCTCGCCAACCTCATGGAAGGCGTCACCCCACAGGTCAAGAACTCCGCCGACTTCATCTCCGCCATCCGCGAGCGCCTCGAAAAGCGTCTCGCGTAATTAAGGCTGCCCCGTGCGTTCGCAGGATTGACCGTGATATCGGTCGCTGAGCCTGTCGAAGCGACTGTCCGCCCATGACACTGATTAACGTCACTAAACAGTGGCGGCAACAGAAAAGAATTTCCAATTTTGCACGTTATCAAAGTTTGGAAATTCTTTTCTGTTACCTTATACCGTAGTCTGCCAAATCTTGCGAATGCTCAACCCATTTCTCCAGATCCACCATACCACGCTTGTCTTCGTTCTATGCGCAGAGTCGCTTACAGGCTCATTTGCCGGGTTACTTTTCGAAGTTGTTAGTTGTGTTTGCTAAATTATTTATTATTAATATATTACTAAACGCTGCCAGCCTAAATGAAAGGCTGCTGTTTTGTAACTGGTTGAGAGTCATAGTGTGATGCTCCACCATATTATAATCAGTGTTTTACAATACATTTTTCTCCAAGATGACAAAATTTGTCGCTCTTGATTGTTATATTTGCGACAAACACTTCTGAATATGTCTAAACAAATCAGGTTGTTAAGCGCGATAGTGAACAAACTCAGCGGCATCAGTGAATATGTCAGCAAAGAGGACCTGCTGGAGGCCATGTCAGGCGAGATGGCTGAGAACGGACCATATTCTTTGCGGACTCTTCAGCGGAACATCAAGACCATTGAGGAAGTGTTCGGGATCGAGATTCAGAATGTCAGAGGGAAAGGGTATCACATTGTTGGCAGAGACCCGGTTTATACCGATCGGTTCAAGGAACTTCTTTCTGAGTTCGAGATTATAAGTACTGTTGGCTCGGACTCCGGAACACGTGACTACATCATTCCGGAACAGAGGAGGATGACGTTCAGCGTTGATATTCAGAAAGTCTTAAGGTCGATAAAGCAAAGGCACAAGGTGCGTTTTTCATATTCATTACCAAGGCTTGGAGGCAAGGAGGCTGAATATCTCGCCGAGCCGTATTTCCTGAAGCAGTCGCAGAATCGTTGGTATCTGGTGGCGATGGTTGATGGCGTCTTGAAATGCTTCGAGTTGGGCAGGTTCAAATCCTTCAAGGTGCTTGACGAGGATTTCATCCGTGATGAAACTGTCCGCGCTGATAATCTTTTCCGCGATTGCTTCGGAATATGGGATGATCCGAGGATGCCCGTTGAAGACGTCTGCTTAAGGTTCAGTCCATTGGACGGCCGCTTCATCAAAACCCTCCCCATTCATTCTTCCCAAAAGGTCGTTGCCATGACTGATGAATATATTGAAGTGACCCTTCGCCTGAAGATCACCAACGATTTCGTGATGGCTCTCCTCTCCCGAAGCTCCTCAATCGAGATTCTGGCTCCTCAGTCCCTCAGGGACCGGATGAACGCCATCTGGGCCACGGCTCTGGAGAGAAATAAATAATCGTTAATTAATATTAGTTCTATGAAAGGGAAAAATTATTTAACAAAGTCTGAATGTGCGAGCTTAATGCGGTTAATTAAGCGCAAGGTGAATTCTAACAAGTCGGAACAAAAGAAAATTCGAGATGAGATGAGAGATATGGGCTTTTATGTTGATGATTTTTATGGCGCATATAAAGATGGGGCAAATACCACTGTGAATAGATCCCCCAGGTGGTAGCAATCACCTTAGAAGCTGTTTTGATTTATTTGAAATGTTCTTTGAGGTGAAAAAATCTTCATTTTCTTCCCGCTTCTTCAGTCAGATAGCACCGCTATCCTCCTTGGAAGAAGCGGTCAACACTGAAGTTTTTC
>CAKULN010000074.1 GCA_934667175.1 uncultured Bacteroidales bacterium | reverse complement strand
CTCAAGCTCTGCAAAATATTGTTGGTCAGAGGGTTATGAACTGTGATAGAAAGCGGGAATCCTGGCCTGAAAAGGCTGGGATTTCTTTGTTTATCAAGGGTTCGGAGATTCTGTCAGAAGAGTTCGAGCTGCTGTTCTACTTGGGGAAGAGGGGAGGAATCCTTTCCGATGAACAATTCCATGCTTCCGAACTGTTTGTCGGTGATGTATAGGATACCGATGTTACCTTTTGGGGGTAAGATGCGCTTTACCCGTAGGATATAAACATCAGCACTTTCTTTTGAGGGGCAATGTCTTAGGTAGATTGAAAACTGGAACATCGTGAAGCCATATTCAATGAGACTCTTCCTGAAAGCCGAGGCGGCCTTCATGTCTTTCTTTGTCGCAACCGGCAAATCAAATAAGACGAGAACCCACATAGCCCGATATTTACTGTATCTGGTTTCTACATTGAGGGAAAAACTATCTTCCGGCATACTCCACTAAAACATTTGTACAATGAGGCTGTGGTAGTGGATACAGCGACCATCAAAGGACTCTTGTGTCCGTCTATGTTCACATCAAGGACAGGAATAGTCAAGAGCCTCGCCTTTACGTTTTTGCTCAATTCTTTGTCATCGGGATATTCGTCCATTATGCGAAGAACCAGCCTGTCCACAAATGGCCTGTATGGCTCCATGATGTCATCGGCAAGGCAATAGTCGTTGTACTTGTTGTGGTGATGGATTCCAAGCAATGGGAGCATTCCGCTTGCCACGAGCGCTCTGGCGACAATGGCGCGGAGAATGGCATACCCGTAGTTCAGAAGATTGTTCGGGTATTCACCGAACTGGTCCCGGATGAAACGGGTCTCGAACACATTTTTCCAGTAATATGCCGCGGCGCGCCCCTCCAGATTTTCCGAGTCTCCGCTTTTGACCGAACCGGCCCAAGCAAGCATATTTCTGGCCTCCTCTCCGGAGACATATTTCAGAACGGCCGCCTGATTGCGGATCTTGCACTCGACGGTTTGTTGCCATAATTGTTTTTTGAGAGGCAGGGAAGCGTCAAGCTGGTTTCTGAAACGCTCGTTTTGTGAGGAATGGCCTTGAAGCGTCAGCATCAAGCCTGTAGGCATGTGTTTGGAATCGCACGTTATCAAAGCGACGTTTTCTTCTAGCAGTGCTGACATCAGCCCGGAAGTGAATGTCACCTGTTGGTTGTCAACAACAATTACACCGATGTCCTCGACGGGAATCGTGCGTACCTGTTCAGAATGCTCATCCGGATCATCCGCCACAAGACGGATGACCAGCTGCTTCATCCTATAGGACAGATAGGCGGGGTTTCCGAAATATAATGTTCTCTTAATCATATTCGCCTACTGAGACTATTTCTCCTATGTGGTTGATGCGGACTTTGACTACGCCCCTTAAGGAGCTGAGGGATGTAATTCTTTTCCAGGTGATGTCTTTCAGCGACAGGTCTCGTCCTAGCACTGTTTCTAAATGATGCCTAAACCAATAGTCGCTAGTACTAATAGTCTGCACCCTGAACAAATTAGCACTGATCACCGAATTATTCCGAGGATCCGTCAGGTCAACCTTCTTAGGATCAAATCCCGTCTTCTCATTAGGGAACACAAACATCTCATTGCTCTTCATTGTGAACAGGAACTTCCACCCTTTGTCAGAATTGAAAGCCTTGTCAACGACCGGCAGTCCAGCTGTTTTCCTCTGGACCGCCTCGTAGAATGACACAATATGCTCCTGAATATTCCCATCCGCATCCTCGAATATAGCAGCGTGATGGTTGTTTCTGAAATTCACAAAATCAGACGGAATAGGATTACCCTTGCGATCAAGAATCTCACGGCCAAAGTTATCCCTCTTGATTCTGATAGGATCAAGATCAAACCTCTCCGCTATGGTCACGCTTCTCAGCACAATCCCTTTTCCCTTATCGAACCAGATCGGATTTTCGTCCAGATTCACATACGCTTTCTTCGGGTCATTTCCGAATTCGGCCAAACGTGCCCTCAATATTCTCTGAACCTTGCCGTCCATCACTTTCTCAACGCTTAAGCTTGGGTCGATCGGTTTTCTGATGGAATATACATTCACGAATCGGACGCATTTAACTTTTTCAGGGACCTTTCTCGAATGATTGTCGTCCAGCCATACAGGATTCTTGTCCAAAGAATTGACACCGGAGAAAGCCTTCTTCGGATCGCCATTGAACTGCGACAACCTCGATAACAACGCCGCCTTGATCTCGCTGGATGCAACAGATTCAATCTGATCCTCGTCCATCTTTGCGTTGACTTTCACATAATATGCCTCGTAGCGTCTCCTCTGCCCATAAACCTGCTCCTTGTGCAGAAGACCACGTGGTGTCAGGCATTTAGTTACCTTAGCTCCCTCCTTTGTCTTGATCCGGTTATAGTTCTCGGTCATCACTTTGTTCTTCGCCTTTATCGACACAAGAATGCTTCCAAGCTGTTCACGAACGGCCCGCCTCATCTGGTCGAGAGGCATCGGCGGAACTATCAATCTCTTAGAACCGGAAAGATAAGTCTCTTTCATCATAATCCCGTATATGGAGGAAGACTTGTCACTCTTGGCGTTCAGGTTGTTCAGGTACTGAATATGTACGAGTTTGGTGAACGCTATGGTGATCGCATCCATAGCGTGGTGCCTATGGTCATTTCTCTTCGTCCAATCCTTTATCTTACGAATATCCTTACCGTCGGACGATGTGATCGTCTCGACAAGCCCGGCGGCTTCGAACTTCGGCATGTTCAGTTCCTTCATGACATTTATCAAGCCCCATTCCTCCCGCAGTCTGTCAGTAATGGAACCAGTGGTGCTCACCACCACGCGCACATATTCAAGGAGTATCTCGCGAGCCTTCTTGGCGATGTATTGTGTGTCCCTCAAATCGCGTTCAACAAAGCCCTCGGGAATATTTGAGGCGTCGCGAAGCAGGTTGTCCCGCTTTGTCCGGGAGATGCCTCCAGACTCATATAGTCTCTGAACGCGCAGCCTGTAATCTTCAAGGCCAGACTCGCCGTACTTGTTCTTCACATAATCGTAAGCGGTTTCCTTTCCTTTCTCAAGGTTTATATCCCTGTATTCCAGGGTCTTGTTGGATAGGGAGTCGTTGAACAGTACTGCCTGTGGGATGATGTGTTCGATGTCGATTTCTCTGCTGAACAACTTCTCTTCCGGAACATACTGGTTGGAATACAATGTTTTATAGCCGTTGTTCTTAAGTTCTTCGTACAATTTGTATTTCAGAATGTCGTTCCTGCTCACATAGGGTAGATGAAACCTGTCTTCAAGGATTGCTTTGATCCGCTCGTTCTCCTTGTTGTTCGACGCGATCGATTCAGTTGCCTTCGCCCTCTCTTCCTGGGAGGATTTAAGCTCGCGGGCCAACTCAATGTGAATCTCGTCCGGTTTGCCGTACCTGTCACCGACAGCATTGATCACATTTACCATCTGGTTGAGAATCTTTTCCACAACCGGATTCCTGAGGGAGTTCTTCGGTATCTCATCAAGGCGATTCTTAAGAATCTTGTTGTCAATCTGTTCCTTCGTCAAGGACTGCTTGGAATGATTGTAGCCGGCGCAGATGCAGGCGACACTATATTCATTGCCATCCATCATGTACGGAAGAATATTCCGCATCGCCTTGTGGCTCAGGGAAGCGTAATCCTGTTTGAAGGATATCGACGCTACTATCTTTGCAAGATCCTTAGGCATAGCGCAGAGTTCACCGATCTTCCTGACCAGACTCTCATTTCCCGTCTGCGAGTTATCCCCTTCGTATGAATATAACAGATGCCAGAGTTTGAAAAGGGGCTGCCGCTCATATTCCTCCTTCGAAAGAAGTACGTCATATTCAAGGACTTCGGAATTGAAATGATTCCTGTCAAATCCGACCTTTAACGTATGTGTCAGTTCCTCAGGGCGCATTTTGGAATATTCATAATCCATTCCTTCGGTCATTGAGATGATTTCGAGGAATTTTGAATATAATTTTGACAGGGTTTCGTTGCCTTCAATGGCATTGAAGTTCATTTCCAGCTCCTTTGGCTTCTTGAACAAAAGTTTCAGAATGTCATTTGATGACATTCTGTCTTTGACATGAAGCGCTTCGGCGAGCCTTTCCTTTTCATCTTGCTCCAATGGACGCTGTTCGCCGGTTGTCTTGTTTGTGACTATGACATTATTGATCTTCTGCCACATTCTGAACTCCTGAAACAGCGGTGAAGACACAGGCGCGACCTTGCATCCACGGATTTTCCGGACCGTCTTTCCATTGACGACAACGTCAACCTTCCGGCTCTCCAGCTCACAATAACCTATCAATCCCTTTTGGGATTTGAGTCTTCTTTGGAAGAATATCACAACGTCCCTGATTTCCTTCTTAAGATCGGCAGTCATTTCCGGATGGAAGGAGGCTTGCTTTTCCCAGATGACCTCGAACTCATCAAGGTAATCCTGTCGGTAGAAGACTTTATTTTTCGTGCTGAAGTGCGGGTCTTTCTGAATATTCGAATAAAGGAACTGCCCTACAGTCTGTTTGTTGAAGTATAACTCCTTGCTGCGGTCACTTATATTCCCAAGGTAACCGCTTGAGGACCCGATGTTGCCGGCTATTTCGCAAAGCACGTAAGCCACCTGATCCATAGGGAGTTGTCTCTCAATAGCCGCTGAACGCCATTCGTATGCTTTGACCTTTTTGTCCTTGCCCTTGTTGTCGGCGGTTGTGATCTTGTACTTGGCGAAGAATAGCTTCGACAACGATGATTTGCTCTTTCCTTCGACCTGTTGCCAGAACTCATCTGTCAGGTATTCCGGATAGTAAGATGACTGCGTCTTCCAGACTTTCCTGAATTCCGCCACCAGATCCGAGGCGTAGAATTCAGGCAGTGCGTTATTCCCTTTTCTGACAAGCTCGTAGCAATACTGTCCGGGAGTCTTGTCCTCATCGTATAGCATCTTCGCGACAGCCATACCGTCAACAAGATGCCCGTCCTCGTCGGCATTCAGCTTCCTGTTGCTTTTGTAGCCACGCTTCTTGTTGATCATCAGCAGGACGCGGGACAATTCTGAAAGAGATATCATCTCCGTGCATGCTTTCGAGCGCAGCATGTAAGTTTCGAAAGTTGATTTGTTGCCATGTTCAGCCAATATGGTCGAGTCGTCAATCCAGCCAAGTTCCTTTAAGATGGAGATCAACTCATTTCTTCTTAGTTTGTACCGCTGAAGATTCCGGCGCATTGAGCGTTTCAGCCGACGGTCTGTGTTTGTGGTGACGGCCTTGCCTTTCTCGAAGGCGTCTTTCTCATCGGTTGTCAAAGGATTGACTCTTACTCCGGCTTTGATGATGGATGAATTCTCCTCACTGTTTTCCGCCTGGTTGACGATCGCCCAGCCTATGCTAGTGGTGCCTAAATCAAGTCCTAATACTTTTTTCATTTTGTATCGCGTGGTTATTCTTTCGCCTAAGTTACACTTAATTCTTTAAGTTTCAAATTAGTTGACAGATATTTCCCATAAATGTTTGCATATATGACAGAATTGATTAACTTTGCGGCTACAATAACGAAGCAATTCACAATAAGGATTATTCCGTTGTGCAAACATTTAGAGCGGGTCTGTGGACTCGCTTTTTTTGTTTTACGGGGTAAGAAAAATCCCCGGATCCGTGTTTGGCGTGACACCCGAGGATGGAAATATTTATTTTTTCGTGAGTGTCCTGCTGATTGCGTCTGCCCAGCCTGCTTTGGCGGCTTTGACGGTGGCTTCGTCCATTGATGGAGTGAAGACACGCTCTGACTGCCATTGTTTCTTTACATCGTCAATGCTCTCCCAGAAGCCGACGGCGAGGCCTGCGAGGTAGGCGGCTCCAAGCGCGGTGGTCTCCGTGACTTTAGGCCGGATGACCTTGGCACCAAGAATGTCGGACTGGAACTGCATCATCAGATTGTTTCGGGACGCTCCGCCGTCTACCTTGAGTTCGCCCAGGCGGATGCGGGAATCCTTCTCCATGGCGGCGACAATGTCCATTGTCTGGAAAGCGATGCCTTCGAGAGCCGCTCTTGCGATGTGCGCTGCTTTGGTGCCACGGGTGATTCCGAATATGCTGCCTTGGGCATGCGGATCCCAATACGGGGCTCCCAGGCCGGTCAAGGCAGGGACCAGGAACACACCACCGTTGTCGGGCACAGATGCGGCCAAGACCTCGACCTCCGAGGAACTCTTGATTATTCCGAGGCCGTCGCGAAGCCACTGAACTACGGAACCGGCAACGAAAATCGATCCCTCCAAAGCGTAGTTGACCTTGTCTCCGATCTTCCATGCGATGGTGGCCAACAGATTGTTGTGCGACATTATCGGCTTCTCTCCGGTGTTCATCAAAAGGAAGCATCCCGTTCCGTAAGTGTTTTTAACAGATCCTGGCTCGGTGCACATCTGGCCGAACAGAGCAGCCTGCTGGTCTCCGGCGATGCCGGCAACCGGCACTTCTCCGCCGAGCAGACTGGTCTGGCCGTAGATTTCGGAGGAAGACTTCACCTGAGGCATCATAGAGAGAGGAATATTCAGAATGTCAAGAAGTTCCTCATCCCACTGGAGGGTGTTGATGTTGAACAGCATCGTGCGGGACGCGTTGCTGACATCTGTGACGTGCTCGTGGCCACCGGTCAGATTCCACACGAGCCAGCTGTCCACAGTCCCGAAGCGCAGTTTGCCTTGCTCCGCGCGCTCTCTGGCGCCCGGCACATTATCCAGAATCCAGCGGATTTTAGTTCCTGAGAAATAAGCGTCAATGATCAACCCGGTCTTCTTGCGGATAAGCTCCGTCATCCCGGCTGCCTTGAGGGAATCACAGAAATCGGAAGTCCTTCTGTCCTGCCAGACGATTGCATGGCAGATCGGCTTTCCGGTCTCCGCGTCCCAGACAATTGTGGTCTCGCGCTGGTTGGTTATTCCGATCGCGGCGATGTCCGATCCTCCGAATCCCAGCGACGCCACGGCTTCCGTCATGACCGCATATTCAGAAGACCAGATGTCCATCGGGTCGTGCTCCACCAGCCCCGGCTTGGGAAAATGTTGGGTGAACTCTTTCTGGCACACGGCCTTGGCTTCCCCCTTTCTGTTGAAGACGATGGCTCTCGATGAGCTTGTGCCCTGATCAAGGGCGAGAATATATTCTTGCATATTCAATAATTTTTGAATAAAATGTGTTAGTAATACAATGGTTTTCTGCCGCCGCATGGCTGCGACCTAGCAAGCTAAGGAATATCCCCACTTGCCAAACATAAATAAATTCCCAAACAACTCCAAATGCCCGTCAGCCGTCAAAAGTGAGTCAAAAAGCAGTCAAAAGCAGTCAAAAGCAGGGCAAAAGGCGATATTCCGAATCTCCTTGCTCCGGGAATAACATAGAATATTATTTCAGGAACATGATCCCCTTGAGATTGACACGCATTGTTGCCCCTTCCTTGTCGGTCGAGACGTGGTCTGTAAAGAACACACCGTTGTCCGCGTAGAAGTACAAAGGTTCGCTCCCGCTTTTTCTCTGCGCCTTGTCAACCTCACTCAGCGGAATCGCCAACCTTACCGAATCGGCTGAGACTGTCACAAAGACTGTATCCGCTAAAGGGACGGATCCATTGAAATTGATGCTTTCAAAGCGGGTGCACCCATCCGGAATCTTAAAAGCCCCTTCCGTGTTTATCTCCAGCCAACGGAATGCGCTGCCATCGACTGCCACGGTATCTGCCTGGCATCTGTCTGCCCAACTGCCGAAGTTCCAGAACCCAACCGTCGTGTCAACAATCTCACGCACGACTTTCTCGTGATATTGAATGAAGATATATTCCATTTTCCGGTCAATTCCCACCACAGACGCTGAATCACATGATTCCATAATTTCCGAATATCTTGCCGAGTCCAAAGGAAATCTGATGTCTGGGGAAATTGATGACATAGCTTTCTTGACATCGCTGACGAGGACTCTTCGGGACAGTGCGGCGAAATTCTGGGGACCGACGGACGAAAGGATCGCAAGCGCGAAAAAGGACAGCGGTATCCAGCGGAATGATTTTGACTTGTTGGCTGTCAGCCCTATGCAGACTACATAACACCAAACGTTGAAGAGCATGAGATAAAGGCGGGGTGCGGTGATCCCGTAGTCGCTTACCCTTTTGACGAGTCCGACCGTCATCAGAATAAGCAGTGGCAGGAATATGGCGGGCAGAAGCCTCAGTGCCTTGCGGTCGAATCTCCATTTGTCCTGATCCTTGCGGAATTGCACCGGATAAATCAGGAATATCATCAGTACCATGCAAAGCATAGACGCCATCACCAGAGTTGACACCCATCCCCGAGGCAGGTTCCATTCAAAGATTATCTTCGCGGCATAGACGTAGAGTGTCAGGACATAAGCTCCCAAAAGAGGAAACAGCAGGTAGTTGATCAACCCGAGTCCGGCCTTTCCTGGCCTGTCGGCATCATATCTTCCCTTGGCTGGAATCAGTTGCATGAACACCATCGGAGCAATGAATATCATGCTGACCCAGAACACGTCCACAACCGCTTTCCAGCCAATCTCAAGCCCGAAGAGCATTTTGAACGCGAGAACAAGCAGATCCAACCCTCCGGCCAGAAGCAGCCCGACCACGAATGCGGTGAATGCTGCGGTGACGCAGTCAATGGTGTGGTTCCAAAGCCCGGTGTCATTGTCGGATTTCCGCCAGACGGGGGCAAGGAATATCCCTGACACGATGATCCACACAAGGGTTGTCGCCGCATTGAGCCAACTCATGTCCAACGGCCAGTACCATCGGAACAGAAGGCAGATTCCAAGCCACAATGCGTTGATGACTAGGGTCCAAAGTGGCTTGATGGATTTTTCTTCGCCATTTCCCCAGTCCGTTAGTCCGAGTCTGACCGCCAGATTCAGCAGTCCGGATGTTATCGTCCAGAACATCAGAAAGAAAGCGTCCTCCCCCTCGATTTTGTCATCCGAATGAACAAGCACAACAGCCAGAATCGCCGCCGCGGCCATGAAGCAAGACGAGACCGGGAATCTCTTGAAAGTCCCAGCCGTCTTTCCCCACAGGTTTTTGAATGTGGTTTTATTAATCATGTCTTTAGCTTCTTTATCTGCAAATTTAGTAATCCTTAAAGAATACCAACTTATTTTTTAACGCTTACTAAGTAATAATTACGGAATATAATCATTATCTTGTGTCGTAAAGAAAATTTTTTCGGTTATGGAACGTAATATTCAGTTCTTATTTTGTCTGACAGCTACTTTGATGTTGAATGTGTTCGCTATGGTGGCTGACGCTTCCGCGCAGCAGGCACTATGGAGCGGGGCACAGGTGGTGTCGCCTCAGGTCAATGAGGACAAAACAGTGACTTTCAGATATTCAGCGCCTAATGTGATCAGAGTTCAGGTGACAGGAGATTTCCTGCCGCCACAAAAGATCAGCACTCCGAACGGAGATTTTGAGATACCGGGAGTCGCCGAACTTGTCCAAAGCCAGAACGGAGTCTGGGAATATACCAGCGCCCCTCTTCAGCCGGAACTTTACAGTTACTCGTTCATTGTCAACGGTCAGCGGATGAATGATCCGTCGAACGTCTATCAGATAAGGGACGTTGCCACGGTCACGAGCATATTCATTGTCGGTGGCGGCCAGGCTGATCTTTACAAAGTCAATGACGTGCCGCACGGGACGGTGTCGAAGGTTTGGTATGACAGCCCTTCGCTTGGGATGAGGCGCAGGATGACGGTTTACACTCCGGCAGGTTACGAAAACAACGGGAAAAAACGCTATCCGGTGCTCTATCTGCTGCACGGAATGGGTGGAGACGAGCAGGCGTGGATGGAACTCGGACGCGCCTCCCAGATCCTCGACAATCTCATAGCGCAAGGCAAGGCGAAACCGATGATCGTGGTGATGCCGAACGGCAACGCCTCTCAGGAGGCCGCTCCCGGCGAGACCTCCCACGGACTTGTCCAACCACAGTTCAATCTTCCAAAAACTATGGACGGCACCTATGAAACCTCTTTCCCTGAGATCATTGAATATGTTGACTCCCATTATCGTACAATCCGCAAAAAGGAAGGCCGCGCGATAGCCGGACTGTCGATGGGAGGATTCCATTCGCTCCATATCTCAAAGGAATATCCAGACACCTTCTCGTACATAGGCTTGTTCTCCGCCGCCATATTCCCTGAAAAGGAATCTCCTGTATATGAGAATTTTGACGGCAAACTGGCGAAACTGTTCGCCACCAAGCCGTCCCTTTTCTGGATCGGCATCGGCAAGGAAGACTTCCTCTACAAAGACAACACCGACTTCCGCAGGAAGCTAGACGACGCTGGTTATGAATATACCTACGTGGAGTCCGCCGGCGGCCACATCTGGCGCAACTGGCGCATCTACCTCAGCCAGTTCGCCCCGCTTCTGTTCAAATGACAAGCCGCTTCTACGAGAATCACCTATTTGAGCGATCATAGAATAGATGGTTCCTCGTCACCTGAGTCGGTTTACTTGCGGTTCTTCATACTACCCCCTCATTGTTCGCAGGCGGCCTTTGGACCAGACCGTCCCTTTGCAAATTTGTGACTGCAAATTTGTGACAAATTATTTGTAATCAATGAAACTTTAATTATCTTCTCATCTTTGACACTTCCCAATTTAAAAATAGTGCCCCAAGACCACCGTGGCAGCGATTTTGGGGCTTTGG
>CAKULN010000073.1 GCA_934667175.1 uncultured Bacteroidales bacterium | reverse complement strand
ACCCTGATCTCCTGCTCCGTAAGCATTCCGTTGATCTCTTCCATTCTATTCTCCTCCGACAGTCAGTTTGTTTATCAGTACCGTAGGGATTCCGCAAGACACCGGACAGTTCTGTCCCTTGCCGCACGTCCATGCTCCGTTGTCGATTTGAAGATCGTCCCCCACGGCCACGATGTCGGCCAATGCCTGAGGCCCGTTTCCGATGATGTTGATGTCTTTCACAGGCCGGGTCAGCCGTCCGTTCTCGATCAGAAACCCGCTCTTGACGAAGAACGTGAAATCGCCCTCACCGATCTGGACCTCCCCGTTGCTGAACTGGTCCACGTATATTCCTTTTTTCACAGAGGCGATTATGCTGTCCTTGTCCGCGCCGCCGCTTTCCATGTATGTGGCCCTCATCCTCGGGATAGGGGCGTAGCGGAACGATTCCCGTCGTCCGTTGCCGGTAGGGGAGATCCCATAGAACCCGGCACTTATCCGGTCGTGCAGGTAAGATGTCAGGACACCGTCCTTTACCATATATGTCTTTTGTCCCGGAACACCCTCATCATCGAAGTTGATCGCGCCCCTGTTGGACGGAATCGTCCCGTCATCCACGATCGAGATGCTCCCGTCACAGATTTTCTGTCCCATTTTCTCGGAGAAGACCGACTGTCCCTTCCTGTTGAAATCAGCCTCGAAAGCGTGCCCCATGGCCTCGTGCAGCAATATTCCCGAAGCTCCCGCCCCCATCACGACCGGCATCCGCCCGCCTTTAGGACGCTTCGCCGCGAACCTGTCGTCGATTCCGGAGACAATGCTGTCTGCCATCTCGTCCAGAAGTGATTCGCTCAGCATCTCTGTCCCCGCACGGTAGGACCTTGATGTGTTCTTGTTCTCGATCTTTCCGTTCTGGCTGAAAACGACCGACGCCGAAATGGTCCCCATCGGCCTTGTCTCGTATGTCAGTTCTCCTAAGGAGTTGAACATAAGGATGTCGCTGACCTGTCCGGAGAACGATACGATGATCTTGACTATTCTTGAATCCCTCGCCGCTATCTTTGCTTCCAACCTCTCAAGCCAAGGGACAAGCCTTGTCGCGTCGGAGGATCTCCAGTCGGATTCGTAGGAATATCTATCCTTCGGAGCCGTGACGGTCTTGCAATGAACAGCTTCTACAGCCCCCGTGCCTTCTTCCGCTATCTTTGACGCCGCCAGAGCCGCCTCTGCCATCGAGCGTGGATCCGTGCTTTCGGAGTAGGCGTAGCCGGTCTTGTCCCCTTTGAGGACCCTGATCCCGACGCCATAGTCGATGTGGAATCCGCCCGACGAGACGATTCCGTCCCTCAGCAGCAGATCATTGTAGGAGGTGTTCTCGAAGAACAGGTCGCAATAGCTCCCGCCTCCCCTCAGACCGTCGGCCGCAAGCCTTTCCAACTGCGTCTCGCTGACTTGAAACAGATTTAGATAGAAATTTTTATCCTTGTACATTCTTTGTTTTCCTTTTTTCTTCTTCCAGATGTTTTTCGTATTCGGCGTTGATCGCCTGGATCTTGCTGAACTTCTCCGGCTCCCGGATGATCTTTCCGTCCTCCGACGCCTCCGCGACAATCGAGAACGGCACCGTCGAGTTGTCAAGCAGAAGCCACCTGTCGCAGATCGGCATGAAATCCCTGAATAGGTAGTGGAGACCGACGTTGTAGCGCCGCCGGATCGTCTCTTCCTTGATGTTATGTCCTCCTGCCGCCACCCTGGCCGCCACTCTGGCGACTGCCAGATCCGGAGAGTTGAGCCAGAAATAAAGGATCGTCACATAGTAGCCGACCTCTTTGGCCTCTTTTATAACTTTCAGCAGGAACCGTGTGGCAAGCGTGGTCTCTATGCAGAAATCGGCCTTTTTTTGCAGAAGAAACCTCATTTTCATCAGCATATACCGGCTGGCCGCCACGTAGGCGCTTTCCGGATGGAACGGCGAAAGGCTTTTCGCGAACTCGTCGGAGTTCACGAACTCGCTGCATTCCAGCATTCCGGGCAGAAGCGCATAAGATGCGGTTGTCTTTCCGGAACCGTTGCAGCCGGCTATGATGAAAAGTCTTGGCATAATTTCATTCCTGCGGCAAGGCAGTCGCTTGCAAATCAACTGCCGTATTTTATTATACGAGTATTACCGTCATTTTGTTTTGGCGGCCTTCGGATGCGTAACTCCGTAGCCGAAAAGGGAAAAGTCCCCCTTGCAAGGATCTCCCGGGAATATGTCCGCGAAGCAGTCGGTGATCTCCTTCACTGTGACTAAATCTTTCTGCTTTCTGGCTGTGAGGCCAAGGGCGGTCGCCTCGTCATAGACGTGAACGTCCAGAGGGATGAGAAGGTCGGCCGGATCAGTGTCCTTCCATATTCCCAGATCCACCTTGCCGTCGTTTCTGACCATCCAGCGCCTCATCATGTTGATCTTTTTGTTTGGAGCTTTCAGGTCTGTCTTCTGGCCATAGATTTCGGTTCTGAACTCGTCTTGTGACAGGGATTCGAGTGAGGTCCTCGATTCATAGGCCTTTTTCAGACGCGAGCATATTCCCGCGACCTCGCTCCATTTGACGGTGCGGTGGATGCTGGTGTCATCGTTCCGCCACTTGCCGCCCATCACATATTCATAAGGCCGCCAGTCCATCTCGTCAAACAGCCTGCCGCAGTCCCGGATGATCATCGCCCTGCGTCCCCATGCGAAATGGGCCGCGAAGACCGCCGCTATCTCTACATCCGCCAATGAGCGTTTCCCGGCCTTGAAACGCTGTGCGAACAAGGTCGGGAAAGCTATCGGATCTTCCTGAAAGTACTGAGGGTCGTTGTAGGTCTCAGCCCACAGGATCAATGTTTGTCTTGTATCTTCCGTCATTTACTTGGTCACCTTCTCAAGCCACTTGACCATTCCGAGCATCACGCCCATGGCTACAAGGCACATACAGAGGAACACGCTCCAGCAGGCCCACAGAGGCATCTTGTTGTACATCAGAGGCCCGATCCACAAGAAGAGGTTGCCGACTGCGGTAGCTCCGAGCCAGAGTCCCTGGCAGAGTCCGAGCAGATGCTTCGGGGCTACCTTGGACACGAACGAAAGTCCGAGAGGTGAGATGAAGAGCTCAGCCACGGTGAGGAAGAAATATGTCGCGATGAGAACCCAAGGACCAGCCTTCATGGCAGCCTGCTGGGCCACGTCCATTCCTCTGAAATCAGTCGCTGAAGGATATCCCATGGCGCCCGAGAATATGGCGAGGAACAGGTATGCCGTGGCGGCGATGCCCATTCCGTAGGCGATCTTGCGAGGTGTCGAGATCTGCTTGCCTTTCTTGCCGAGAGCTCCGAAGATCCACATGATGATCGGGGTAAGCACGATCACGAAGAACGGATTGACAGCCTGCCAGATTTCCGGTGCGATCTTGTCGGTGTTGACGAAGTCACGCGCGAAAAGCGAGAGAGACTGTCCGTTCTGATGGAACGCGAGCCAGAAGAAGATCACCACGCCAAGAACGGCGAACAGCGCGTACAACCTCTGCTTGATCTCCTTTGCCATGGTGGCCTTCTCCTCGTCGGTGTAGCCGGTGGAAGCGGAAGCCTCTTTCTTGGCAGGGGTAGGGAATTTCTTCTTGTTGACAAGGAATATCACGAGAGAGAGCATCATCGCGACGACAGAGGCAATGAAAGAGTAGTGTATGCCGGCGTTGAATACACCAAGGTAATTGGAGCAGAAAGTACCGATGGCCTCACCGCCCTGCTCAAGACTTTGAAGCACGGCCGGATCTGTGATGGATTTTGTGGCCTCGGCCATGAAGTTATCTGACGGGGTGCCTGAGGCGATATACTCATGACATAGTCTTGGAAGCTGTGAGTTATAGACAAATCCATTGGCCTTCAGCCACCAGCTTCTAAGAAGCGGAGCGACGAACGGAGCCACGAGACCACCTATGTTGATGAACACGTAGAAGATCTGGAAGCCGGAGTCGCGTTTCCCCTGTGCCTCTTTGAGAGCCTCTGGTCCCTGCTTGGCGGCCTCCGCCTCGAAGTTGTCGTACATCTGCCCGACGATAGCCTGGAGGTTGCCCTTGAAGAGACCGTTGCCGAACGCGATCAGGAAGAGAGCGAAGCATGTCAGTGGCAGCAGCCATGATTTGTTCTCGGGAGTCGCGAGGATCGGAACGGAGAGAACGACATAGCCCAGGGCCATGATGATGAGACCTTTCTGGATTGTCCCCTTGTAGTTCTGTGTACGGTCGGCGATGATGCCTCCCACAAGGCTGAGAATGTATATTCCCGCATAGAAGAATGAATAGATCAGTCCTCCCGTCTCATCGCTCAGCCCGAACTTCGAGCAAAGGAAGAGTGTGAGAACCGCATTCATGATGTAGTACCCGAAGCGCTCGCCCATGTTGCTCAGCGCCGCTGAAATCAGTCCTTTAGGATGTCCTTTCATACAGATGATGTTTTTACTTTAAATTATTTGTGTTATTATATTCCAATATATTCCCGTCCGTACGTCATTCCGTCGGTCCGCTCCGCATCCCTTCCGCCGCCTCGGCCGTGACATAACAAGTCACTAATATACGAAATAACTATCCAACTTACCAAATTTATGTGCTTTTCGGGTCCTTTCCTCCACGTTTTTCTTATCAGTGGCCGGATTGGTAAGGCGATCGCATGCCCGCACATTGAAAAAATTTCATATTCACCGTCTCTTTTTCTATATTTGTCTGAATATGCGATTGATTGTAGAGAGATGAAGATATTTACGAAACTTGTGCAGGGCTTTCTGCGGGTGCTCTCGGCGCTTCCGCTGAGGTTTCATTATGCATGGGCGGGATTCTTCGCCTGGCTGCTTAGGGATGTTCTGCACTACCGGAGGGATGTGGTCATGATCAACCTTTCCCGGGCGTTTCCTGACAAAAAGTACAAGGAGCTCAAGCGGATTTCAGACGCGTTCTATAAGCATTTCGGGGAAGTGATAGCCGAGACGATCTGGTTCGGAGGCTGCCGTAATCCTGAAAGGCTGCATAAAAAACACCTTGTTGAATATACCAACCTTGATGCTGTCGAGGCCGCGCTTGCCGTAAGTCCTGGAGTTGTCGTGCTGAACAGCCATTTCGGCAATTGGGAACTTACAGGAGGCTGCCTGACCTACGACTACCGGCCGGAATCAGAGCGGTCGAGAATAGATGTCAATGACATTATCGCCGTCTATAAACCGCTCAGCAGCAAGATGTGGGACGAAATCATGAGGGTGAACCGCTGCGCTCCTGTGCTTCGGGATGGCTACACAGGTTATGTCAGCTCGGTGAACCTTCTCCGCTTCGCCTTGTCTCACAGGGATGACAAGAAAATCTACATCATTCCTGCGGACCAGTGTCCGTACCGCAACTCCACAGTGAATGACGTGGTTGATTTCATGCACCAGCCGACCCGTACGATGCTCGGCGGGGCTTCGATCGCCCATAAACTGCACTACAGCGTGTTCTACATGAGCCTGACCCCGGTGTCCCGTGGCCACTACGAGTGGACTTTCAAGGAAATCTGCCGTGACGCCTCGGCGATGACCCCTCATTCGATAATGCAGGAGTATTACGGCCTGCTTCAGGCCGATTTGGAAAAACATCCGGAGAACTATCTCTGGACGCATAAAAGATGGAAATGACAAAATAAATTATGAATATGAAGAATTATCGCACAGTTTCGCTTTTCCTTCTGGCTGCCGCATTGTTGCCTGCCGGAAGAATTTCGGCTCAGGATCCGGTGGGAACAGTGTCTTACGCGCTTCCTCAGACCACCATCACGATAGAAGTGGAGGCCGTCCGTGAATATTTCTACGCAGGCCCTTACGCCAAGTATGCCCAGAAGTATCTTGGCGTGGACGCCCGTCAGTCAGACCAGACTTCCTGCACTCTAAGCTCTGTCCGGATGACTCCGTACATCGAGGCTGACCAGAATTTCCGCTATTACGTCAATCCCGACAAGGCTGCCCAGTCTTTCCTCTCGCTTACCTCTCAGGGACTTATCGCTGTCAATGACGGGAACTTCGGTGAGAGCGCCGAGTGGAGGTTCACCTCGCAGGCCGGAGCCGACTTCAACGGGAAGGGTGTAAGTTCCAACCTCACTTCTGAGGCGACGACGCTTTATCGTGGTGTCAAGGAGGATGCCTCCTACAATCGCATAGCTGTCCAGCAGAATATGGTCGTCCTGAAATCCCTTGAACAGAGGGCCAAGGAAGCCGCTGACATGATATTCAATCTCCGTCAGAAGAGGGTCCAGATCGTCACCGGTGACACTGACGCCACCTATAGCGGCGAGGCGATGGGAGCCGCTCTTAAGGAAATCTCCGCTCTGGAGAAGGAATATATGTCCATGTTCGTCGGCTACAGTGACTACCAGACACAGAAACTCAAATGCGATGTCGTTCCGGAAAAGGACAGGAAGTCGCAGACATACGTCGCGTTCAGGATCTCTGACACCGATGGGATTGTCTCCGCTGACAATATGTCCGGAAAACCTTACCTGCTGGAGGTTATACCTCAGCCTATCGGTGAGGCTTCCGGCAAGGAAGTGCCGTCCAAGACAAATGTTGCCATTTATAGGATCCCGGCCATCTGCACTGTCCGTCTTTCTGATGGCGTGACATCTTTCCTCCAGGACAGGATGGCCGTCTATCAGCTTGGCACAGAAGGTTATTTCCCTCTTTCGAAGTGATATCGCATAATATTCATCCAAAGTGATCTAAAGACATATTCACATATTAAAATAGAATAACGCTATGACAATTAAAGATTTGCAGCCAAAGGCCGTTTGGGAGAACTTCTATGGCCTCACTAGAGTGCCTCGTCCATCAAAGCATGAAGGCAAGGTTCAGGAATATCTCCTTAATTGGGGAAAAGAGCACGGTGTTGACGTGAAGAAGGACGACACCGGCAACATCATATTCACCGCTCCCGCGACTCCTGGTTTCGAGAACCGCAAGGGTGTGATCATGCAGGCTCACATGGACATGGTCCCTCAGAAGACCGCAGACACGAAGCATGACTTCCTTACCGATCCTATCGAGACCGAGATAAAAGGGGAGTGGGTGACCGCCAAGGGAACCACCCTCGGAGCCGACAACGGCATCGGTGTGGCTCTCGCGCTTTCCGTCCTTCAGGACAAGACTTTGAAGCACGGTCCGCTTGAGGCTCTCATCACCTACGATGAGGAGACCGGAATGACCGGAGCGAACTCCTTGAAGCCGGGTGTCCTGAAAGGTGACATACTTCTCAACCTCGATTCCGAGGAGGAAGGCGAGCTTTGCACCGGTTGCGCCGGTGGAGTTGACGGCACGGCGGACTTCGCTTACAGGACCTACAAGACTCCCGAAGGATTTGTCGGCTACAAGATCACCGTAAAAGGACTCAAGGGCGGTCACTCCGGAATGGACATCTCCCTCTTCAGAGGCAACGCCAACAAGATCATCTGCCGTCTTCTTGAAGCCGTGCTCTCTGAATATGACGTAAAGGTGGCCTCCATCACCGGCGGCTCTCTCCGCAACGCCATCCCGTTTGAGGCTGAGGCGGAGATCCTCGTTCCTTCAGCCGACTCCCGCAAGGTTAAGGCTTTAGTGGAGAAGAAATTCGAGGAGTCCAAGTTCGAGTACCAGTACTCTGATCCTGACATGATTCTCATCTACGAGAAGCAGAGCGCTCCTGCTGCCCGCTACATCAGCCCTAAGGTCATCGGCAAGGCGGTAAAGGCCATCCTCGCTTGCCCTCATGGAGTTCAGAGGATGAGCGACACCCTTCCTGGTCTGACTGAGACCTCGACCAACATGGCTATCGTGCGCACCCAGAAGGGGCATCTTACGGTTCACTCGCTGACCCGCAGCTCCATAGACGCGGCCAAGATGTATCTCGCCGACTCTATCCGTTATGTGTTCGAACTGGCCGGGGCTGAATATTCAACATCAGGTGCATACAGCGGTTGGGCTCCAAAGCTCGGAACTCCGATGATCAAGGTTTTGGAGGACACTTATAAATCCCTTTTCGGAAAGGATCTTAAGATCACCGCCACACACGGAGGACTTGAGTGCGCCATCATGGGTGCCAAGTACCCGAACTGGGAGATGGTTTCCATCGGACCGGACATCCTATATCCGCACTCTCCGGACGAACGTGTGAACATCGCATCCGTCGCCGAGACATGGAAGTTCCTCGTCGCGGTGCTTGAGAATATTCCTGAGAAGTAATAATCAACTATTTCGAGACATTAGAGTTCATATTCGCCGGTCTCCAGGATCGCCCGTTCAGGTCGCTGAGATCGCCCGTCCAGGTCGCTGAGCATGCCCATTCAGGTCGCTGAGCTTGCCGAAGCGCCCTGATTCAGCAATTCAAATGAATATTCAAATGCGATTTGACCTCTAATTTGCGAAAGTTGAGATAATTGACTATATTTGCAGTCCTTTTGGGTTTCATACGTCCCTGAAAGGACTGCAATTTATTTATTATTAAACAATTAAGTCAAATGTTAAAACAGTACGAGACCGTTTTCATCGCAACTCCCGTTTTGTCTGAACAACAGATGAAGGAAGCGGTTGCCAAGTACACAAAGCTGATCGCCGATAATGGTGGCGAGGTTGTGTACGAGGAGGACTGGGGACTCCGTCAGCTGGCTTATCCTATCCAGCACAAGACCTCAGGATTCTATTATCTTATCCAGTTCAAGGCTGAGCCAAGCTTCATCGCCACCCTTGAGACCCAGTATTTCCGTGATGAGAGGATCATCAGGTTCCTTACCGTGGCTCTTGACAAGCACGCCGAGGCTTATGCAGCCAAGAGAAGGGAGAACAGGAACAAGCCTGCCGCTCCTAAGGCCGAGGAGGCACCGGTAGCCGAGGCTCCTGTCGCCGCTGAGGAGAAAACAGAGGAAAACGCTTAATCAAGGAGGAATAAATTATGGCACAGAATGACGCACAGAATGCGGGAATCCGCTATCTCAATCCTCCTACAGTAGAGGTAAGAAAGAAGAAGTACTGCCGTTTCAAGAAGGCAGGCATCAAGTATGTTGATTACAAGGACGCCGAGTTCCTCAAGAAGTTCCTCAACGAGCAGGGTAAGATTCTCCCTCGCCGTATCACCGGTACTTCCCTGAAGTTCCAGAGGAAAGTCGCTCAGGCAGTCAAGAGGGCCCGTTCCCTTGCTCTGCTTCCTTATGTAACTGACCTTCTTAAATAATAGGAGAGCGAGATTATGAAGATCATTTTGAAGAAAGAAGTTGCCAATCTCGGCGAGGCCGGAGATGTGGTAGAGGTAAAGTCAGGTTACGGCCGTAATTATCTTATCCCTCAGGGATTCGCCGCCGCCGCCACTCCATCCGCTCTTAAGCAGCTTGAGGAGACAAAGCGCCAGAGGGCTCACAAGGAGGCTAAACTCATCGCTGACGCCGAGGCTCTCGCAGCCAAGATCTCGGCAACGCCTGTCAAGGTGACCGTTAAGGTCAGCGAGTCCGGCAAGATCTACGGCTCTGTCACCACCGCTCAGATCGAGGAGGCCCTTAAGACCGCCGGCATCGAGGTTGATAAGAAGAACATCACTCTTGGCGAGATCAAGACCGTTGGCGAGTACGAAGGCACAGTCAAGTGCTACAAGACCGTCAAGGCCACCGTTAAGATAACTGTTGAGGCAGAAGCCTAATCCTAAGTTTATCAAGCCTTCGGGCTGACAATATTCTCCACGGGGGTTGGTTAAAAGATAACTTTTACCAACCTCCTTTTCTTTTTCTCAAGTCTTGTCTGGTTATCACAATATGTTCTCAAGTCTTGTCCGTTATCACTTTATGCCCGGCGTTTTTGAATCAAGTCCAAATGTCTGTGTCTGGCCGCCGAGCCTGTCGAGGCACCCGATACCAACATCCCCGTGTTCGGTAATGCTCAGACAATTAGTAAGTTATGAAATTCTGCCCTCCCAATCGCCCCGGCAATCTTTTGTAACTCACTGATAATGAACAGGTGATATCTCACCCATTGGCTTTCAGAACCTTTTGGATTGCTGCCAGTCACACAAGAACAACTGTCCCCATTTCATCCCCGTCACCTCGACTCCTGATGCCCCGGGATATTCATAAAATTCTCTTCCCGCCAAACGTTGTGAATTGCTTTCGTTCTTTGTACCTTTGGGGGAATTTACAGCTTGGCGGATTCCTGTGACAGTTTCAAATCGGTTGTGAATTGCTTTCGTTCTTTGTACCTTTGGGGGAATTTACAGCTTGGCGGATTCCTGTGACAGTTTCAAATCGGTTGTGAATTGCTTTCGTTCTTTGTACCTTTGGGGGAATTTACAGCGAAGGACAAAGTGGCTCTTCCGTGCATTGTGTTGTGAATTGCTTTCGTTCTTTGTACCTTTGGGGGAATTTACAGCGCTGAGCAGCAGGTGAATTATAGGTTTCATGTTGTGAATTGCTTTCGTTCTTTGTACCTTTGGGGGAATTTACAGCGCATAAGAACTATAGCGATATATGCCAACGTTGTGAATTGCTTTCGTTCTTTGTACCTTTGGGGGAATTTACAGCGTGTCAAAAGAAGTGTCGCCCGAAGACTGCGTTGTGAATTGCTTTCGTTCTTTGTACCTTTGGGGGAATTTACAGCTTGTCCAATCTCCAGTGGCTGTAATGGTAAGTTGTGAATTGCTTTCGTTCTTTGTACCTTTGGGGGAATTTACAGCATTTGCCATAAACTATCATAACTAATTGACGTTGTGAATTGCTTTCGTTCTTTGTACCTTTGGGGGAATTTACAGCGTGTCAAAAGAAGTGTCGCCCGAAGACTG
>CAKULN010000072.1 GCA_934667175.1 uncultured Bacteroidales bacterium | reverse complement strand
CCTGATCTGGCGCTTCGGCAGGCTCAGCGACCAGGGGAAAAGGGTCAGTTACCGGCACCGTCAGGTTGGTGAGCTTGCCGAACCACGGTTGGTGAGCTTGTCGAACCATGAGGACGGCGCTTCGGCAGGCTCAGCGACCGATCTGTTTCAATACGATTCGGCGGGGTCAAAGAAAGACGGCTTACTGAAGAAGCGGCGCATCTAATCGACCTCGTACTCGGAGCCGTTGTTGATGTCTACAAGGGCTTCGTTCCAATCAGCGACGGTGACGTTTCCGACCTCAAGCTTGTCCTTGCCGACCCGGACTGTCATCGTGTAGGCATGGCCGCCCAGCAAGGTAAGCTCCTGACCAAGGGTGAGGTTATATTCCTTGCCGTCGGACATCGTCACGGTGACCATCGTCGCACCCATCTTCTGCCCGTCTCCCGGCCAGAAGATGGCGTCGAAATTGTCCTTTCCATCGACCGTACCGGCGGAACGCATCGTGATGTCAGTCATCGGACTCCCTGAGGCGGCGGAAACCTTACCGTTCGTGATGTTGCACTCAACATCACGGGTGGTACTGTTAAGGCAGACTTTCTTGATCACGAAACCTGTTCCGACAAACTGGTCACCTTTTGTGATGCAGACAGTAAGCTTGACGAGGGCGTGATTGAAAGTGATGTCTATGGCCTTGCTGCCCGACAGGTCAGCGTTTGGGTCAAACTTTTTGTGGGCGAACCAAAGAAAGTCAGCGCCGGCCGTTCCGTTCAGCTGGTCCGCCGGGATGGAAAACCCGATCTTGGTCGAGTCTGTCTCACCGTCAAGATAAGGGGCGTAGGCATAGATGTCAGCCTTGCTCGTCGAATTTCTCCAAAGGATCTGACTCTCAGGCTGCCAACCTTTGTCGGGATCTTTTTCCCAACGGATGTTTGGCCTTGAGTAAGGCCCGTTGTCATTGTAGTCAATGAAAAAGCCCAGATCCTTGCCGGAATATTCAGTTGTTGACTTCCCGGCATCACCTCTTGTCACCTGAGCGCCGGTCACTTCCACAGGGCCAGCGACCACAGCGTTGATCCTCACGACACCATCCTCGGGGAAAGTGCTCACATAAGACACACTTTCCTTGCCACAAGACACCGAAGCGGCGGCAAGAATCCCGATCACGATATAATATGGTATATTCTTCATCTCTGTATTATAATTAGATAGCCTTGATGTCCTGCTGTGACCCGGAACCATCCGGTGCCATCGTCCCCCATGGGTTCAAGTTCCCGGTTCCGGACTTCGAGTAAGTACATCCGCTTGTCATGATGTTACTTGCACGGCCCACAAACGCTCCGAGAGTACCATTTGATTTTTCACCCAACTCAATCACGCCACCGAAATGCACATGATCCGCCACGACTTTATAACCAATGCCAAAGGCCCCGCCCAAATATCCCCACCGACTTTCATTGTCATAACTGATCTTGCCATAAGCCGAGCAATCGCTGATCTTTCCTCCATTAAACCAGTATCCGACAAGGCCACCAATTTTATTAAATAAAAAAACTTTATTGGCATATATATCAACGTAGGAGACACAGTCGGAAAGCTCGCAAGTATAGTTTGAGTCGTCTGCCAAATTACCGGCTATTCCACCGGCCATTGTGCATCCTACGAATTTGCCACGGGCAAGGACATTTGAGATCCGTCCCATTGTGAAAGAACCAGCGATTCCTCCGGCTGTCACTGAAATATCTTTGTCCAATGGAGCCTCGACAACAATGTCACTTTCACAATTTGAAATGAGGTCATATACGCTGGAGGTTCCAAGAACACCTCCTACAATACCTTCTTCAGACAGTGTAATCTTTCCCTCCACCTTGCAGTTATCAATCACGCCACCATAAAAGCCGCCCACAAGCAATCCCGCAAAGGAAGTCCCTGCTGGAGAAGATGCTTTTGGCCTGATGTCACAGTTCCTCAGATTCAGATTCCTGATTGTACACTGGTAATACGCGCGCCCAAAAAGCCCTGAATATTCATAATCTGAGACGGTCAGGTTGATTATTGAGAAGCCTTTGCCATTAAACTCTCCGCCGAAGTTGTTATCTTTGTTTCCGATAGGAGTCCATGGATGACCTGCAAGATCGATGTTACCCGTCAGATCAAAATATTTGTACAGATACCTCTCTCCGCCATTAACTTTAGACGCGAGGAGCGCCAGCTGGGCAGCAGTCCTGATCTTGTACGGATCCTCGGCCGTGCCGGTTCCACCGTCATAGTCATTGGCGATCGCGGCTCCGTCCCAGGAATCATATTCCTCGACTTCGGTGTCATGATCGACAATCGGAGCGCCGGTCTGCCAGTCATTGACATTGATGCCGGCGACCTTGACCGTGTTTTTACCTACCAACAGATTGAAAGTGTAGGATTTTCCGGGCTCGAGCAGAGGGTACGAGTACGCTTTAAGTGTTTTTGTCTGACCATCACCACAGTCAACCGTCAGACTCATCACCAAAAGATTCGCTCTGGACTGAGGTGAAAGCAGATAGAAATCCCCATTGGCAGCCATATACGCATTGACTTCAGTATCCAGGGAACCACCGAAGCCATGTTGGTTGATCACGGTGCTTATCTTGACACTCAGTCCGCTCACTTTCGGATCCAATCCCTCGAACTCGTCCTGGAACCCCTTGACATGCACGATGATCCGTGAGGTCATGCGTTCCATTGTCAGAGTCAATTTGTTATCAGAAGTCTTGTCCGCCTTTTGAGAGACCCTCATGTAGTCGGACGCGATCAGGTCCTTAAGATCGCTCTGATCAGTTTTGAGCCTTCCCAAATCGAAACTGTTGTCAGCCGAGACCGGATAATAAGCGTTGAAAGTCATCGAAGACGTCTCCCATCTCAGATACTTACCCGTCTCCGGAGTCCAGACGCCGCCGTCAAATGTGTAGTTGAAATATTCCCCGCCATTGCTTATGGCAATCACGTCTCCTGAGTTGAAGGCCTTCTGCTCATCCTCCGTACCCAAAGGGTTGCTCCTTGTCAAACTCCCGACTCCGGCTTCAACCACGACCGCATCAGGGTCGGACTGGTAGCCAGTGCCAGTCATGTTCTCTTTCGCACATGAAAAAAGGAGCGCGAGCAGGGACAGGGCACATGTTTGTCTAATTGTCATCCGCATACTTAGATCTAATCAGTGAACATGTCTTCCGGACCCTGAGTCTGATCCCAAGGCGATGCGGAGATCTCACCGGCGATGAGAAAGTCCTTACCGACCTGGAGGGTCAAAGTGTAAACAGTGTTCTTCTCAAAGACCAGTTGCGACGGAAGCTTCCAACTGTAGGTCTTATCTCCAGCCTTGAAGCTGACAGCAAGGGTGTTGGCCCCAACCGTCTGAGGAACGAGAATGCACTCGTACTCCGCGTAGCAATTCGTTTTCTCATCCGCACCCGGACGCCATGCCGCCAGGTAAGGTGCCATGTCTTTGACAGACTTGGAGTCAGGGTACAGAGACAGTTCGTCGTAGGAATAGTTATCACCCCATCCACACTGGGCCGACAGGGAGGTTCCTGAAATCTTCAATTCGCTGATCGGATTGGCATTCGGCACACCGCCTAAATTGAACTCCGTTCCGAGCCTGAGGGTAAGTTTCAGCTTGCTCATCACATGCCGGAACTCAATGGCGATCTTCCCTTCAACCAAATCACGCTTCGGCTGGAAACCGGTCTTTCCCCAATAAAGGACATCGGAAGTGTTGTCGGCTTCTGTCTGAACTTCCTGCACACTGACATTGACCGGAGTCTGCGCTCCAGGGCGGAACTTTACGGAAGGGTTGCTTGGGGCTAAAGCGAAAATGTCAACAAAGGCTTCAGAGTTCTCCCATAGCATCAGGCTCTCCGGGGTCCATGCCCCGTCCGAATTCTTGGTGAACTGGATGTTGTCGTAGCTGTACCTCGAATTCATGCCGGCCACAGCCAGGTCAAAATCCGTAAGGCTCCCAGTCGTGTAGGAGCCCTTTGTCATCGTTTCCACCTCAGTGGCCACACGGATGACCCTGTCTTCCGGGAAGTTGTCCAGACCACCATCGGTCTTGGAACAACCCGTCAGCAGGAAAGCCAGAGCGGCCACTGAAAGAAATTGTCGCCTCATGTCTATCATTAATCGTAAGCCTCTCCGCCTTCAATCACAGAGCCACCCTTCCAATCATTGATGGTGACATCGCCAAGATCAATCTGGTTACGGCCTACTATGAGATTGATGGTGGTAAACTTGCCACTCTCGAAGGCGAAGTCCGCGGCAGCACCTTTATTATTATGAGTATAAACGAAGTCCCTGCCGTCGATCTTGACAACAACAGTGTTGATTCCATTCTGAGGGATGATGATCGAGTTATATGTCTTGTTCGGTGTAATCACAGGGAGAACCAATTCGGCTTCCCTTGACGAACCCGCGGTCACAGTCTTGGTCAGATAATTGACTTTAGCCGAGTTGGACACGTTCTTAAGAACGACGTTCTCCACGGTCGGATCACCACCACCCCACTGGTTGCGGAATGACAGCTCAACGACGACCTTGGCCATCACGTGGTCGAAAGTGAGGGGAACAGGATTGTTGCTCGCCGTCTTTCCGGTGAACTCCGTGGCGATGAGAAGGTCGCTCTGCTCCTGCTTGGTCACATCCATCGTGTAGTCGGCCGAAGTGAGGTCGGCGACAGAAGTCGCGTTCTTAGGATAGACACCGATGAAATAGTGCTCATCCTTCATGTTTCTCCAAAGCATCTGAGGAGTGGATGTCCATTTTCCGTCAGTGCCGAGTTTGTTGATGGCGTTGTCAACCACCCTCTCAGCGGCGGCAGGTGCGGTCGTGGAAGAACCGATCCAAGCGTAGATGCTGAGCTCGTCTCCGGCCGAGAACTCCTGAGAGCCCTCTTGATTTGTGGTGACACGTGTCATGTCATCGATGTTGGTGGTCACGGTGATGTACTTCGGCTGAGACTCGATTTTGCCGGTTTCCTTGTTGCAGCCGCAAACGGCGATCGCCGCGCATACGACAGAAAGACAGATAGTTGATCTTTTCATTATTACTTAAATTTTAAATTAATTATAAATTTTCCAATTTACACGTTATTATATTCATAAACCCACTCTTTGATGTTCCTGAATTCACTCTTCCGGATCGAGGATCTCCCCATTGAAGACCCACCCCTCGACCCAGTCGCTGATCTTGTACGAGGTGACGTACATGTAGGCGCGCATCTCGGTGTAACGAAGGGTGAGGATGTACTTGCCGGAAGACTGCATCACCGGAGCTACGATGTCGCTTTCGAAGATCGAGCCGTCCGCAAGGGTCAGAGTAAGGTGAATCAAAGTGGCGAGACTGCCGTCAAAAGATGGCATGAGACGCATCACAGGGGTCGAGATGGTTCCGCCGGACTCGGTCCCGACAGGGAGAGGAATATTGACGATCTCCTCTTTTGTCGGCAATCCATAACCGCCGTCAGAGCCCTTTATGGCCGGGAATATTCCCGAAGCTATGCAGCGCACCGTGGCGTCCAGTCTCATGCCGGCAGGCGCTCCTGTCATGACGATCGAAAGTTCAGACAGCACCCTGCGGATCTCAGAGCTCACGACCGAGCTCTCATCGTCCTTGACCAGCACTTCGGTGACGCCGTAAAAGGCATGACCAGGAGAGGCGGCCGGAAGCCTAAGGCCGAACATAAGCTTCTCGACGTCAGTCGCCTTGGTGATTTCTGAATATGTGAACGGATCCTCAAGGTTCACCGCCGTCACGAACAGATAGCGTCCGTCATCCAAGTGGAAACGCCGGAGCCCCAGTTCAGAAGCCTTGTCATAGCCGTACTTGCCGACGAGCCCGCCGTCATCATTGAATATCCACAGTTTCACGTCATCTATCGTCATCGCGTCCTTGTCCTCGGGGTCGGCATATACCAACTCAACACTGACGCTGCCGTTCTCATCGGAGTGAACCGTCTTTCCGCAGGACTGCAACGAAAGGCCCACACAGACCACAAAGAGGAAGGTGGACACGGCATTCATGAATATGTTCGTTCTGGTTGTCATCTTTCTCATCGGCCTATTATTTTCTTACACCTGAATCCTTTCCGAAAGTCCAAGCAGCCTTGAATCCATTGCTCAAAAGCAGGTTGGAGCCATGCTGATGCTTCGGGACGCCATCGAACCGGCTTCCCACAAGCGTCAGCGCCTCTGAGAACAGTGCCACATCCATCCGCTCCGTCACCGAGAAGCGCACCTGAAGGCATCCGCCCGCCCCGAAGTTCCATTTCGAGTCGGCCTTGAGGACGCTCTTTCTGTTTCTTTCGGAGTTTCCGCCGTCCACCCAAGCCTTGATTTCGGCTTTGGAGCAGGTCACGGCGAGAACCGGAGAGACCTCAACAGCCCAGCGGCCGTGAGAAGACGCCCTTGCGGCCGGTCCGGCGAGCAGTCCGAGTAGGTTCACGTTGAGTCTTGCGTCCACCCTCATGATTGACACGGCGCTTTCCAGATCGTCATAGTTCCATCCCTCAAGATCAGCTACCGGAGCGTTGTACCGCACCCGGTCCGATCCCAGCCAGTACCCTCTTTCGACACAGCAGTCTCTCGCCGAGAGACCGACGCGTCCAAAGCCGGCCGATATTTCGGCCGAAAGCACGTCGCCCAACATCCTGCCGGCATAGACGCCTCCGCCCCATCCGATTCCGTTATCGCCGGAGCCGAAAGAGGAAAATGTGCAGACACCTGTCGGAATCTCACCTCGGAGACCGGCGTACCAGCCTTGATTTACGGAATGATTGTTTCGCTCTTGCGCTGAGACCGCAAGAAAGGACATCGCCAGAACCGCGAAGCAACAAATGAGGTGACGTTTCATCAATCTAACTAAAGTAATTTCATTTTCATAGCGCACAATGCCTCCGAGTCTACAAGTCTACATCTTTATCTCCGTCGGCATGTGGATTTGCAATCAAAAGGACTATCGACCAAATTTTCAAAATTCCGTTTTTGATTGACGCAAATATACGGATAAACTTTCGTCCTTTCCTCGTTTTGCGTCCTCTCTTTTGTTCCTTTGACGAGACTTATCGAAAAATCGTGTTCCTCTGACGAGAGGGGCTGTTCCTTTTACGGGAAGAAGGCGTTTATTTCGTTGATTTTCAAGTGCAAGAGCTCGAGTGTGGTTTTCGGGCCAAAACCGGGATTATGTTTTGGGCGGGTATCTTCTCAAACCACGGGCCGACGCTTAGAGACAACGTGCTTCGACAGGTTGCAAGACGGTCGCTTCGGCAGGCTCAGCGACCGCGTGATATCGGGTTTACTTTTCAAACCACGGGCACAGGGATGTGCTTCTGAAAGCTGTCAGAGGCTGGTCGCTGTGCTTGACCCTATTGTTTGGAGATAGGGTCAGCCACACGAATCGGCCTCTCACACGGCTCAAAGGCATCCTTCCGTGCCTGTGGATTGCAAACAGCTGGTCTCTACATGCACAGCGACCACGACTGCCCGGTTGATGAGCCTGTCGAACCACGGTTGGTGAGCTTGCCGAACCGTTAGGGCGGGCGCTTCGACTGGTTCAGCGACCATGCTGTGTCGGGCGCCGAGCCTGTCGAGGTGTCCGATATAGCATCCCGTGTTTAGTAACATCCATACAATTAGCGAGTTATAAAATAGTGCCCTCCCGATTGCCCCGGCAACGATTTGTAACATTTTGATAATGAACAGGTGATGTCTCACCCTTTGATTCTCAAGGTGTTTTGAATTGTTGCCAGTCAAACTAAATAAAACGCCTATTTCAAGCCAGCATCTGAACTCAGGCTTCGCAGGAGAATTCATACTTTGAACAGGCTCGGTAATATTTGTGGAAGAGACCGGCCGGTTGGTGAGATTGTCGAACCACGGTTGGTGAGCCTGTGAACCATTAGGCGGCGCTTCGACAGGCTCAGCGACCGGTAGTAGAGATGTTGGGGACTGGTTTCGGCTAGTTAATGAAAGATGACGTTTTTCTTGTTTTTCAAACCACGGGCACGGGGATGTGCTTCAGACTGCTGTCAGAGGTGAGTAGCTGTGGCTGCCCCCCATGTTTGGGGATAGGGGCAGACACACGAATCGGCCTCTCACACGGCTCAAAGGCATCCTTCCGTGCCTGTGGGTTGCTAAACAGCCGGTCTCTACATGCACAGCGACCACGACTGCCCGGTTGATGAGCCTGTCGAACCACGGTTGGTGAGCTTACCGAACCGTTAGGGCGGGCGCTTCGACGGGTTCAGCGACCATGCTGTGTCGGGCGCCGAGCCTGTCGAGGTGCCCGATATAGCATCACGTGTTTGGTAACACCCATACAATTAGCGAGTTATAAAATAGTGCCCTCCCGATTGCCCCGGCAACGATTTGTAACATTCTGATAATGAATAGGTGATGTCTCACCCTTTGATTCTCAAGGTGTTTTGAATTGTTGCCAGTCAAACTAAATAAAGCGCCTATTTCAAGCCGGCGCCTAAGCTCAGGCTTCGCAGGAGAATTCATACTTTGAACGGGCTCGGTAATATTTGCGGATGAGACCGGCCGGTTGGTGAGATTGTCGAACCGTTCGGGCGGGCGCTTCGGCAGGCCAAGCTACAATGGCGATTATTTTATAAGGCTGTCTGTCGAAACAACTTGAAATCAAGGGGAAAAGAAAAAATATTTCTGTTTCTTTTGGATTGCATGTGTTTCTTTTCATTTTTTACGTTTACAATGCCGATATTGCGTGCAGGTTTCGGAAAGGATTCCGAGACCACATATTACCAATAATCAACATAATTTGAACTATGAATTGTTCTAAGACCAAAACAGCCATTAACCAAGAGGGAATGTCCGAGCTGGACCTCTATCGCAAACGCTACCGTCATTGCCGGAGACTGATTGATAATGGCTCAAGATTCAAAGGTATGAGCGAGGAAGAGAAAGACACCTATGCCCAAAGCCTTGCCACTCCGGAATATCTTGACCTGACATGCGATTGGGCATTCAAGTACCTGTTCCAGAACCACCCTGACATGCTCATCATGCTCCTAAATGACATTCTTCAGGAAAACATCACGTCAATAGAGTTCCGGAACACAGAACTCGCCAAGGATGCCCAACATGACAAGAAGATACTCTTTGACCTTCTCTGCCAGACTCCCACCGGAACCATTCTTGTCGAGATGCAGAAGGCCACAAGGTCTGACCAGCGCGACCGGCTGTTCTTTTATGGCGCCAGATTGGTCAATCGGCAGGTTGAGGAAGGTGATAAAGAATATGTCCTGACTCCAGTCAAGGTGATCTGTATCATGAACTACGAGGATGCTCATCCGGATTCACCGGAGGACAAGATTCTCTACCATTACCGCATTCAGGAAGTAGAGACCTCAGAGCCATTTGGCGATCAGATTTCGCTCTACCTCCTTGAGCTACCGAGGATCATGCACTACACCGATGAATATGACAGTCCCGTTGCGGGATGGTGCCGAATATTCAGGAATTTCGCTATCTTTGCCAAGTCGAGGTCCAAGGATGATGAGCGGTTTGGCAAATTGGAGAGGGCGATGCGTGTCAGTGGCCTTGACGACAATGAGATTGACAACTATTTCAGTGTTATGTTGACAGAGAAGGAGATGCGCCCCTACATAGAGGGAGCGAAGCAGCAAGGCTACCGAATGGGGCGTCAGGAGGGCTTCAAAGACGGTATGGAGCAAGGCAAGTTCGAAGGCAGGGCAGAAGGGCGCGATGCGGCCATGATAGATGTCGCCAAGTCATTGCTTGCGCTTGGCATGCCATTCGAGCAGATAACACAGGTTGCAGGACTATCACTTGAACAGGTAAAGTCACTTTCACAAGGGAAGGAGGCTTGACTAATACTTTTTCTGTCAGCCCCATTGGTATTCCAGGGATTGTAGTTTGATGGGAATTAAGATGTTCGGTTGTAACCAAAAGTTTCCTATAAGAATAGGAATGGTTTCCGATATAACCAAAACTTTCATAAGAAGCATGAGGCGGACGTGTTATCCTTGCTCGTTTCATCGCTTCATTTTCTATTCTTTACAAACCACGGACACAGTGATGCGCTCCTGACTGCTGCCAGAGGCTGGTTCCCGTGGCTGACCTTATCCCCGAACAAGGGGGGTCAGGCACATCAATCTGCCTCCAATCACTCTCCAAGTCATCCTCCTGTGCCTGTGGATTGCAAACAGCCAATCTCGACTGGTTCAGCGACCATGCTGTGTCGGGCGCCGAGCCTGTCGAGGTGTCCGATATAGCATCCCGTGTTTAGTAACATCCATACAATTAGCGAGTTATAAAATAGTGCCCTCCCGATTGCCCCGGCAACGATTTGTAACATTCTGATAATGAACAGGTGATGTCTCACCCTTTGATTCTCAAGGTGTTTTGAATTGTTGCCAGTCAAACTAAATAAAGCGCCTATTTCAAGCCGGCGCCTAAGCTCAGGCTTCGCAGGAGAATTCATACTTTGAACGGGCTCGGTAATATTTGCGGAAGAGACCGGCCGGTTGGTGAGATTGTCGAACCGTTCGGGCGGGCGCTTCGGCAGGCTCAGCGACCGGTGGGTGGGGAACGGTGGGCACCGTCGGGAAGCGGAATGTGGGGGAAATGCTGCCGGTGGGTGTTGGTGGGTTACGGTGAGGCGATAGTGAGTTTGCCGGGCCAGGGTTGGTGAGATTGTCGAACCGTTCGGGCGGGCGCTTCGACAGGCTCAGCGACCGGTGGGTGGGGAACGGTGGGCACTGTCGGGAAGCGGAATGTGGGGGAAATGCTGCCGGTGGGTGTTGGTGGGTTACGGTGAGGCGATAGTGAGTTTGCCGGGCCAGGGTTGGTGAGATTGTCGAACCGTTCGGGCGGGCGCTTCGACAGG
>CAKULN010000071.1 GCA_934667175.1 uncultured Bacteroidales bacterium | reverse complement strand
AACATAGACATACCCGCCCCTGCGGATGTCCTCAAAACTCTGTATTCCAATCGGGTATAGCATACGGCACGTCCTTTTAGTTCATTATCCACAAAGATAAAAAACTTTTCGTAAGCATCCGACAAAGTACGACTGTTATTTGTCGCCAGCGTGATATGACTTTGCCGAAAAATCAAAGTCATAAGCTTACCCACCGGCCGCCGGGCCTGTCGCGACCGGCTGTTTGCAACCCACAGGCACGGGAGGATGCCTTTGGGTGCGTTGAGAGACCGATCCGTGTGTCTGACCCTACTCACCAACAAGGGGGCAGCCACAACGACATGCCTCTGACAACTGTCAGAAGCACATTTCCATGTCCGTGGTTTGAAAAACATAAGTTCATTATTCACAAATAATAGAAACATTTCCGACTAAGGAACATCAGGCGGAGGACAAAAGCAAGTGACCACCCTCGGTAAACATGGAGTCTAAGGACAAGAAACCACGGATAACGGCATCATTAATCCATCAATACTGCATCGCTGATAATTTCAGTTGGTATTGAGGCCTTTTGATTTGATAGGTGTCAACTTCACCCGAATCTGTACTTAATATCATCTGGGAACCGGAAGATGTGAGTTCAACGTTGTAAGTCGTTCCCCATTTTATTCCGTCTTTGTATTTCCCGTCAAGTTTGGTACCGGACATTGTCCAGTTGCCTGTGTACTTGTGATATCGTCCCTCCCCTATCATCTGATATATCACGAACGTCTTGTCATCTGAAAAAGACACATATACGTCCACGGTCTGTCCACCTAATGTGGCCGACTTCGTGGTCACGTCAATCAGGTTCCATTCCCCTGTTATGTCCAAGGACTTCTCTTCCTTACTGCCGGAACATGACGAAAAGGCCAACAACATTGTGACGACCAACTTAATCCGATTTGTAAACTTTATCATAGCCAACCTCCATTTTCACTTTTGAATGGTCTGACAATAACCGAGACTGCCTGCGACACTTCCATTCCACCTATGGCATCGTCACCTCCCACAAAATCACCTCCTCCGACAGCGGTAACCTTGAACTTCGCCGATCCACATTTAGTAGGGTGGATAAACAGTCGGCCGTATTTTATGTATGGAGCCTGTACGATTCCGATAGCATCGGCATCCTCATCCGTACACTCCACATCAAGATATGTTAGATTGATCGAAGCTGTCCCGAAAACACTTGAGAGATCAATCCATTGTTCCTTGCCAATGACAGCGGTAAGGCAAGGAGTTCCTTCGATTTTCATCATCAGCTTCCAAGTGTCAATGGAGCCCGTTCCCATCTTGTGGTAATACGGAGCAAGGCTGAAAGATTTGCCTTTCAGCTGTTTCGTCCCTATCAATCTGGTGTCAAAATCATTGGTAGAAGTCACAATCATATCCTTGAACTCCTTGACTGAAAAATGTTTGCCCATTTTCTTTGAATATGACAGGGCAAGCGCAGCCACGCCTGCCACGTGCGGACAAGCCATCGAGGTTCCTTGCATATATCCATAATCAGAATTGTACAGTTCCGAAGGTACTGTGGAAAGAACCATGCCAAGAGCATGATTTCCTGAAACATTCTCATGATAAGCCTCGCCTCCAGGTGCCACTATGCTGCAACCGGGTCCATAGTTGGTATAATATGCGGGAAGATAATCCGGTCCGAATGCAGAGACGCTGATAATATCATAAAGTGCCCCGGGATATGTCGCATACGGATCTCCGTCATTTCCAGCGGCGAATATCGCAACACCACCGTCCAAAACATCATTATTGCTACTCGCCTCAAAATAACGAATCGCAGCCTCCTCCAAGGAATTCTCCCCGTTATTGCCAGCCTTATATTCGGCATCGGATTTATAAGATCCCCCTTGATACCCGAATGAACATGAAATAACCGAAGCTCCGTTGTCAGCCGCATATTTGATCGCTTTGGCGACAATGGATGAAGAACCGCCCCTTTTTCCACTGAATATCTGGCATGACATGATTTGCACTCCATCGCCGTTACCACTTCCTCCAGCGACTCCACAGACACCCAAGTCATTATTATTCAACGCAGCTATTGTCCCTGCACAATGTGTCCCATGTCCGCTGTCACCGTCTTCGGCCCATGTAATTGTACTGTTTCTATCCACAAAGTTCCATCCATGCTCCCCGTTCGGACCGGTCCACATGTTTCCGGCAAGGTCCGGGTGATTGTATTTCACGCCCTCGTCCAGCACGGCGACAATGATAGACTTATCTCCACAAGTCAGTGATTTCCAAACATCTTTGACATTAATATCTCCTCCTGAATAACTGTCGTTCGCCACAGCACGGTCTCCGACATTCATGAAATGCCACTGGTTGGCAAGATATGGATCATTAAAGACAGCATCAGACCCTCGCGTTCGGACACTGGACAGACAAGGCTTACATTCCCCATCAGACACGCGCGCATACTTTACGCCATACTCGATGGCGGACACATTCGTGTCCAAAGCAAGAACTTCGGCTATTATATTGTGGTCTGAGCCCGCCTTAGTTTTTAACGCATACCAAAGATCCAGTCCGAACCGGCGCTCAAGTTCCTCCTTTCCTGGGCAAGAGTCGAACACTTTCTCTATGCTGACGACCCCCTTGACACGCATCTTATCAAAAAAGCCATCTTCCGGAGCCATTGTCAACTTCACGAGAATCTCATTGTCGCAATCACCTGCGGACCGGGTGTTGATTATCTTTCCAATGCATTCAGAGGCAACCACCTCTTGAATATTCCCTATTTCCGGGGTATCAATTATTCCCGAACATCCAATCAAGGGCAGGATGGCCACTAATGCGGATACTCTTTTAAATGATTTCTTCACCTCATCAAAATTAATATGGATCCAGCCTGAAACCAAGACTGGATCCATTGTTGTCAGACTATGTGTAATTAATTATTATTCAAACAGCCTTCCGTCCGCATGGAACGATTTGTCCATTCTTCTTGCCTCATGGTCAACCGCATTGAACCTGACGGTCTTTAAGGAAGGAATGACATCAAGTCCGGCGAAAGACCCACATGTCATAACCTTTTCAAGTTCCGTTATTGTGAAAGGGAGGGAACGAGTGACATCAGGAATATTTGCTTTGATCCTCAACGGGGAACCAGCGGTTTGTGTGAATTCAATGGCATTATCCAATGTAAATGTCTCGATTCCCCATCCGAACGTCCCGGCTTTACAATAATACGCCACACAGAATTTGAATGTATGGGACTCCGGATCATAGCTGCTGTCCACGAATTTGTCGTAGTCCTTATGTTTCTCACCAAGTACATTCTTCACCTCGCCTACATTGACTTCCCCGTAAGAAGGATGTACATAACCAATAAATTGAGCCGGGACAAAGACTTTTCCGGTAGTCGGGTCGTAGGTGAACTCAAAGTCCACACCATATCCCCAATCAGGAATGATATAGGTGTTCTCATAATTCGGGTCACGCTGCAATGTCAGACCTTTATCCACGGATGGTTTTCCATCATTTGTGAAAAACACGCCATAAGTGAACGCACCTTCACCAAGGTCCATTCTCGGAAGCCCCTCCGTAGTAACCACATCTGTCACAATCTTCGTGGTGAAACCATTGGTCGCCCATACTACAAGTGTGTAATCCGTGACAGGGCTAAGCTTTGTGAACATATCGGCGAACCCTTCTCCATTGACGGCCGCAATGTTCTCGGCACTCAAAGACTTCATACTTGCTGCAAGAGAGTCCAAATTATTCAAGGCATTGTCATCGGAAAGATAAAGTCCCATCTTTATGTCTGTGATGTCCTTGCCATAAGCATATACAAGACACGAATTCCGTTTGGTGTTGCCGGTAGCCTCATATCTTGAAGTAAGCTCAAGCCCAGCGCTTATCACAGTCGCTTTAGCTTCTTCATCGCCAGAGGCCACAAAACCGAATGAAGTGCCATCGTATCCCTTCTTGACACCGTCCTTGTCATAGGCAACGGCCACAAGGGTGTAAACTCCTGTCTTGGCACATGATACCGCAACGGTCTTGCTTTCAGTCACTTCCTGCGCATCCTTAGCAGAAATCACATCATAGTGGGCTTCCTGGATGCCTTCCTTGTCAAGACTTCCCTCAAACACTTTGTAGATGACCTTGGTTATGTCAGCGCCAAGTGTGAATGAGACAGGCACTTTACCATCTTTTGTAAGGCCAGATGACACTCCGAACGAATAGTCCACCGGCTTTCCTCCCGGGAGAATTATCCTGAACATCCCATTTTTGTTCGCTGTATACAATCCTCCATTATTGTAATCCGCCATCCCAAATAGCAATGTTCCTTTAGGGAATGTGATCACGCCATTGCTAAGGGTGCCAAAGGCCCCTAAGGCTTTCACCTCATCCTTGGTTTTACCCTGCGCGAGCCTAAGTCCAGCGATACTGCTGACATAGCACACGCCATAAGACCAGTCACAGCCTGTCGCCTGGGTGCTGATGTACACACATTCAGGATCCTCAGCGTTGACTATCAAGTAATAATCCTTCGAGTCATCCCAATCTCCTGGCTCATTGTAAGGATAAGCTTCGCCATAAACGTTCTTCAAGCGGTATATTCCAGGCTTTCCGGCATTTTCCTGAACCTCCACTTTATATTCCACATTAGACACACCAAAGAATGTCGTGAAGAAGTCATCACGGTAGAGGGCTATTCCGGCCTCGCTTGCACCACTGGCGTCTTTGACGGGATCCCATTTAACCCTTGACAGATTGATGTCCAAGAATGTTTTCTGGACGCCATAGACCTTGGCGTACTGCGGATCAGTTACCGACACGGTGATTGAATACTCCGTCCCAAGTTCCGCATCAGGGAAAGTAATGTCGAAAGTGGTTTCTGTCTGCCCGTCCTCAAACGTGATAGGTGCGACAGAGAACACATTCCCTTCGCTTTGCTTAATCTCAACCGGTACAGTGATGTTTCCCTTGGCGTTCGTACGTGATGCCTTGACTGTGACAACGCACGGGTCGGACGGGTCGAACTCACTCGGCAAATCCTGCGTAGGGAAATATACCCCGTAACAATTCTCGTCCTCGGCTGCACCTTGTTCATACTTCAGGTCATCCTTCCCACAGGCAATGGCCAGAAGCGGCAGTGCTATCAGAATCAATATAATCTTGTAAAACTTTTTCATATTCATGCAGAAATTAATCATTCATTATTCTGTCCATTCCTCTACGGATTTGGTAGGGTCAGGATTGTTGAATCCCTTGAGGGCAGGGTTTCCTGAAATTTCAGACAGCGGAATCACGAAGTTCCACCATGGAGCCACACCTGCGCAGTTGAACCTGTATCCCTCCTGTGCGTTTGTTCCATTATAACCATTGTGGACACCAGCGCCCAATCTTTTGGCATCATAGTAGATCAAACCTTCACCCCAGAGTTCAATTCTCTTTTGTAAATATACTTCCTGCTGGAACAAGGCCGCAGTAGCGACATTGTCGCATGTATATTCAGGATTTCGTGTCTGGATCAACGAATTAAGGACTGTTTTGCCTCCCGCGAGATCTCCGGACATCGCCAATGCCTCAGCCTCTATCAGCATCATTTCCTCCATCCTCATTATCGGGACCTGTGAAGCACCGCCAACCTTGTATGTGGCATAGTCTCCGGATGCCGGACGGAACTTGATGTTGGCATAGGCAAAATTGCCGCCACCTATCTTCTTGTAAGGGTCGTTTTTTCCACCTCTCTCCCTGCCAAATTTATAGAGGTAGTAGTCATCACCCTTAGGATCGAGCCATGAATGCTTGCGGAAATCGGTGTCCGGAATCTGGTTGTAAAGGGATTTCGCGATTCCACGCCCCACATTCCAACCATAAGCTGTCCATGTCTGCTCGCAGCTCATGTGAGCGACAAAGTTGCAGAGATTGCCCATGTTCTCGGCGTCATACTGTAGATACCACATCCAAGAGTTACTGTTAGCGGACGCATTGTTGAATCCATTTATAGGATCTTCCCATTGGGCTTGCGTAAGAGGACTTCCACCAAAGGCGTCAAGTGCTTTTCTCGCATATTCAGCCGCACTTGCGAACGCTCCGCTGACACCAGCCGATCCTCTCTCAAGATAAGCTCTGGCCTTGAGTCCATAAGCGACCGCAAGTGTAGGGAAAAGGCTGGTTGTGCTTGTGGTTCCCTCGAAATATTTCTCGGCGGCGTCAAGGTCCGAGAAGATCAATTCGTAGATCTGTTCCACTGTAGCGCGAGGATTGTTCTTAGCTTCTTCAGGAGTGGTCTTCTCCGTGACAATCGGGACGGTCAAGCCTGTGATGTCAGCTTCTGGTTTGTATGTGCCCACCACAGCAGGGTCTGTCGGAGCCTTATACTCATACATCCTTGCCAGATTGAGATATGCGAACGCTCTATAACACAAGGCCTTTGCAAGGAATTGAAGCTGAACTTCACTGGCAGTTTCCGGATCCACCGCACCGATGACATCATTGGCGCTTTTCACAAAAATATAATAAGTTCGCCATGGGACGTATGCTCTGCTGCTTGTCTCCGCCAATGAATAATTGTTGGATGACCAGAATGAGTACCAGTCATAGCCAGTCTCTCCAGAGTCTACTATTTCTCCGGCGGCACTGTCTGATATTATCATCATTCCAGGATATGCCATATCAAACTCCTGATCTTGTTTTCCGTAGACCAGATAACCTTGAGTCCACTGCGAAGGGGATGAATTCACCACCGACTCCAAAGCCGAAGCCGAGGCTCCCAATTGGCCGGATGTTGCAATATTGGTCGGGAACGTTTCTTTGACGCAAGAAGCGGACAAAATCGCTACGGAGCCTATCACCAATGTTTTAAATATAGATTTCATATTCATTTCTCCTTATTTGATTGAGTTCACTTTCTATTTAGAACTTCAGTGTAATGCCACCGGAAACTGTTCTGACAGGAAGATATGTCGTCGCATTTGTCGAACCTGCGAAACTGTATCTAGGATCGAAACCTTTTCGTTTTGACCAATAGTTGACATTTTCAACGGCAGCGTATATCCTGATTGATTTCACACCTGTCTTGCTGATCCATTTGGTCGGGAAAGTGTACCCGGCATTGATGTTCTCAATGTTCAGATAACTTGCGTCAGTGAGGAATCTGTCAGAAGCGGCGGCGGTATAATTGTCGGCGTACTGGAATCTTGGAATATTGGAGCCAGTGTTTTCCTTGGACCATGACTTCAGCACATCCTTGTGAAAATTCGAACCTGTGTTACCTTGCGTAGGTGGAGCCATGGATGCGGCATAGCCGCTGTCATAGGACTTTCCGCCAATCTGGTATGAGAAGTTGATGGAGAAATCGAATCCATGGAAATAGAAGGAAGTTCCAAATCCACCATACCAATCCGGAATCGGATCTCCACAAGTGTAGAAGTCGGCATTTGAGTAAACATCTGTTGTCTCAGTACCGGTGATGTTGCCATTCTCGTCTTTCACATTCTTATACCAAAGAGACTTTCCTGTCTGGGAATCGACTCCTGCATATTTCTTAAGGTATCTCGTGTAAAGAGGAAGACCCTCACCGAAAAAGTACGAACCGTCGCTGTAACCTTTATAGCCATCAACCTCAAGCGTCTTGACATCATCATGCAGATAGGTGATCTTATTCTTCACCTTCGTCGCGTTGAAATTGACCGACCATTGCATGTCTCGCTGGTTGATTATGTTGGCGGTCAATGACAATTCGACGCCAGAGTTCCGCATGTCGCCGACGTTGTCATAGTAATAAGTGTAGCCAAGGGACGGAGCGACGTTAAAGCTGAACAACATATCGGATGTTATACGGTTGAAGTACTCGAACGACCCGTCCAGAATTCCATTAAACAATGTGAATTCAGTACCGACGTTGATGTTGGTGTTGGTTTCCCAGGTGATGTCTTTCTTACCTTTCCTCTGGAACGCGGCCGCCACTTCTCCGGCCGACGGCAGAATTTCGTAAGTGTCGGTGTAGAGATATGAGCCGATGTTGTCGTTGCCTTGTGAGCCAATGGATGCCTTAAGTTTCAACATGTCAACCCATCCTGCGGAGAACCATTTCTCTTTGCTGATGATCCATGCGGCTCCGGCAGACCAGAAATTACCCCAACGATAGTCTGGATCGAACCTCGAAGAAGCGTCACGTCTGAATGATGCACTTGCAAAGACCTTGTTGTCGTAGTCATATTGCAATCTGGACAAGAATCCTTCGTTGTTATATTCAGTAGTATATGAAGTTGCATTCTTGTTGTCTATGACAGCTCCGCTGAGTTCCTTGTTATCCTGCGAGAACATCTTCTGCTTGGCCCCGTAGAGATAATAGTAATTATAATCATAGAACTCGTGTCCCAGCATCACATTGATGTTATGAAGCCCGAATGTATGAGTGTAGTTGAGGAGCTGCTGGGTGTTGAACCCTGTAGTCCTGCTGTGGGACTTTCCTACGGTTCCGCCGGAAGACGCGAACTGTCCATAGTAAGGGTTGCTGACAGTCGTTCCACGTGTCTCGTCTATTGATTCTGTGGCGTTGATCGTGAACTTGAAGAACTTAAGGAATGAAATGTCCGCGGCTCCGGAGGCACTGAAGGCGTTCCCTTCTGAGTTTCTCGTGTTTACCTTGTTGGCGAAAAGAGGATTGGCGTTCGGAATGAACGGACGTGTAAGTCCTGCATTCATGCCATCGCCGTAGTCCATCATCTCAAAGCCGTTGGCATCAACCATTCTGTTTCCATCCGCATCCCTGACGTAAAGAGGATATATAGGAGCGATTTGAGAGGTGAAAGCCCAAATATTACCGGTTGAGTTGCTTTCCCCGTTGTCGGAAAGCGAGTTGGAGTCAAATTTCGCGTATGACATATTTCCATAGACTTTCAACCAAGACTTGACCTGATAGTCTGCCTTAAGCCTTGACGTGAATCGTGTCATGTCGGAATTGTAGGTTATGCCCTCATTCTTGAGGTAGCCCATAGATGCGTAGATGTTGGTTTTATCGCCACCACCGGCAATGCTGAGATTATATTCCTGTCTCACTGAATGACGATAGGCTTCTTTTGTCCAATCATCCGGTGTAAGGTAATATGCAACCCCATCGGAGGTGACTGTGTTTCCAAGAGTCGCCGCAGGGTTGATCTTGCCATTGGTTCCAATGAAAGACTGCCCTTCGGGCACATTGAACACCTGATAGCCAAGGCCACCTGATGATGCGTCCTTAAGGATAGCCGCATTTGCCAATTCATGCGCGGCGAGTTCGGAGTTACCAAGACCGGCATAGTAATTTTTGAGAGCCTGGTAATGCGTCTCATAGTACATTGCAGGATCTTTGATGTATTCATAGTCCTTAAGTGCCCGTGAGTTCACACCTACTTTCGCGTCAAATGTGATTATCGCCTCGCTGCTTTTTGCCCTCTTTGTGGTGATTATGATCACACCATTCGCACCACGGGCTCCGTACAAAGAATTGGAAGCCGCATCCTTAAGGACTGTTGTACTCTCGACATCGCTAGGATTGATGTTGTTAAGATCTCCATCGTAAGGCATTCCATCAACAATGTAAAGCGGTTCCTTTCCCGCCGATATGGAACTGAATCCTCTGATTCGTATTGATGGAGAACTTCCAGGAGCCCCGGATGAGGATGTCAACTGGACTCCTGCAACCTTTCCAGCCAGGGCGGAAGTGACGGCTGAGACCTGTGACTTTGCAAGATCATCGGATCCGATCACCTTTGCTGATCCGGTAAAAGCCTGCTTGGTGGATGTACCGAACGCAACCACAACGACGTCATCAAGTTGCTGAGTCTCTGGTTCGAGTACGACATTTACGGTTGCCCTGTTGTTTATCTGCACCTCTGTGGCGATGAATCCGAGGCAGCTGATTGTCAGTGTTCCGTCCCCTGGAACGGAGATGGAATATCTTCCGGAAACATCCGTCAGGGCGTAAGTGCTGGCGCTCCCTTTGAGCTGCACCGCAGCGCCCACAACGGGTTCGCCGTTGGCCGCGTCCGTGACCGTACCGGACACCTTGATTGTCTGGGCCAATGCTGCACCTATGCTGACAAACAGGCACAGCGCGATTGTAAATAATTTTTTACCCATAAGCTTAAAACTTTTGTTAAACTTAACGTTTAGCAAAAGCAAGCGTTGGGCAAAGAGGACACTATAGGTTTATTTGGCCTACCGATCAGATGACCTTCCATCCGTCGATGCGGCGGTTTGCGGTTGAGAAGTTGACGCCGATTTTGAATATCCTCCTGTGGTCATCGGCGAACGGCCGTGCGTAGCCCCTCTCCTCAATCTGGGCGAGGGCTTCGTCCGGGGTGGAGTCGGTCTTGATCTCGATGACGTAGACGTAATCCTTGGTCTTGATGAGGATGTCGATGCGACCGTTGGAGGTCGTGCGCTCCGTCTCGACATATTCCCCCATAAGCTCGATGATGATGTACATCGCATACTGGAAGTCCTTCTCGCTCTCGCCCTGGATCTGGTAGTTCGTCCTGGCGAAGAGGGCGTCCAGGCGGGTCATGAAGCTTTCCGGGTTGCCGGCCTCCACATCCATCGACATGAGGGAGATCAGGGTGTTGGTGGAGTCGCTCTGGACCGGGGCGTAGTAACCCAGCAGGAAGTTGAGGAAGCCGTCCTTCACCTCCATGTTCGGGAAGCCGAGGGTGTAGAGGTTGAAACGCGGGTCGAAACTCTTGATGGTGAGGTAGCCGCTCTGGTAGAGGAGCGGGACGGGGTTCAGGAACGCCGTGTTCACGTCGGTCAGAAGCGATGAGCCCACGAGGTCGCCCGACAGACGTGTCACGTCGTACGAGGTCTTCCTCATCACATTGACGAGGAAAGACGGAGTGCCGGTCTCGAACCAGTATTCCTTGAACTCATTAACGTTAAATGTGTTCAGAAGACTAAACGGGTTGTAAACGCCCATGGAATTTTGATGGAAATGATAGCCATCGTACATCAGGGCAAGCTTCTGACGGCACTCTTCTTCGGAAAGGCCGTTGGCTTCGGCAAGTTCTTTTACACTTTCCGGGAAATAGTCCTTGAGGTCGGATTCCGAGACCCCGCAGATGTC
>CAKULN010000070.1 GCA_934667175.1 uncultured Bacteroidales bacterium | reverse complement strand
CGGTGGGTGTTGGTGGGTTACGGTGAGGCGATAGTGAGTTTGCCGGGCCAGGGTTGGTGAGATTGTCGAACCGTTCGAGCGGGCGCTTCGGCAGGCTCAGCGACCGGTGGGTGAGGAACGGTGGGCACTGTTGAGGAGCGGAATGTGGGGGAAATGCTGCCGGTAGGTGTTGGTGGGTTACGGTGAGGCGATAGTGAGTTTGCCGGGCCAGGGTTGGTGAGCTTGTCGAACCATTAGGGCGGGCGCTTCGGCGGGCTCAGCGACCGGTGGGTGGGGAACGGTGGGCACTGTCGGGAAGCGGAATGTGGGGAAATGCGACCGGTGGGTGGGGGACGGTGAGCAAGGGTGAGATGAGGACGCGAAGGGCTAATCTACACGGATGTCACGGACGCAACGGGCGTTGGTGGCATCTTTAGTACTCAAGGAAATATTTCCGGAATCCACAAAGTCTGTTTTACTTCCACCATCCTTTCCCGTCTCACCATAATCAGGGGTGAGTCCCAAATCACTAGGAACTTTTCCCATGCTCCAATACGTACGGGATAATGCGTGGTCGGAAGCATTGTTACAATAGAACTTCATCATGGCCAATTCCAACTGGTTAGGAATCCTGTAACCTTCGGGACAGTATCCAGCTGCAACCGAAGAGCCTTTATTGGTGATGTTTTTGTTCCAAGTCTCGAAGTTGCCGCTTAAAGACGTGCTTGAAGAGCTCACCTCAAACTTTTTATAGAGTCTGTTCTGCTCAGATTCGTTGCTGGCGTACTCGAGTTCACGGGAGGTGTAGTAGCGAAGGGCATTCGCATTAAGGTTGGTACATGTAACTACATAAGGGGACGAAGAACTCCCACTTCCCTCCACAGTCACGAGAGGATCCGGGACTTCCGCCAATTCGGTGGAGGCAGGGCTGTCAGGCAATTCAAAGCCAAGATTCCTGACGCACCTTATAGACCATGAATTCATGGAATAAGTCGTACCATTAACTGTGGCTTTTCCATCTTTAATTGAACCAGAAATATTACCCGTCGAGATACCCTCCTCTGCCCAAACCAATGTAGGTTCTGAAGAGCCACTACTATATTTGGTACTGGAAATCACATGCTGTCTCCAGACGTTCACGTCATCAGAGGCACGCTGGCTTGAGGTACGATTGTACAGGCGGGAGTTCTGGTTCAAGAGACCGTCCCCGACATAGAGGCCGATAAGCTGTCGGATTGAAGCCAAGTACCAACGCATCTCACTTGCGTCAATCTTGCCGTCTCCGTTGTTGTCGCGATTTCGCGACATGCACAAATAGCGGAGGGATTTATAATTATCCTGCATTTGTGGGGTCGAATTCGGAACCTCAAATTCCATATAATTTCCCCATTCTTTCTTAGTGAATGAACCTCTGCTACATAGCTCCCACTCATACAAAGAGTTCAAAAGACCGTTCTCTTGGGAGGAGTTGCCGCCACTGCCATTGTAGTTGTAAGCATTTGTGTTATACGTTTTGACTTGATCCGAGAACTCATCGGTGTATTCGGTGCCCCAGGCGGTTTGGAGGGAGGTGTAGGACTCGTCGGTGTTGTAGATGCACTGGATGGCGTGCTGCTGGATGGTGATGACGGAGCCGGTGGCGCGGGACTCGAGGTCTTTGCTGATGTCGGAGTTGCAGAGGATGTGGACGGAGCGGTCGGGCTGGTTGACGAACTTTTTCCACAGGGTGGTGGATTTCGCTCCGGTCAGCGGATGAGCCTCGTAGTAATATTCATTGACAAAGGCGGTGACGCAGATTTTCGGATTCAGGTTGCCATTCTCGTCCTTACCTTGGTCGAAATCGGAGGTAGCCGGGTCGACAAGGTACTTGTTAACCTGCTCTTTCATATACTTCACCAGAGAGACGATGTCGAAAACACCGTCGTTGTGGTAACCGCTAAGACCATCGGTACCGTCCCCCTCCTGGTTTCCTCCGGAAGAACGGGCGGTCTTCCCGTCACGATACTTTGAGGAAGACTCGAAAAGTATGTCCGGATCCAGGAACTTACGCCGTTTTTTTCCATCGTCATCCTTTTTGTTCAGCCTGAAATGCACCCACTTGTAATCCAATCCGGAGGTGATGTCGATGCCGTCGATGACCCGTGGTCCGCCTGTGCTGAACGGTGTCTCCACCTCCCATGTCAGTTTGTCGGCCACACACTTGTCGGCGTTCAGAACCCTCCCGTCAGTTCCAAGAGAGACACCGCCATCGAAAAAGTTCGCCAGATGGAATGTCAGTGTCTTGGACTCGTAGTGGGCGTCGCAAAGTGCAATCTCCTCGCGGGCGATGGTCACGAACCCTGTCGCCCCCGGCTGGTTCTCCTTCACATCTTCGACAGCGCCCTTTGAAGTCTCTACCTCCACACGAATGTTATTCACAGAATTCACCGTGACAGTGTAGGTGTAGGATGTGTTGCGCAAGACTTTAAAATCGGTGAAATTTGAATATTGATCTTTCCCGTCCCCTGGACCATCCGGATCTATTACCGCTTCCCAATTTCCAAGATGAATGATGTACGTCACATCGGCAGACAGCACCTGTCCAGCGTCATCGTTTTCCAACACCATCGTAACCTTTCCGGTCACCATGACATAGGTCGAGAAATCATTGGCGTTCTCGAACACACGCATGTCTCGTTCGTACGGTTTGCCGTCCACGACATAGCTCACATGCACGGACTGGTTCGTGCCGTCCGGGTTCTTGGCCTGACGGCTCCTGTCTTGATACCCTTTAATGCCATCCGGATTCTTCGGGCTCTGCCTGTTCTCAAGCATGTAGAAAGTGAACGACTGCTCTCCGGTCTGGTTGTTGTACGTCTCGAAATTCACATATTCAGTGTCGAAGAAATCCTTTGCATGCTCGCTATATTCAGAAAGAGGGGTCTCAGCGGGAACAACACTGTCATCATTGTCACTGTTGATGGCGTAGGCGGTGCGAGGCACGTTGAACACCCTCCACTGGAGTGCCTGAAACGACTTTATTTTCTGTCCATTATCATCTCTACGCTCGCCTGTCCGGAAATCGAATTTGATCTTGGCATCAATACGTTCCAGTTTGATCACGGCAGGATGGCCTTCACTATCCGTCATATTCCCCTCAGAATCAATCGTGACCCCCTCCAGCACTCCGGTCATAGGGAACAGGATGTTACGAGACACGATGTTCTGGTTGAGGTAGCATTGGAACTTAATCAAATCGTCCTCATTCTGAATCGAATGGCTGAGCAGTTCCTCCGACACCCTCACCATGTCCGAATCCAGATTCGTGTAAAGGTACAATTTCATACCTTCTCCTGACGGCACGGCCAACCTCATCTTGCCGGAGAATGATTTTGAATCACTTTTGTAGCTGCCACACCACCATTTTATCGGCAAGTCCGCATTCTCATCATCCTGCTTGAAATCATCCGAAAAGAAATGGCTCGCTACCTTGTTGCGATGTTCGTCAAACACGAAGAGGTGCATGTTGAACACCCTTGACTCCGTCTCAAGCGAATGTCCGGCACGGGTCACAACCACGTCCATCGGTGTGGTCCCGAACGCCAACGTCGCGACTACTTCCCCCTCGGCAAGACCGACAGGCTCAACCGACTCCCGCACGCACGAAGCGAGCAGGCAAAGATTAGCTAAAGCAATGAATATGATGGTAGCGAATCTGTTATTCATAAAGCGATTCTTTAATCAAAGGTTGTCTCGTTTGTAATCTCTTTCCATTTTCCCAATTCAAACCCGCAGGTGCCGTCGGTGTCCGAATATGTCACCGTGATGTTCAGTTTCAGATGCTCGTTGCGCTTAAGCTGGGCAAGATTGTAAGCCACGCCATATTTGTCCACATGAACGACGGCGTGGGAGTAGTTGAGGGATTTGAACGGTTTATCGAACACCCATGCGTCCTGCTTCTCAGTCACTTCAACCTTTCGGAGACTCCATGTGTTTGCATTATATTGGGATGTGACCGAAGCCGGATTGTTCGAGGAATTGGTTATGTAGTAGTATCCATTATAATATGAATAATTGTACAAATAGCCGTTTCTATAAGTAATTGACTGCTTAGTATCAGATGCGCTCACACCCCCACTGCCCACATTCAGATACGTCTTATGTTTCAGATTCTTGAAAGTGCAACTCGAACCATTGACAGATACGGCTTCCCACAGATACTCGTCAATGTCCGGTGAGTTCTTGACATTGTTGTCAGAGCCGAACGAGAACAGGTTCGTCGAGCCGTCCTTATCAGCGCCCAAATAGAAAGTGCTGGAAAGGTCTGAACGAATAAGGTAATAAGATTCAGGGCTTGGGGCGCCATGTGAGCTGTTACCCACATTTGACAAGATAAAATCCTCGCCCTTGGTCATGCTTGCGTCAGAACTTTTCTCATAAAGCGCCGCCTTGATCGTGAATGTCTTACCAACAGTTCCGTCTGTCTCGAACATGTACAGGTCTCTCAAGACAACCGTCTCTCCCGGGTCAACCACGATGTAGCCTCCGTTATCCACATAAGGAAAAGCAATTTTATCGGAATGATCCTCATGTTGAGGGACATCATTATCATCACCTGACGCATTAGTGCGTGGGAAAAGATAGCCACACGACTGATTGAATGCAGACAACGTCACACCATTGATCGCCAACCACTTGTCCTTGGCGTTGTTCGTGATTGCCATCGTGAACCTCGCGCAGATGCGGGACAACTCCACAGAGATCTTGTTCTCACCGGGACCGATGGAAACCGTGCCTTTATAGGAAAGGGGCATGCCGACATTGGTTACGTATTCTGTGCCATCTGGAGTGACATACTTTCCATTATCGGTAAATAGAGGTTTTCTAACAAGATCCTTATCCGGAACCAAGGACAGCATCCCGGCAGTGGAATACGCAGGGCAACTACCTGACTCCACCGGCCCGAAATATTCATTCATGAGTACATTTGTCGTATTCAGAGTTGTACCCTTTTCGCACTTTTCGTCAAGTCCAGTGTAATTAGCAACAACATACATCTCATAATCACCTCTTTCACAGTCCACTATGGAGCACGAAAGTGTTTCCTCCCCTGCCTCGTCCGCTACATCAAGTTTGGCGAACTTGCTGACAACCCCGTCTTTCACAAGCCATACCCTCAGATTCTTCATCTTGTCACCGTCGTCAAGGGAATGGTTGCTGTCCGAGGGAATCTCGTTAGGATTATAATATATACCATTCTCATTCGCACGTGTTGCCTCCCCAGTCCCTACACTAAGGATCAGAGTACCCTGGCCGGAACTTTCCGGATCCGGTCCCAAGGAACTGCATCCCGCCATGAAAAGGACCATGGCTATCGACAAAAGAATATTCCTCATTCCGTCTCTCATTACATTTCCATTAAAACTTCATCTCCGCACCAGCTTCGACCAACGTCCATGGTTTTATAGTGACATTCACCGTCACTGTAGCCTGCTTGACAGTGATGGTGTAGATGTACTTCTTGCCTGGTTCCCAACAAACCGCCTCCGGCAACAACGCCGTGTGAAGGACCGTTCCACCTTTGTCCGTACGGAAGTTCGCATAGACCTTAGGCCTGCTCTTGACGATGTATTCCCCATTGTACTTGCCATTGACCGGGATGGCGAAAACGAAGCCATCATCGTCATAAACAGAGACACCGCTGGTGGTCATTTCCTTGTAATCAGACTCACTCGCCGCCACCCAATGGTGCACCGGAGTGTCATAGTCAGAAACACTTGGAATCCATGTCAACGACTGAGCTCCCGCCAAGGCGGAGGCATCGGAGGCTGTATAGATCAGTCCACCGGTCTGGAACAATCCAGTGAGATAAAACTCCATAACCTTTTCATGCCCTGTCTCTGTTGAGTTCTCATCCTTCTTGACCTCGAAGCGCAAGGCTGACAACGCATGCTGGAAGTTAAGGTCCACCGCGTCCACTCCGTCCTGTGCAGGATAACGCGTCGCATAGGCGACCATCAAGTCAGCGTCATCCGTCATCAAGGAATAGTCAAGAGCCAGAATCTCGGCGTTGGAGGAAGAATTGACATTGTCAATCAATGAATATGGGTAAAAAGCCCTGAAGCGGTAGTAGTCGGAGCGCAGCCACTTCACCTTGTCCGTACCGGCGGTGTAGTCGTAGTCCCAATGGGAATTGCCGGCATTGCCGCTTGACTTGTAATACACACGTTTCGCGCCATCCGTCTCGAAAACAGGAGTCTTGCCGCTGTAGTCGGAAGCGCCACCGTGGTAGCCATAAACAGCGATCTCGGAGCCGTCGGTGTTCAGATTAGTCACGAGAGCGCTCCCGGTGGAGCGGCTGTCAGTGACTTTCTCTGCGGAAGCGGAAAAGGCGATCACGTCACCGAAGTCCTCTTTAGCCTCGCGCCCGCAGGAAGACACAGCCAACACAGCAGCCAAAGTCAGCATCAGTGCCGGGCGGCGGAATGAAGTGTGTATGAATATATTCCCTTTTGTTTTCATGCCCTAATCTCCAACAATTATGTCCACACCGGTACCGTCTTTCCACCCTTCGACAGTCGTGTCAAACTCAATGTAAGCGTCCTTGGTGCTGAACGCTATTGTCAGGATATACTTCTTGCCTTGGTTCCATGACTGATTAAGGCCGTCGATGTCAAGGAAAGTCTTTGTGACTCCTCCCTCTGGAGTGGTGTACGATGTCTCGGTTTTCTTCTTGTAGGAATAATCAATCGTGATGCTTGGTGCCTTACGTCCATTGGTTCCACTGACTTCCAAACGGTTCTGAGGAATCATAATCATCGCGGGGAAGACGACAGAATGTGTCTTTCCATCATTGTTCAGGACACCTTCTGTACCACCGCAAGAATGGGACACACTTTTAAGTTCTTTCTGACGGCTCCATCTCTCGTTCGAGAAGGTCGCCTCGGACCAGAGGTTGTTCAAGGAGATGGAGTTCACCACATAGTCTACATCATTATCCTCATTGTCCAATTTGGCACGGACCTCGATCTGACACAGGATGTGCTGGAATGCTGTCGGCACTCCGGCTTGGTAGCCACCAACGGAGGAGGTATTGCCGATCTGATTCTCGCTTTTGGCTATCATGAGGTCCGATGTCTCAGGGTCATCAGCGTCTCCCGGCACCATCCCGGCTGTCCAGGAATTTATCATCAGACCGTTCTCCGGGGTGCAGCTTATATTGCCTTGCAATGCATCATACGGGGAGTAGGAGAAGAATGTCAGGCTGCCGGTTTTCGGCCAGTAGTGGACTATTTCGCTGTGCCAGGAGTTGGGGGCGAAAGAGTTGGTACCTTGTTCATCGTACGTCACCTCATCGTTGTCTATGTAGATCTGGGCGTCCTTCTTGTCGTCCCGCCAGGTCTTGCCGGAGGGCAGATAATATGCGAAAGAGCCGAAAGGGACGCGATACGTTGTTCCAGTCACGGCAGTGCGAGTGGCCATGCTCTTCTGGAGCACGGAGTACGTGATCGGGATGTCCTCGGAGACGGGCTGCGTCACCTCATTGCTTACGCATGAGGTTAGTGCTGCCGCCAGCACTGCGGCCGCGGTACCTGTCCTGATCTTCATAGCCTTTGTCAACATAGTCATCTTTGTCAATTCCTCGAAACGTTTGTTCCACGCCCAAGGCATCTTTTAGTGCCCGGAGGCGGTTTCACCCGCCCCAAGGCTGCGCAGTGATTGGACCGACTGCGGGACGGTCTATGAGCATAAATTAGTCGATTGAATATCCCTCAGATTCGGTCTCCCATTCAACAACAGTAGGATCCCAGTAGATCTCGTTCATGCCAAGGGTGATAGTGTAGGTTATTTTCTTGTTCATCACCCAATTTGCAACTTTATTACCAGTTTCTGATTCATGGATAGTCTTCAGATCAATTGTGTTGGTAACATCGTAGTTGTAAGTACCGTTGTCGATGTTGTACACAATCTGGAGTTTCTGTCCATTAGTGGTAAAATCCTGCGGAAGTACAAGAAGGAAATAATTGTTAGGATTTGCAGCAGCGTAATTATTCAGGCTTGCCGGCAAGTTGTTTGGTAATATTTTTTCACCAATTGAGTTCACGGTAACTCCTGTGGCATCATAATACCAAGTATAATTCTCAACATCAGTTGTTGGAGTCCATGCGTTCTCAGCAAGAGTGCCTTTATATTTAGCATTAAGAATCTTTATGCTCTTGACTGTGAAAGTCAAACCTGAATACTCAGCTTTTGTCTTAACGATAAAGTCCTTCACCTGAGTAAGCTTATGTTTGAACACTGTAGGGACACCTTTGTCAGCCAAAGATGAACTATTTGTCGTGTTTTGTGTCTGATCAGCAAGACGATCCGTTGTCATAACATCTACGGTTGACTTTGCAAGCACATCCCAATCAGCAATCTTAACGCCTTTGTCAGCCGTGCACGAAACGGCAGAGTTCAATTCATCATAAGGGCTGTAAGAGTAGAACGTCAGTTTGTAGTTCGTATCATCTGAATTCTTTGGCCAATAGTACCGTGTGTCTGCATGCCAAAGATTCTCGGCTTCAACATACTTAATTTCGACATTGTCGATGTACAAGTTATTTGTACCGGTCTCGCTGAAATTGCCGTCATGAATGTAAGCGAATGAGCCAAAAGTCTCATCCCGAGGATAAACAGCAGTCTGAATAGCTCCATCATAAGCGCGAGTGGAAGCCTTGGAAACCACGGTGTTCCAGGTAATCTGCGCAGGTGCCTCGTCCACTGACTTCACCTCGACTTTCGAGCAGCTGGCGAAAGCGGCGATCGCGGCAGCTGAGAGTAGAATTGATCTTTTCATAAATTTTTTACTTTAAAACTGTTAATAAAAAAATTATAATAATACACTTATATTCATTTAAATGATCACATCATGGTGTTCCTCGTCCCAATCGTCCACCTTCGGGTCGAAACCGCCGCTGGTCTGTGGCGGGTCGATCTTGATGGTCTCTTCGAGGAGGAGCCAATGGTGATTTATGGCGTTCTCGGTCTCAAAGAGGTCCGAGATGTCAAAAGTCTTCACGACCGTCTTGCCGTCCGTCGTGCGGATGTTGAAAGTCACCTCAAGGTTGTTGGTGGAGCGTTCGATGTGGCCGAACGTGCCGAATACCGTACAGATCACCGGGACTCCCTTGTCGTCACTCTTCTGCATGTTGAACCAGACCACAGCCTCGGGATCCGTCACCCTCGTGTCTGTCGCGATCAGATTCGAACCGACCATGCCGGAAAGCACGGCCTGGGCCGAGGAGACATATTCAAGACCATCAACTTTGATCTGGAGGTACCAGCTTTCCACGACGGACTTCGCCTCGGCGTAGATGGTGTATATTCCCTCATGGTAAGGGATCACTTCCCTTTCGCGCGCCGCGACCACAAGATGGTCAGGCTCTTCGAGGATGTTAAGCGGCTCTCCGCTTCCGGAGCGGAAACGATTCTGGATGCTGCTCGGGGCGGATTCCGTGTAGGCCTCCGCCTCATTCCAGACGTTGTAGTTCCGCACGAGGGTGGCCTCTGTACCGAAATCGTAGGCCAGATAGCGGTAGGTCCCCGGGGCGACCACGACTTCTCCCGAGACCGTGCGGACGCCGTCGGCATCAGTGGAGACATCGGTGAGAAAGGTCTCCGCGGCGACTCTTGACGCATCCTCGTCAAAGAGGAGCAGGTGCATGGCCTCAGGCTCGATCTTCGGGGCAGGGATCTTGTCGTTGTAGATGTCGCAGGTCACGTTGGAGATTCCGGAGATGTCCACCTTGACCTTGACCAGCGTGCGGTAATCCGGATCCTCCAGAGGACGGCGCCGGCAGCCTGGGGCCACGGCGATGAGCAGGAGGATGGCAAGCGGGATGATGTTGAAAAACTTCCTCATCGCGAGCCCCTCCTTTCGTTATGGGAATCCTTCCCTATCGGAATCACCAACGAGACCTTGAGTTTCGTCGGGCCGAACCAGGAGACGGTGCCCACGTTGTACTTGTCACGGAACAGGTGCTCGTAGCCCTTGTCCGGCTGGTAGTGGCGGTAGTCGGTGCGCAGGAAACCGGCGGAGACGGAGAACTCCATGTTCATCCATCTGGTGACCGGCAAGGCGTAGCCGTAGGTCAGGCCGGCGGACCAGAACTCTCCCTGGTAGCACATCTTGGTGTCCCACTGGAGGTCGTACTTCCCGGACATGCCGTAAAGTCCGGCAAAATGCCCTGTAAGATAGTCCTTTCTGTCATCCCGGGCGAACCACCAGCGAGGCTCGACGCCCATCGACCAGAGTTGGAAACAATATTTCTTGCCGTTCGGTCCCCAGTTCCACCATGGGAACACGTCCTCGACCATCAGGGAGAACTTCCTGCCGATCGGGACCTCGACCTCCGCATTGAGGGCGGTCACCACGTCATAAAGGGCGTTGGTCTTGAGGGCAATGGAATAGAATTTCCCTTGAGGTTGCTCCGGCTCCGGGAACTCAACCTCAGGGAGCACCGTCGGCGGGGCGATGTAGTCTGAATATAGCACCTCAAGCGCCCCGTCCGGCAATTCGCACTCAATCGGCGGAATCGGTTGCACTGTGCTGTAAAGGACATAGATGTCGGTGCGTCGCAGGGACGGATAGTAGTCCGAGATCAGCTTGCGCCAGATCCTTCCGCCCTGAAGCCGCTTCATTTTGCTTTTCTTCGCCTCCGGATTGGCGCTGTCTTTGAATATTCCCGAAATAGCGTCATAGCCGGACTCCCGGTCAAAGGACTCCGCAATCTTCACGGCGCCTTCCCAGTCCTCGCCTTTTGAGATCACGACAAAATCAGAGTCCGTAAGACGCGGCTCAATGTTTTTAAGAAAGGTCTTGACCCCCTCGGCGCGGTCATGTCCGAGCCTTGCGTTGAGAGCCTTGCCGCCTTCCGGAGACGCCGCTCCGATGACATAGACCTTGTATATTCTTAAATTACTGTTATAGACAATGGCGCGCAGACCTTTCGTGGCCGCATCCAGAGTGGCCGCATTATTCTTGAACCACGGTTCGATGCGTGAGACGGCTGAGCGGTAGAAGATAGCGAACGAGGCGGTGTCACGCTTTTCCTGAATTGTGGAGTCGCCGTGTGCGCCATGGGTGGGTGGCGCTTCGACAAGCTCAGCGACCAGGCTGTGTGGCTGGATCGTGGAGGGGTCGGAAGAGGAAGGGGGCAGGCCGGCTGACGAGGTAAAGGCCGAGAGAGCGGCGCATGAAACAGCTAAAACCCGAAGGCAGACGCTCCGGGCGCAATCTTGTAACAAGCTATATAATAGACACTTACCCCCCCCATTTAGCATTTTCATGAGGAGAGGCATGCCCATATTATAAGCTCCTGCCTTCATAGTGATACGTCAAGCCTGTGATAAGTTTATAGGAATCGAAGAGCGTAGCGCGCAAC
>CAKULN010000069.1 GCA_934667175.1 uncultured Bacteroidales bacterium | reverse complement strand
GGTCGCTACTTACGAGAACAACTATGAGCAGACGCTGGTGCAGGATGACTCGGCATCGGTGAAAATCTCCCATTCCATTGAATACTACAAATCCTTTAATGGGTGGAAGTCAGTTCGTAATAAGATCAATGACGCGATTGTCAGAAGCTGCTTCGGGGATGAATATGCCGGGCTGACGGTAGAAGAGGCCTCGGACGCCGTTTCCGACACTTTGATTGCTGGCTACCAAAAGGATGCAGGGCAGAGTTATGAGGAATATCTTGCTTATTCCAATGAGAATGAGAACGATGACTACTGGACTCCGGCCACATTCTGCAATTGGTACTATAGGACGGTCGGTGCTTTCGGAGAAGGCTTCATGAATCTACAGACTTATCAAGTGTTCAGCGAAAGCTACACAGGAGGAGCTCACGGGATGTATTACTCCATACCTTACATCATTGACGTCGAGAACGGTAAAATCGTGACAGAGAACGATTTGTTCCTGCCGGGGTATGTCGCTCCGGTCACGGGTCTGATCAAGGATAAACTTGAGTCAGAACAGGGAAGCGACACTTTCGAAACTATGTTCCAAGATGGCATGGTGCCAAATGGAAAGTGTGGAGTCTCCATTGAAGGCGTTACTTGGTTTTACCAGCCTTATGAAATCGCGAGTTATGCGGAAGGGATAATCAAAGTGACCGTCTCCTGGGCGGAACTCAAACCTTACCTGAACTCTGAATATCTCAAATTCTAAACTGTTTCCAGTTCGCTCACATTGCCTGCGATCCAGACTGTGTCACCTTCATGGAATCTGAAATCAGGTTCCGGGTTTGTTATGAACTGTGAACCACGTAGCACGCTGATGACCATGCAGTGATATTTCCTAAGATTCGTGTCTCGCAAAGTCTTGCCGGTCAGGAAAGAATCTGCCGTCAGGGTCTCAGGCTCGATTTTGAATGCAGAGCCAGAATTCGTTGTCTCTGTCGCAACCGCTGATGCAATCATATTCCTTAAAGATTCCAGCTGGGCGGAAGTGCCTACGGCAAGCATCCGGTCACCTGGGAACAGAATCACATCACCGGATGGAACGATCATATTCATTGAACCTCTTGTGATTTTGATGATGTTCGCGCCTGTCTCCGCCCTGAATGGAATGTCCTTCAGAGGTTTGCCGGCATATACGGAATTTTGGGCGACAGTCAGGATTTCAGTGTGGACATCGTAGTCAGCAAGGTTCTGACTGACAGACGAAGCCACAGGCTTGCTGCGCCGCTCACTTTCCTCTTTCTCGTTGTAATTTGACAGGAATCTCATCTCCAAGGCTGAATATTTGTGGATTGACCTGCGGGCGAAGAGTGTGAATATTATACCGGCAAAGAAGATGGCAAGAACCGTCCAGCCGGCAAGATGGAAGTAAGAGGACAACACAGCTAAAACTATCCCGACAGCAAGGAATGAGCGAGCGAAAATCAGACCCATTATAGGCCAGATGTTGTTTGGCTTCTCTTTCAAGAGCTTAGGTGCGGACTTGCTGATGGAACCGGAATGCACTCCGAGTCCGAAAAGGAAAGGAAGCATCACTGCGAGTGTTACTCCGACTTCGATTATCTTTTGGACCGTTGCGTTTAGTTCTGGGAGGAGTTTTTCGACAGCGGGCCTGAGATAGAGTTTCGAGCCGATGTAGATGGCGATGAGAATTACGCCATAGAGAACAATGCGGGTGAAGTATGCGTTCAATAGAGTTTTCCATTCGTTATGCTCCGCGGCTGTCTGCTTTCCGGAGTCGTTTGTCTGCTGAAGCCTGCTGATCCAGGATGCAGGGAGCCTTTTGGTCAGTAGATTATAGCACGGATCAGCTAGTTTGATCATGAACGGGGTAGTGAATGTCGTGATGACAGACACGGCTATGATAACAGGATAGATGAAATCTCTCATCACACCGAGCGTGCAGCCGACACCTGCGATGATGAATCCGAATTCTCCGAGCTGAGCAAGACTGAAGCCTGTGTGTACGGCGTTGTTCAGACCATTTCCTGTCAGGATTATGCCTGCTCCAGCGAAGATAATGTGGCTGATGATGACGATCACAGCAATCAAGAGAATTATAGCCCAGTGCTCGATGATTACCGATGGGGCGACCATCATTCCGACAGAGACAAAGAATATGGCTCCGAAAAGATTCTTGATAGGCTCTACAATGTGGTCAATATGCTCGCTTTCTGTGGTTTCCGCGAGAATCGAGCCCATGACGAAAGCCCCAAGGGCTGATGAGAATCCAACTGATGTGGCCAGTGCGACCATTCCGAAACAAAGCCCGATGCTGACAATGAGCAGGATCTCATCGTTGAGATATTTCTTGGCCTTTTTCAGTAGGGTAGGAATGACATATATCCCGACAAGAAACCACAGGATAAGGAAGAAGACCAGCTTGGCGATGTTCATTATCAGTTCCTTGCCGGCGAAGGATTGCGAGACAGCCATTGTGGAGAGCAGCACCATCAACAGAATCGCGATCAGGTCTTCGACGACCAATGTTCCGAAAACCACACCGGCGTAGGGCTTGTTCTTCAGGCCTAGATCATCGTAGGATTTCAGCACGACCATCGTGGATGACATCGACAGCAGTCCACCGAGGAAAACGCTTTCCATAAAGCTCCAGGATAGGGCTTGCGCTGTGACGAACCCGATGATGAAGACACCGACAAACTTCACGACCGCTGTAACGATCGCACTACCTCCTACTTTGAGCAACTTCTTGAAACTGAACTCTAGACCGAGACCGAACATCAGGAATATTATGCCGATCTCCGACCATTGGTGCACGGTGGCCTCGCTGGATATTCCCGGAAAAAAGCTGACATTGGGGCCGATAAGGAAGCCGGCAAGGATGTAGCCGATTATTAGTGGCTGTTTAAGAGCCTTGGATATTATAGTGAACACTCCTGCCGAGATCAAAATCACGGCCAGGTCACGTACTACGTTCATTTCTTCTGACATCGTTCGTTCTAAATATATTCGTGAATGAATCCGACAAATTTACTGAATAGATTGGCTTTTTATCCACATATTCATGATTTTTGTGTAAGTTTGCCGTCCGAAATTGAGAAAGATGACCAAACCGTGGCTTAAATTAGTCAAAAGATTCGCTGAGTTTTCCGCATCGAGCCTTCTTGGAACGATTGTGGACACGGTTGTGCTTTGGGTATTCTCGAAGTGGGTGTTCAGTTCTTATGTAGGGGAGTACATAGTCTCACCGGCAATCTCGTTCGAGTGCGCGGCAGTGACGAATTTTGTGGTGGCCTATTTCTTTATCTGGAAGGACAGGGTGTCGTGCCGGAGCACAAGGTCGTTCTTCCGGCATCTTGGCGGCTACAACCTCTCCTGCATCGGGGCGTTTTTGGTCAAGATGGCCTTCCTGCTTTTGATCCAAGGAATATTCCGTTGGAATGTCGTGTGGTGCAACCTTCTGGCACTATGTGTGTCGGGAGGACTGAACTTCTTTATGAGCGAGAGGGTTGTCTTCCGCAAGAAGAAAGCGCTTCCGCCTCACAAGATTGAGAAGGAGGGCTAGTGCTTTCTTTTTCCGGAGAAGAGTCGCTGTGGCAGTTCCATCGCCACTATTATTCCAAGTACAATCGCTATTGCGGCCTTGACGGCTGCGAAGCCGGCTGTCGCTGACATGTAGAACTGACTGGAAACAAGATAATAGGTGAACCAGAAGATTCCGGCTCCGGGGACGAGTGGGAATATTCCGCAAAGCAGATAGACAGTGCTGGGGCATTTGTCCTTGACAGCTGAGAAACGGGAAAGTATGCAGATTATGATTGTGGCGACGGTGATTGAGACGGTCGGGCCCGAGTGGCAGGACCGTGTGAGCAGCAAGTAAATTACCCAGCCGATGGCACCGATGACCCCTGCGGTGAAATATTGCTTGCGGGGAGCCCCGAAGAGGATCGCGAAGGCGAATGTGCCGATGAATGCGGCAAGGCATTGCCACAGGATGCCAGCGGTTTGAGGGTTGACGGTCATCCCGCTGAGTTCGATCATTCCATCGAATATCCATCCGTCAGCGATAAAGCTGATACTCACTCCAAGAGCTATGCAGATGAATCCGAGCATGGCATCCGTGAGTCTGGTGAGCCCTGCAATGTAGTCGGAATCAGCAAGATCCCTTACCCCGTTCACAAACGGGACTCCGGGTATGAGCGGCATGACAGCTCCGATTATGATGTTGCTGAGACTGTCACCAAATCCCAACCTGTACGACGCAAGGCAGAGTATTGTGGCCACAAGAGCGTTGCAGATGCCGCCCACAATCTTTGAGAGTGATCCGCTGACGTAGAGGCAGAAGACGTAGAGAAGAGCTCCGATCACAAAGTCCGCCGCGCAGTCCATGAATCCGCCACCGAACACAGCGCAGAAGCCTGCCGCTCCGAATGCAGAGCCGGCAATTTGCTCCCAAGCGGGTTTGACGGGTGTGACCTTTATTGACTCAAGCCTTTGCCTGGCATCCGCAAGAGTGTGCTTCCCGGCGGCGATCTCGTAGCTTAATTGGTTGACTGCTACAACTTTCGAGAGTTGGATGCCACGGATGGGAATGAACTCCACATTGGCGTATTTTCCGAGCGAGCCAGTTGTGAATATGCCGTTGCTGAGGACGAAAAAATGGCCGGAATCGACCCCATAGTGGGATGCTATCCGTTCCATCGTGTCCTCGACGCGGGAAATCTCGGCTCCGTTCTCCAGAAGGATGTGTCCGGCAATCGAAGCGACTTCCAAGACCTCTGTCGTGTTGTCCGTCTCTGTCATGGCGCAAAAATACAATAAAATCGGCAGATTATTGTAATTTGCTTTCGTGTGCGGGATTGTTTGTTATTGCCGCCTTGATGCCAGCGTTGTCAGGTCGCTTCGACAAGCTCAGCGACCGTAGGTGCATGGTCACTGAGCCTATCGAAGTGACTATAGCGTTCGGTCACTGAGCCTGTCGAAGTGACCTTGGGGCCACGATGAATTTCCAATAGACCAGCGCCAGCGTCACTATAGCTCCGCCAACGATTCCAACGAACGAAATCGACAGATGCGAGCAGACCATTCCTCCAATCAAAGCCCCCGTTCCGATGCCGAAATTGAATATTCCCGAAAAGATAGACATCGCAACGGAGGATTGCGATTGCGGCGTGTCCGTGATGATCTCTGACTGCATCGCGACATTGAATGCGGTTGCGGACATTCCGATCAGCGCGCAGACAGTGATTGTGACTGGAATGCTTGATGCGGCCGGTCGCAGAAGGAAAACACCGGCGATCAGTCCAATCAACGTGACGTTGATGAACTTGAACCTGAACTTCGGATAATATTTCGAGAACAGCATACTTCCGATGATTCCAGCGAAACCGAAGAGCATCAATGTCGTTGTAATCTGGTTCTCGGTCATTCTTCCTATCTGTTGGAGGAAAGGCTCAATGTAACTGTAGGTCGTGTAATACCCGGTGGCGAAGGCAGCGGTGGTGATGAATATTCCGATGAGGACCTTGTTCTTTAACATGGCGGGAAGGTCGTGGGCTGACATTCCGCCGCCGCTTGGAACCTTGGGAAGCAAAGTGAAAAGGTAGAGGAACACAGTCAGTGCCACCGCTCCGATGCTCAGGAAAGTCATCCTCCAGCCAACGCTCAGACCGATTACCCTTCCAAGTGGGAGCCCTAGAATCATCGCAATCGATGACCCTGTGACTATCATGCTGAGGGCTATGGATTTATGGCTCTCCGGGACAATCCGGACAGCGATGATCGACACGATCGACCAGAAAATCGAGTGGGCGCAGGCCACCCCGATTCTGGAGGCCATCAGCATTCCGAATGAAGTTGAGAGGTATGACATTACCTGAAATGATGTGAACACGGCGATTACTCCGAGCAGCTGTTTGCGCATCTCCATCTTTGATGTCATCAGCATCAGCGGCATGGAAAGAACCATCACTACCCAAGCATAGACCGAAATCAGCATTCCGGCTTTAGCCTCGGTCAATCCGAAATCCCTGCCGATGTCCGTCAGCAGTGCGATGGGAATGAACTCAGAAGTGTTGAATATGAACGCTGATAAAGTCAGCCCTACCAACGCTGACCACGTTTTCAAGGACATCTCGCGCTCCTTGATCTGATCTGCAATTTCCATATTATATACTAACTAACCGGGCGCAAATATAGAAAAAGATTCCGGTTCCTTGTACCTTTCTATGTGATATAAAACAATTTACGTGTTCTATGGAATGTTATTGGCCAGTGTTCAGCCTTCATTCTCCGCGAGTATATTCATAAACATATTCTTGGATCCGGGGTTGCTTGGATTGGGGATTATTCATATCTTTATGAGGTTAAACCGTTAGTTTTATGACAAAGGATGTCGCATTGGTGCTTTCGAGCGGCGGCCCGAGAGGGTTTGCCTACATCGGGGCTATAGAGGAACTGGAAAATAGAGGCTACAACATCACTTCAGTGACAGGCTGCTCGATCGGATCGCTTGTCGGGGGAGTCTATGCCGCAGGAGGTCTTGAGGGCTTCAAGGAGTGGCTGTTCAATCTTGACAGCACCAAGTTGCTTTCCCTTTTGGACGTGTCAATAAGCAAGAGTTATCTTGTCAAAGGCGATAAGGTGATTGAGTCGATCAAGAAAGTCGTCCCTGATGTCTGCATCGAGGATCTCCGAATCCCTTACCGTGCGGTGGCGACGGATCTCTATACCGGTGAGGAGGTAGTATTTAAAGAAGGTAAACTATTCGATGCGATAAGAGCCTCCATTTCGATCCCTTCTTTGTTCCGCCCAGTGAAGTACGGCTATCACACTCTGATCGACGGTGGAATCGTCAACACCATGCCTCTCAGCCAGGCTGTCCGTAACGGACACGACATCCTGGTGGCCTTTGATGTCAATCAGATTGATTCAGAACGTATAACAAACTACTTGAAGGCTTTGGACGAGGCCCACGAAGAGGATTCGGAATTAATGTCCGACACATTGGACACTTTCAGCGATCTCGCCCTTCGGAAAGGCCTTCCCCTCATTGACCGTGTGCGGATGCTGGGTGACGAGGCCCAGAGAGCCTACAAGGAGATGCGTGTGATCAGCCGCAAGACCAAACGGATAGAGCGGAAGGCACATGACGAGAAAGTCCCGATGGGTGACAATTACTATTCAATCCTGACAAGGACCTTCTCCTTGATGAACCACACAATCGCGAGGCAATCGATCCAACTCTACAAACCTGACGTGCTGGTGAGCATGAACTTTGATGCCTACGGTCCCATCACAGACTACGCCAAAGGCGAGGAAATCGCCGCCAAAGGCCGCGAGCTGATGTCCGCTGCCCTTGACGAATATGAGAGCCGTACCAAATAATTAACTAAATTCGTGTAAAAGTGATTCTTTGAATATGGACAAGGCGACGTTCGTGACCTTATTGATACCTTTTGCCGGAACAGTGATCGGTTCCGCATTCGTTTTTTTTATGAAAAGGGAGATGCCGGCACTTTTGCAGAAAGCTTTGCTGGGTTTTGCGTCCGGGGTGATGGTGGCGGCTTCTGTCTGGTCGTTGCTGATTCCAAGCATGGAGATGTCAGCTGCGGAAGGGGTTGGGACTGTTGTCCCTGCCGCTGTCGGTCTTTTGGCCGGAATGTGTTTCCTGCTTGCCGTTGACTATCTTACACCCCATCTTCACATAGGGGATGACAAACCGGAAGGCTTGAAGGCCAAGATCTCGAAGACGGCTATGCTTGCTTTGGCGGTGACGATTCACAATATTCCTGAGGGAATGGCTGTGGGAGTGGTGATCGCAGGTTCCTTACAGGATGGAATCGCAATAGCCCCCGCAGCAGCGATGGCTACGGCAATCGGAATAGCGATTCAGAATATTCCCGAAGGGGCGATCATCTCCATGCCGATGCGTGCTGCCGGAAACACCCGCCGTAAATCCTTCCTGATTGGTAGTCTGAGCGGAATCGTCGAGCCGATCGGTGCCTTGCTGGTGATATTGCTGGCATCGTTGATGACACCAATCCTGCCGTATTTCTTGGCATTCGCTGCCGGTGCGATGCTCTATGTCGTTGTGGAAGAACTGATTCCCGAAGCTTCGGAAGGCCAGCACTCCAACATAGGAACCATTGGATTCGCCATCGGCTTCGTCCTGATGATGGTTCTGGATGTCGTGCTGGGGTGAATCTTCGGTCACTTTGACAGGCTCAGCGACCAACCATTCCAGCCGCTGAGCCTGTCCTTTTTTCTCGGTTACTGAGTTTTTTCTCATCGGTCGCAGAGCTTTTTTTCTCGGTCACTGAGTTTTTATCTCATAAGTCGCAGAGCTTTTTTTCTCGGTCACTGAGCCTGTCGAAGTGACCGTCCCAGCAAGTGCCAAGTCAAATAATCCCATATAAAAAATTGCAGTTCAAAGGTGTAAATAGTTGAAAAAAGTCTTGCATATATATATATATATATATATATATTTGTGACCGTATTTTTTTCGGCAGCAGCGGCGAGCCCGGCTGCCGGGAAAAATACGGGCACATATTATAGGCGTATCTTACGCTATTGTTAGAAACAATTAAACCACAGTCAGCGTCTTCCGCGTTGAAGGCGCACGCTAAAGTTTGAGCCGGTTGCGACAGGCTGAGGATTGGACTCCGCGTTTATGGTATCTGCTCCCTAAAACAATGTTATTGAACCGCCGGTCAGGAGTCTCCGGTCAATTAGTTAGTTTCTATGAGAAAAGTTAATGAAGTTCGTGGCTATGTAAGACCGGAGGTCGAGGAGATCAGTCTGGCATTGTCTGCAAGCATCCTTGAAGGAAGTGGTGTTTATGGTTCTGGCCAAGATTCAGAAGGAGATGATTGGGGATCTGGTGAATAATCTGTTAAAATTCAATAATATGAAAAAACAAATGATTGCCGCCCTTGGCGCCCTTTCGCTGCTGGCGGCATGTTCCGAGACATCAGAGGAAATCATTCCGGAGGTGAAAGGTGAGGGCGTATATGCCACAATAGAGCAACCGGTGTCCGTTGACACAAGAGGTTTGTCATGGAATAGTGGAAAGCTCCTTTTCACTTGGGCCGAGGGTGAGAAGGTTTTGGTTTTCGGCAATAAGGACGCTGCCTCCTTTAATTCCTTGACCCCAGGGGAGAAGTCCACCAAACTCGAAAGTGATGGCTTTACCCTGAATGACGGCGTTGACTATTATGCATGCCTCCCGGCATACACGATACCAGCCGCGACACAGAGCACTTCCGTTCCTGTCACGTTCTTGGACCAAAGACAGGCAGCCAACGACAACAGCGAGCACCTGAAGTCTTTCGACTATGCGTGTGCCCATGCCACCAAGGCCGAAGGTGAGAACTCCATAAGTTTCAATCTTGAGAATCAGGTTGCGTGGATTGTCCTTGAGCACGCCTTTACTGAGGCGACGAACAATGTGACCTCCGTCACGATCAGCGCGGACGAGGAACTGTTTGTCACCAAGGGCACTCTTGATGTGACCACCTCTACCATAACAGGCGACACTAAAGACAGCAAGATCACACTGAACCTTGGTGATGAAGACGGTGACGGTCTCTCATTCGCCGCCGGCGAGACCTTCCGGGGATTCTTCACATTGAACCCTGTTGATCTTTCCGGGAAGACACTGACTTTCAAGGCCACCACCAAGGATGGTTCAACCATCACGCTTGGCACGTTCACAAAGGCAAGCGCGAACCTCACGAAGAATCTTGCGGTCCGCATCAAGACCTCCGGTTCAGCCGCAGCGGTCGCGACAGTTGATGGCGTGGAGTATTCTTCTTTGCAGGCTGCTATATCAGCATCGGAGGACGATTCTAAGGAAATCACAATTCTTAAGGATATTGAAGTCTCTCAACTGCAACTCTTTTCTGAGAATCGAGTTACCATCAATCTGAATGGGAAGAATGTGACTACCACCTCTAATACTGGTGTTTTGTCCGATGGTGGTCATCTTACGATCAAAGGTTCAGGTACATTTGGAGATCCTTCTCAGAAAACCACAAGTTATCTTTTCCATATGAAGGCATACTCTGTTCTGAATATAGAAGGGGATGCTACTTTTTATAGTGCACTTGACTGCGTTTATCTTGAAAATGAAACGACATTAGGATATGTTGATCTCAACATAAAAGGAGGAAAATGGATAGGTGGAGAACAGCATGGAGTTTATTGGACGATAAATAAATATGATCAAGCCCGTGGTGATATAAATGTTTCCGTAACAGGTGGCGAGTTCTACAAGTACAATCCTGCTGCGTCACACTCCGAAAACCCTGTCGCGAACTTCGTGGCAGATGGTTATGGCGTGATTAAGGACGGTGATTGGTACAAGGTTGTCGAGGCTAGCGAAGCTACTGACGAGGCAAGTTTGAAGAGCGCAAACACTGCGGGATCATCTATTTTTGTAAATGAGTCAATAGTTTTGACTGAGAAGAATTTGTCAATGTCCGATGGAACGGCATTGTATATAAGCAAAGATGCAACATTGTCTTCTACATTTACCGGAGCTTATAATATGACATTGTCATATTATAATAAAGGTGGAGTGATTTGTGGAGAAGGTACAATAGTAGCTCCAGAGAAAAAGAATAGTTTTACAGCGGCGATAGTCTTTGATTCAACGAATAAAGAACTTGTAATCGATGGCAATTTAACTATAAAAGGAAATAAGGCAGGGTGTTGGAATGGCGATAAATATATTGAGGGAATGAGCTCTGCCGTTATTCTTCGTGATGGGAAACTTGTTATAAACGGCGGGCATTTTATCGGTGGAATAGATAGTGAAAAAGGTAGTGCATGTCCTGCTGTTTATGTGGAGGCAACAGGGGAAAATTATAATGCTATCTTGGAAATTAACGATGGAGTTTTTGAATCTGCGACAGAGGATGCTTCATTCTTAATCAATTGTGATGATGACAGCAAAGGAACAATCACAATGAATATCAAAGGTGGTACTTTCGTAGGCTTTAATCCTGCCGATAACACGGCTGATGGTGCTAACACCAACTATGTCGCCGCTGGCTACAAGTCCACTCAGACAACCTACAACGGCAAGACCGCTTGGGTGGTTAGCAAAGAGTAAGCTATCGTTCTTTATACTCTGATTTCAGAGCACACTAACAATTGAGGCTGTTCCCGAAAAGGAATGGCCTCTATTGTTATTATGAAGTTGGTAAGAAGGTAAGCATCTGGTAAGCATCCGAAGAAGTACGGTAAGCATCCGAACCTATGTTTTTCAAACCACGAGCGCAGGGATGTGCTTCTTACAGCTGTCAGAGGCAGGTCGTTGTGGCTGACCCCTTTGTTGGGGAATAGGGTCAGACACACGGATCGGCCTCTCAACCCACCCAAAGGCACCCTCCCGTGCCAGTGGGTCGCAAACAGCCGGTCTCGGCAGGCTCAGTTACCTAAGGTCTAGCCGAAGTGTCGGTATATTGTTTACATGATTTCATTGTCATATGGTCACTTCGACAGGCTCTGTGACCAGCAGATGTATTTGATCGTCATGCGCAGAAGTCCGTTATAGCTGTCTGGAGCAGCAGGAAGACCTTTGAGATCAGGTAGCCGTCAGCGACCGCGTGGTTCATCCGGACGGTGACAGGCATCATCTTTCGGCCATTCTCCTCTCGGAACTTTCCCCAGTTGACAATCGGCTGATAGTACAGATAACCGTCAGGAAGCTCCACATTCAGAGAATCGTAGGAGATCCACGGAATGAACGAGGCGTCGAACCAGTTCGGATGCCCGGCAGGATCGAAATGGAACTCCGGGTGGGCTTTGGCATATTCAATGTCCTT
>CAKULN010000068.1 GCA_934667175.1 uncultured Bacteroidales bacterium | reverse complement strand
GATGTGCACACGCAGCGTCTCCTCCGGCAGTATCTCCTCGATGTTCTCCGGCCATTCCATGATGCAAAGGCATCCGCTGTCGATGTAGTCGTAGAATCCGATGTCCAGAGCCTCGGCCGTCTTTGTGATCCGATAGAAATCAAAATGATACATAGGCTCTCCGCCGCCGGTGCGATATTCATTGACAATAGCGAAGGTCGGAGAACTGACAGCATCCTCACTCACGCCTAGTCTCCGGCATATCGCCGTCGTGAACGTGGTCTTGCCTGCTCCCATCGGTGCATAGAAAGCAATAATGTTATGCCCTTCCGTCTGGGAAAGGAAATCTCCTGCGGCCCTGTCGATGTCCTGCAGGCTCTTTATAGTGATCTCGTGTCTCATATTCTTGGGTTATGGCCTGAGCCATGTCTCGGGATTCTGAGGGGTACGTCCGGACCAGATCTGGAAATGCAGCAACGTTTCCCCTCCTATAGTGTCCACTGTACCGACTGTCTGCCCGGTCTTGACCTTGTCCCCAGACTTGACGCTGACGGTTCCCAACTTGCAGTAGAATGAGAAGTAGTTGCCATGCTGGACAAGAACGCATTTGTTGTAGCCCGGCATGACCACGATCTGCTTGACTTCGCCGTCAAACACAGCCTTGACTTCAGTTCCGGGAGCCAGGGCAATGGTCACACCATTGTTGAACGGAAGCTTGAGGTTCGTGTAGACCGGATGGAAACGCTGGCCGAAACGATCCACAACCGGTCCGTCCGCAGGCCATGGAAGCTTGCCCTTGTTCGCCTCGAATTTTTTTGCGAGAGTGTAGTCGATAGGCTGGCGCTTGACCGGCTTGGAACTGCCCTTCCCGGATTTTCCGGAGCCTTTGTCTTCTGTGGCCTCACGGATGAGTCTTTCGATTTCCCTGTTGAGGGCATCGACCTCACGCTGCTTCCGGGAAAGATCCTGCTGGTATTTTTTCTTGCTCCTTTTAAGCTGGCTGACAAGATTCCGAGAATCCCTTTCCTCGGCTTGAAGCTTGTTCATCTCCGCCATTCTCTGCGTACGGACTGTCTCGGCTTTCTTTTTCATCACGTAAAGGGCTTCGCTTTCTTTCTCAAGTTCTGCCTTGGTCTCAATGATTTTCGAAGCCTGGACGTTCATCTGGCCGGAAAGGTTTCGAAGGTAGCCGTACCTTCTGAAGGCCTGACCGATGTTGTCACTTGCCAGGATGTACATGTACCAGACTTTCGCGCTGCGGTTCACATAGGCTCCGCGCACAAGTCTCGCATAATGATCGGACAGTGTGTCAAGTCGATCCCCGATGGCTTTGATCTGTTTCTCTTTCACCCGGATCGAGTCGGAATATTCGGAAATCTCCCTGTCACTTTCGGCGATGAGCTTCTTTCTGGAATCCACTTTCCCGCTGATCAAGGTCAGGCGGCTTAAGGCATTGGCGCTTTGGGCCGCGTTGCTCTTGATCTGCCGGTCAAGTATATCGATCTCTTTTTGAAGGCGCGCCTTGCGGGCTTCCTGTGACCGGATGTCCTGCGAGTATGCCGGACTTTGCCACGTCAAGGCCGCAAGGATGAGTATGAATATTCCCGTAGTCCGTCTCATTGTTTCTCTTCCGCCTTTTTGTTCGCCGCCTGAGTCCTGTACACTTTCGCCAGGTCTGTCTCTCCCAGTGCCTCCAGAACAATCGCATAGTGCTCCAGACATGTGGCGCTTTCCTTGGCTCCGTAAAGCATTGCGCGCTTGAATTGGGCCTTTGCCTCCTTGTCCTTTCCAAGCAGGTGGAGAATCCAGCCGTAAGTGTCAAGGTAAGTAGGGTTGTCCGGTTCTTTCTCTATTGTTTTTCTGCTCATCGCGCAGGCTTTCTTGAGTTTGCGCCCCTTGAGAGCCAGATAGTAGGCGTAATTGTTCAAAGCCGGAGCGTAGTCTGGGTTCAACTTAAGGACCTGTGAGTATATCTTGAACGCCTCCTTCTCGTTTCCGAGTTCGTGGTACATGTCGCCTATGGAGGAGAGCGCCGGGATTGTGACCGAAGTGTCTCCCTGTGCGATCTCTATGATCCTGCGATTGTTGTCGATGATTCCGTGCCAGTCTTTCCTGTTGTAGCACGCCACGTTCTTCATGTCCAGAAATGCGGTCTCTTTCGGAAATCTGACCAAGGCGCTGTCGCATGCCCTCTCAAGTGCGTCCCAATCTTTCATGTAGCCTAAAAGCTGTGCATAGGTCGCGGTAGTGCCAAGGTTGTCCGGATGAAGGACCATGTTTTTGTGAATCAGCTCTATTGCCTTGTCCCGCCTTTCTGTCGAGTACCAGTAAAGCCCCGAAGCCGTCAGAGCCGCGCTGTCCGTCGGATGGCACAGGACAAGATTGTCGTACAAGGTGTCAATCTGCGGTCTGACGCTTTGGATGAACCTCGGATCGGAGCGTGCCACCAGCATGCCAAGGTATTGCGTCTTGGTCTGAACATCTGTCTGGTCGTCAGCCACGAAGATATTCAAAGTCCGGAAGAACTCCGGAAAGTTCCTGCGGGTTCGATAGACTTCAGACTCTCCCAAAAGCGCCGGCATGTAGCCGTTCTGAAGATCGAGGGCTTCCTTGTAGTAAGCCAATGCGGCGGAATCCTTGTACTCAGCCATGGAATGATCGCCGAGCTTGGTCAGGACGTAAGGTGAGGAAAATTCCTTATTATAGTCCTCAAGGGTCTTGAGCGCTTCCAATGGTTTGCTCTGTCTCAACAAGATGTCGTATTTAGTGGCGGTCACGTTCTCGCTTTTGCCGAAGACGGCCTCGATCTGGTCCAACGCGCCCAAAGCCTTGTCGTACTGGTTCTGTTTGAGATAGAGGTTGACCAGCGTGAAATAGATGTCATTCTTCTTTGGAAAATCCTTCAGCAGCTCCTCGTAGGTGGCGATTGTCAGGTCATCCTCTCCCGCCAAGGAATATGTCCGGGCCAGTCTTTCCTTGTACCAATAGTTTGACGGGTCGAGTCCTACAGCCGTTTTGAAGGCGGTTTTCGCTCCGTCGATGTCGTTGAGATAAAGACGGCACAGGCCAAGGTAATAAAACGCGGCGTCGTTTCCCGGAGCGGAGGCCGTGACGCGCTCCAATTTCTCCTTTGCTTCCTTATACTGTTTTTCATCCAAAGCGGCCACCGCGTCAATAAGTTCGCTGTCAGCCGTTCCGGCAATCCTGTTGTTTTGTGAATATCCCAGACCGGAAGCCAGAAGCATCCCGGCCAGAACCATCATAATTTTCCGCTTCACGTTCATACTCTATGGATCAGACTTTATCTTACAAAAATAGCAAATAGTATGAATAATGTGCGAAATTTGTACCGTTATTGGCTTGCAAGTGTCATATTCAGCGTCCACCACCGCCTGATCCGCCGCCGGAGAAACCTCCGCCTCCGCCCCATGAGGACATTCCTCCACCTCCGCTCCAGGAAGAGCCCGAGTTTGAACGAGACGTCTCGTAGGTCACGGCGGCCGTGTTGAAGTTACGTGAGGTCATGTTTATCATATTCCATATCACCAGAGTGGTCATGTCGTCATCAAGCAGCTCGGCCGCCGAGGACAAGGAGAAATATTCAGGGCAGACCTTGCGGAAATCTTTCATGACTTGATCGGCGATTCCATAAAGGGCGGCGAAAATCAAATAGTTGTTCCAAAGCTTGACCTCGACAACGCCTCTGTCTTTTATCATTGTGAAATCCTTGAGGTACCGCCTTAGTCCGAAGACCTGGCGGGCATCCTCTGGTTTGATTGTCCAGATTGTGGTTGCTCCGCTCAAGGCCTTCTGCCCCCAATTGTAGAGTCTCTTGCCATGCGAATCAGCCCACCGCTTCAACTCGTTCTTCTGGAGTACGCCATCCTCTCCGGCCGCCTCCTTGATGAATGAATATAACTCCGCTTCCAGGCCGGTGTCGGAGTAGGTGTCTTCCGCGCCATCGATCTCGACGGAACGCATTCTCATCAGCGGCTTTGACTTCCCTGGCTGCGGCACGATCTCGAAAGCCCCTCTGTAGAAGAGCCTTGTGATGTATGCGGCGATCAGATTCTGTCTCTCCAGCATCGTGTTGCCGGAGAAAGCGAGAAGAATATTGCCGGATTTCTTGAGGTCTCCGTTCAAAGGAGCGTCCCTGAACCACGCCACATCCTTCATGCGGCCTCCGAGAAGTTCTCTTTTACGCCTGACCGTCTTGACGATCACCTTCACTGAAACGAAAACGGACAGTATGACACCCAGGCCGATAAGGAGTCCATACCAGAAACCTCCGTCATCCTCCTCTTCGGGTTCATGATAGTCACTGCCCTCCATCGCCCTTTCACGGACCTCTTCGAAAGTCCTTTCTTCTGTAATGACTGGATGGAACAGGCCCTTCTCGAAGCCGACCATAGCTATCAGGGCGCTGCGTCTTGTGAAAGGCTCCGTTGTCCGGGCGATGACGGCACCGTCCTCTACATGAATCTCTCCGCGGAAGCCGAACGTCCAGACCTTGGTGTTTTCCGTCGTGAGAACCTGTCCCGGTTTTCCTATAGTCAGAACGATGGACTGAGGCGAGGATCCGAGATCCCGTGTCACGAACATGTGGTTGAACCCGTCCATGTCCTCGTGCCCCTTGACCAGACCTGTCAGCAGGTAACGTACCGTATACGTGTGCCAGCCGGAACTTCCCACGCCCCAGCAGATCTCATAGCCGTCGGATTTTGTGACGAGCCCGCACCTGCCGGCCTTCCGGGTACGGCTGCGGTTGACATTCCACTCACCTTCATTGAGATATTCATCGCCGGTCTCATCGCTGACCCTCAGATCCTCGATCGTCATCCGTCCCATATTGTCCGCGACAAGATACCATTCGGAGATGTCATCGGAGACATTGATCCGCCAAGTCTCTGTCACGACAGCCGCCCCGTCGTCCCGCAGCTCCACATTGATCCTTAACGAATCGACGTCGCTGCCGACGCACGGCGGGACAGCGACGAGCGACAGGATGACGGTCAGGAAAAACGCCTGAAGCCTTCTCATTGTCTTATTTGTTGAATATGTCCGAGACGGAAGGGGCGTTGACAACGGATTGATCCTCCGGCAGAAGATCATGTGTCGTGAAATGCAGCATGGAGGCCACCATGGATGAAGGCCACTGGCGCGCCATCATATTCATTTTGGTCACGCAGTCATTGTAGACCATTCTGCTGAGACGGACTTTCTCCTCATAGTCCTTGATGTCGCCCATTGTCTTGACAAACACGGTGTTGGCTCCCAACTGAGGGTACTGCTCGGCAACGACATTCAAGCGTCCGACAACGGAACGGAGAGAAGCCTCACTCTCTGCAAGCTCGGCCGGACTTGAGACGTTGGCGTTACGCTTGGAAATCACATCCACGAGTGTGTCGTGCTCGTACTTTGTGTACTGCTTCGTCATTTCGACCAGATTAGTCACAGCATCCCATCTGGACTTCATCTGCACGTTGATCTGGCTGAAAGCGTTCTTCATCTTTTCCTCAAGGCTGACAAAACTACGTTGAGTGAAGAAAATGTAAATGAATACGACCGCCAAAAGGGCGATTATCACCAAAACTGTCGTTGACATGGTACTTATAGTTAAAAATGGTAAACAATACTATCCGACCACCCAGACAAGCACATGGTTGTCAAAGGTGATGTATTCGAGCTCGAACTCTTCCTCATAGCCGTCCTTGTGGATGAAGGTCGCGTCAAGCTCGCCCTCTCCTTTCGGACGGAAGCGCTCCACCTCTATCTGCTCGGCGAAATTCACCCTGTAGGCGGAGAGTCTTTTGAATATGGCTTCCTTGGCACACCAGTAGATCGCCAGCTGCTCGTTCCTCTTGTCATCGTCAAGGTCCTCAAGCTCATCCTCGGAAAGAGCCTTGCGTTCCACGGCTGAGAAGTCGCGGGAAAGGGACTCAATGTCAATCCCGACATCTTCGTTGTCATTTAGTATGACGGCGACGTACTTGTCGGTGTGGGTTATGCTGATGTTGGTGACGCTGTTTTCCAGATAAGGCTTGCCGTTGTCGTGATGACTGAGGTAGACCTTCTCGCCGAAAAGTTCGCAGAGAAGCGCCCTTACCGCAAGCCTCTGCTTGCGTAGTGATTCGTTACTGATGAACGAGATCTCCTCCATCTCGTCCGATGGTACGGAGGCAAGCTCGCGAAGCTTCTCTTCTGTCTCGGTTATCTGCCAGACTCCTATCAGGGATCTGGACTCTTCCAATTCTTTTTTTAAATATAATGCCATAGGGTTTATGAATTCAGAAATACACACGACAAAGAGCCCGGCACCGTCGGGTGCTGGAACAATGACGATTGATTATCAACAATGCTGCACGACAGCGGATCGTCCGATCGGGGGTCCGCCTTTGATTTGCCGTCTGTCAGAATAGAACTGGGAGGTTCCATATAATCTGTTAGTCTTCCTTTGTCAAAACAGATGCAAATATAATGATTTTTTGAATTAGAAAGAAAATACGGCAGAAATTGTTATCTTTGTGTCGCTGTTAGCGAGAATATGATTTTAACATAATTTTTTTCAACAATGGGATTTTTGACAAACGAGAAGCTGCTCATCGTCGGTGCCGGCGGTGCTATCGGCTCAAACATGGCTCAGACCGCCCTTATGCTCGGTCTTACTCCTAATGTCTGCCTTTATGACATCATCGAGCCTGCGGTTCACGGTGTCGCTGAGGAAATGTGCCACTGCGCGTTCCCTGGCGCGAATGTTAGCTGGACAACTGATCCAAAAGAGGCTTTCACAGGAGCCAAGTTCATCATCTCTTCGGGTGGTGCTCCACGCAAGGATGGCATGACCCGCGAGGATCTTCTCAAGGGCAACTGCCAGATCGCCGCTCAATTCGGTGATTACATCAAGCAGTATTGCCCGGACGTTAAGCATGTTGTTGTTATTTTCAACCCTGCCGACGTCACTGCCCTCACCGCTCTCATCCATTCCGGGCTTAAGCCAAACCAGCTTACCTCACTCGCCGCTCTTGACTCCACTCGTCTTCAGGAGCAGATCGCCAAGGAGTGTGGCGTTCAGCAGTCAAAGGTTACTGATTGCTACACCTATGGCGGACACGGAGAGCAGATGGCTGTCTTCGCGTCAAAGGCGAAAGTCGACGGCAAGCCTCTTTCAGAGTTCAACATCTCAGAGGAGCGTTGGGCGGCGATCAAACACGACACTATCCAAGGTGGTTCAAACATCATCAAACTCCGCGGACGCTCTTCATTCCAGAGCCCTGCCTATCAGGCCGTGAAGATGATCGAGGGTGCTATGGGAGGCACTCCGTTCACATGGCCTGCCGGATGCTATGTCAACTGTGACAAGTGCGGCTTCAAGAACGTTATGATGGCCATGCCTACCACAATCGACGCCACTGGTGTTCATTTCACAGAACCTCAGGGTACTGAAGTGGAGATGGCGGACCTTCAGAAGTCTTACGAGCACCTCTGCAAGATGCGTGAGGAGATCATCGCCCTCGGCATAGTTCCGCCGGTGGAGGACTGGAAGAAGGACAACGAGAATCTGTAGCATTCATCAAGGAGAATGAATCTGACCCGGGCAATTTTTTGTCCGGGTCTCTTTGTCATGTCCTGAGATATCGCGGAAGCGCGATCCACTATAATCGCCTTCTTCTTAATTCATGCTTTATTGGATTCGAAATATTCGGCAAGACTCTGGTCCTTAGGTCACTGTCCCTTCATAACTGCCATAAAGCCGTAGGTAAGGGTATGCCTCATCGCGCGGTAGGTGTTGTGAGGTGAAAGCGCGAAATGGCGTGACATCCAGCGGAGATGGCCTTGAAGGGAACGAAACTTACGAAGGAGGTAAGGTTCAGAGTCCATGTCCCGCCCACCGTTCATTGTCCGTCCGAAATTGCCGGAATGCCTTATCGATGCCCAAATCATGTCTGAATACCGTCCAAAGGTCTCATCATAGAACGGCATCTCCTCCCGAGGAAGCCCCAACAGATTGACGGCGACGAACCCGAAGGCCTTCCATTCCTTGTTCAACCCTAACTCATCAAGACGCCGCCGGATCCATGCCCTGTCGATCACCGAAGCGAAACGGTGAAGGTGCATGGTCCAGTCGCAGATCTGACGGAGTCCCAGTCCACCATGATAGAAATGCTGGATAAAATGAGTGAATATGAACATGGAGTCAAAATCCACGGACGGCAAAGCGACCGGCTCACCAAGACAGTCCCATGAGCGGAAATTCTTACGGGAGAGCAATTCCGACTGCATCTCGTCAAGGACATCGTTGAACGCCTTCCCGAAGCTGGCCCTGGCGGTTCCGTGAAGCTCAACGTCCACTCCGTCATGGAACAGCATCCCGAAATGTTTTTTATTGTCATCTTCCGGGAATAGCTTGTCAGCCATAGGGGCCAGCGTTTCCGATGCGCGGCGGTAATTCTCATCGTCCAGAAGGAAGTCTATGTCACCGGGAGACCTATGGCAGGGATGAATATAGTTCCGCGCCGTACCCTGCCCCTTTATTAGACAGTAGCTGATCCCGTTATCTTTGAATATGCCGGCCAACTCGGCCACGACAGCGTCCAACCGGGCATTGGCCCGCTCCACGCCGATGGTCTGAACCATCAACTGCCGGGCATCCTCAAAGGGCATCGAAAGTTGGGCACCGTAACGCTTCTGCGCGGAAACCCCGTCAGAGATCAGTCCTACCACCGTCTGCTCTCTGGCCAGTCTGATCAAAGCCTTCCAGTCAGCGGAAGAATAATCCGTCACGGCACCGGCCTTATCCCAAAGGCCGGAACGCAACAGGTCGAAAAACAGGTCGTCCGTCGAGATATTCATAAAAAGATGTTTTTGCGTTTGAAACAATAGCAGTATTCAGAAGTAGTCGTTTTACTTCCAGACCCCGTCACGGCACACTCTTGCGGCTTCGGCGTCAGGACGGCACCCCATCGAATAGATCGGAACCGTCGTGGCGATTCCGGAGGCGATGGGTGTCAATGCATCCATGATCCGACGTTCCCAACGGACGGAGGAGACCGCACTGATGAAACCGGCGTAGGCGTGGATTCCGCTCAATCTTGAGATGCTGTTGAGCGGCGCTTGCCTGAGACAGACAATAGCCTTGACAGGAACTATCACATTACGATAGCAAGGGGTCTTTCCACTCCATGGCGTTCCATAGACGAACAGTTTTCCGTCCTCAAGCCTCACGACCGGATTGTCATCATTGACCAACAACGCCCCTGGAATATTCTCAAGCCACAAGCGGCTGTGGGTGCTTTTGCCGGTTCCGCTGGAGCCAAGGAACATCACCGCCTCTCCATCCAAAGAGACAACTGAAGAATGCATCAGCAAGACTGAATGCGCGGGAGAGTTGTAGGAGAACATCATCCGCAGGAGTATGTCCATCATGTATGACACCTTGTAGGCTGTCATTCCCGGTTCCGGATAATAGTCTCCGACACTGCTGTCGTTGGAGACCAACAACTTTCCCAAGGACGGGCTTGAGTCGCTGCTGACCACGAACCATGTTCCTTCCGGACGGCGGTAAACCTTGAAGTACGGCTGTGAATCTTTGACATCCATGATCAGGCCTTCCCCGGACTCCGCATCGAAAGGTTCGCTTTCAGGCGCATGAACGGCCAGACGAAAAGCCACATCTGCCTCGTGTCCGATGAAAAACGGTTCAAGCATGGATAGATCCAGCATGTTGGCGTCAATGTCAGGGATGTGTTCTCCACGCCCCTGCACAAATGTCCTGAAAGGCACCTTGTCACCAGCTCTGACCGGAAGAACAGGCAGGACATCACCCGCCGCCGCTCGTTCTATCCGTTTCCGGACCGGTTCACTGTACTCCATCGGGATCCATGGAGACCTTAGTTCAAGAGCGAACGCTATCCCGCCGACACGGTAAACCCTGATGGTTGAAGTGGACATATCACTCGATGACACCGTTTTCCTTCAACTTAGAACACATCGCCTTGACATCCGACAGAGCCACATCAGGGGAGACCTCATATTTCACGCACAGCAGATCCGCCAGCGATTCTTCCGTAAATTCCGACTGACCGACAGATTCAAGCAGGTAAGCCGCGGAATCGTTCAGTCTGATCAGTTTGTTGAAGTTGACGTAGTCACTGCCCTCTCCCGAGACGACCTTCTCGCCGCAGATCTCACGGATGACAAAACCACTCTTTATTCTCATATAAATGATTTTTATGTTGCGTGACAAAGATAACGTTTTTTTCAATACTTTTGCAAAGGTGAATTTTGATAACGAAACATTGGTTTGCCCCGAAAATATGGAAAGAATGACCGTCAACAATGAGACCTTTTTCAGAGATGTCATCTCTTTGCTGCGCCAAGGGAAGAGAGTGACCATCCCCGTGAAAGGTACAAGCATGCTGCCCTTCATCGTGGGCGAGGTGGATCTGGTGGTGTTGGAAGGCGTAGAGGCGGCCAGTCCGGAAGACTCGCCTCACAGGAACGCTGACAAGGGGGACATCGTCCTTTTCCGGGCGAACAATCATTTCGTTCTTCACCGGATATTGGAGTTTGACGCGAATGGCGTCGCGGTGATCCAAGGTGACGGCGTTCTCAAGGCGAAGGAGCATTGCGGAAGGGATGGAATATTCGGGCGTGTGGTGTTGATCCTTAAACAAGGAAAGCATCCCATTGACGTTGAGTCAAAGGGCTACCGCCTGAAAATCAGGCTTTGGTTGATGGCAGCCCCTTTCCGCCGCATATTGCTCGGGGTCTGGAGACGCTTGTTCCTCAGGCCGTCTTCACCCGGGAAGGCGTGATTCTCAGAACAGATGTGCAGATTGATGCGATGTCCTCTCTATGAGTGATGATTATGAGGGTTTTGTCCCGAACTTGTCCTGAAAGTCTTTCCAACAAGACTTTTTCCGTCTCAACGTCCAGGGACGAGGACGGTTCGTCAAGCAGGAGAATTCCGCCGGGACGGAGCAATCCTCGGGCAATGGCGATCCTTTGAGCCTGCCCCTCACTCAATCCCACGCCATGCTCACCGCATCTGGTGTCAAGACCATCAGGCAGATCCATGACAAAATCCGCAGCGGCCAGGTGAAGGGCCGTTGCATATTCCTCATCACTCGCATCCGGGTTCCCCATGCGAAGATTGTCCCGGATGGTTCCGCTGAACAAGGTGTTGCCCTGCGGCACATAGGACAGGTTCCGCCGTGTCAAAGGCGAGGCTTCGGCCTTGTTTCCCTTGCAGTCGTAAAACACCACATTTCCTCCGTCAGGCGAGACAAGCGCAAGGATCAGACGCATCAGAGTGGTTTTCCCTATCCCGGTCTCACCGATGATAGCCGTCAGGCTTCCCGGAGTGAAATCATGGGTGAAGTCATCGAATATCTTCTTTTCGCCGCCGGGATAGGAATATGTAAGATGCTCTATTCTGATTCCTGTTCTTCCTGTCAGGACAACCGGCTTCCCGGTTTGTTCAAGAGGAGCGTCCGACAGTTCGGCCAGCCTCTCGGCAGCTGTTGTGACACGGATGAAAGCAGGAATCTGCCGGCTGAGCTCAAGCATGGGGTTCTGAATCTGGGCGACGAGTTGAAGGAAAGCAGTCATTGTCCCGAAAGTCACGGCCCCGCTCTTTATCCCGAATATTCCCCAAAGGAAAGCCGTCGCATAACCGGCGGCGAAACCAATCTGTATCATCATACGCGAAAACAGAGCGAAATCCGTATAGTGCATCACATCACTCAAAAGCCCATACTGCAAGGAGTCCAGTTTAGAGACAGAATTCGGGGTATACTCCAGAGAACGGATCAGCAGACGATTCTGGACGCTTTCCTGAATATGTTCCTGAACATTGCTCTCCTTCGACCTTATGTCACGGTTAAGCGATCTCATTTTCCGGACATAACTCTTGCTCAGAAGCAGAGCGAAAGGCATGATCAGCAACAGGACCAGCGCCAAACGGACATCCATCCTGAAGAGGATATACAACGCCCCTGCCAACTGGCATGTCGTGATCATGACCGCCGGGATTCCCCTGCATAGGACATTGGACACATTTGGGACATCATCAATCACCCTGTTGAGAATGTCACCGGAATGACGGGTCTCACGACCATCCCACACACTTGTCATCAAATGGTCAAACAAATTCTGACGCAACCGGTTGGTAAGGCCGGCCTCCGTTTTTCGGCACAGACGCTCTGACACCAAAGACAGAACAGGGCGGACAAGCAAGCAAGCTATCATCATTGCCACAAGTATGCCCAGATTGCCGCTTTCCTCTCCCGTCACGTTGTCAATCAGGCCTTTGCAGACATAAATGAAGAGCAATGAGACCAAGACACGAAGCACCCCTGCCAGACTTGCGCCCAGAATGCCGAGACGATGCTGACAGGAAGCGTCCCAAAGCCATGTTATACAATCTTTTACCCTCACTTCTTCTGTTTGTGCAAATGTAGCATTATTTAGCGGATGAACAATTCTTCTTTCAATATCCTTTGAAATCAATGAGTTATGAGGAAAAGAAAAACGGACAAACCGTCATTTCTGATGAT
>CAKULN010000067.1 GCA_934667175.1 uncultured Bacteroidales bacterium | reverse complement strand
CATGCAGTGCCATGACCGCCGATACACTTTCTCAAAAATGAATATCCCCGAATGAGACTTTCAGGCACATTCTTTACTGTGATCTCCATAAATGAGACCGGGAACGGATCCGAGCCACGGTTGGTGAGTCCTGCCGAGCCACGGTTGGTGAGCCCTGCTGAGCCACGGTTGGTGAGCCCTGTCGAACCACGGTTGGTGAGCTCTGCCGAACCACTCATCAGGCTCGAACCCGACAATGTGATCTTCAAGGCGCATTTCCCTGACTATCCGATCACTCCCGGAGCCGTGCAGATCCGTGTGGCGACGGAACTGCTTGAAATGTGTTTGAACAAGTCGTTGACCCTTTCACGGGTCGCTGACCTCAAATTTATGGAGCCTCTTTACCCTGGGGCCGAGGTGGCATATTCATTCACAAAACTTGTGGAGACTGATGAGAGCCTGAAAGTGGAACTCTCTGTCCGCTCGGAGGAAAAAGTCTTTTCGCGGATGAGTCTTGAATATACCATTGTGGTTCGGCGGAGCTCTCATGAACCAGTCGCTTCGACCGCTTCGACCGCTTCGACAGGCTCAGCGACCACAGCGACCACAGGCCCGGTCACTGAGCCTGCCGAAGTGACTGAGCCTATCGAAGTGACTGAGCCTATCGAAGTGACCGAGCCTGCCGTTGATGTGTCTGCTTGGCGAAACTCTTCCGAGGCGGTCGCTGAGCTTGCCGAAGCGCCCGGCCTGTTGACGAATCTGAAAACCTGTGTCATAATCCCCGTCTATAACAATGCCGGCACAATCAAGGATGTGGTACAGAGAACCTTAAAGTTCTGCAAGGACGTGATTGTCGTGGATGACGGCAGCACTGACGGCTCCTCTGACTCCTTGTCAGAACTCAGCGCTGTGGTTGTCCGCTACGAGAGAAACCGTGGCAAAGGCTACGCCCTCAAGACCGGCTTCATAGAAGCCAAGGCCCGAGGCTTCGAACGCGCCATCACCATTGACGCTGACGGCCAGCATTTTCCGGAGGATATCCCCGTGTTCGCCGCACAGGCCAGAGAGCATCCGGGCGCCATGCTGGTAGGAAGCCGCAATCTAAGGATGGAGAACATGCCCGGAGGCAACACTTTCGCCAACAAGTTCTCGAATTTCTGGTTCAGACTCCAGACCGGAGTGAATCTTCCTGACACCCAGTCAGGTTTCCGCCTCTATCAACTGAACCGCATCGGCAGACTTCGCTTCTTGACGTACCGCTACGAGGCTGAACTGGAACTCCTTGTGTTCCAATGCTGGAAGGGAGTCCCGATGATTCCGGTCGGAATCAAAGTCTATTATCCTCCGGAAGGGGAGCGTGTCACCCATTTCCGCCCGTTTTGGGATTTCTTCCGCATCAGCGTCCTGAACACAGCCCTGTGTGTTCTTGCCATCTTTTACGGTCTGCCGTCTCGGCTGCTTCGTAAAAAATGAGTATCTTCGCAGGATTATTGTAGAGAAGCGGAGTGACGGACTTTTTCCTTAAGATTTACGACTTCCTAAGTGGAAGAAAATGGCTGGCGGCCCTGCTGTCGGTTCTGCTTGCCTGTGTCTGTCTGTTTCTCGCCTCGCGGCTTCACTATGAGGAGGACATCTCCAGATTCCTGCCTGGCGACGAGGAAAGTTCGAAATATTCCGAGGCCTACAACGCCCTTGGCAAAAAGAACAATATCATCCTGATTTTCTCTGCAAAGGATGGCTCCGAGGCCGGTGAGGATGAGATTTCCGAGGCGATTCATGATTTTGAGGACGTGTTCGACGCCGTGGATTCCACCGGAATGGTTCCTCAAAGGCAGATCACCGTTGACAGCGGAATGGCGTTCGAGGTGATGGAGTATGTCACATCAGACTATCCTTTGTACATGACCGAGGCTGACTATCAGCGCATAGACTCACTTCTGAATATTCAAGGCTACGTCTCCGCTCAGCTTGCCACTGACCGTCAGTCCCTGTTATTCCCGACAGGTGATGCGATGGTCGCCAATGTCCGCACTGATCCTTTGCATCTGTTCTCGCCTGTGCTTCAGCGGTTGAGAACCAGTGCCGCCAACTCGAACTACGACATTGTCGATGACTGCATATTCACAAAGGATGGTTATGGACTCGCATTTTTGACCTCTCCTTACGGCACGAGCGAGTCGGGGATGAACTCCAAGGTGGCGGATTTGGTTGATGAGGCGATTCAAAGGATTGAGACGGAGCATCCTAAGGTCTCAGTGTCCGCCGTGGGCGCGCCGCTGATCGCCGTGACCAACGCCACGCAGATCAAGAAAGACAGCATCCTGGCCATCTCCCTGGCCCTGCTTCTGATCGGTCTTCTGCTGGTGTTTACCTACAAACGCTTCTCTGACATCCTCTGGATAGTGCTTTCGATCACATTCGGCTGGCTTTTCGCCATCGGAGGCATCGCCCTTATCCGGGACAGCATGTCGATCATCGTTATCGGAGTCGCTTCCGTGATCATCGGCATCGCGGTTAACTATCCTCTGCATTTCATGGACGGCCTGAAATCCGGGGTGAGCCCTCGCCAGAACCTCAAGGAGATGGTCGAGCCTTTGCTGATCGGCAACATCACCACGATCGCCGCTTTCCTGTGCCTTGTCTGGCTGGACGCCGTGGCGATGCAGGATCTGGGGCTGTTCGGCTCTCTGATGCTGGCCGGCACGATCATATTCGTGCTTGTCTTCCTGCCGGTCTTCACCAAGGCTCGAAAGAATGTCGGCGGCACACTTGAGCTCGGGCGGATTCTTCCTGACAAGGCCCCTTCGAACGGTTGGCTTCTTGTCGCCGTGATGGCTGTGACTGTGGTCATGTATTTCCTCAGCGGCCGGACCGGTTTCGATTCCGACATGAGGAACATCAACTTCATGACCCAGAGTCAGAAACGTGATCTGGAAATGCTTCAGAGCGGTCTGGAACAGTCCGGCTACAACCAGGTCTACGCCATCGCCGAAGGCCGGGATCAGGAGACCGCGCTTGAACTGAACGACAAGTTGCTGGCGAGGCTGGACTCACTGAAGGGTCAGATAGCCTTTGTCAAAGGGGTCGGCGTTTTCGCCCCGTCGGAGAAAACACAAGCTGAAAGGATATCCAGATGGAATGCTTTCTGGGCTGGAGGACGGGCGGAAAGGCTGTTGAATGAATTGGCGGAGGAAAGTCGGAGGCAAGGATTCTCTGAATCGGCGTTCAGCCCGTTTACGGACATATTGACCAATGAATATTCAGTCTCATCCTCCGATGATTCTCCTTTGAAGGAGTCATTCGACGGCACATATATTCTTAATGATGGCGGGAAATGTCTGATTGTCAATCAAGTGTACTTCGAGGACGCTTCCAATGGCTCTGGCATAAAGGACGCCCTGCGCATGGACGGAACGCTTGTGTTCGACACCGGCGACATCAGCAACCGCCTTGTGACCGTCCTTTCCGAGAGTTTTGACTACATCGGAGCGATATGCAGCCTTGTGGTGTTCGTTTTCCTGTGCCTCAGCTTCCGCCGCCTTGAGTTAGGACTCCTCTCCTTCTTCCCGTTGGCGGTCAGCTGGTTCTGGATCCTTGGGCTGATGGGTCTTCTGGACATCCGCTTCAACATCGTCAACATCATCCTCGCCACATTCATCTTCGGGCAAGGCGATGACTACACAATCTTCATAACCGAAGGTCTTGTTTATGAATATGCCTACGGAAAGAAACGTCTAGCTACCTATAAGAACAGTGTCTTTCATTCTGCCGTGATAATGTTCATCGGCATCGGGGCCTTGGTTCTGGCCAAGCATCCCGCGATGCGCTCGCTCGGCGAGGTGACGGTGATCGGGATGTTCATCGTCGTGGTGATGGCCTACTACCTGCCACCGGTGATGTTCAGATGGCTGACGGAGAAGAATGGCGCCAAACGTGATATTCCTTTGACTTTGAAAAGATTGGCATATTCAATTTACGCTCTTGTGGGCTACGTGCTGCTGATGTTCCTGTTCGCCTATCCTTACACTTTCCTCCATTTCCTTTTCAGAAGGAGCTCGGAAGACAGTAAGTTGAAGTACCATCAGTTCATCCAAAGGATGTCCCGCTTCCTGTTGAGACACGTGCCGGGAGTCAGGTTCACGCAGGCCGGAGAGTGCGATTTCAGCAAGCCTTCCGTGATCATCGCAAACCATCAGTCGCATCTGGATCTGATCTGCCTTATGGCCTTGAATCCCAAGTTGGTTTTCTTCACGAACGAATGGGTCTGGAAGAATCCTATCTACGGTTATGTGATCCGCAAGGCTGATTATGTTCCTGTGAATGACGGAGTTGAGGCTCATCTCGATAAGATCCGCACTTTGGTCGCCCAGGGATATTCATTGGTCATTTTCCCGGAAGGGACGAGGACGGCGGACGGCTCGATAGGGCGTTTCCACAAAGGGGCTTTCTATGTGGCCGCCGAGCTTGGCCTGGACATCACTCCTGTGTTCATCCACGGCGCTTACGATGTGCTGCCGAAGACGGATTTCATGCTCCGGGAGGGGACTGTCCATGTTGAGGTGGGAACTCGGATTCCTTGCCCTCAGGATTACCGAGCGATGACGAAAGAGTGCCACAGGCTTTTCGTGAACCATTATTCCGTGCTGCGCAGAACTCTGGAAACTCCTGAATATCTTTCCGTTTACGTCAGGTACAAGTACCTTTACAAAGGCGCGGACGTGGAGTCCCGCTGCCGTAAGGCGTTGGCCAGTGTGGCTGATGTCGCGTTTTTGCGGGAGACGCCTCAAGGTGGTCATTTTGAGATCCATGACTGCGGGCAAGGGGAGTACGCCTTGATCTTCGCCCTTATGCATCCTGAGATTCAGGTGGATGCCTACGACAGGGACGAGGACAACGTCTTGCTGGCCTCGAACTGCTCCTGCCTGCCCGATAATATTCATTTCCACTTGGAGCCATGAGACGAGCCATTCTGACACTGATGACCGTGCTGATGTTCGGCCTTCATGCCCATGCGCGCAAACTGACAGCGTTCTTCCCTGAACCTGACAAGGCCAACGGCGCCGCCGTGATAGTCTGTCCCGGCGGAAGTTACTATTGGCTTTCCCGAAAGACAGAAGGAACGGATGTGGCGCGGAAACTGGCGGACGCCGGATTCACGGCGTTTGTCCTTAACTACCGCCATGCCGGCACGAGATACTTCCTTTTCGGGAATATGGCAGTTCCTCAGAACCATTATCCCGATGCGTTGGACGACCTTAGAGATGCAGTGCTGGAAGTGAGGCGGAAGGCTTCCGAATATTCCATCGACCCTTCAAAGGTCGGGGTGATGGGCTTCTCGGCCGGTGGTCATCTCGCCCTGAACAGCGGCGAGGAAGCGATTGAGGATCAAGGAATATCCTCGCGTCCGTCGTTCATCGTCTCCGTCTATCCGGTAGTCACCATGACCGATGAGACAATCGTCCACAAACGTTCCCGTACAGCCTTGCTGGGCCGGCACAGGAAAGACACCTCTCTCAGGCGGAAGCTCTCAATGGAATTGGACATCCCGTCGGACATGCCGCCGGTGTTTCTGGTGAACTGTCTGGATGACCCCACCGTAGACTACCGCAACTCCGTCGTGATGGACCGCGCCCTGACAGAATCCCGAATTCCCCACAAGTATATTCAGTTTCCCTCCGGTGGCCATGGCTTCGGAGCCTCCTCCCCTCAAGCCGACTGGCTTCCCCTTTTCCTGGACTGGTTTGAGAGTTTAACGGCTCCTGGCAGCGGTGACTGATCCTCGATGATGTTTCAGCCATGCCCTGCTTGTCAGAAGCGTGTGATGTAATTGATTGTTAATTAGTGTGTTCGTAAATGCTGCCCTCTGAAATTGACCGGCAACTTTTTGTAACTGCCACTGAATCAATAAGTGGCGTTTCACCCTGTCAAGCCCATAAGATTTTGATTTACCGCTGTTTTTGCCTAAATTCGCATAATATTCGACTTATTGAAATGACACAGGATATTGAATTCCAGCCAGTGGAGGCCATCAAAGACTTTCAAGAGGGGAAACTGCGCGAAGCCCTGGATTATCTGGCGGCCAATTCCCCGTATTATCAGAGGATGTTCTCCCGTTTCGGGATAGATGTCTCCGCCATTCGCCATATTGAGGATCTTGTCAAGATTCCGTTCACGGAAAAGAAGGACCTCCAGCTCTACAACGAGGACTTTCTGTGTGTCCCGAGGAACAAGGTGATCGACTACATCACCACTTCCGGCACACTTGGGGATCCGGTCACCTTCTGCTGCACGGAAAAGGATCTCCAAAGGCTTGCCTACAATGAGAGGAAGTCATTCGAGTGCGCCGGAGTGCATCCGGGCAACGTTGTCCAGCTTATGACGACCATTGACAAACGCTTCATGGCTGGCCTCGCTTATTTCCTTGGCATCAGGGAGTTGGGTGCCGGAATCATCCGAGTGGGCAACGGTGTCCCTGAGCTTCAATGGGACACAATCCAGCGCATCAAGCCGGACACTATCATGTGCGTGCCTTCGTTCATCCTCCGTCTCATCCAGTACGCGGAGGAGCACGGCATCGACTACCGTAACTCCAGCGTGAAGAGGATCATCGGGATAGGTGAAGGGCTCCGCAACCAGGACTTTTCGCTTAACCTGCTCGGCTCGAAGATAAAGGAGAAATGGGATGTGGAGCTCTATGCCACATATTCATCGACAGAGATGGGAGCCACGTTCTCGGAATGTCAGTACGGGATGGGCGGTCATGTGCATCCTGAGCTGATCATCGTGGAGATCATCGGCGAGGACAACATGCCTGTTCCGGACGGAGAGGAAGGAGAGATAGTGGTGACCACCCTTGGGGTCGAGGGAATGCCTCTGCTGCGCTTCCGTACCGGGGACATCGCGGCGAAGAGAGTCGAGCGGTGTAGGTGCGGAAGAAACTCATACCGCCTTACGCCTTTGGTGGGACGCAAGAACAACATGATCAAACTCAAGGGCACGACCCTTTATCCGCCGTCCATCAATGACGTGTTGGACAATGTGGACTACGTGGCCAACTACGTGGTCTATGTGCAGGACACAGAGGCCGGCACCGACGATGTCATCGTGAAGGTCGGCCTGACCAATGAACCGGACTTTGACGTGGTCAAGGACCTTAAGGACAGGTTCCGCTCAAGGCTTCGTGTGGCTCCGAACGTGGAGATTCATCCAAAGGAGGAAATCCAGAGGGTACTCTTCCCGGCCAAGAGTCGCAAACCAGTGAAATTCGTGGATTTAAGAGCTGAGAAATGATGATTGACGAAACCATCTTTGACGACATAAGACCCTACAGGGACGACGAGATCCCTGCCGCGATGCACCGCATAGCGGACAACGACTTGTTCCCGCTGCTGTCCTCGTTCGCTTTCCCGGACAGGAATGTGGAGGATGTGCGTGGACTTGTGAGGAACATCAGCACAGTGTATGACTTCCAGAAGCAGATCATGTGGTACGTCAACGAGCAGATTGTCAGGCGCAGTATGACATCCTACACGGTCTCCGGAATCGAGAATCTGGATCCTGCCGGACATTATCTTTTCGTGTCCAACCACAGGGACATCATGCTTGACGCCTCCGTCCTTCAGAACATCCTTCATGTCCACGGCTTTCAGACATCCGAGATCACTTTCGGCGCCAATCTGATGAGTTCCAGTCTGGTGATCGACATCGGCAAGTCCAACAAGATGTTCCGTGTCGAGAGAGGAGGCAACATGAAGGATTTCTACAAATCTTCCGTCCATCTGTCCGAGTACATCAGGCACACCATTGTGGACAGGGGAGAATCCGTCTGGATCGCGCAGAGGAACGGCCGAACCAAGGACGGCAACGACGCTACCGACCAGGGAATCATCAAGATGTTCGGAATCAGCAAGCGGGAGGACAAGATCAAGGCATTGTCCGAACTGAACATCGTTCCGCTCTCCATCTCTTACGAATGGGAGACCTGCGACTACATGAAGGCACTTGAACTTTACCAATCAAGGTCAGAGAAATACGTCAAGAAGCAGGGCGAGGACCTTTCCAGCATCCTTTCCGGCATCACCTCTTTCAAGGGCGACGTGCATCTGACGTTCTGCCCGATGGTCACCGAGCAGGACCTGATGGCCTACGACGCACTTCCCGGCATTGAATATAACCGTGAGGTTGCAAAGCTTCTTGACCGCCGGATCCACGCCGGCTACAGGCTGACTCCCAACAACTTCATCGCCCATGACATCCGCTTCGGAAAGCACGAGTTCAAGGGCGGGAAATACACCGAGGAGCAGAAAGAGCGGTTCCTGCACCATCTGAAGAAACTGGAGAAATACGATGTCGATGAGCCGGAGGTGCTGATGGACATATTCCTTGGAATATATTCAAATCCTGTAGACAATTGTTTTGAGAGAAGCCATGAATAGGGTCGTGATAACAGGAATGGGCATCTGGTCATGCCTTGGAAAGACTTTGGACGAGGTCCGCGATTCCCTCTATGAGGGAAAGTCCGGGATAGTCTTCGATCCGGAAAGGAAGGAGATCGGTTTCCGCTCGGCATTGACCGGCAAGGTGGAAGTCCCTGACCTCAAGAAGGAACTGAGCCGTTCCCAGAGGGTGTTCATGCCCCAGCAGGCCAAATTCGCCTATTGCGCCACGAGGGACGCTCTCCGTGACGCCGGAGTGGATGAGGAATATCTCGCCTCGCACGAGGTCGGACTCCTTTATGGCAACGATTCCTCGGCTCTCCCCGTTATCGAGTCCGTGGACATCATCCGTGAGAAGAAAGACACGATGATGTGCGGCTCGGGAGCGATCTTCCAGTCGATGAACTCGACTGTGACGATGAACCTCGACTGCATATTCAGGCTCAAGGGAATGAACCTGACCGTGTCGGGAGCTTGCGCCAGCGGTTCGCACGCCATCGGACTTGGCTCGCTTCTGATTCAGCACGGCCTTCAGGAGATGGTTGTCTGTGGTGGAGCACAGGAGGTTCATCCTTATGCGGTCGCTTCATTCGACGGCATCTCAGCGTTCTCTGTCAGGGAAAACGAGCCTGAGAAGGCCAGCCGTCCTTTCGACCGTGACCGTGACGGACTTGTGCCGAGCGGCGGCGCGGCCACGGTTATCCTTGAAAGCTACGAGTCCGTTGTCCGCAGGGGAGCGAGGATCTACGGCGAGGTGCTTGGCTACGGATTCTCCGGCAACGGCGACCACATCTCCACCCCGAATGTGGACGGCCCGAGACGCTCTCTTGAAATGGCGGTCAGGCAAGCCGGAATTGACAGGAATATGATCGGGTACATCAACGCCCACGCCACTTCCACCCATGTCGGGGACGCCAACGAGGCAAAGGCCATAGCCTCTGTTTTTGGTGACAGGACCGTGCCGGTGACCAGCACCAAGTCCCAGACCGGCCACGAGATGTGGATGGCGGGAGCCAGCGAGGTGATCTACTCGATGCTTATGATGAAGAACGACTTCATCGCCGCGAATCTGAATTTCGAGAATCCGGACGAGGATTCCGCAAGACTTCTGATCCCGGCCGAGAGGATCTCCAGGCATTTCGATGTGTTCCTCTCCAATTCGTTCGGCTTCGGTGGCACCAACTCCACATTGATAATCAAGAATTTGTAATATGTCGGACATCAGCGAGACAGTTCGTGTCAAGGTCAGATTCTCGGAGGTCGATCCGATTCGGATGGTCTGGCACGGGAACTACATCAAGTACCTTGAGGATGCCCGTGAGGCTTTCGGCCATCGCTACGGAATCAGTTATCTCCAGATCAGCGAGCACGGCTACTACGCTCCGATTTACGACCTTCAGGTCCGTTTCCTCCGCGCTGCGACCGTGGATGACACACTTCTTGTGACAATCACTTGGAAACCTGCCGAGGGGGCCAAACTTTGCTTTGACTACGAAATCCGTAACGAGAAAGACAACGACTTGATTCTCAGGGCTTCGACCGTTCAACTGTTTACTACTGAGAACGGTGAGTTCGACCCTGTCGGTCCAGCTTTCTTCCAAGAGTGGAAAGACAGAATGTTATCTGAATATTAAGGTGGAAAAAAGCGTCATCATCATAGGAAGCGGCCTTGGCGGACTGGAATGTGGCTACATTCTGGCCAGGAAAGGCTTCCGGGTGACGATTCTGGAACAGGCCGCCAAACCTGGTGGCTGCCTTCAGTCCTTCAGGCGCGGTGGACATGTGTTCGACACAGGGCTGCATTATGTAGGAGGCCTCGGCGAAGGCCAGTCCTTACGTCCTTTCTTTGAATATTTCGGATTGATGGATCTGCCATGGAGGCGGATAGACCCTGATTGTGTTGATGAGATTGTCATCGGGAAGCAAAGTTTCCCTCTGGCTTCGGGCCACGATCGTTTCGTAGAGCGTCTTGGTGAGCGTTTCCCTGCGGAAAGAAACAATCTTAAGGGATATGCCCGCTTCCTCCAAAAGGTCGGAGACGACATATTCAATATCTTTGAGGGCGACAGCGTCGAGATGAATGACCTTCTGGGTCGCAGCGCCTATGAATATCTTCGCTCCACGATAGCGGATCCTCTCCTGCGTCAGGTTCTCAGCGGGGCGTTCATGCGGATGGAACTTCTGGAGTCCCTGCCGTTGTACGTGTTCGCCCAGATCAATAATTCGTTTATTCAAAGTGCTTGGAAGTTGGACGGTGGGGGAGACCAGATTGCCCATCGGATGGTGGATTCCATCACCTCTATGGGCGGCACTGTCAGGACCAACGCCAAGGTCACTTCGATTAAAGCCGTGTGCGGCAAGGTTTCCGAGGTGGAAGTGAACGATTCTGAGACATTGAAGGCCGACTGGGTGATTTCCGACGCTCATCCGGCCGTGACCCTTGGACTTATCTCTGACGGCCTTCGGAAGGTTTACAAGGAGAGAATCTCCGATTTGGACAACACTTTCGGGGTGTTTACCGCAAACATCTGTCTGAAGCCAGGAGCCCCGATGTGTACCGACGGGAACATATTCATTCATCGTGAAGGCATCGATCTTTGGCATTCGGATCCGTCAGTCACCGACTCGGTTATGGTCTATTTTTATCCTGAGGCGCATGGTGGTGTGACGCATCTGGATCTGATGAGCCCTATGCCTTTTTCTATGGTTAAGGGAGAATCCTATGAACAGGCAAAGCGTGAGAAACTCCAAGAGTGCCTTGGCTTGGTAAAACAACGATTGCCGTGGTTGGAAGACAGCATTGAGAGGGCCTACACCAGCACCCCTTTGACATATTCCCGCTACACTTTCACACCCCAAGGCTCCGCTTTCGGCATCCGACATAATTGGGAAACCCCTCTGCGCACTGTCCTTTCGCCTCGCACCCCTTTGGATAACCTCCTTTTCACCGGCCAGAGCCTCAACCTCCACGGTCTCCTCGGCGTCTCCATGACCTCCGCCCTCACCTGCCGCGAGATCCTCGGCAGGGATTTCATTGCCCTCCGCTGATTCTGTCGCTTCCCATCCAACTGAATAACCGTTAAAAAACAACAGTCTCATCGTCATTTTATGATTATCATTTTATGACGATGAAGAATTATTGCGTATGTTTGCACTGAAATTAATTTTGAATATCTTATGTCGAAATATGCTTTTGTGACCGGAGGAAGCCGGGGAATCGGCCGGGCGGTCTGTGTGAAACTTGCTCAGATGGGGTTTTGTGTCATTATCAATTATGTCTCGAATGATGCGGCGGCGCGGGAGACTTTGCGTCTGGTTCAGGATGCCGGCGGCAGCGGTGAACTGCTGAAGTTCGATGTCGCGGACACCGAGGCGTCCGTCAAGGCGATAACTGATTGGCAGGAAAGCCATCCCGATGCTTATGTGGAGGTGCTGGTGAATAATGCCGGTGTGCGGAAGGACAACCTTCTGCTTTGGCTTGAGCCTGAGGATTGGTTTAAGGTGGTGTCCACGGATCTGAACAGCTTCTACAACGTCACCCGTCCGTTCCTTCAGCCGATGGTTTCGCACCGCAACGGTCGCATCATCAACATGACTTCTCTGTCGGGCCTCAAAGGACTTCCGGGCCAGACTAACTATTCCGCTGCCAAAGGTGGCCTGATTGCTGCCACAAAGGCTCTGGCCCAGGAACTTGCTCCGAGGAAGATCACCGTCAACGCTGTTGCTCCGGGCTTTGTCGAGACCGACATGGTCGAAGGCCTTGACGAGGCTTCGCTTAAGTCTCAGATCCCGGCCCGCCGTTTCGGCAAGCCGGAGGAGGTCGCCGCCCTCGTCGGTTTCCTCGCTTCTCCGGATTCCGCCTACATCACCGGGCAGGTCATCTCCATCAATGGAGGATTATACTAACTCTGCTTTGCTGGGCTGATTGAAGATGTGTATCAGTCAGCGGAGACTAATTCCAAAATTTTGCACGGTGGACCAAAATTTTGGAATTAGTCTCCGCTGGCTCTATTCCGCTTTCGATGTGACCGTCCTTATGGTTCGACAGGCTCACCAACCGGACGGTCCCGGTCGCTGAGCTTGTCGAAGCGACCAGACGGTCTCAGTCACTTCGATGGGCTCGATCACTTCGACAGTCCCGATCACTTCGACAGTCCCGATCACTTCGACAGGCTCAGTCACTTCGACAGGCTCAGTGACCGAGCCGTGCGGATGTTTCTGCGTGCTTACCTACATGGTGTTTCCGGTCG
>CAKULN010000066.1 GCA_934667175.1 uncultured Bacteroidales bacterium | reverse complement strand
CTGGCATCCAGAACCGTATCCTCGACCTCGAAGATGAAACCGCCTATCAAGGACGGGTTGACCTCGGTCTTGAGGATCAATCGGCAGCCGGTCCGCTTTTCGATCAGGTCACGCAGGCAGGACTCCAAAGTCGGTGGTTCGACGGGGCTCACCAACCGTGGTTCGGCTGGACTCACCAACCGTGGTTCGACAGGCTCGGCCCCTTCGGCAGGCTCAGGGTCCAGCAGTGCGGGGTCAGCGACCACAAGCCGGGCGCGTTTGATGTGACGTGAGCGGTAATATTCAGTAATGAATGTCGTGAAAATTAGGCGCACGTCACTGATGCGGCCGTTGCGGAGCAGGAGTTCAAGGAATTTTTGCAGGTCGGGTGCAAGACCGGTCACTTCGATGTTTGGTGAGCCTTGCCTAACCACGGCCACTTCGGCAAGCTCAGTGACCGGTTGGTGAGCTTGTCGAACCACAGTCGCTTCGGCAAGCTCAGCGACCGAAGAGGACAAAGCCGCCTCAAAAAGCGAAAGTTTCTTAGCGGCCGAAACCGCAGGATCATCCACTGCACGCCGGAAGTCAGGCAACTCGCCGAGAGCCTTCTCTATGACCTGCACCTGAGCCGCAACCGCCTCACCGGAGCCGGTCTCATCGACCAGCTTCAGAAGCGCGGTGGCATAACGTGTCGCGATAATACCTGTGTTCATAATACTAATTCTTTCTCTGTTCCTGCGGTCGCTGAGCCTGTCGAAGCGGCAATCCCTTCGATGGTTGGTGAGCTCCGTCGAACCATGGTTGGTGAGCCTGCCGAACCACAAGCTCAGGGACCAGGCCTGCATCAATTCTTCAAGTCCTTAGACGAGGAAATCTCATCCACCAACCTCTCCACAAGAGCGGACTGCCCGTCAACGTCTGAAAGGCTCTTTTTCAGCACCTTCTCCGCCACGCTGACGGCGACCATTGCGACATCCTTACGGACATCCCGCAAAGCGCTCTCCTTCTCGGCTGCGATCTGGGTACGGGCCTGATCCAGAATTCTGGCGGCCTCCTCCCGAGCCTGCACCTTCGCCTGTTCGACGATACTGTCCCTTGAGGCGGCGGCCTCTTTCAGAATCCGGCTCTGCTCCTGCCTGGTCTCCTCGATCATCCGTGACTGTTCCCCGGCCAGATTGCGGAGTTTCTCCTCCGCTTCCTTAGCCGCCTTGATGGAATCATTGATCCTCTTCGCCCTCTTCTCGACCGAACCGGTGATCATAGGGAAGCCCCACTTCGCCAGCACAAAGAAGACGATGCCGAAGATCAGCGTCATCCAGACAAGCAATCCGAAATCAGGAGTGATGAGTGACATTTGCTATTTCGCGATAAGACAAACAACGATGGCAAACAGACATGCTCCCTCGATGAGGGCGCTGACAATGATGGCCGTCATTCTGTAGTGGTCAGCCTTCTCCGGCTGGCGCGCACCGGCCTCAAGGGAAGCCGTACCGATCTTACCGATACCGAAAGCAGCCGCGAATGCAGCCAAACCAGCACCAAGAGCCGCACCTACTCTACCAAGAGAAAGGGCCTGAAGCAACATTGTAGAAAGTAACATAATTCTATGATTTTAAATTAATTATTCTGAATATTCCAAATTATTCCGAGGTTTCCGGTTTCTGCCGCGACAGTCCAATGAAGACCGCTGACAGCATAGTGAACACGTAGGCCTGAATGAAAGCCACCAGCAACTCAAGGCAATCCATGAACACGCCCAACAGCACAGCCACGACCGTAAGGCTACCGTTCAAAGCCGCTCCCAACTCAGCGGTCAGGAAGATGACGGCCACAACTCCCAGGATCATGAAGTGCCCCGCAAGGATGTTGGCGAAAAGCCTGACCATCAGACTGAAAGGCTTTGTGAATATGCCAATGATCTCAATAGCCGGCATCAGCGGCAGCGGCACTTTCAGCCAAGTCGGCACGTCCGGCCAAAGGATGTCCTTCCAATAATGCTTGTTACCGAATATGTTGACGATGAAGAATGTGAACAGTGCCAGCACAAGCGTCACAGCGATGTTTCCCGTGATGTTCGCCCCACCAGGGAAGAACGGCACGATTCCCATCAGATTGTTTATGAATATGAAAAAGAACGCTGTCAGCAGGTATGGCGAGTACCTCTTGTAGTCCTCTCCCACGCAGCTTTTGATGACATCGTCCTCGATCATCGTCACAAGCATCTCCATGAGGCCTACTCCGCCTTTCGGGGCTTCCTCACGGGCATCGTGTTTCCTGTACCACTTGGCGGTACCGAGCACAATGAACAACAGCAGGGCACAGTTGATCATCAGACCGAACACGTTCTTGGTGATGGAAAAGTCCCAAGGCCTGACCTCAGAACCGTCCGCGGCCCGCTCGACTATCTTGCTCTCGTACTTGCTGCCGGAGGGCGCGATGTGGAAACCTTCATATTCCCCGTGCTCCAAATGCTTGGAACTGAAGATGTGGAATCCGTTCCCGATCTTGCTTTTGACGATCACCAGCAGCGGGATGCTGACGTGATGTCCATTCACCGTGGTGATATGCCACTCATAGGAGTCGCGAACATGGCCGTAGAGATATTCATCCATGTCGAAGGCCTTGGAGGTTGGTGAGCCCTGTCGAACCACGGTTGGTGAGCTCTGTCGAACCTCCGACACTTCGGCAAGCTCAGTGTCCGAAGATTGTGGCTCTGGAACCGGTTGGTGAGCCTGTCGAACCACGAGCGCTTCGGCAGGCTCAGCGACCGGGGAGGGCGACTCAGCGACCGGAGAAGAAAGCTCAGTCAGCGTGGCGACGAGTTCACCATCGCGGTTGGTGAGCTTGTCGAACCACCGCGACCGTTCCCCAGCCATCAAAGTCAACGGAAGCAAAAGACAAATGAATATGTAGATCCACTTTCTCATCACAGTTCCACGCATGCGACAACGTGATTGTCATTGATTTCCACAAAGCCAGAGGAAATGTCCACACTTTCAGTCTTCTCGCCGGTACGGAAAACCACACGCCCCCTCTCCAGCGAGGAGATCAGCGCAGCGTGATTCTTCAGAACCTCGAAACGACCTTTCGTGCCGGGAAGTTCCACAGAATCCACCACCGCATGAACCAACGTCCTTTCAGGGGAAATGACATCCAAAACCAACTCTGAAGTTTTCTCTGACATATTCCTAATTAGTATATTCTTACTTACTTAGCTTGAGCAAGAATCGACGCACCCTTCTTTATCGCATCGTCCAAGGTGCCGACATTGAGGAACGCCTGCTCCGGCAGGTAATCGACCTCTCCGTCAAGGATTCTGCGGAAGCCGTCGATCGTGTCCTGAATGTCCACCATCACGCCAGGCACGCCCGTAAACTGCTCTGCCACAGCGAACGGCTGCGACAGGAACCTCTGCACACGACGGGCACGGTTCACCGTCAGTTTGTCCTCGTCCGAAAGTTCGTCCATGCCGAGGATGGCGATTATGTCCTGAAGTTCCTTATTCCTCTGAAGGATCTGCTTAACCCTCTGGGCGATGTCGTAATGATCCTGCCCGACGATGTTCGGGTCGAGGATTCTGGAAGTCGATTCCAGAGGATCCACAGCCGGGTATATTCCTAACTCAGTGATCTTTCTGCTGAGCACGGTGGTCGCGTCAAGGTGCGAGAATGTAGTTGCAGGAGCAGGGTCGGTCAAGTCGTCGGCAGGCACGTAAACCGCCTGAACAGAAGTAATTGAGCCATTCTTCGTCGAGGTGATTCGCTCCTGCATCTGGCCCATCTCCGTGGCAAGCGTCGGCTGATACCCCACGGCGGAAGGCATTCGACCAAGAAGGGCGGACACCTCGGAGCCAGCCTGAGTGAACCTGAATATGTTGTCGATGAAGAACAGGATGTCCCTCGGGCCGTCCCCCTTGTCGCTGTCTCGGAAAGACTCAGCGAGGGTCAGTCCGGAAAGAGCCACGGAAGAACGTGCTCCCGGCGGTTCGTTCATCTGGCCGAACACCATCGCCACCTGAGACTTTTCAAGTTCCTTGCGGTCAACCTTGGAAAGATCCCAATGGCCTTCCTCCATCGACTTCACGAACTCGTCACCGTATTTGATTACCCCGGACTCGATCATCTCACGAAGCAGGTCGTTACCCTCTCTGGTACGCTCCCCCACTCCGGCGAAGATAGAGAATCCGTTGTGTTTCTTGGCGATGTTGTTGATGAGTTCCTTGATAAGCACCGTCTTGCCCACACCGGCGCCACCGAAAAGGCCGATCTTCCCACCTTTCAGATAAGGTTCCAGAAGGTCGATGACCTTGATTCCAGTGTAGAGAACCTCCTGCGAAGTTTTCAGGTCCTCGAACTTAGGAGGCTCGCGATGAATAGGCAAGGAATTATCCTCGTTCAAGTTGCCGAGACCGTCGATGGAATCCCCGACAACGTTCATCACACGTCCTCTGATCTGCGCCCCGGTAGGCATAGAGATCGGAGCGTGGGTGTTCACAGCCTTCATTCCGCGCCTCAGGCCGTCCGTCGAGTCCATCGCGACGCATCTTACGGTGTCCTCACCGATGTGCTGCTGAACCTCAATGACCAAAGGCTTTCGGCCTTCACCCCTGTCGACGTCAAGCGCATCGTGAATGCGCGGAAGCTGCGCTTCCTCATCAGTCACGTCAAAATGGACATCGACGACCGGCCCGATGACCTGGGAAATGTAACCTATGTTATTATTATCTGCCATCTTTGAATATGGTTGTTAACATACCGCTCACGCGGCGAAATCCAACTGCTGAAAAATCCAAGCCAAATTTACACAAATTCTTCCAAATGACAAAAAAGCGGGCTGATTTTGACATCAGACCCGCCTTTATTCAGACTTTTTGATATATCCCTTAAAATATATTCAAAAATTATTTGAGCTTCTTGTAGCCATACTGTGCGGTCTCGCCGAGCTCGATCTCGATCTTCATGAGACGGTTGTACTTAGCGATACGGTCGGTGCGGCTGAGGGAACCGGTCTTGATCTGGCCGCTGTTGGTAGCGACAGCGATGTCAGCGATCGTGGTGTCCTCGGTCTCGCCGGAACGGTGAGAGGTGACGGTGGTGTAGCCGTGACGGTGAGCCATCTCGATCGCGTCGAGGGTCTCGGTCAGGGAACCGATCTGGTTGACCTTGATGAGGATTGAGTTGCCGGCGCCCATCTTGATACCCTTCTCAAGGTACTTGGTGTTGGTCACGAAGAGGTCATCACCTACGAGCTGGCACTTGCCACCGATAGCGGCGGTGAGCTTAACCCAGCCTTCCCAGTCTTCCTCGCTGAGGCCATCCTCGATGGAGTCGATAGGGTACTTGGTGATGAGTTCCTCAAGGTAAGCGATCTGCTCCTCGGTAGAGAGTTTCTTTCCCTCCGGATCCTTAGCAAGACCGGTCTTGAGCTGCTTGTAGTCGTAGAAGAACTTGTCGCCCTCTTTGAAGCAGAACTCGGAAGCGGCGCAGTCCATCGCGATGGTCACGTCAGCACCTGGTTTGTAACCGGCCTTCTCGATGGCCTGCATGATGCAGTCAAGAGCGTCGTTGATGCCGTTGAGGGCCGGAGCGAAACCACCCTCGTCACCGACAGCGGTGGAGAGTCCGCGGCCTTTAAGAACCTTCTGGAGAGCATGGAACACCTCAGCGCCCATTCTTACGCCCTCAGCGATGCTCTTGGCACCTACCGGACGGATCATGAACTCCTGGAAAGCGATAGGAGCGTCAGAGTGAGCACCACCGTTGATGATGTTCATCATAGGGATAGGAAGCACGTGGCCGTTGGTCCCGCCGATGTAACGGTAAAGCGGAATGTCAAGATAGTTGGCGGCAGCGTGAGCTACAGCGAGGGAAACACCAAGGATGGCGTTAGCACCGAGGTTGCTCTTTGTAGCAGTGCCGTCGAGCTTGATCATAGCCTCGTCGATAGCCCTCTGCTCAAGGCAGGACATACCGATGATCTCCGGAGCGATCTTCTCATTGATGTTGGCGACAGCCTTGAGGACGCCCTTTCCGCCGTAGCGTTTAGGGTCGCCGTCACGAAGCTCAAGAGCCTCGTTCTCACCGGTAGAAGCGCCAGATGGAACGGAAGCGACTCCGATGATGCCTGATTCGAGTTCAACTTCGCACTCAATTGTAGGGTTTCCTCTTGAATCAAGGATCTCCCTGCCTGTAACACGTACAATTCTCATAATAAATAGAAATTATTAACTAACTGTTGATTATTTCTCAAAAAAGGCCGGGGTTTGAAACCCAGCCTTTTTGTATATTCAATTACCGCGCCACAATTATTTAACGAGGCAGACAGCAACACGGTTCTCCTCCGGAGTCTCGAATGGATTGACAGTGTCACCGAAGTACTCAGTGATGATCCTGTCCTTGTCGATGCCGGCGTTCACGATGGCCTGAGCGACAACCTCGGCTCTCTTCTCGGAGAGGAACTTGTTTCTCTTGGCTGTACCGGTGGCCTTGTCAGCGTAACCAGAAACACGGACCTTGGTGTCAGGATTTGCCTTAAGGGCCTCGACAACCTCGTCGATCTTGAGCTGCTCGCTGTCACGAATGTCCCACTTGTTGATCACGAAGAGGATGTTGCGTGAGAGCGACTCGAACGCCGGAACAACCTCAACCTTCTCCTCTACGACCGGCTCTGGTTCCGGCTCTGGCTTAACAACCGGCGCAGGGGCTGGAACAGGGACTGGCGCAGGGGCTGGTTTAGCCTTTCCGAAGCTGAATGTAAGACCGGCGACAGCCTTGATCTGGAAGTCAGCCTTGGAGCCCTTCTTTGAGTTGAAGTGGTCGTCAAGGAAACTGCAGTTGCCTTCGAGGTTGAGAGCAATGGCGTCAGTGAGACGGATGTTGAGACCGGCACCTGTCCTGAAAGCAGGAGACACCTTGTTGTCCTGCCAAAGATAGCCGTCAACGAATCTGTCAAAATTGTCATTTGCCTCATCGTTATTGAAAGCGTAATTGACACCAACTCCACCGAAGATGTACGGATTGAGGGTCCTGTCGAACTTGTAGCCGGCGAAGATCGAGGCGACATCGACCATGAGGTCAGCCGCACCTTCAATATAATTGAACTTATAGACAGTCGTAGGGCCATTCACAGCACCTTTAGCCTGCCAGCCGTTGACATTAAGTCTGGCTCCGAAAACAGGAGAGAACTGGTAGCCGAATGAAACAGCGGCGGAAGGAGAGATCAGATCGCCGAACGAAGTCTCACCAACCGTGTGGGCGGCACCACCCTGAAGCTGCATAAACCAATAAGGATCAAAGTCCTTCTTCTGTGCGTTCGCTACGGACAGAGAAGCAACAAGCGCAGTGCTTGCAAGAATCGCGAAAATACGTTTCATAATATTATTGAATATAAATTTGCACAATTGGCGATGCTAAATTACGACATTTTTTCCAATCTGCAAAATATATCAAAAGATTACAAAAGTTTATCCATCGTCAACAAGCTGATAGACATTGGGTAAACATCCGCTCACTTTGTCTGTCATAAAGCTCAAATTTAGGGTCAGGAGGAATTCTCCGAAACAAGGATAGCACAAGACGAAAAAAGGGGATGTCGCGCAATGCGACATCCCTCGGAGATTTTATTGTGAAGTCGATTAGTTCTCGGTGAACCTCACAGTGATGTAGAGATAATCCTCACCTTGCTTCGGATTCTTGTTGTCGTAGTTGAACTTGTGCTTAAGGGTAACCTTAACCACAGCCTCAACATCATTGACCATGTGAGCGGAATCATCATTGTAGGTCAAAGTACCCTTCTTGGCGTCAAACACAAGTTTGGTGCTTGGAAGAGGTGTCGCAACACCACCTACCTTGACACTTTCTTCAACCAACTCAAATTCAAGAGCCAGATCATAACCAGCCTGAGCTTTAGACTGCCATACATCAGAAGCGTAAGGGAACTCTGATGTGGCCGCAAGTGCGGCGCCCTGATTAAGCTGGTTATACTCAGGAGAAAGGATTGAGTTGACAACGAGATGTTTCCACAGATTCACTTCTACCTTCTGATAAGGCTCTCTCTTCTCAGCATAAATGTTACCCTCAACATCAGTCTTGAAAGAGATAGGATCATCAATCTTAAGGGTGAGTTCCTTGGAATCAATCTCCTTTCCGCCGTAGGTAAGGGTAGCCTTAACCTTAAGGTCACGAGCGGTGTAGATATCCCAATCTATGTCTTCCTTTTCGATGCCTCCGTCAGAAGCCACTGCCTTAGGGGCTCCGGACACAGTCGGGATGTGATCATAACCCTTCGCGGCATCAGCCACAGTCACAACCGAGTAAACAACCTTGAGATCCGTGCTGGCAGCGCCAAAGCCTTCGCCGGTAAGACTGAAATACTTGCTGAGATCATCCGTGAGAATCTTAAAGATGTCACCGGTAGAGGCGTCCTTCTTTCCCTTCAGTGTGACAGAAGCGTTATTGTTCTCGTCAATCGAAACGAGATCACGATGGTAATCCAACTTATAAGCTACCGGCTTGATGGAACCAGTACCCTTGAACGTGTACTTAGGACCATACCATGTCTGGAATGCAGTCTCGAACTCGTAGGTGTTGTTGAAAGATGTGACATCTGCCTGTGAAAGACGGATGTAAGACTTGGCACCATCGAACGGTACAAGCAATGTCCATTCCGGAGAAATGAGAGTCGCCTTAGAGTTGACATCAGTGCGCCGCAATACCTTAGGGCGGATAGCATTCCATTGTGGAGCGTCTGCGGCAATGCCAGGTTTTTCGTTATACTCGAACCAGTCAGTAAGAGATTTCTTGAACTGTGCTTCATTCTCAAATGCTCCTGCAGGAACAGTAGCGAAAGCCTCCTTTACAGGATCCTTGGCAAGGGTGTTCTCTGTAGCCTGACCCGGCTTGAACACAAGTTCGGTATTTCCAAGCGGAATGTTCCCCTGGCTTTCAGGACAGAGGCCGAGAGTCAACTTCATTGTGACTTCGACATCGGTGTAAGTAGCCGGATTCGCATAGGTGTTGACAAGCTCGTAAGTCTTGCCGGTAAACCATTTCTTATAGTTTGTTATACTTACAGAAGCGAGTTTACCATTGATAAATGCAAGAGGGTCAATGTCAAGTACAGGAGCATCTGTCAAGACTTCTCCACGAACATTGTCATTCACATTGTATCCAGCGCGAGCGGTAGGTGTACGTTTAGTCACACCGTCAGCCTCAAGAAGGACCTTCTTCAAGTCAAGCTTCAAAGCCGGATCATCCTTCGTCTCATCATAATTATAGGTAAGCTTAGCATTAAGCTCGTTGAGGACTTCCGCGAAAGTCTTGTCGATCGGCTTAACATACGCTTTCCAATCAGGATCCGACGCTGTAGGAGCGGTGGAGAGCTTGACGGCATTGTCGTAAGTCCACGCAACTGTGTAAGGATCGATAGTGATGGTAGCCTTTCTGTTGACAATCTTGTAAGAGATGGTCTTGCTGATGTTGTCAATCTTGACTCCGTTCACTTTCGCGGTGATCTCGTTCTTGCAGGAAGAACCTACAGAGTTAGCAAGTTCGGCAACCTTCTTTGATTCAGCCGTCATCGTGATGGAGTAATCCTTAAGTTGCTCGGCATTGGCAAAATTAGTCAACGTATAGTACTTGCTGAATGCCGGGGTTGAGGCGTTTGACTTGTTGTAGTATGTCGCTTTTTGAGAAAGCGCAGGAGTGATCTTATCTTCAGTGACGTTAAGATATTCAGCGGCTTTCTGGATAGTCTTATATTCGGTGCCAAACTTAAGCCCGATCTCATACTTCTCAAATGGTTTGAATAATGCATCGGCATCAGAAACAGACCACGCCTTCTCTGTAGCGAGTTCAGCAGCGGTAATCTCCTTGTGGTTGGTGAAATCATAGATGCAATAAGCATTTGTAAGATCACAGTCATTTGCAAGCTTGACACCTACGAATGAAGACTCAATGTAGTTGCCGGTCTCAACCTTATTGCCATTGATAGTCTCCTCGGCGTTTTCATTTACACGCAGAGAGATGGCGAACGAAACCTTGCCGGTCGCGAGGTCACAATCCACATCAGTAGTGAACTTGGCCTTAACATTAATACGGCCCTTGATGGTTGCATCTGGCGTAATGATAGTCTCATCAGCCTCCACTGCTTTATTGGCACGGGTGCCTACCGCAACAGCGACAACAGAAGCGTTGGCATTTGTGACAGTCTCGGCAAGCTTCGCAGGATAAACGTCGAATGACGCCTCTACAATCTTCTCGTTTGAGACCGGCTTCTTGGTGGAACCTGAGCCCACGTAATAGTAATGCACTGTAGCGTTCATGTCGTCGAACTCAGGGACGAACACGACGCTCTGGATGCGGTTCAGAACGATGCCGAGAACCTCATCAAGTGCGTCGCTGAGGTTGTCGATCCTCTCGCCAAGGCCCTTAACAGCAGGGTCAAGGGCCTCATGAATAGCTTTATAAACATCACCATCCTCCTTGCAGGAAAGCCCGATGGCTGTATTGAAAGCTCCCTTAAACTCATCCTCAAAATACATGTCGAACTCAGCCTTGAACTTTGCGATGTCAAGCTTATTCTTCAAGGAATCAGCAACAGCATCGAACTTGGACTGAACGGAGCCTTCTTTTTCGAAACCTTTGAGGGCTAACTTGAGATCGTCAACATCCGTACGGAGACCAATCACTTTATCGCTCGCGTCCTTAACGGAGGTCTTCAGGCCTTTGATGTCTTCAAGTATGCCTGAAATCTGCGTTTCATAGCCGTCATACTTGGAGATCTTGCCCTCGATAGCATCAAGGCGGCCTGTGATCCCACCGATCGTCGTGTTGAAGTCCGCTACCTTCACATAGCTCTCAAGGGTCTTGTCGAGATCTGTCTTCTTAACGTAGTTAGGAAGATCCTTCTCAATGGCCTCAACCCTGCCTTTCAAGGTTGAGGCGTCTGTCTTAAGACCATTGATAAGCTCGTTGAGGGCGTCAACGTCCTTCTTGTGGTCCTCTTTTGTCTCAAGCGTCGCGACGGTCGTCTGAAGGTCGGCGATAAGGCCGTTGATCTTCTCGATAGACGCGTTCGTCGCACTCTTGAAAGCGTCGAACTGACTCTGGACATCGTCAACCCGGCCGTCCACCTTGTTGATGTCCTCAGAGTAGTCCGTACAGCTGGTGTACGCGAATGTCAGACCAGCTACGGCCAACATCGAAACCAATCTAAAAAACTTTTTCATAAAGGATAATTAGTTAATAAAATGTTAAACATGTTACTCCTAGTGACAAATGGATTTTTGCCTGTTTTTCGACGATTTCTTGCAGAAAAATCTTGTTTATGACAAATTAAACCCATATATTTGTCGTTGTGTTATGGAGTACCCCCTGCCGGGGGCTTGAAAACATATTTATTACTAGGAGTGACACCCTTTTTTCACAGGCGAACCCCGTCACAGACATTCCGAGCAGACATATTCAAGAATACCCCAAGCAGCCCGACATACGTTTTGCATGCGGGTTTGGCGAAAATTCGCTATATTTGGAGTCGCCCGGCGGATTTGGAAGGTAATCTGATCCGTATCCGTACAAGAGCGCTGGAATTAATCATCATTTACTGTCAAGTAGCCTACGCCGATAATGGTTCCCAGGTTAATAAATGACGGAATGAATGACGGAATAAATGACGGAATAACACGAAAAACATGTACACACCTCCTTTCACAGTCTCCGCAAAAGCCATCAACCTGATCGCAGAGATCTCCGCACAAATAGAGCGCTATTCCATACGAATGGAGCGGATGGACTCATTAATGCTACGGAAAGCCAACCGTATCAAAACCGTACATTCCTCCCTGGCGATTGAAGGGAACAGTCTTTCTGAAGGTGATGTGACAGCCATTCTGGAAGGGAAAACCGTCATAGCCCCGCAAAGACAGATTCTCGAAGTAAGGAACGCTCTCAAAACATACGAGTTATACAACTCGCTCGACCCATTTTCCATAGAGGATATTCTAAAAGCTCACCTCTCAATGATGTGCGGATTGATTGACGACGCCGGAATATTCAGAAAAAAAGGAGTTGGGGTCTTTGATGGGACAAATATCATACACGTCGCTCCGCCGGCGGAAAGGGTAAAGGATTTGATGGAAGACTTGTTCGCATGGCTGCGGTCATCGTCCGACCATTTACTTATACGAAGTTGCGTGTTCCACTACGAGTTCGAATTCATTCATCCGTTTTCCGACGGTAACGGACGGACAGGGAGGCTATGGCAATCCCTCATTCTCGGAAAACTGAATCCGATTTTCGAGCACCTGCCCATCGAAAACATGGTCTATACACACCAGCAAGACTATTATAATGCGATATACCAAAGTTCGTCAAAAGGAGACAGCCAACCATTCATTGATTTCATGCTTCAGGAAATACTCGACACCCTTGTGGAACACCAAGAGCATTCTGTTGAAGAAACAGGACGCGGCCACGGACTGAACAAAGGCGAGACCCAGGCTCTAGAGTACATAAAGGCTGACAATCGGATCACCGCCGTCAAATTGGCAGAGAAACTCGGAATGAAGCCTCGGCAAGCGGAGCGCATCCTGTCTGGGCTAAAAAACAAAGGAATAATCAAGAGAATCGGAGCGAACCGCAATGGCTTCTGGGAGATCCTCGCAGAGTGACACGGGTAAAGACACTGGCAACAGATGCATATTCAAAAATGTCAATCGTTCTCAAGCGGATAGACATTGGGTAAACATCCGCTCACTTCGTCTGTCCTAAAGCTCAAATTTAGGGTCAGGAGGAATTCTCCATCGAAACAAGGAAAGCACAAGACGAAAAAAGGGGATGTCGCGCAATACGACATCCCTCAGGGATTTTATTGTGAAGTCGATTAGTCCTCGGCGAACTTCACAGTGATGTAGATGTAATCCGGAACAGACTAAAAGTTGAGAGTCAGAACGACAATTTTGCTGCGAAGTGCCGTCGAACCCCTCCATTTGTTGGTTTTGAACGACATTATAGTCAAAGAATGTCGTCCGATCACTCCGACCAACAAGGCTTTCGCTGGACAAACTGTTGAACCAACTGGTGGCAAGCCATCATCAAACAACCTATTTGGCCGGCAGTGTTGACTTTGACGTTGGTGCGAAATAACAAAATTCAGTTAACAAGGCAGGGCCCTTTCTTTAACACAGGGTTTTGGACTTGCCCC
>CAKULN010000065.1 GCA_934667175.1 uncultured Bacteroidales bacterium | reverse complement strand
AATAGTTTATTAATACACCGCAAAGTTAGTGATGTTTTTCATAAATCAAAGAATTTTCTGCATTTTTTTCGCTATCGGTCACTTCGGCAGGCTCAGTGACCGATGATGTTATCTAAGTCCTCTGCATTGTGGCCATTTCGGCAGGCTCAGTGACCGGGCTCATCGGTCTTCGGGCATATAGGTGTGGCTGGATTCATCGGTCACTGAGCTTGTCGAAGTGGCCGATGAGCAGCCTGTCAAAGTGGTCTCTCACTCATCGGCGTGGTCATATTCCTTAAGATTCCTTTTGCGCCATTCTGTCGGTGTGCACCCGACAAGTTCTCTGAACTGATGCTTGAAATTGGATTTGTCATACAGGCCGACCGCAAAACCGATGTGGCATGCAGGTGTATTCGGATGCTTGAGTAGAAGTTCTTTAGCCTCATTGATCCTTAATGTCTTGCGCCATGTGAGAAATTTTGTCTTAAGCACGTGCGAGCAATAGAATGAAAGTTCTTTTCTGGTCAGGCCAAGGTCGTCAAGAATGTCATCCATGGAAATGTCAGGCTCATGATGCTTGCCCTCATCGATCCAAACCGCAAGTTTCTTCTCAACTTTTTCTATGGTTTTTCTTGAATCAAGACTGTTCCGGATCCAGTTCAGACTGTTCTGACGGGCACTCTGAAATTTGTGGAAAATGCTGGTTATCAGCGAATCGCTTTTGCCTGTGTTCTTCCTCATAAGTAGTCGGTCAATTGGATGTTATGGTTTTATGGAAAAGGTGATGACCGAAGATTGTTTTTCGGCCATCACCTTGCTTGTTAGTCTGAGATTGGTGTGGCTACCAGCCCAGCACGTAGGCGAAGATCAGCGGAGCGACGATGGTCGCGTCACTCTCCACGATGAAGCGCGGAGTGGTAGGGGACAGCTTGCCCCAGGTGATCTTCTCGTTAGGAACGGCTCCTGAATATGAACCGTAGGATGTGGTGCTGTCGGAGATCTGGCAGAAATATGACCAAAGCGGTGTGCCTTTCCAACCGAGATCCTGCTCCATCATAGGAACGACGCAGATAGGGAAGTCACCGGCGGTGCCTCCACCGATCTGGAAGAAGCCGACACCGGCCCCTGTGGCGTTGGCCTTGTACCAATCAACAAGGAACATCATCACCTCGACACCTGTTTTCACGAGGTCTGTAGGGAACTCGCCGCGGATGCAGTGGGCTGTGAATATGTTGCCGGTGGTGCAGTCCTCCCAAGCCGGGCAGATGATAGGAATATTCTTCTCGCAGGCGGCCATTACCCAGCTGTCCTTAGGATCGATCTCATAGTACTGCTCCAAAACGCCGCTACGGAGGATCTGGTAGAGATATTCATAAGGGAAATACCTTTTTCCTTCGTTCTTCGCCTTGGTCCACACATCGACGAGCGCTCCCTCAAGGCGGCGGAAAGCCTCTTCCTCAGGGATGCAGGTGTCAGTCACACGGTTGTAGTGGTTCTCAAGCAGCTCCTGCTCCTGCTGTGGAGTGAGGTCGCGGTAACCCGGGATTCTGTAATAGTGAGAGTGGGCGACGAGGTTCATGATGTCCTCCTCGAGGTTGTTGGCTGAGCAGCAGACGAACGAGAACTTGTCCTGACGGATCATCTCCGCGAGGGACAGTCCGAGTTCGGCGGTACTCATCGCACCAGCCATAGCAAGGAACATCTTTCCTCCCTTGTCGAGAAGGTCGCAGTAGGCCTTCGCGGCGTCAACCACGCAAGCCGAGTTGAAGTGGCGGTAGTGGTGAGTGATGAATTGTGAAATAGGTCCTTTTTCCATTTTTTGTCTTAATGTTAAAAGTATTTTCAATATGCTATCTCGTGTCAGATAACTTCTCTGAACGTACAATAGTATGCGAATTTAGAAATTTTAGATTACTTTTGCAATTGTTTTGGTTTTGAAGATGTTTTATTCTTATTGGATCAAGTCACTTCAGTTGGGCGGACGGTTGGTCTGTCGGTGAATGTTTATGTCACAAAATGTAGCGGCTGATTTTTTTTGGGGGACTGTTTTACGAATATGTTAAAGATAGGCGATTACACGGCTTTCAGCAAGGTGGCGACACCTTTTTACTATTACGATATTGATCTTTTCCAACGTACTGCCGACAAGGTTGTGGAGCTTTCCGCGCGTTACGGAATCCATGCCCATTATTCTATAAAGGCTAATTCCGACCGTCGCCTGAATGACATTCTGAGCTCCAAGGGCTTCGGGGCGGACTGTGTCAGCGGGGATGAGATCGAGTTCGCCGTCGGGTGCGGTTATGACCCGAAACAGATTTTCTTTGCTGGAGTAGGCAAGACGGATCGGGAAATCTGCCAGGCCTTTCAGGCAGGAATCGGGGCGTTCGTGGTCGAGTCGCTGGAGGAGATTGAGGTGATCGGGGCTTTGGCGCGAAGGCTTGACCGGAGGGCTTCCATCAGCCTGCGGATCAATCCGAACATCGACGCGCATACGCATCAGTACATCACAACTGGTCTCTATGAGGACAAGTTCGGCCTTTCAGACAGGAGTTTTGATGGTGCGGTGACGATGTTGAAGTCTGATCCGACGCTGGATTTCTTCGGGCTTCAGTTCCACATCGGCTCTCAGATTCTGGACGTTGAGAATGTCATCAGCCTTGAATGCGCCAAAGTAAACGAGATTGTTGCTTTGTTTGAGTCAAAAGGGTTGGTTGTAAGGAATATAGATCTGGGAGGCGGCCTTGGTGTCAACTATGATGACCCTGATACCGATCCTATCGCTGATTTCGATGCTTGGTTCAGAACCATAGACAGAAACCTTGTCCGGCGGCCAGACCAGACTGTGCACATCGAGCCTGGGCGTTCCGTCGTGGCTCAGTGCGGGTCGCTGTTAACTCAGGTCGTGTATGTCAAGAAAGGGGAGAACCGCAGTTTCCTGATGGTTGACGCCGGGATGAATGACCTGATCAGGCCGGCCCTCTACGGGGCGTTTCATAAAATAGAGAATATTACCGCCCATTATCAGGACGGGGATTCGAGAAAGTCATGCGTCTATGATGTCGTCGGTCCGGTCTGTGAGTCGGCGGATACGTTCGGAAAGGAACGTTCGCTTCCGGAAAGTCGCAGGGGAGACCTCATCGCCATCCGCAGCGCCGGGGCTTACGGACAGGTGATGGCCTCCCACTACAACATGCGCCCGTTCGCTCCGGCTGTATATTCAGACCGCTTGTTGGAAGCCCCTCGGCGGAAGGATTATTTTTTTGGTCGCTGAGCTTGTCCAAGCGACAGTAATCCAAAACTGATAATTAACCTCCGGTCACTGAGCTTGTCAAGTGCTTGTCGAAGTGCTTGTCGAAGTGCCGGAGGCTTATTCGTAAAACGGTGCGCTTCGACAGGCTCAGCGACCGGTCATATTCCTACCTTCTGAAACCGCGTAGCCTCTGTGCAAGGTTTCCGGTCAGGGCACTCTTCATCATCTTGCGAGTGGTCTCGAACTGCTTCAGCAGCTTGTTCACTTCCGCCACGTTGGTGCCGCTTCCATCCGCTATCCTTTTGCGGCGGCTTCCGTTTATGATCTCAGGATTGTCCCTCTCCTCCGGGGTCATGGACATGATGATGGCCTCTATGCCCTTGAACGCCTTGTCGTTATCGATGTCGATGTCCTTGATGGCCTTTCCGACTCCAGGAATCATACCTGCCAGATCCTTGATGTTGCCCATCTTTTTGACCTGCTGAATCTGGTTGTAGAAGTCCATCAGCCCGAACTTGTCCTTGGCCAGTTTCTTTCTGGTCTCGCGGGCCTGTTTCTCATCGAATTGCTCCTGGGCTTTCTCGACGAGGGAGACAACGTCACCCATGCCGAGAATCCTGTCAGCGATACGCCCCGGATGGAACACGTCCATCGCCTCCATCTTCTCACCCGATGAGATGAACTTGATCGGTTTACCGGTGACGTACTTGATTGAAAGCGCTGCACCGCCTCTGGTGTCACCATCCATCTTGGTCAGCACAACTCCATCGAAGTCAAGCCTCTCGTTGAACACCTTGGCGGTCTCGACGGCATCCTGACCGGTCATCGCATCGACCACGAACAGAGATTCGGTCGGATTGACGGCCTTGTGCAATGCTGAGATCTCGTCCATCAGCTCCTGGTCCACGGCCAGACGGCCAGCGGTGTCTATGATGACCACTGAATATCCTTCCGCCTTGGCCTTGGCTATGGCGTTTTTGGCGATTTTGATCGGGTCCTTGACTCCCTCCTCAGTATAGACCGGAACCTGAATTCCCTCACCGAGTACCTTCAACTGCTCTATGGCCGCTGGACGGAATGTGTCGCAGGCTGCAAGGAGCACCTTCATGCCCCTCTTGCTCTTGATGTTGTTAGCCAGTTTGGCCGAGAACGTGGTCTTACCGGAACCGTTCAGACCAGCCACCAGAACTACCCCGGGATTGCCCTTGATGTTGATGTCCTGCGAGGCGCTCCCCATGAACTCAGCGAGTTCGTCGTGGACGATCTTTACCATCATCTGTTGAGGCTTCACGGCAGTGAGGACGTTATGTCCCATCGCCTTGACCTTTACCTTGTCACAGAAATCCTTAGCTACTCGGAAGCTCACGTCCGCATCCAGCAGCGCCCTGCGGATGTCTTTCAGCGTCTCCGCGACATTGATCTCTGTGATTTTTCCCTCGCCCTTCAGAATCTTGAAGGATCTCTCAAGTCTCTCCTGTAAGTTATCGAACATATTCAGTAGCCAATTAATAGTAGCCTACAAAGATAAACAAATCCCACGAAAGAATAAATTTTTATTAAACGCGCACATTAACAACCATTAGTTAATACAAAACCTTTTAGTAAATGAAAAAGAATCGCACTTACAGAGTAAACGCCTTTCTGATGATGATGCTTGCGGGCTCGCTGTCATTCAGCGCCGCCGCATCCGTCAGCGAGTCCGGTTTACTGCCCGCGGCGGCCGCTCAGCAGCAGCCCGTCAAGGGAACGATCGTCGATGTCAACGGCAACCCGATTCCGGGAGCGAGCGTGATGATCCCTGGCACAACGACAGGAACCGTCACCCAGATTGACGGAACATTCACCCTCAACGTCGCAGACGGCACCACCGTCGAGGTCGGCTGTCTCGGCTACACTTCCGTAAAGATCAACGCCAAGAACGGCATGAAGGTCGTCCTCAAGGAGGATGCCATGATGCTGAGCGACGTTGTTGTCGTAGGTTATGGCACACAGAAGAAGGCTAACCTCACGGGTTCTGTCGCTACAGTGGACGTCAGCAAGACCCTTGAGGCAAGATCCACCGCAGACCTTGGCAAGGCTCTCCAGGGAGCCGTGCCGGGACTTACAGTGTTGAATACAAGCGGTAAGATTGGAGCCGAGCCATCTGTTGTTATCCGTGGTGTCGGAACCCTTTCCAACAGCGCGACATCAAAACCATTATATGTGGTTGATGGAGTTCCGATTGACAATATCTCCTACCTGAATACTCAAGACATTGAGAGCATTTCTGTCCTCAAGGACGCTTCCTCTTCATCAATTTATGGTACAAGAGCAGCTTTCGGTGTCGTTCTCATCACAACCAAATCGGCCAAAACCACCGAAAATATCCAAGTGAACTACACCAATAACTTCGCATGGAGCCAGGCTACCGTTCTTCCTGACTATCCTACTGTCATGGAGCAGATCACAGGCTTGAATCAGGTAAATGCAAGATATGGTATTCCAAGTGAGCTTTTCGGCATGTACCTTGACAGCGACGCATTCATCAGTGCGGTTAAAACATGGCAGACCAAGCATGGCGGAAAGGCTGGCTATCGTGAAATGGTTGAAGGCGATGACTATATCCCAGGAGTTGGCTACGTGGCAGACTGGGATGTCGCAGGCATCATGTTCAACAATGCGGCTCCGTCTCAGAACCACACAATATCCGTTCAGGGCAATGTAGGAAAGACTAACTACTACATGTCAGTTGGTTACGACAGGGAGCAGGGACTGATGAATTTCAATCCTGACAAACTCAAGAAGTACAACGCTACAGTCAATGTCTCAACACAGGTTAACGACTGGATTCAGATTGGTGCCAGAGTCAACTATGTAAACAAAGACTACGAAGACTGTTCGGATGCCCTTCGTCAAGGAACCTACCAATATATGTGGCGTTGGGGATCATTCTTCGGTCCATGGGGTTATTTCAGCAATGGCCTTGACGGACGCAACGCAATATCTTACCGCAAGCAGGCCGGTGAAGGATGGACCAAAACAGACAACCTACGTATCGGTGGATTCACAAAGATCAACATCGTCAAGGGCTTGACAATTAACGCTGACTACACCTACCTCCAGAACAACATGAGGTACAAGCAGGTCAACCTTCCGGTTCACATGATGAACACCTGGTCAATAACACCTTCAGAGACAACGATGAGCACAACCACCTACATTGATGCACGTCGTTCTTACACAAGAGGCTACAGTGCCAACGTTTACGGTAACTACGAATTCAGCATCGCCGGCAAACATAACTTCAACATCATGGCTGGTTTCAATGCAGATGAGTCTGAATATGAATATCTCAGAGGCACCTACAATAACATTCTTGACACGAATCTTCCAGAAATAGCCTTAACTTTCGACAGCGACAACAAGAACATCTTCGCACACAACCACAATGAAACAGGTTCAGCTGGTTTCTTCGGAAGAATCAACTATAACTTCAAAGATAGAATTCTTCTCGAACTCAACGGACGCTATGACGGATCATCCAAATTCCCTGAAAATAACCGTTGGGCATTCTTCCCATCAGCATCCGCTGGTTGGAGAATTTCAGAGGAGCCTTTCTTCGCACCTGCTAAGAGCATCGTAAACAATGCCAAAATACGCGCATCTTACGGTGAAATAGGCAATCAGGAAGTTGGCTCCAACATGTACATCGCCACTATCGCACGTAAAGGGTCTGATGTAAGCTGGCTTGGTACAGGTTCTACCAAGATGACTACATTCGACATGCCTAAGATGGTTTCTTCAACACTTACATGGGAGACCCTTGCTACAACCAATTTCGGAGTAGATCTCGGTTTCCTCAACGGTGAGTTGAACGCTACATTCGACTGGTTCCAGAGAGACACCAAGGACATGCTTGCCCCTGGTCAGACGATGCCTCAGGTTCTTGGAGCCACCGCAGCTTATGAGAATGCCGGTACACTCCGTTCACGCGGATGGGAAATCACCCTTGACTGGCATCATAACTTCAATGGAATCAACGTCTATGCCATCGCCAACCTTGCGGACTACACGACAACAATCAAAGAGTGGAACAATGACTCGAGATTGCTGAACTCAAACTATTCCGGCAAACGCTATGGTGACATCTGGGGTTTCGAGACCGACAGGTATTTCGAGGCTTCTGATTTCTCTGGCGTTGACGCCAAAGGAAATTATATTCCAGTTGATGGTGTAGCCAGTCAGGTTAACCTTCAAACAGGCAAATTCGTCTTCGGTCCTGGAGATATCAAATTCGTTGACCAGAATGGTGACGGAGTGATTGATGGCGGTAAGGGTACCGCTGACAATCACGGTGACCTCGTTGTCATAGGCAACACCCAACCTCGTTACCAGTACAGCCTCCGTATCGGTGGCGATTGGAAAGGCTTTGACCTTGATCTGTATTTTCAGGGAGTAGGCAAGAGGAACATGTGGACACAGTCAGCTTTCGTCATGCCTCTCATGCGAGGAGCCGATGCTATTTATTCGAACCAGACCTCTTACATAACTAACGAGGATGCGGCCGCTGGCAATATTGATCAAAGCGCCACGTATCCGAGGCTTAGCTCTGGTGGTGCGGCAAAGGGTACAATATCCGTTCTCGAGAACGGTAGCACAAACTTCTATCCTCAGTCCAAGTACCTTGTCAATATGGCCTACCTTCGTCTTAAGAACATCACTCTTGGATACACCCTTCCTTCACAGCTGACGCAGAAAGTAAAAATCAGCAAGGTAAGAGTTTACGGTAGTATCTACAATGCTTTCAACATTATTGACCACACAAAGAAATATGGTCTTGACCCAGAAATCAACACGGGTGAAGGTTCTATGGGCAACGGTGTATGGGGACGTACAGACCCAATGCTGCGCACTTACTCTTGTGGTATCCAGATCACTTTCTAATTTCAAAAACTGCTAAGAATCATGAAGAAAATAGTAATCACAGCAATAGCACTGTCCGTACTGGTCCTTTCAGGATGTGATAACCTGTTGGACAAGCAGCCGATAGACCAGTTCACAGACGGTAACTTTTGGTCAAGCGAAGACAATGTTGAGGCTTTCGCTAACAGATTTTATGACACGTTCTCTGGCTACAGCGGAGCTTTCTACTTTCCTACCTTAAATGACAATCAAGGTGTGGTTGGGCTCAGTGACTGGAACTACAAGACTGTTCCCGCCTCCATTTCACTCTGGAAGAGCAACTATGATGCTCTTCGTAGGGCCAACCTTATGATTGAACGTGTCCCTAATGTTGCCTCTATGAGTGAGGAGAGCAAGAATAACTGGCTCGGAGTTGCAAGGCTCTATAGGGCTCTTAAGCACTACGAACTTGTTAGGGCATTCGGAGACATCATCTATGTGGACAAACTCCTTGATGTCACTGACGAAGACAAGAACCTCTATCTCTATGGCGAGCGTCAGGATCGTGATGTTGTCATGGACAAAGTACTGGAAGACCTTAACTTCGCTGTCGCGAACATAACCATGAACGCAAGTTCAAGAACCGCATTTAACGCAGCGGTCGCACAGGCCATCAAATCTGAGATTTGCCTTTACGAAGGAACGTTTTGCAAGTACCGTTCAACAGACGATGGACAGAAAGCGGCTGACAACACCCGCGCACAGAAATTCCTCACTGAGAGCAAGACAGCCAGTATGGCCATCATGAACAACTCCATGTACTCGCTCAACGCGAGCTATCAGGGCAACTACAACTCCATTGACCTTGCGAAAAACACAGAGATGATTCTCTACAAGAAGTATCTCTACGGAGTTTACGGTCACTCGACGATTGATTACACTTGCTCATCAACAATGCAGAATGGTATGTCAAAGGCTGCTTTTGACTCATACCTTTTCACAGATGGAAAACCTCTTGCCACGACTTCTTTGGACAAGACAGATCATCCTGTCATGGATAACGGTCACCTTAGCATTGCCAACTTGCTTGCTGTTCGTGACCCACGTCTTTCAGCAGCTATTGACCCTATCCTTATGTACAAGGGAAACGCCTATGCTCGCTTTGATCTTCCGGCAGCTGGTGGTATGGAGACAACATCAAGCACAGGTTACGGTGTTTACAAGTTTGACAATGATGACATTGAGGTTTCTCATAGAAATCAGACCGGTTCCAATGAGACTGACGCACCTATCTTCTGGCTCGCCAACATCTACTTGAACTACGCCGAGGCTTGCGCTGAACTTGGCAACTGTTCAGAAACTGATCTAAATGCATCCATCAACAAGCTCCGCGACCGTGTCGGAATGCCACATCTCACCACATCACCTGCCGCTGACCCTGCCAATAACATGGGCGTAAGCAATCTGATTTGGGAGATCCGTCGTGAGCGCCGTGTAGAACTCATGTACGACAACGACGACAGGTATTGGTGCCTCATCCGTTGGCATCAGCTTGACAAGCTCGACACCAGCAAGTATCCTGAACAGACAAAGGGAGCCTACATCGCTGACGAGCCGACTGTCGGAACGGCAGACTGCGCTGAGGTTGATGCAAATGGCTACATCAGCTTCTCATCAGGCAAATCAAGGCTCTACGAGTCTCGTCAGTATCTCTATCCTATCCCATCTGGACAGATCGACCTTTATACGGCAGCTGGCAAGACCCTCACACAGAACCCAGGTTGGGACAAATAAACCCTCAATAATCCGAATTGATTCTCATTTGCGTGGCCAAGTTTTTACTCGGCCACGCTTTTTTTCATGAATCACCCGTATCTCATAGAGGACTACGGACGGAGCTGTTAAATACCGTAATGCCTATCTCAGATGAAAACTATCCCTTCGAAAGTGACCTGATCCGTTCAAGTGACAACCCTGCGACCTTAGCTATCTGCTCGGCAGGCATGCCAAGCGCCAACAAAGACTTCGCAACATCAGTCATAGCTGCATCGCGCCCCTCTGCTCTACCCTCTGCTCTACCTTCTGCCCTACCTTCTGCCTTTCCTTCTGCCTTTCCTTCTGCCTTTCCTTTCTCCACACCATCCTTGAGACCCGATCTATAGCCTTGCTGCTTCGCTCCCTCTATGTAGGGGCGCATTTCTTTCTCTGTCAACATAACACTGAAATAGTTATCAATCTCGTTGTCATCAAGGCCGCTTACACGCATCGCCTTCTCCAATCTGCCAAACCGCTCGTCATCTTTCGACCTCGACTTGGCAAAGATAGCGAAATTCCTGAATATTCGGCACCATCCCGCAACGGGACTGTCATATTCATCGGTGTAGTGCATGATCCTCGGTAGCTCAAGGAGGTAGAGCGAAATCTGATCGCCAAATGGCTCTGAGGTCTCTACTTCCTGAATGCGGTAATGGTAGAGAATCTTGTCCTCCGGTGAATCCGGATGAGCATCCTCGTAGTTCATGATACAGATCACCTTGACTGGAGTCAGGACATATTCTTTATCACCTTCCTCAACCTGCCGATTGACCAGCCTCGCACCATAAAAGAACAGCCTGTCGCGCTGGTCAGACCTTGAGGCTTTCTGCATCTCGACTAGAATGGTTCCGGTAGGGGTCTTGCAGAGAAGGTCAAAGAGTATCCTTTTGTCATGCTGGGCATCCTTGGCGAGTTCAGTGTTCCGGAACTCTATTGACGTGATGTTTTCCTGAAGAATGTCGTTTAGGAGCATGATGAGCATGTCCGGGTGGTTCTGGAACAGGTACTTGAATGCCCAATCACATGTCAGGTCAAGATATTCCGGAGTGGCAAGGCTTTGGGCATAGGTGTCCTTCTCTTCCTCGCTCATGCCTTTGAATCTTGAGTCGTTATCAATCAGTCTTCGGCAATGACGGTAACGTTTGCGATAGAGGTCCAGCTCGGACATCCCTTTTTGAATAATGGCTGTTTTGGTCTCAGAGCAATTCATAGTTCAAATTTGTTGATTGTTGGTAATAGGTGGTCTCGGAATCCCTTCCGGAACCTGCACGCAATATCGGCATTGTAAACGTAAAAAATGAAAAGAAACGCATGCAAACCAAAAGAAACAGAAATTTCTTTGATAAAAAACAGAAATATTTTTCTTCCGGTTCTTAATTTCAGGTGGTTTCAGCTGACAATAGGCATAAGACGCATTTGGTGGCTGCCCTATACAAAAAAAAAGGACGCCAAGAAGACCGTCCTCTTCATTGTTTATTTCATTGTCAAAATAGCAATAGGTGCACGATTGGATGAAAACTATCCTTGCGAAAGTGACTTTATCCGTTCAAGTGACAGGCCAGCGACCTGTGCTATCTGTTCGACAGGCATGCCTAGCGCAAGCAATGACTTCGCGACATCTATCATGGCGGCATCGCGTCCCTCGGATCTTCCCTCAGCCATACCCTCTGCTCTGCCTTCTGCCCAACCTTCGGCTCTGCCTTTCCTTTCTCCACGCCATCCTTGAGACCAGATCTATAGCCTTGCTGCTTGGCGCCCTCTATGTAAGGGCGCATCTCTTTCTCTGTCAACATAACACTGAAATAGTTATCAATCTCGTCGTCATCAAGGCCGCTTACACGCATCGCCTTCTCCAACTTGCCAGATTTCCCAATCATCCATTCCTGGGGATGATTGGTAATCCGGGAATATTCATTATCTTTGGTGAATGGACATCAAATGGTTGGCTATATGGAGGTAAAAAGGATAAGGTACCCGATCGGGGTGCAGACTTTCAGAGATATTGTCGAGGGAAGATACCTTTACATCGACAAGACGGGTATTGTTCACGACTTGGCGGAGACATACAAGTACGTGTTCCTGAGCAGACCGCGTCGTTTCGGAAAATCGCTGCTGTCCTCCACGTTCCACAGCTACTTTGCTGGGGAGAAGGAACTATTCGAGGGTCTGGAGGCGGGGCGGCACAAGAAGGAGTGGACTCGACATCCGGTGTTCCATTTCGACATGTCAACAGCGAAGCATCTTAATGAGGAGCAGCTGCAAAGGACACTGTCCTACAAGTTATCCGAATACGAGAATGAACTGAGTGCGGATCACGGCATCGCGGAGGATGACATCAACGCACGGTTTGAGCGACTTGTCAAAGCGGCTGTCCGGAAGACCAGCGAGAAGGCGGTCATAATCATTGATGAATATGACGCCCCGTTGCTGGATGTGATGAACGACAAGGAGAGGCTAATCCCTATGCGTCAGATAATGAGGAACTTCTATAGCCCCATCAAGAGCCTTGACCCTTACCTTAGGTTCGTGTTCATCACGGGGATAAACAAGTTCGCCCAGCTCAGCATATTCAGCGAGTTGAACAACCTCCAGAACATTTCTATGATGCCAAGGTACTCCGCTATCTGCGGCATCACACAGTCCGAACTGGAAAGGGACATGAAGGAGTCGGTGCGCAACCTTGCCTACAGCCAGGGTATCTCCTACGACAACGCATTGCAGCAGCTCAAGAACAACTACGACGGTTACCACTTCTGTCACGGGTCCGAGGACATCTACAACCCGTTCAGTTTGATCAAATGCCTTGACGCCCAGGAGTTCGGCTCCTACTGGTTCGAGACAGGCACCCCGACATTCCTCATGGAAAGGCTACAGAAGAATCCTATGGACGAGACAAAACTGGACAAAATGACAGAAATCGCACAGAGCGACTTCGACATCTCTCCGGAGCTGACGGAAGACACCCTTCCGATGCTGTACCAAACGGGTTATCTTACAATCAAAGGTTACAACAGGGAAGATCAATCCTACACTCTTGGCTACCCGAACAGGGAGGTTCGGGAAGGTTTCTTGAGAGGTCTTCTTGCCAATTACAAGAACTCGGAGGGTATGAGTGCATCATTTGTGCTGAAGTTCAACAAGGCCCTGAAAGACAACGATGTGAACGGAGCCCTTGAACTCCTTCAAGCTTTCATAGCCGGCATCCCTTACGACTTGGAGAACAAGACCGAGAGGCACTACCAGACAATCATCTACCTTGTCTTCTCGCTGCTGGGCTACTACACCCAGACCGAGGTCAAGTCGGCCGTTGGACGCGCGGACGCCGTCTGCAGAACAAAGGACTCCACATACGTCTTCGAGTTCAAGGTGGACGGCTCAGCTGATGACGCATTGAGGCAGATTGACGACAAAGGCTATATGATCCCGTATAAGAAGGAAGGCCGGTGCGTCAAGGTGGGGGTGAACATCTCATCAGCCACAAGGACACTGGACTCATGGGAGGTCTCCGAGGAGTAGCCGCTTTATCTTATATAAAAGAGGACGGCCATTTTGACCGTCCTCTTTTGTTGTTGTTCATCCAGCACGAACATACTCTAAAGGGTGCAAGTCCCAAAACCGCCCTGATAGTGGGAAGGTTACAGCCAAAGGCAAGG
>CAKULN010000064.1 GCA_934667175.1 uncultured Bacteroidales bacterium | reverse complement strand
ACTGACAAAGGCAACGTTGTCAAGACGCTCAAATCAACCATAACGCTTGACCGTTCGGTACTCTATCCTATCGAGGCCTTCGAATGCAAGATAGACCATAGCAAGAAGAACATCGTCTTCGAGGATGCGAACTTCAAGACTTACATGGTAGCCAATTTCGATACCGACAACGATGGTGAGATAAGTTATGAAGAGGCTCTTAATGTCACGAAAATCGAAGTGAACACTGATAATATCACTTCCCTTGCGGGCATCGAGTATATGCCTAATCTTCAACACCTAACATGTAAAGGTAGTCTCAAATATAACAATTCCACCAAGGTATACGATATCGTCTGCGGTGTGCTGAAGAGTATTGACGTTTCCAAGAACACCAAACTTTTATATCTGAATGTCTCATGCAACACTCTCACGTCGATTGATGTGAAGAATAATCCGAAACTATCGGATTTAGAGTGTGGCGACAACAACCTATCCACGCTGGACGTGAAAAATAATCGGGAACTGGAATCATTATCTTGCGGAAAGAACAATTTATCATTGTTGGATATAAGCAATAATCCGAAACTACAAACTTTAGGTTGCGCTCTTAATAACCTAACCTCATTAGATCTAAAGAATAACCCTGAACTTAATTGGTTATCATGCAATGGGAATAATCTATCCAACTTGGATCTAAGCAATAATCCGAAACTTCGGATTATGTATTGTGACAACAACAATCTATCCTCGTTAGATCTTAAAAATAACCCGGAATTGTATTGGTTGTGTTGCGGCGGAAATAATCTAATATCACTGGATTTGAAAAACAATCCAAAACTGATATATGTAGCATGTCACTTCAACAATTTATCCATGCTGGATTTAAGCAATAATCCGAAATTGCAAAGATTACTTTGTAACTACAATAATCTGCCATCGCTGGATATAAGTAATAATCCGGAACTGAAAGAGTTATACTGTTACAAAAATAATATATCATCTCTTGATATATCGCATAATACAACTCTGACATTGCTTCGTGCAACATTTAATCCATTGGCGACATTGTTTATATACGAAGGACAGACCAACAGCATTTCCGATTTGCAGATTCCTTCGACCACAAAAATCGTGGTGAAAGGCTCCGAAGAACCTGACGAGCCTAAGGATTGGGCCGGCAAGGAGTTCTGGCACAAGTCACTGGGAATTAGGTTCACGGCGACATGGTGTGGGTACTGTCCGAATCTGGCGACCAGCTTTGCCATGGCTATAAGCCAGTATCCAAACAAAATTGAGATGCTGAACCTGCACCCTACTTCTTCTGATTTAGGATTCAGCGGAACAAGCAAAATGGAAAAAATATTAAAAATAACACGCTACCCTTCAGGTATTATAGATTACAGAAAGTCAATAGCGAATTACACAAGTAATGATTATACGGCAGGGCTCATAGTCAATGCTGTAAAAGAAACAGAAAACGCCTATATGGTAAAGACCGGAATCTCTTTCACGTCATCTGTCTCCGGCAGCAAACTGAATCTGAACGTCAAGCTCTACATCAAGGAAAGGGGGGACTACAAGGTCACGGCAGTTCTGCTTGAAGACAACATCATCGGCTACCAGAACGGAGACGGAGACAATTATAACCACAGCAGCATCGCCAGAGTTGCGTTCACAGACATTACCGGTGATGCTTTCTCCACAACAGCCGACAATAAGACTGTGGAAAAGAGTTACTCCGTGACAATTCCAAGTTCCTACAACAAGGAGAATCTCAGGGTTTTGGTCTATGTTCTCAAACCATACGGTTCTCAGACAATCATAAGAGATGCTAACTACGGTGACTATTATGTCGACAATGCCACCAGCGCTCCGGCAGGAACGACGAAGGACCTCATATTCATCGACGGCTCAGCCTACGGCGGCAACGAGGACACAAAGGACGGAGGAGAAATCACACTGAAATAAGATCCGAATATGAAAACAACGAGATTATTGAATATATTCATACTGTCATCGTTTGTCACGATGGCTGCCTGCACCGAAGAAGAATTCGTAAATGAAAGTGTTGTCACAACGCTAAGGGCCAGCATTGAGCAGAAGGCGGAGACCAAGACACACCTGTCCGGTCCGGAAAATAACATCTATAAGACACTCTGGTCGGAAGATGATGCCATCGGAGTGTTTGCCGGCAGCTCCAATCCATCTGAGTTCAAGTTGACCGGCGGTGCCGGGACAAATTCCGGAGAGTTCACGGGGACGATTCCTTCCGGGGACAAAATCGCCGTATATCCATTTTCGATCTGCGAAAGCATAAATGGAACAAGCGTTTCTGTTGTCCTGCCGGAAGAGCAGACCTACAAGGAGAACAACATCCCTGACGGGGCCTACCCGATGGTGGCGGCCAGCGGAGAAAACACTCTGAGATTCAAGAACCTTTGCTCCGTGCTTAAGATTTCCATGACAGGAAGTCTAACCGTCAACTACATTCGTTTCTCCGCGAATGACAGCAAAATAAAGGTTTCTGGTGGTGCGGTTATCAACGCAGATCCAGACTCTCCAGAACTGATCGTCTCCGAAGATGGGAATTCTTTTGTGAAGCTCGTATGCCCTGCTGTTTCCTTGTCCAGCGATGCCACGGAATTCTATATTGTCGTTCCTGCGCAAAGGTATATTGGAGGATTCTCACTCATAATAGACACTGATAAAGGAAAAGTACAAAAGACAATTGAGACCGATGTCACCCTCAAGCGCTCGGAATTCTACCGCATCACACCGTTTGAGTGCAGGATTGATGAAAGTAATCATAATATCATATTCGAAGATGCGAATTTCAAAGCATACATAGTTGATAGATTCGATGCGACAGGTGATGGAGAAATCAACTATGGGGAAGCGCTGAAGATCGTTTACATAGAGGTCAACACAGACAATATTCATTCTCTTGCAGGAATCGAACATATGCCGAATCTAAGAACTCTTCGATGCATAGGATCTTATAATGTCGACCTTTCATCCCATAAACTTTTCGAAAGTGTTGGTGCTCTAACTGATTTGAATGTCTCAAGAAACCTTAAACTTGAGTCTCTTGACATTTCATATAATCAACTAACTTCAATAGACATCAGCAAGAACTCTAAACTAACATATTTTGAATGCAGCGGTAACAATCTGTCCAAACTGGATGTAAGCAATAATCCCAATCTAACTTATATCCGCTGTGGAATGAATAATTTATCCACACTTGACATCAGCAAGAATTCGAATCTGATCGATCTCGAATGCTACAGAAATTATCTGACCGCACTTTATGTTGGCAACAATACGGGTCTTACTCGGCTCGCATGTGGTTATAATAATATATCACAATTAGATGTCTGCAGGAATTCAACCCTAAAAGATCTCTCCTGTTTTAATAATAATCTATCACAATTAGACGTCAGTAATAATTCATACCTAAGTGATTTAAGTTGCGGCAGTAATGAACTGCACACTCTTGATGTAAGTAAGAATTCAAATCTGGTTCGGCTAGATTGCTCTTACATTAATTTAACGTCACTAGACATAAGCAAAAATCCTCTTTTATCAAGCCTCAGTTGTGAAGGCAATAAACTGTCCTCGCTTGATATCAGCAACAATACGAATCTATCTTCAATCAATTGCACATTTAATAACCTATCGTCACTAAATGTCAGCAAGAACACAAATCTGACCGCTCTCACCTGCGGTTGGAATCAAATCCTATCAATCGATCTAAAGAATTGTCCAAAACTTGAGTCTTTGAAATGCAACGACAATCTAATCAAGAATCTTCAAATCAACTATTGTCCCAAAATAATAAACCTTAATATTAAAAACAATCTAATTGAATCTTTTGATATCTCCGCACTAACAGCTTTGGAAGAGCTGAACTGCACTGGCAATCCACTGAAGACGCTGTACATTTACAGTGGACAGATTGATGGTTTGCAGTATAAGGCCATACCAACAACAACCAATATCGTTGTAGGCTCCGAGCCCGGCGAGGACGAGGTGTTCTCCGTCACCCCGACACTGTTCGACATTGACGGCAACGAGCAGGACATCACGATGACGGTGACGGCGAACATGGACTATTCCGTCAATTCCGTGCCGGAATGGATCAGCAAAAAGTCCGAGAACTCCGGTGTCTACACATTCACGGTGAGCGCAAACACGACATCCTCAGCCAGAAGCGGAGATATCATATTCAAGAATGTCAACAACTCACTCCTGACGGTGACGGTCAAGCAAGGAACGTTGACATACACTTCTTCTGACTACAGTCAGGACGGGAAGGTGACCAAGATTCATTCGGCCACTGTCGGCAAGGGGATCGACGTGGTGTTTGTCGGAGACGCGTTCGCCGACAAGGATCAGGAACTTTTCAACAAGTACGTCGAACTCGGCAAGGAGGCTTTCTTCACCGAGGAGCCGTTCAAGAGCACGAAGAACAGATTCAACATCTACCGGATAGGTTCCGTCTCGAAGAACGGAATCATCACACAGGAAGGCGGTGACACCAAGTTCTCGGCAGAGTTTGGACAGGGCACAAACATCAGAGGCAATGACAACGCTGTATTCAATTTTGTAAAGGGGAAAATACCGTCAGTTGACCTTACAAAGACAATAGTCTTCGTGATCATCAACAAAGCCAAATACGCCGGAACCTGTTGGATGTACAGCAACAACCAGGCAATCTGCTACGTTCCTCTCTGCCGCGACGAGAATGACTACGCACAGACACTCAGGCACGAGGGCTGCGGCCACGGATTCGGCAAACTGGCGGATGAGTACTTCTATGACTCCATGGGCAGAATCCCGGATGACAAGGTCTCCGAACTAAAAGAATGGCAAGGATTCGCATATGGATTCTACGAGAACGTGGACCTGACATCTGACCCGAACACAATAGTCTGGTCGAAATTCATCTCAGACTCAAGATATTCAGGAAAAGTCGGGGTTTACGAAGGTGGCTACACTTACATTTACGGAGTCTACAGACCGACCGATTACAGCATAATGCGCCACAACACCGGAGGGTTCAACGCCCCGTCACGTGAGGCCATCTACAAGAAGATCATGAAGTTCTCCGAAGGCGATTCATGGACTTACGACTACGAGACATTCGTGGCGTTCGACGCTCCGGCAAGAAGCGCCGAGGCCGTCACGAGGGCCGCCGCTCAAAACGCGGCCGTTGACGAGGCCAACTTCATCCCTCTCGCCCCACCGGTGATGGTCATGGTTGACGAATGATGTCAAAATCAAGAATATTCACGTTCCTGACGCTTGCGCTGGGACTAAGCTCGATCTCCAGTGCCCAGAACAACAGTTCATGGCACTGGAGCTTTGAGTCAAACGATGTCTGGTACACGGACAGGGAAGACTACGGTTCCAACAACTACCTCAAGTTAGACTGGTCGAAGAAACGTTTTCAGGCCGGAGTACAGGCAGAGTGGCATCCGCAGCCTCTTCTTGGCTACGACGAGGGCAACAAAGGATTCTGTCTGCCGGAGAAATTCATCCGCTACAATGCCGACAATTTCAACATCACCCTCGGCGACTGGTACGACCAGTTCGGTTCCGGACTTCTGTTCCGCTCGTGGGAAGACAGGGCTCTTGGAATGAACAACTCTATCGGAGGTGCAAGGATGGAATATTCCAAAGACAAGATCGGCGTGAGACTCGTCTGGGGATTCCCGAGACATCTGCGGGGATATTCAGACACTCAGATTCTTGGCGCGGACATCACCCTCTCGCAGATTGGCCTGCTCGGAGGAATCGTCGGATTGGAGTTCTCATTTCTTGAGCGTTTCGAGAAAGGACTCCCCTACTACCTTGAGGAGGATTGGACAAAGGTCAACGTGCCGAAGAACAACGCCTCATGGTCTGTAGGGGCGAACTACGCCATAGGAGGATTCTACATAAAAGGTGAATATTGCGGAAAGCAGAAGGACTGGCATGACTTTTCGGTAAGCGGAGTGGATAATCTTCGCCAGGGGGACGCCCTGTCGCTTGAGAGTGGACTGTCCATCGGCGGAATCAGTGCAGTGGCATCGTTCAGGCATCTCCAGAACATGACCAACAAGGCCTTCAGAACCAACGAGACTTTCATCTCAAACACCCTGAACTACATCCCTGCCCTTTCCCTTCAGCACACCTACATGCTCTGCGCTCTGGAGCCGTACTACCCGAACTCTGACGGAGAGGACGCATGGCAAGTTGACCTACTCTATAAAGCCGGCAAAAAGGACAGGTTTCACTTCAACTACAGCGAGGCGCGCAGCCTGGGAATGTACCACGAACTCGGCAAAAGGGCGCTGCTTTTCAGAGACCTCAGTGTCAAATACGAGCGTAAGTGGAACCGCCGTCTGAAGTCCGTGCTGTTTCTGAATATTCAGGAAAGTTCCCCGTCACACGGGGCACACAGGATGACAGAGGTTCGGAACACGGCTGTCGCCGATGTGGCCTACCGCTTCTCGGACAGATTCTCCATGCGCGGGGAACTTCAGTACCTTTACAGCGCGGAATCCACAAAGGACTGGTGCGCCGCCCTGCTTGAGACTTATTTCACAAAAGGATGGTCACTGTTCGCCAAGGACATGTACAATCACGGTTCCAGCAAAGTACACTACTATCAGGCCGGTGTCGGCTACAGTCGTGGCCACTACCGGGTCAGCGCATCTTTCGGGCGGAACCGCGAGGGAATGGTCTGCTCAGGTGGAGTATGCCGCTGGCAACCAGGATTCACAGGCGGAAGCCTTTCAATCTCAATTGTTTTCTGATGAAACGAATATATTCATTGATAATTTGTATCGTGACTTTGGCTTTACCGCTTGCGATAGTCTCATGCCAAGGCATTCATTCGGATTGGGAAGAATATCAGAAGGCTCCCGAACCAGAGCCTGAGCCAGAACCGGGAAGCGTTGAGAACTGTGCCCTTGTGTTCTATTTCACAGGAACATGGTGCACCTACTGTCCGAACATGTCCAAGAGCCTGAACAAGGTCAACGAAAGGCTTTCCGGACGGCTGATAACTGTCAGTGTCCACAAAGGCGACATTTTCAGCGTAGGATTCGAGAGCGATTTCTGCAAACAGTTCTCTGTCAAAAGTTTCCCTTCCGCCATCGTCAACTACGAATCTACAGTGTTCGGCAACAACGAGGACATTCTCTACGAGGCCGTCAGCAGACATTTGGAATCCGTAAGGAAACCGTGTTCAATAACCATAACGCCAGACGCATACTCCAGGAACAAGGCCCAAGTGGCAGTGAAGATTGCGGAAAGCGGTAAGTATAGAATCTTCGCCGCCTTGATGCAGGACGGGATCAAGGGCTTCCAAGTCGGGCAAGGCTCCGACTACACCTTCAACAATGTGGTCAGAGCCTTGGCGACATCGCCGGACGGTGACCATTTGCTTGCCGATGACGGTCGAGAGACTCTTCCTGAGGGAATGACCGTCAATCTGAATATTTCAGTGTCCTACGATGACGCTGACGACTGCTATTGGACCGTGGCCGTCCTCAAGGAGAATGACAAAGGAATATTCCTCGTCAACAATGCGGCCAAAAGCCTGCATTGATAAAAGATGCGGCCGCAAGCGTCATCGCCAACGGCCGCATAAATTAATGATGTGCTGACATCAGTCAACCTTGATCTTCAATGAATATTTCCCCGCAGACATTGTCTTCGGCTTTCCGTTTGAGGCCGTCACTGTGGCGGTGGTACCTTCCGGGACCTCGATCGTAAGCGAGGCCACATGTGACTTTGCGGACTTTCTGCTGAGCGTTACTCTAATCATTCCGAAATGAGTCTCAAGAGAGGCGGAAGCAGTCTTCAAAGACCCCATCTGAGGCTTGACCTCGAAAGTCTTGAAACCCGGTGATGTAGGCTCGATTCCGCAGAGTTTCTGGCTCAGAATCGTCAGTGGACCACCGCTCCACGCGTGATTGATTGTGCCGCCGCCGAAGCCCTCGCTGCCGATACCCCAGCCCTCGAACAGGGTTGTGTAGTCGTACTTAAGCATCTTGGCGTAGCGGGATTTCATCCTCTCGATGGCAAAGTCGGCGTGTCCCATCTTGAAGAGAGCCTCAAGGACGTATTTCTCCATGTAAGGGCTGGCGTGGGACTCTTTTTTAAGGGTCTCAAACAGAGCAGGATACCTGTCAGCCGAGGCAAGGCCTGATACAATGGCCATAGCCTGGGCACGGTCGTCAGTCTGCTTCTTGTAGTTCGGATCACGATAGGCGGAACCGGTCCAATAGTATGCGTCGAAACTGTCGGATATTCTTTTCATCAAAGCCTCGATCGTCTCCGCATCCTTCTGACGGCCGAGAATGAGGGCGAATTCCTTTTGGGATTTGAGGGCCAGGTAATACCAGCAGTTCGTCAAGACTTCCGTGTCAATGTCATCGCCCCAGTCGCCCCAGTTCCAATCACCTGTACGGACTTTCAAAAGGCCATTATCCTGGAATCTCCAGAGACCGCTTCTGAACAGATAACGCTCGACCTTAGGATAGACTTCCGCCACGAAACTGCTGTCGCCGCTGAACCAGTACTGAGTGTGGAATCCGTACCAACCCACGGAAGCGAGCATCTGGAGCGGGAGTTCGATCACACGGTTGCCGGCCGGCACCGGGGAGTAAAGCACTCCGTTGGCCTCCTGCCAGTTCACAAGTTCAAGGATGCCCTTTCTTGCCAGCAACTGACCGGACGGAGACAAGGCGTAGAAAGCCTCTCCCAACTCGTTCACCTCATCGCCCCACCACTGGGCGCGCTCACGGTCCGGGCAATCCATGTAGGTGTCGCGCATGGTGATGTAAAGAGTTCTGGCCGAGCGTTTCCAAAGTTCGTTGAGGAACGGGTCCTCGCACTCGAACGAGCCGGAAAACTCTGTGTCGTAGCCGGTCTCACGGTACTTAAGGTCAAGAATCTTTACTCCGGAAGGCACGATGTACCAGACCTCATGACCGTTCATCCAGCCAAAGTTCTCATATTCCTGAACGCCGCCACGGGTAATGTACTCGGCGCGCACATTGTTCTCGCTGCCGCCGCGGTAGTTGTCGGTCATTATCTTGACCATCTCTCCCCCGTTGGCCTCAACCTTTAGATAAGGCGTGATCTGGGCGTTGTAAGGCAGCTTGCAATAGACGGTGTCGTTGGATTGACGGACGGAGACATATTCCTTAAGCCCGTAGTCCTTCCACATCGGGATCGGACGCTCCACAAGCTCGCCCATCGCCGGCCATGCCATTTCGTCAATATTGTCAGCCCAATGCATTTTGCGGCCGTAGTCAAATCCAGGCATATTCCATCCCTGCAGGTCTTTGCGCGCATCGAAACGTATGTTGCTTTCAGACAGCCGATAGTTCGGATGCGGCGCATCAGTGCTGCCGTAAGCCGGATTAGGGATGCAGAGCCATGATTTGTCTGAAAGTATCTTCAGTTCCGGAGAGATGGCCTCGAAGATCAGTGCGGCCTGACCACTGCTGTTGTGGCTGAACCCCTGCTTGCCGAAATGCCATAGCAGGATTGCGATGGTGTTGTTCCCTTCTTTGAGGTAAGGAGCGATGTCAACCTTGTCATAATAGGTCCCGTTAGGAAAAGGTCCGCGCTTGAGTCCGCCCTCGAAGACAACAAGTTCTCCGTTGATCCACATCCAGTACTTTGAGTCAACCGCAATTTTGGCGACAAGTTTGTCCGGACGTTTGGTGACATTGACTTCCTTACGGTAGGAAATCCAGGTGTTGGTGGTGCTCTGAACCCAAGGATGAGTGATCCAATGGGCTTTCCAGTCTGAACGTGACTCCGCACCGGCAAATGAGGCCGCGGCGAGAGTCAAGGCCGCCGTGAAGGCAGCCTTCCTGATGAGATTTGAAACTTTCATTGTCATATACTTTGTTACTGTTCCCGTGTTATGTGGCCGGCATGACCGGCAAATCAAATAGCCATGACCTTTAGGAATGGCGCCGAACGTCATGGCCGGATGACAAATATAATCATTTTCGTCGATGAAATCGATCTGTTCGTCGATTTGGGTTGAATATAATCCTCCATAAGGTTAGTTTCGCCACTGTTTTTTGATCATCAATGAATATGAAAAAAGACGTAATCATCATTATCTCAGCCCTGACGATCTTCTGTATGACCGCCGGAGCGCAGACAAAAAAATGGACGTTGCAGGAATGCATCGACTACGCCGTGGAGAACAACATAGCCCTTCGCCAGAGCAGGAACGCTCATCTGGCCGGACTTGAGGACACGTATCAGGCCAAGGCGGCCATGTTCCCATCACTCAACGCGTCAGCCAGCCAGGGAATCACAAACAGGCCGTTCTCCGAAAGCGGGAACAGCACCGTCATCGGCTCGGATGTCTACAGCACATCAAAGGCCACAAGCTGGTCTGGGAACTATGGACTTAACGCCGGTATGACACTCTACAGCGGAGGCAGCCTTCGCACAGCGTTGAAGCAAAACAGATTGCAGAACTCGGCTGATTCGTTGTCAGTGGAAGAAAACACTAACGATGTCGTTATCTCAATCGTAAAAGCTTACATGCAGTGCCTCTACGCCGGAGAGGCCGTAAAGGTCAGCGAAAGCACCGCCGAGGCATCCAAGGCCCAACTTGACAGGGCGGTCGAGCTCAAGAACGCCGGAGAACTCAGCAAGGTTGATGTGGCTCAACTGGAAAGCCAGCATGCAAGCGACCTTTATCAAATCACAACAGCCAAGGCGACTCTGGACAACTACAAACTGCAACTCAAGCAACTTCTTGAGCTCGGAGTCAGCGATGAGATTGAGCTTGAAGAGCCGACCGATGACGAATCCGGAATCTTGAGGCTGCTCCCTGACAAGGCTGAAGTCTACGCAAACGCACTTGAATCGATGCCGGAGATAAAGAAAGCAGGTCTGAACGTACAGGCGGCAGATTTAAGCATCAGACAGGCAAAGTCGGCATATTCCCCGACCATCTCAGCAACGGCAAGCATCGGGACAACAAACGTTTCCGGGGTCAACGGATCCTTCGGCAGCCAACTGGAGAAGAATTTCAACGAGAGCATCGGCTTGAGTCTCCAGATTCCGATCCTTCAAGGCAGGAAGGCCAAGACAGCTGTCAACAAGGCGAAGATTGAGGCTGACAACAGCAGGCTGGAGCAAATGAGCGTGGAAAAAGCTCTGCTCAAGGAAGTTGAAGACACGTATCTTGAGGCGGTCTCTGCCCAGTCCAAGTACACTTCCGCCAAAGAACAGGCTAAGTACGCTCAGCAGAGCTACGAACTCACGGCCGAGCAGTTCAACATCGGGATGAAGAACACAGTGGAACTCATAACAGCCCAGAACAACCTTCTGAACGCACGTGTCCAGCTTCTTCAATCAAAATACACCGCATTGATGAACAATGCGTTACTCGATATCTACCAAGGAAATTATAATATTAAATGAATATGAAAACCAAGACTTTATGGATTATTGTCGGAGCCATCTGCGCTACCGTAGCGCTTTGGCTGATCTTCCGTCCGACCGGAAATGAAACGGTCACGCTTGAGACCGCAAAAGCGGAAAGGATCAACATTTCAAACTCCGTCACCGCCACAGGAACAGTCGAGCCAGTCACAAAGGTAGAGGTCGGCACACAGGTGTCCGGAATCATTGACAAGCTCTACGCCGACTACAACGACATCGTCAAAGCCGGCCAGGTCATCGCTGAGATGGACAAGGTAAACCTACAGGCTGAACTTGCGTCATCACAGGCGCAACTCTCCGCTGCAAAGACTGAGTTCGAGTACAGGGAGAAGGAATATAACCGCATCAAGACCCTGCACGACAAAGAATTGGTGAGTGATGCCGAATATGACTCTTCATACTATCAGTACGAAACCGCAAAGAATGCGTACAGCCAAGCGCAGGCGTCTATCACTAAGGTAAAACGGAATCTAAGCTATGCTACCATCACGTCTCCTATCGATGGAGTTGTCATAAGCAGAGCCGTGGAGGAGGGACAGACTGTGGCCGCCGGATTCGAGACCCCTACCCTGTTCACGATCGCAAAGGATCTCACGGACATGGAGGTCATCGCTGACGTGGATGAGGCCGACATCGGACAGGTCAAGGAAGGACAGAACGTTATCTTCACTGTCGATGCCTATCCGGACGATGTGTTCAAGGGGACAGTGCAGCAGGTCAGGCTTGAGGCCACGACAACCTCAAACGTTGTGACTTACGAAGTTGTGATCACCGCTCCGAATCCGGATCTTAAACTGAAACCAGGACTTACCGCCAATGTGACAATCAACACTCTGGAAGAGAAGGACGTGCTTGCCATACCGACCAAAGCCCTAAGATTCAATCCAGATCCCGATGTGCTTGAGGAGATTGGAATCACTGTGAACGGCTCAGCTGCCGCTTCTGACGAAGGGTCAAGGATAGTATGGGTAAAGAACGGCAACGCGATCTCGCCGAAATCCGTCACTACGGAGCACACGAGCGGAGACAAGACCGGAATCTCCGAGGGACTGTCCGACGGTGAGGAAGTCGTGACCGGACTGACAGCGGAGATTCAAAAGAAAGCCGAAACTGCGGAAAGAAGTCCGTTTGCTCCGGGACCAAGAGGTGATAAAAAGAAGTAGGAATATGAAAGAGGTCATCAAACTTGAGGACATTCGCAGGAACTTCATTGTCGGTGACGAGACTGTCCATGCGCTTAGGGGCGTGTCCTTCACCATCACGGAAGGTGAGTTCGTCACAATAGTCGGCACGTCAGGCTCCGGCAAATCCACACTTCTGAATATTTTGGGATGCCTTGACACTCCGACTTCCGGGGAGTATTATCTGGACGGGGTCTCGGTCAGGACAATGGACAAGAACGAGCGGGCCACACTGCGCAACCGAAAGATCGGATTCGTGTTCCAGAACTACAATCTTCTAGCGAAGACAACGGCCATCGAGAACGTGGAACTACCGTTGATGTACAATCCGAAATATTCAAAGAAAGAACGGTACGACCGCTCGGTCGAGGCGTTGAAGGCGGTCGGACTGGGTGACAGGCTGGAGCACAAGAGCAACCAAATGTCCGGAGGGCAGATGCAGAGGGTGGCCATCGCAAGGGCGCTTGTGAACGATCCGGCAGTGATCCTTGCGGATGAGGCGACCGGCAATCTGGACACACGAACAAGTTTTGAGGTTCTGGTTCTGTTCCAAAAACTCCACTCCGAGGGCCGTACGATCATATTCGTGACCCACAATCCGGAGATTGTCAACTACAGCACACGAACCATAACTCTGCGTGACGGTCGTGTGACAAGTGATGTGCTGAACGAGCATATTCTTGACGCCGCCGAGGCGCTCGCAAAGTTGCCTGTGGAGAAGGATTGCTGACATATTCAAAGATAACTCTGTGATGAGTTTGAATATTCACTAAAGATTTTTGACATGAATTTCGCTAATCTATTCAGAATAGCCCTGAAAGCATTGGGCAACAACAAGTTCAGAGGATTTCTCACGATGCTCGGCATCATCATTGGTGTCGGTTCCGTCATCACGATGCTCGCCATCGGCCAAGGTTCCAAGAAGAGCATCCAAGCCGAAATAAGTGAGATGGGCTCCAACATGATCATGATTCATCCGGGAGAGGATATGCGTGGAGGTGTCCGCTTGAGCTCCGATGACATGCAGACCCTTAAAATCAAGGACTTCGAGGACATCCGCAAGGAGTGCGCGCACATTTCCCTCGCCTCCCCTTCCGTCAACTCCTCAGGCCAGGCAGTCTATGGCGCGAACAACACCCCGACCTCGGTCTATGGAGTCAATGAGGAATTTCTTGAGATCCGAGGGTACAAGGTGCAGGACGGTGACATATTCTCTGAACAGGACATCAAGACGGCCGCAAAAGTCTGCCTGGTCGGAAAAACGGTCATCGACCAGCTCTTCACCAACGGCGAGAATCCTGTCGGCAAGGTCATCCGGTTCGGCAGCATTCCGTTCCGCATCGTTGGTGTGCTTGAGAGCAAAGGCTACAACAGCATGGGAATGGATCAGGACAACCTCATCATCACTCCATACACCACCGTGATGAAGCGCATCCTCGCTGTCACCTACCTTCAGGAAATCGTATGCTCCGCTCTGAGTGAGGAATATACAGACAAGGCTATCAGCGAGATAACTGATGTCCTGCGACGCAACCACAAACTCAAGGAGTCCGATGACGATGACTTCAACATCCGTTCGCAGCAGGAGCTGTCATCAATGATGACCAGCACAAGCGACATGATGTCAACCCTTCTGGCGGCGGTTGCGGGAATATCCCTCCTCGTGGGCGGCATTGGAATCATGAACATCATGTACGTCTCCGTCACCGAGAGGACAAAGGAGATTGGCCTCAGGATGAGCATCGGTGCCAAAGGGCGTGACATACTCGCACAGTTCCTGATCGAAGCCACACTGATCAGCATAACCGGTGGCCTTTTAGGGGTTATCCTTGGAGTGGCGGCCTCGTACATAGTCAAGGCTGTCCTGTCCTATCCGATCCTCATACAATCCTGGAGCATCATCCTCTCATTCCTTGTCTGCACGGTCATCGGCATCTTCTTCGGTTGGTACCCCGCCCGCAAAGCCTCCAACCTCGACCCTATCGAGGCCATCAGGTACGAGTAGAACTAAAATCACCGTGAAACATAATTTGCTATAAATCAATAAATTACGCCATTGCCTTCAGTTCATCTGTACTAAAGGTAATGGCTTTTCTCCTTATGTATAAATAAATTGCAAATCACGAATGTATACAGCCGAACACCCCTCTCAATCGCTGAACTTCCGGTCACTGAGTTTGTCGAAGTGACGAAGCGTCAAAATTCAAGTGCAGGCGACAGCGAAAAAAAAGCAAAAGCCAAATTTTGCACGTGAATCAGTATAACTTATGTTCTATTGTTATCAACATTGCAAAGGTACTCTATTAAACCGGAT
>CAKULN010000063.1 GCA_934667175.1 uncultured Bacteroidales bacterium | reverse complement strand
CTCTGCAAAATATTCCGCAAGGTCGGTCTCCGAGACTCCGCAGATGTCGGAATATTCCTTGTCCATCGAGATGTCCGCAGGATTGTTAAGGTCGCTGAACACACTCATCTTCCCGATCTTCGTGACCCCGGTGAGAAAGCCGAAGCGGATGTAATCATCCTTGGACTTCATCACGCCGTAGAAGCCGCGGAGCGTCTCGCGCATCCTGTCCTGAAGCTCCGGACGGTCAAGGTTGTCAATGACAGGCTTATCGTATTCGTCAATCAGGATGACTACCTGACGGCCGGTCTTCCCGTATGCGGCGTCAATGATGTCCTTGAATCTGGCTGGATATGAGTCAAAACGTTTGGTGACACCAAATTTGGCCTCCATATTGGCTAAATGCTGTGACAGGGTGACATCCAATGCGGACTCGTCATTGTACGACTCTCCGCCCAGATCGAAGTGCAGCACCGGGTACTCAACCCAGTCCTTCTCCAGAGATTCTATAGCCAGCCCGTCGAACAGTTCCCTCTTTCCTTGGAAATACGCCTCCATCGTCGACACCAGCAGGCTCTTGCCGAACCGCCTCGGACGGCTCAGGAAGTAATATTTCCCCGTCGCTGCCAGCTTGTAAATAAGCTCAGTCTTGTCTACATAGACATACCCGCCCCTGCGGATGTCCTCAAAACTCTGTATTCCAATCGGGTAAAGCATACGGCCTGTCCTTTTAGTTCATTGTCTGCAAAGATAAGAAAACTTTTCGTAAGCATCCGACAAAGCACGACTGCTATTTGTCGCCAGCGTGATATGGCTTTGCCGAAAAATCAAAGTTATATGCCTGCCCACCAGCCGCAGATTTGGCTACAGAATGACCTTCCAGCCGTCGATGCGGCGGTTTGCGGTCGAGAAGTTGACGCCGATTTTGAATATCCTCCTGGGGTCATCGGCAAACGGCCGGGCGTAGCCCTTCTCCTCGATCTGTGCGAGGGCCTCGTCAGGGGTGGAGTCGGTCTTGATCTCGATGACGTAGACGTAATCCTTGGTCTTGATGAGGATGTCGATGCGACCGTTGGAGGTCGTGCGCTCCGTCTCGACATATTCCCCCATAAGCTCGATGATGATGTACATCGCATACTGGAAGTCCTTCTCGCTCTCGCCCTGGATCTGGTAGTTCGTCCTGGCGAAGAGGGCGTCCAGGCGGGTCATGAAGCTTTCCGGGTTGCCGGCCTCCACATCCATCGACATGAGGGAGATCAGGGTGTTGGTGGAGTCGCTCTGGACCGGGGCGTAGTAACCCAGCAGGAAGTTGAGGAAGCCGTCCTTCACCTCCATGTTCGGGAAGCCGAGGGTGTAGAGGTTGAAACGCGGGTCGAAACTCTTGATGGTGAGGTAGCCGCTCTGGTAGAGGAGCGGGACGGGGTTCAGGAACGCCGTGTTCACGTCGGTCAGAAGCGATGAGCCCACGAGGTCGCCCGACAGACGTGTCACGTCGTACGAGGTCTTCCTCATCACCTTGACCAGGAAGGACGGCGTGCCCGTCTCGAACCAATATTCCTTGAACTTAAGGCTGTCAAATGTGTTCAGGAGGCTGAATGGATTATAGACCCCAATTGAACCTTCGCAGAAATGATAGCCGTCGTACATCATGGCAAGCTTCTGACGGCACTCATCGTCGGAAAGTCCGTTGGCTTCGGCGAGTTCCCTGACACTCTCCGAGAAATAGTCATTGAGGTCCATCTCCGAGATTCCGCAGATGTCCGTACAGCGCGCGTCCATCGAGATGTCCTTCGGGTTGTTCAGGTCGCTGAACACGCTCATCTTCCCGATCTTCGTGACCCCGGTGAGAAAGCCGAAGCGGATGTAAGCATCCTTGGACTTCATCACGCCGTAGAAGCCCCGAAGCGTCTCGCGCATCCTGTCCTGAAGCTCCGGACGGTCAAGGTTGTCGATGACAGGCTTGTCATACTCATCAATCAGGATGACTACCTGACGGCCGGTCTTCCCGTACGCGGCATCAATGATGTCCTTGAATCTGGCTGGATATGAGTCAAAACGTTTGGTGACACCAAATTTGGCCTCCATATTGGCTAAATGCTGTGACAGGGTGACATCCAATGCGGACTCGTCATTGTACGACTCTCCGCCCAGATCGAAGTGCAGCACCGGGTACTCAACCCAGTCCTTCTCCAGAGATTCTATAGCCAGCCCGTCGAACAGTTCCCTCTTCCCTTGGAAATACGCCTCCATCGTCGACACCAGCAGGCTCTTGCCGAACCGCCTCGGACGGCTCAGGAAGTAGTATTGACCGGTATGGGCAATCTTGTAAATGAGATCAGTCTTGTCAACATAGACGAACCCGCCTTGACGGATTTTCTCAAAACTTTGTATTCCAATCGGGTATAGCATACGGCACGTCCTTTACATCTGCAAAGATAAGATTTCCAAACTGGAAATCCAATCAGTTCACTTCTGTTTTTGCCGGATATCAACCGGCATGATGCGAACATGATGCGACACCTTTGCACAGTAGGTTTACCGACGAAATATCGGATCAAAAAAACTCCCGCCACATTGATCTCTTTGCGGCGGGAGTTCCTACTGAGTCCACATCAGTGTCAGTTCTGATCAGCGTCGGTCAACTTTGTGTTGTTCTCTATCTCCGAAATAGGGATCTGATAAAGGAAACACCTGTCATCCTGGGCGGCATAGATTTTGGCACCTGAAAAATGATTGTTATTATCTTTTCCCCAAGTCTCGTCAGTTCTGTCAACAGGAATGTTAAGTCTCCTGTTGTCAAGATATTCGATGCCCTCACCCCAGAATTCAACTCTCTTCTGGAAATTGATTTCCTCAATCAGCGAGGCCTTGTCGGTGAACGTGTAGCTGTAACTTGGCTGGCGTGTCTTCATTACGTCCTCAAGAACCTTGATAGCCTCTCCGCTTTCACCCTTGTGGGCAAGAGCCTCAGCCTTCACGAACCAGGCCTCCTCGGAACGCAGATAGATGTAATCTCCTAGCTCCCAGCCCGTTCCGTCGCCGCCGCTGTTCACTATGGCACTTCTTCCGGCTCCGATGAACTTGACAGAAAGATATTCTGCAGGAGCCTCGTATTTGGTATCACGCAGAAGGATGTACGTATTTCCCTCAGACTCCACCCCTGTGGATCTCTCGCAGCAGAACCATTTCAACCTTATGTCATCATCCGCGATCCTGTCGACAAACGGCTTGAAAGCGACACGCCACACCCCGATGCCGGCATAACCATCTGAATAGGAGTCCATCTGCGAGAACCATGACGCATATATTGTACTATTGTCTGCGGTGATGTCGCATCCGAACACGACATCCTTAAGAGTGATGTCGCTGAACCCCTGAAGAATCTGATCCTCGGTGTCAAGGCAATCAAAGTTGTCGATCACGACTTGGGCATATTTTATAGCATTGTCCCAATCGTGCTTTACCATGTATGCCCTTGCGAGATAGGTGGCAGCCACGCATCCGTCAAAATCGGTCGCCACATCTGTCTTCACAGGACCTAACGCTTTGAAAATCGCATATGATTCCTCCAAGTCTTCAAGAAGCCTGTTGTACACAGCGTCAAGGCTGCTGAGTGGCTGATCGCCTTCCGTCTCCTCGGTAATTATGGGAACACATGGTTTCTTTGAATAGTCATACTCCTTGCCTTCCCCCCATTTTGTACCTTCCACACCCATGTAGTATGGATACTGATAGAGATAGGTAAGCTGAAGATAGGCATAACCTCTGAATCCAAGCGCTACGGCCCTGTAGTATAGCAGAGTCTCATCTTCCGAGCCCTTGGTCGCTGTCTTCAAGATCTTGTTGGCATTCGTGATTGTGTTGTAATACTCGCTCCAACGGTTTGCGGTAGGAGTGTAGTTTTCACCCCAATAATCAAGAATATAGTGATAGATACTCATTGCGTATCTATTTGTCATTACCATGTCGTTGCCCATAAGGGAAGTGAGGTAGTCGAAGCTTTTCTGGCCAAAATAATTATGGCTCAGATCTGTCTTGACATACTGCTGCATGTCTTGGTACATGCCGGTGAGCGATGCGTTAAAGATCTTGTCCGGATTTGTCTTGGCAAGTTCCTCTCTCTTTGTCTCGGACAGTGTCGCGGTGATGTCGGCCTCCTCGATGCAGGCTCCCGCCAGGCTAATCGCCACCGCGCAGGCGGACAATAATTTTATGTTCATTTTCATATTCATTTCCTTTTTTTAATTAGAAAACAAGGTTTACTCCTCCCGTGAGGACCCTCATTGGCGAATAGCCGCCGTAACTTCCATTGGAGCCGTTCATGGACACTCTCGGGTCAAAGCCCTGACGCGCTGACCAAAGCGCAAGGTTGTCGGCCGTGAAGAACACACGAATCTTTTCGATTTGAACCTTGTCCGTCAATTTCTTAGGAAGGGTGTAACCCAATGTGAGATTCCTGATGCTGAAGTACGAAGCCTTCACAAGATGCATGTCGGATGTCTGTGTGAACGAGTTTGAGGAATTGTTCGCGTTCCAGATCGGATACTCGCCAGTGCCGGTCTCAGGATTGAACGTGTTCCACATAGCCCTGTTATGCCCGACATAGAAAGATGAACTCATGCCGGAAAGGAAAGAGTAGTCGTATGCCCAGCCGCCCAACTGGAACGCCGTCGCTATCGAAAGGTCAAATCCCTTGAAATAGAAGTTGGTGTTCAGACCGCCGTTGATTGCCGGAATCGCCGATTTACCGATATAGTATTTGTCAGCATCAGTGTATTTGGTAGTCGTCGTCTTGTTTCCTGTCGGATTCCCTTCGGCATCAAGTTCGTTGGCGTACCACATGGCGTTTCCTTTCTCATCCATTCCGGCGTACATATATGTATAGTATTCATACAAGCTCTTGCCTTCCATTAGTTTGAAATTCCCGCTCGTTATTCCGTCAGCCTTGTTTTCCTCAGGAAGCGTAAGAATCTTGTTGGAGTAATGTGAACCCACCACGCCGACTGTCCACCTGAGATCGTGTTTCTTGAGGATGTCCACATTGACTTCGAATTCCACTCCATTGTTAGCCATCGCACCGATGTTCTCCCAATTGTATGGCCGTCCTGCGGTAGATTCCGGCAACGGACGCTTGAACAGCATGTCATCGGTTTTCCTGTAGAAATATTCAACCGAACCATAAATCCTGTCAAGGAATCTGAAGTCCAGACCAACGTCAACCGTCTTCTGCTTTTCCCATGTAAGGTCAGGGTTTCCGAAGAAAGAAGGCGTGTATGCGAGTTCGCTTCCTGTCCAGCTCACGGTGTACTGGTCCACATACGGAGTGTAGGCGCTGTAACTGTCATCGCCGACGAGGATGTCCTCGTTTCCTTGGGTTCCGTATGAAGCCCTGAGTTTGAGGTCGTTGAGCCAGTTGCTCGCTCCACTCATGAAACTTTCCGCAGAGATGCGCCACGCCGCTCCTACAGTCCAGAAGTTACCCCATCTCTTGAGAAAGCGGGATGTTCCATCACGGCGGTATGCCGCAGACAGATAATACTTGTGCGCATAGTCATAGTCAGCCGTGCCGAAGAATCCCTCAATTTCGTGAGAGGCTGTGTAACTTGAGATGTACTGCATCTCTCCACCATTGTTCAGTTCCGGATTCCAAGGGTCGAGGAAGTTGGTCTTCTGTCCCGCAAGGTAGCTAAGTTTCATCGACTGATGGTCGTGTCCTATCTTGGCTTCGATGTTATGCTTGCCGAAAGAGTCAGAATATCTCAGAATCTGGTTAAGGTCCGTCGTGGCCACTGTTGAGGCGGACTTTGTGCCACGGCCTCCGAATGACTTTCCGTCGCCGATGGTCGGGGTGTAATAAACCGTGCCCGAACCGTTGGAGAAATCATAGGCGTAGTTCGCCGTGAATGTCAGGCAGTCAAGGAACTTGAACTCAATGAAAGAGCGGGATGTCAAGTTGTTGTACTCACTCTTTTTGATGTCCTCATTAAGGTTGACAATGATATTTTGATTCGTTGCCACCGGACGTGTTTTCGTTCCATCTGTCTGCCCTGTTCCGGCATCGTAAATCGGATTTCCTGACGAATCCAACTTCACATTTCCCTCCGCGTCATAAGCATGAACAGGGAAAATAGGAGCCCAAGACCTGGCAGTCTCAAAAGGGTTCGATGCCTTTCCGGTAGTCTCATTTACTCCCCGTTTGGTTGTCTTAGCGTAGCCTATGTTGGTTCCAACCCGCAGCCATTTCTTAACCTGTGAGTCTACGTTTACCCTTGCGGTGAGCCTGTCATAGGATGAGCCGACGATGTAGGAGTCATTGTCAAGATAGCCGATTGACATATAGTAGTTCGTCTTGTCATTACCACCTGATGCGGACACATTGTACTCTTGGCGGAAAGAACTTTTGAACATCGCGTCGGCGAAGGTGTCGTTATACCTGACCTTTGCGTTCGCGTTTAGAGCTCCGTCCGGAGTCACGAGATATTCTCCGTCCGGAATGATGAACGCATTATAATTTCCAAGATTGTCCAACAAATTTGCACTTGCCCCGGCGGCGGAATCCTCAAGTGAGTTGCCGGCTGCCCAATATGTGTTGCGCAGGCCGTACCATGTCAGTCGGTAGAATTCGCCAGGGTCAGTCGCCATGTCATAGTCTTTGTACGCACGCTGGCTCATGCCCCATGTTCCTGTGAACTGTACATTGAACTTGCCACCCTTTCCGGATTTGGTTGTGATCATGACCACACCTCCGGCCGCACGTGAACCGTACAGGGAGTTCGAGACGGCATCCTTTGAGACGGAAATGGACTCGATGTCAGCTGGGTTGATGTCGGAAATGCTACCATTGTAAGGAACGCCGTCCACAACGATGAGAGCGGAATTGTTCGCGGATATGGAGCCAGTGCCTCGAATTACAATCGACGCATCATCTCCAGGCTGGCCCGACGAGCTGATTATCTGAAGTCCGGCCACCGATCCCTCAAGCGCGCTTGAGATGGATGCGGTCTGGGCGTTGGAAATAATGTCCTTTTTGACTGAACTGACAGAGCCGACGAGATCCTGCTTGCGTTTTGTACCATAGGCGACCACAGTCACCTCGTCAAGCGCCGCGGTGCTTTCAGTGAGAGTAATGTCAACAACGCTTCTTTTTGCGATGTCTACGACAACATCATCGTAACCGAGGCAGGAAACGAGGAACTTCCCGTTAACCGGAGCCGAAATATTGTAACGCCCCTCAGTGTCAGTAGACACGCCTGTTGTCGTACCCGAGATGATGACCGTCGCCCCGACTACGGGATGTCCTTCGGTATCAATGACTGTACCAGAGACCTTGATCGTCTGGGCCAATGCTGCACCTATGCTGACAAACAGGCACAGCGCGATTGTAAATAATTTTTTACCCATAAGCTTAAACTTTTGTTAAACTTGACCATTAATAAAAAAGCACCTGAAAACGTTTATATTCCATTTTCAGGTGTGGACTCATGGGTGGTGTTTAGACAATTGACCGGATCATGTCCTCTACGCATTTTCGTTTCTGCTCCATCCCGGGATGGACGTAAAGGTTCAGCGTGGTGCTGACGTTGGCATGGCCGAGAATTGAGCTCAGGGTCTTGTAGTCGCATTTGCTTTCAACACACCGCGTGGCGAAAGTGTGCCGCAAGCCATGGAAGCGGCGCATTGACAAGCCAAGTGTGGCGGCCACTTTCTTGAAGTGGTTGCGCATAGTCTGAGGCTCGGTCGGATTAGGCAAGCCCGAGATCACGAAATGCTTGTCAATCGCACCTTTTGAATATTTAGCAAGAATGTCGGCAAGATCTCTGATTACCGGAATCTCTCTGTAGGAACCTGCTGTCTTTGGGTAGTCCAGAGTGAGTTCAGAGTGCTTGGGGCCGTCATCGATCACATAGACCCGATGCACCGTCCTTCTTATCCGGATGGTTCCGGCCTTGATGTCCACATCTTCCCATCTCAGTGCGCAGACCTCTCCTATCCTCATACCCGTGAAAAGGCAGATCTGCAAGCCAAGATTATATTTCCCATGGTGGGTAGACAAGTAGTTAAGCATGCGTTGTTCCTCACACAGAGAAAGCACATCGGTCTGATGCCGCATTCTCTGGGTCGGAAACTTCACTTCTATCAGCTGGTGACCGATCCATCCTTGCTTCTCCCCGAATTTGAGAATCATTTTCAAGACTATCAATATTCCTTTAATTGTTGTCACATTCAGTCCATCTTTCAATTTTGAATCAACCAATGACTGCACGGAACTAGGTGTCACATCGCTCAGATTCTCAAACCTCGGCTCCAGATGATTCTGAATGATAAGGGAATAGGCCGCCATCGTGGACATCTTCACATAGCGCTTTTTCTCGTCTTTCCATAACCCGCAGACTTTTTGAAATGCAATTTGTGTCATTTTTTAATAAATTTTAATAATAAAAATTTTAAACACCATATCTGGTTATTACAACAATTCGGAATCGGATTTTTTTATTTGTCGGAAAAGCCGTAATCTTAAAACGATAAAGTTTTTCGCGTTTATTTGTTTTCATTTCGTATCTATTAGTTGCATTTTCAAAAAAATGTAATTATATTGCCAAAAGTTTATGGGGGTTGGCAGTCATTTCAAAGCTTGAATTCATGACTCCGACGAACAAAATTTTAATTATGTTTAATACGTAAGAACATTTATTACTATTATTAAAGGTCAAGTTTAACAATAGACGCAGATGGTCATGTATGATGTTAACAGAATGAAAGATATAATGCGTGCTTTTCTCGTCCGCCGCACATCTCTTTCCATAGGATGGCCGGCCATGAACAGAAGCCCGAGGATATTCATGTGATTTCTGATCCGCTGCATTGACATCGTTTCGATTACTATTTCAACATTCAATAATCGTTAAGTTTAACAAAAGTTTTAAGCTTATGGGTAAAAAATTATTTACAATCGCGCTGTGCCTGTTTGTCAGCATAGGCATGGCATTCGCCCAGAACACTGTGACAGGTACCGTTACAGACGAAAGCGGTCAGCCTTTGGCCGGAGCGTCCGTGCTGGTCGCCGGGACAACAGTCGGGGTGAACACCGATCTGGATGGGAACTATTCTGTGAATGTTCCGAAAGATGGTATTTTGGTGTTCTCATTCATCGGCTTTGAAGAGCAGAGGATCACACCTAACGGACGTAAGAACATCAACGTGGTTCTGGTGGAAGACCAGAACGTGCTCAACGAGACCATCGTCGTGGCGTTCGGAACCACGACCAAAGAGGCCTTCACGGGGTCGGCTTCCGTCATGAAGTCCGACCAACTGCAGAAAAGGCAGACATCCAACGTCGCCAACTCTCTCGTTGGCAATGTCGCCGGTCTTCAGATGAGAGGTGCGTCCGGAGCACCTGGATCGGGTGCGGGTTCTATGAATATCCGCGGTATCGCATCCATGTACGCTTCCACCGACCCGCTGGTGATTGTTGACGGGGCCACTTATTCCGCATCTTTGTCAAACATCCCACAAAGCGACATTGAATCAGTGACAGTCCTTAAGGATGCGGCTTCAGCCGCCCTGTATGGAGCACGTGGAGCCGCCGGTGTCATCATCGTAACCACCAAGCGGAGCAGGAGCAGCGACGCTATTGTCAATTTCGATGCCAAGTGGGGTGTCAACAGCCGCGCGACGCAGGATTACGAGACCATCACCGACCCTGCTGAATACTATGAGGCGTCTTATGCCCAACTCTTCAACAATTATTATTATAACACAGGAATCTCGGCGGAGGCCGCCAACGTGAAAGCCAATCAGAGGATGATTGAGCTTCTGGGCTATCAGACATTCACGGTTCCTGAAGGACAGCAGCTCATAGGCATTGACGGCAAGATCAATCCTAACGCCACCCTTGGGTATGCCATCAAGTCAGGTGACGAGACCTACTGGCTCCAGCCTGACGATTGGAAAGATCTGGCCTACAAGAACGCTATGCGTCAGGAGTATAACCTCAGCATTAACGGCGGTAACGACAAGGCTTCAGTCTACGCAAGTTTAGGCTACCTTGACGAGGATGGTATCATTCAATATTCTGGTTACAACCGTATCAGCGGCCGTCTCAAGGCTGACTATCAGGTCAAGAAATGGCTCAAATTCTCAGGAAATATCGGTTATGTCCACTCAAAGACCGAGTCCAACCCTAATATGGACACCTCTCTCGGATCCACGAACCTGATGTACTACACCACTCAGATCGCTCCTATCTATCCGGCTTATGTAAGGGTGCTCGACTCTAACGGAAATCCTGTCATCAGAACAGACGCCAATGGAAACGATCAATATGACTACGGTGTGCCTGGGAAGGATTATCCTGTGGCCCGAGCGTTCCTCCAGACTGGCAACCCTTTGGGAAGCAACCGGTACAACAAGCATTATACAATCGGCAATCAGTTCAATGGAACATTCTCTGCTGACGCCGACATCACTTCCTGGCTCAAGTTCAACGCCACATCCACAATAAACTGGGGTGGTACGCTTTATCACCACTATGACAATGCCCTATATGGAAATAAGGTCGGTGTCAACGGCGAACTCACCAAGTATCAGAACACAGGCTTCCGTACAAACCATACACAGACTTTGACATACCACAACAAATTCGGGGAACACAACGTGAACGCTCTCGTGGGTCATGAGTACTATAACACAAAATCCTACTATCTGGAGGCGAGCGCACGCGGTCTCTTCTCTCCAGACATTCAGGAAATCAACGCCGCTGCGAACAAGTACAACTCGCAGGGGTACAAGACCGAGTACAATGTCGAAGGTTATTTCCTGAGCGCTCACTACGACTATGCCCAAAAGTATCATGCCTCTGTGTCATACCGACGTGACGCTTCCTCAAACTTCATGAAGAAAGACGGCAGATGGTGGGGCGATTTCTGGTCAGTCGGCCTGGCCTGGATCGCATCCAAGGAGAATTTCCTTGCAGACGCAAGTTGGATTGACATGCTGAAACTCAAGGCGTCGGTGGGACAGCAGGGTAATGACAGCATAGGCAGCAACAGGTATACGGACATGTACACCCTTACACCATCCGGCACGTATTCAATGTCCCCGACCTTCTCAACAATAGGTAATCCAAACATCACTTGGGAGACCACAACCAACATCAACGTCGGCACAGAATTCAGTTTCTGGCACGGGCGTCTTTCCGGTTCCCTCGATGTTTATGACAAGATTGCCCAGGATCAGTTGTTCTGGCTCTCAGTCCCTGAGCATTCCGGTTCGCGTGGTTATTACGGAAACATGGGTGACATCCAGAACCTTGGTTTCGAGATTGTTCTCAACGCGGCCATCGTCAGAACAAAAGCCGTTGATTGGAATGTGTCCATAAACGCGTCCCACAACTCAACCAAGATCCTCAGTCTCCCGGAGACGAAGATGCTGGATCCTGACAACGGGTACAAAGGATTCACCGAGAACAGCCGCTGGTATAAGGTCGGCGGCCCACTTTACAATGCATTCCGCCACAAATATGCCGGAGTGAACGAGAACGGAGAGGCTCTATATTACGTTGACAGTTCCCTTGGTGGAAAAACAGACAGACCTGGTACCCTTACCGACGAAGTCACCACAAATCCGAACGAGGCGACATTCTACGAGCTTGGCTCAATGCTTCCTAAGCTATTCGGTGGTTTCAGCACTGACCTCAGAGTAGGGAATTTTGACTTCTCAGCCACATTCGATTATCAGTTGGGAGGCAAGATATATGATACCCGCTACGCTGGTTTCATGAGCCCATGGGAAGACGCCGGTTCCGCAGGTTCCACCTTCCATAAGGATTGGAAAAAAGCCTGGTCCGTGAACAACACTTCCAGTTCCATTCCAAGATGGTACTACGGTGACCAATATTCAACCGGAGCCTCGGACAGGTGGCTCACCAGCTCCAGCTATCTTAATTTCCAGTCGTTCACCGTTGGTTACACACTTCCTAAGAATCTTGTCAATGGCATCTCCAAGGCAAGAGTCTATGCGGCAGGCGAGAACCTTTGGTTCTGGTCTGCGCGAAAAGGACTTGACCCTCGTTATTCTTACGCAGAGAATACCACAGTCGCTGTCTACTCACCAGTCCGCACTATTTCCGCAGGAATTCAGTTGACATTCTAATTTTTGGAGGAATTGAACATGAAAAATATCATCAAAGCTTTTATATCAGCAGCCTGCATCGTTCCTTTGGCTTCCGGGTGCATTCAGGAAATCGAGCCTCAGGGCAGCAGTGTAACTTTGGAGCAGGCGGCCGCCGCTCCCGGATCCTACGATAACTTTGTCGACGCCATCACCAGCTCCCTTTGCGGCGCATTCACTTACGGCGGCAACAGCAATACTTACGCTTGGGATTTTGGTTATCCTTCATTCTTTCTGCAGAGAGACGTCATGGGAAATGACATCGTATGCGAGGATTCAGGCAGTGAGTGGTATTCCACATGGTACGGCTGCGGCACTGGTTTGGGACCAGGGTATGCAATCTGCCAGCTTCCATGGACGTATTACTACAAGTGGATAAAGAATTGCAACACGGTTCTGTCCATGTACAAGGCTTCCCCTGACGAATCCAAAAAGGTAGGGGCAGGTATCGCTCTTGCCATGCGTGCGATGTTCTTCATGGATATTGCCCAAATGTATTCAGAAAAGACTTATGCTGAAGACAAGTCAGCGATCACGGTTCCGTTCATCACGGAAGAGACCCTTGTCGAGGATTGCATCCACAATCCTCGCGCCACCAATGAGGTGATCTTCGGTCACATAATTGATGACCTGAACCTCGCTGAGGAATACCTTGCAGGCTACACTCGTGAGGACAAGTTCGTCCCTGATCAGTCAGTGGTATATGGGCTCAAGGCTCGTGCATACCTTACTATGGAGGATTGGCCTAACGCCGAGAAATATGCCAAACTCGCACAGGAAGGTTACACTGAGATGACCGCCGACGAGTACACCAATCAGCAGACAGGCTTCAACACCCCAAACGATTCATGGATTTTTGGCATGACTTACAAGTCGGACGACAAGAACATCACCCTCAACGATGGCGACTCATCATGGGGCTCACAGATGATTGTAGAGGTATCAGAATCCGCTTGTGGCTACTCCGCAAACTATGTCGGTCCTAAGCGAATCGACTCTCACCTGTTCTCCACTATCCCGGCCACCGATTTCCGCAGAAAGTGCTGGGTGGACCCAGCTATAGACGCCCTTGGCTCAGAGGAGGAGAAGATAGCGGCCCTCGCCGCATATTCGGATTCACCTGACGGCCTCTACAACACAGGATACAATGTTTCGGCAAAAGAATCCGTAGGTGGAATCCCGGTCAAGTTCCGTCCTAAGAACGGAGAACATAAGGATCAATATGCGGCGTTTACGGTAGCGGTGCCAATAATGAGAGTCGAGGAGATGAAACTTATTGAGATCGAGGCTGCCGGAATGCAGGACGAAAGTCGTGGCAAGACTCTTCTTACAGAGTTTGCAAAGAAGCGTGACCCTAATTTTGAATATGGCACACATCATGACGCTTATTACGCCACGAGAGCCAACACCTTCCAGCAGGAATGTTGGTGGCAGCGCCGCGTGGAGTTATGGGGCGAAGGTTTCGCGACATTTGACATCAAGCGTTACAGCGCCGGCATCATCCGCAGCTATACAGGCACAAACCACCCTGAAGGTTATCGTTGGAATGAGACAAAAAATCCTCAATGGATGACCCTTTGCTTCGTCGGCACAGAATCCAATTATAACATGGATCTTGTCCAGAACCCTACCCCTATCAAACCTACAGAAGATTCCAAAGAGTTTGTATGGTAAATTAAAATATTGAATTATGAAAAGATATCTATATGTATTAGCAGGTCTTGCTCTCGTTGCCACCTTGGCGTCATGCGAGAAAGACAAGTATGGCGCAGACGCAGGGCATGATTCAGTCCCGAATGTCGTTCTTAAGGCATTCTCGGCCGAACTGCCTAATGATCCTGACTGTGACGCTGTGGTTCGTTTCGCGGCGAACAATGCCACAACTGATGTATATTATCTGGCGGAGCTGAAGTCCCAGAAAGAAGAACGGAATCTTTCTGATGAAGCGTACGCTGACTATGTTGTTTCCAACGGTACAAAACTGACTGTAGAAAAGAACCCCTTTGATGGATCATACGTGGCTGACGCGATTATCAAGAATCTGTATTATGAGAATATCATCACCGCAGTCGCAGTTGGAAAAGGGGAGAAAACCGTCTCCTCGGTTTCTTTCACCGGCTTGAAATGGAACACCCTCTGCACCGGCACTTATACATTTGTCAACTCTTTCTCAAAAGGGCTTGTTGGCGCTACCAAGGGGGATGTGATACTTCAGCAGCAGGATGAGGACAAGACCCAATACCGGTTGAAGAATCTTTTCGGCCAGGGTCAGAATCTCAATTTCTTCACGATTGGTAAAACAGGCTCCGATGAGAATGGTAACTATCAATTCGTCCGTATCAAAGCTCAGAGCACGGGCTTGATACACAGCAAGTATGGTGCGATCAGCATCAGGGATGTCGGTTACTGGCAAGGTGATGACTCCTGGGTGACAGACGGCGGTTACGAAAGTCGCTTGTATGAAGACTACAGCTGCACCATCTATGGCCAATACTATGTGTCAGCCGGAAACGCTGGATATCAAGAGGAATATTTCGTTCCTAACAAATAAATTCTAATTAGAATTCATGATATGGAGGATGACTTCAGAAGTCCGAGAGGCTTTTTGAAGTCATCCTCTTCAGTTATGTGTTCGTATGCCTTGTCAGAAATAATGGAAAAAAATTCTATCTACTGTGAATAATGAACTAACAGCGTAAGCATCCGACAAAGCACGACTGTTATTTGTCGCAAGCTATCACTTTGCCGAAAAATCAAAGTCATATGCTTACACGCGAACAAATCGAAGAGATCTGGGCCGCGTGCTTGGAGTAAGGAGAGTCGGTCAAGAATATCCTGAAAAAAACCGCCTGTCACAGATAGAGCCGCTACAAGATAGACGGAAAAACTGTATCAGGTCCCTGACCATCGGGCGCATATGTGGTGTACAACATAAGCGCGCAAGAACTATCTGTTCTGCGAAGACGACGAGGCCGCACAGAACTGCGGTGGTCTACTCCCTGATGGCCACCTGCAAGGCTCATTGCGTGATGAACGGACATGACTTGAAGATGTCCTCCTCCGCATCCCGGAATATGGGCTTGACAGAAAGGACCGCTCCGACCTGTTCCCAGGCAGCTGGGCCACCGCTCACACCGCCACGGCATAGTAACTCTCGACGGCATCTCTCTTCTATAAAGACAATGCAACCGACATCCCAGTTGTGCCAGTTGCATATTACTTTGTCAACACGTACTTCGTACTTCTTCGGATGCTACCTTATGCTTTTCAAACCACGGACACGGAGATGTGCCTCTGACAGTTGTCAGAG
>CAKULN010000062.1 GCA_934667175.1 uncultured Bacteroidales bacterium | reverse complement strand
AAACAAAATACCCGACTCGCAATGAATCGGGTAAGGGGCAATATATCATTACTTATACTTTAAATGAAAGAGCCGTGATATGGAATTGACTCCGGAAAGAGAGAGGAATATCCGGTGGGAAGAAAGGTGCCGTTGAAATCATTGTGGAAAAATTTGGAAAGAGGTGGAATAAAATGGAAAAATATTCCTAACTTTGTCCTCAAGCGTGAAAGGCGAGAACTTATGATCACATTCATCGGAGAATATTCAGGCAGGATTGACGACAAAGGGAGAGTGGTTTTTCCTTCGCCGTTCAAGTCGCTGATGCCTTCCGAGGGGGATCAGAGGTTTGTCATAAAGAAGGACATCTTCGAGGAATGCCTTGAGATGTACACCTTTGAGGAGTGGGAACGCCAGTCCGAGGAGGTCAAGTCAAAGTTGAATTTCTTTAATCGTGCTCACGCCGCTTTCTGGAGGGAGTACATGCGCGACCGTGCGGTCGTCGAACCCGACCCGAAACTCGGACGCATCTCCATCCCCAAGAAGCTTTTGGAGTCTATTGGTGTAACAAAAGAGGTAGTCTTCTCGGGCAACGATTACAAGATCGAGATCTGGGCCAAGGAAAAGTACGAGGCCAGCGAAATCTCAAACGAAGAATTCTTGAACATCGCCGGACAACTGTCTCAAGAGAGGTAGGAGGGCCGGGCGATGTCAGAATACCACACACCAGTGATGCTTGACGAGAGCATTTCCGCTCTTATCACCAATCCATCAGGAACATACGCCGATGTCACATTCGGAGGCGGTGGTCACACCGCCGAACTACTTTCACGCTTAAACGAAGACGGTCACGTCATCGCCTTCGATCGTGACAGCGACGCCATCAGCAACAGGATAGACGATCCACGCCTGACCATGGTGCGGGCCGACTTCCGGTTCATACACAATTTCGTGCTCAACGAGGCGCACGAGACCACGGACGAGACGCTCAGGGAAAGACTCGCGAACGGCCTGGACGGCATTCTGGCCGACCTCGGAGTCTCATCCCACCAGTTCGACACGGCGGAGAGAGGGTTCTCCTTCCGCTACGACGCCCCTCTTGACATGAGGATGAACCGCGAGGGCGGGAAGACGGCCGCTGATGTGGTCAATGAATATCCGGGGGAAGACCTCGAAAGGATTCTCCGCATCTACGGCGAGGTTGACAACGCCCGCAAGGTAGCCCAGCTGATCGTCTCCGCAAGGGACAAGGGCGGCATCGGCACCACCGGCGAGCTTGACGAGGCCATCAAGGCCGCGCTTCCGAAATTCGCCGAGCACAAATATCTTGCGAAAGTCTATCAGGCCCTCAGGATCGAAGTCAACCACGAGATGCGCTCTCTGGAGAAATTCCTTGACGGAGCCGTGGATGCCCTCAGGCCCGGAGGCCGGTTGGTGGTGATCACCTACCACTCGCTTGAAGACAGGATGGTAAAGAACTTCATCAAGGCCGGAAGGGCTGACGGGAAGGAGGAAAAGGATGTCTTCGGGAATATTCACGCTCCTCTGAAGGCCGTGAACCGCAAGCCGTTCCTGCCGCGGGAAAGCGAGATAGCCTCAAACACAAGGGCGAGGAGCGCCAAGCTGAGGATCGCCGAGAAAATCGAGGATGGAGGGGCAAGGTCATGACGGAACTGAGGAAATGGAAGTTCAGCGACATCTGGTCGTGGCTCAAGAACGCGGTTCTGGCGACACTCAAGGGGGAATTGCTGCTGAGACTGCATGTCAGCCGCTATTTCATCCACATCATCTACACGTTCTTCCTTTTCTGGGTCAGCATCTGGCTGAGTCTCAGAATCGAGAAGACCTTGACAAGGGTTGAGGACAACCGGAAAGCCCTTGCCGACATGGAGATCTACCACGCTCAGAAGACCGTTGAGCTTGCGGGTCTTTCAAGGATGAGCAGGGTCCAGGCTATGCTGGAGGAATCAGGCTCGAAGTTGACGATGCCGGACAAACCGGCTGACAGGTTAAACGAATAACGGCGATGGCGGCACCAAAACAGAACACGACAAAGAAAGAGCAGGACAGGATCGGTCTGATTCTGTACTGCTTCTACATCTTTTTGATGTTCGTCGGTCTGGCCGTGTTCGGCAGGATGCTCTACATCATGTTTTTCTGGGAGCCGGACAAGGATCTGGTCAGATACTTCGTCCCTCCGAGCACAAGAAGCGTCATCGAGCCCAAACGAGGCGCGATCATCGGCTGCGACGGAAAGTTGCTGGCCCTGTCGACTCCTATGTACGATCTTTACATGGACTGCACCGTGCTCCAAAAGGATTTCATGAGTGAGAAGGATCCCCACAAGGCCGACAGCCTTGAGAATGACTGGCTGGGCAAGGCGAGGAAATTCACGTCCGGGCTCTCCGTGGAGACGGGAATCAACGCCGATGAGTACTACAGGATGATTGTCAAGGGCAGGAATGAGAAGAAACGGTACATGAAGCTTCTCACAAACCTCGACAGAGGAACCCTTCTGCGTCTTGAAAAGCTCCCGTTGATGGAGGAAGGACAGTACAAGAGCGGAATCATCATAAGGAAAAGAGACACCCGCCAGTACCCTTACGGGGTGTTGGCGAGACGTACGATCGGCTATGTCAAGGACAACCGGAACCAGAAGGCGGACGAGAGAGGGCGCAGCCATATTGGCATCGAGGGCAAATATGACTATGTCCTTCACGGCAAGGAGGGAGAGATCTGGCTCAGGCCTACGGACAACCGGGAGAAGATCCAGAACTACGACAGCACCTACGTGAAGCCGGAAGACGGACTGGACGTTCGGACAACGTTGGACATAACCCTTCAGGGCATTGTCGACAAGGCGCTCCGCAGGCAGATCCAGGACAACAGGTCCATCGACATGGGATGCGCTGTGATCATGGATGTCAAGACAGGTGCGATCAGAGCCATGGTCAACCTTACGAGGGATTCCACGGACATGAGTCTCAACGAGACCTACAACATGGCCATCGGGCTCGCTTCCGAGCCTGGTTCAGTGTTCAAGACCACGACATTGATGACCGCCCTTGAGGACGGGGTGATCAAATCCCTTGACGACAGGATCCCGACCAACAACGGGGTGATACCCGGCTACAAGCCGGACACTCATGTCCAGGGAATGAAAGACATCTCGATCCTGCGCGGATTTGAGATCTCGTCCAACTACGTGTTCCGCTATCTGGCCGTCAACAACTACTCAGGCGACCCGAAGAAGTTTCTCGACAAGCTTTACCTTTATAAGATGGGACAGGCGTTCGACTTTGACCTGGACGGGCTCACCGAGCCGGAGCTTCCTTCCCCGGATTCACCGAAATGGAGCGCGACCGACCTCGGTTCAGTCAGCATCGGCTATGCGGTCAAGGAGACACCGCTCCACATCCTCACGTTCTACAATGCGATAGCCAACAAAGGAAGGATGATGAAGCCGTATCTGGTCGAGAGCATCGAGAAGAACGGTTCGGTCAAGACAAGGAAAGGGGCAAGCGTGCTGAACGCGTCGATCTGTTCGAGAGCCACGGCCGACACCCTGCTCAGAGCCATGCGCGCCGTCACATCAGAAGGAACGGCCACGAGATTGAAGGGGGCGAAGTTGAAGGTGGCCGGAAAGACCGGAACTTCCAGGCAGGTGCTTTCAGCGGAGGAGATAAAGAGATATGGAATGGAGACTCCGTATGTCACAAAGGACGGGAGCTATCACAATCTGGCGACTTTCGTAGGATTCTTCCCTGCGGACGCCCCGAAATACAGTGCGATCATCTGCGTGAAATCCGGACTTATCAAGGGAAGCGTCTACGGCGGCGTGATCCCGGCCGCGGCGATGCGTGAGATTGTCGACGCCATCTACGTCCTTGATCCCGAGTGGGGTTCGGAACTTGACAACTCAGCGAAAGTGCCAAAAATGACATCAGCCGCGGAAGCCACGGCAAGGCCTGACACAAAAAATCCGGTTGTTCCGGATGTAACGGGACTGGGGCTGAAAGACGCCATGTTCGTGATAGAAAACAGCGGATTCAGGTGTAGATATTCAGGGACAGGACATGTCGTGTCACAGAATCCGGGAAACGGACAGAAAGCCGACAAAGGCTCAACCATAACGATCACATTGAAATGAGACTGGAAAACATCATAAGGAACGCCGGAGTCATCGAGGTGCGCGGAAACCGCGGCCTTGAGATAACCGACATCTGCAACGACTCAAGGGAGGTCACCCCCGGAGCCATATTCATCGCTGTGAAAGGGTACGCCCAGGACGGACACGCCTACATCGGGAAAGCGATCGCTTCCGGCGCGGCCGCCATCGCCTACGAAGATGAGGCCGCTTTGGACAAGGCGGTTTCTGAATATGACAGGGCGGCATTGGACGGACTTACGTTCGTCAAGGTGGCCGATTCCCGTCATGCCGTCGCCATGATGGCAGCGGATTTCTTCGACTACCCGTCCGGGAAACTCACACTTGTCGGCATAACCGGCACAAACGGAAAGACAACAACCGTCACCCTGCTCTACCATCTGTTCATGGCACAGGGCTACAATTGCGGACTGCTTTCCACCATCGCCAATTACATAGGCCGGAAACGTCTTGAGACATCGAACACCACGGCGGATCCTGTCACCATCAACCGTCTGATGAGCCGGATGGTGGACGAAGGCTGCGAGTTTTGCTTCATGGAAGTAAGTTCGATAGGGGTCGAGCAGGAGCGTGTGGCCGGTCTCAAGTTCAAGGTCGGGATATTCTCAAACCTGACTCATGACCACCTTGACTACCACAAGACGTTCGCTGAATATCTCCGCTGCAAGAAAATGTTCTTCGACAATCTTCCCGCCACCGCCACGGCCATCACCAACATCGACGACAGGAACGGGGAGGTGATGGTGCAAAACACCAAGGCCAAGGTCGTAAGATACTCCTGCAGAAGCATCGCCGACCACACTTGCCGGATCATGGAGGAGACTTTCGAGGGAATGCTTCTGAAAATCGACGGCCGGGAGATCTGGACAAGACTCATCGGCCAGCACAACGCCTACAACATCCTCGCCATCTACAGCGCGGCCATGGCTGTCGGAGCCGATCCTGACGAGACCCTGTTGGCTATCAGTAAGTTGGAATCAGCCCCCGGGCGTTTGGAGGTCATCAGAGGGCCGAGAAACCTTTCGGTCGTCATCGACTACGCCCACACGCCGGATGCGTTGGAGAATGTTCTCAAGACTCTGAAAGACATCGACGGAGGGCGGGAGCTGATCTGCCTGTTCGGATGCGGAGGCGACCGTGACAAGACAAAAAGGCCTGAGATGGCGGCGATCGCCGAACGTTTCGCCGACAGGATCATCGTCACCTCGGACAACAGCCGCACGGAAAAGACAGAGGACATCCTCAAGGACATACGCAAAGGATTCAGTCAAAAGGGATTGGCCAAGGCGATCTTCATAGCGGACAGGAAAGAGGCGATCCGCACGGCCATCATGTTCGCAAAGGACGGAGGCGTCATACTGCTTGCCGGCAAAGGCCACGAGACCTATCAGATAATCGGTACCGAGCATCGTCATTTTGACGAGCGTGAGGTGGTCGCTGAAGTTTTCGGCGACATGGGAAACGAATAGGAGGAAAAGAAGCGATGATCTACCATCTTTTTGAATATCTACGGCAATACGACATCCCTGGGCAGGGGCTTTTCACCTACCTGTCTTTCAGGGCGATGCTGACCAGTGTCACGGCGATGCTGCTTTCGTTCTTCGCGGGACGAAGGATCATCAGATGGCTTCAGCTCAAACAGATCGGAGAAACGATCAGGGACTTGGGACTGGAAGGCCAGATGCAGAAGAAAGGCACACCGACCATGGGCGGAATCATCATCATACTGGGGATCGTGGTTCCGGTCCTGTTGTTCTGCAACCTGCGGAACATCTACATCCAGCTTCTTCTTCTGACCACCGTCTGGTGTGGAGCATTGGGATTCGCCGATGACTACATCAAGGTGTTCAAGCACAACAAGGAAGGTCTCCATCCAAAAGCCAAACTGATCTGCCAGCTTGGCCTCGGATTGGTCATCGCGCTCACAGTCTGCTTCAGCGACGACATCGTGGTCAGGGAGAAGGTACCTGTGAAAGCCGGCGTGGCCAATGTGGTCGAGCAAGGCAACAGCAGTTCCCTGAACGTTGACTCGGAGACACTTGTGGCTCAAGACACCGGATGGAAGATGGAGAATGTGATCAAGAGCACGAAGACCACGCTACCTTTTGTTAAAGACCACGAATTCGACTACAAATGCTTCTCCCCGTTCAAAGGCAAGTGGGGATGGTACTGCAAATGGGCTGTATACATGCTGATGATCGTGGTGGTCATCATGGCTTGCTCCAACGGCACGAACCTGACGGACGGCATGGACGGACTGGCGGCAGGGACAAGCGCGATCGTCGGGGTGGTGCTCGGCATTCTGGCCTGGCTTGGAGGCAATCTCATCAATTCAGGCTACCTGAACATAATGTACATTCCAGGCAGCGGGGAAATCGCCATCTTCATGTCCGCGTTCGTCGGCGCGCTGATGGGCTTCCTGTGGTACAATTCCTACCCGGCACAGGTGTTCATGGGAGACACCGGCAGCCTCACTATCGGAGGAATCATCGGAGTGAGCGCGGTTCTGATGAGAAAGGAGCTTCTGCTGCCGGTACTCTGCGGGATATTCCTTGTGGAGTCCCTTTCAGTCATCATGCAGAAAGCATATTTCAAGTACACCAAGAGAAAATACGGTGAGGGCAGAAGGATATTCAAGATGGCCCCTCTGCACCATCACTATCAGAAGGAAGGCATTCCGGCGCTTGTCTCAAGGCCGGAGCATGCCATACCGGAAGCGAAGATCGTGACCAGGTTCTGGCTCATCGGAGTCATCCTGGCGGTCACCACACTGGCATTGTTGAAGATTAGATAAATTAATGAATATGAGCAGAATTGTAGTTTTGGGAGGCGCTGAGAGCGGGGTCGGAGCCGCTGTTCTCGCAAAGGTGAAAGGATTCGATGTTTTCCTTTCCGACTACGGTAAGATTTCTGAACACTTCGCCCAGGAGCTCCGCAAATGGGACATCAGCTTCGAGGAAGGGCACCACACCGAGGATCTCATCCTGAACGCCGACGAGGTGATCAAGAGCCCGGGAATCCCGAGCACCGCGCCGATCATAAAGAAGATCGAGGCGAAAGGCATCCACATCATCTCGGAGATCGAGTTCGCCGGCCGCTACGACACAGCGAAGAAAATCTGCATAACAGGAAGCAACGGAAAGACCACGACAACCTCTCTGATCTACTACCTGCTTCAGAACGCAGGCCTGAACGTGGGTCTCGGCGGCAACATCGGCAAAAGCTACGCCTATCAGGTGGCCACCGAACACTTCGACTATTACGTTCTGGAAATCAGCAGTTTCCAGCTGGACAACTGCTACGATTTCCGTCCGGACATCGCGATCATCACAAACATCACCCCGGACCACCTTGACCGCTACGACTACCAGATGGAGAACTACGTGAAGGCCAAATTCCGTCTCACGCAGAACCTCCGTCCCGAAGACTGCTTCATCTTCGACTCCGACGACGAGATCACGATAGAACACCTCAACAAGATAATCCTTTCAGCCAAACGCCTGCCGTTCACCCAAAAAGACGAGGTGAAGCAAGGGGCGTACCTCAAAGGCGACAAGATTGTCGTGAAGTACGGCGAGGAGGAATGCGACATATTCCTGAAAGAGCTCGCCCTTGGCGGAAAGCACAACATCTACAACTCGATGGCGGCGGCCTTGGCCGCAAAGGCATCCGGGATCGACAACAAGACCATCCGCGAGGCCCTGGCCACATTCCAGCCTATCGAGCACAGGCTTGAGCCGGTCCTGAGCATCAAGGATGTGCTTTACATCAACGACTCAAAGGCGACCAATGTCGATGCCGCATGGTATGCGCTCGAATGCCAGAAGCGTCCGGTCGTGTGGATTGTCGGAGGAACCGACAAGGGCAACGACTACGAGGTCCTCAAGCCTCTGGTCAAGGAGAAAGTCAAGGCCATCGTCTGCATGGGGCTCGACAACCACAAGTTCCACGAGGCGTTCGAGGGGATTGTCGGGAAAGACAGGATCGTGGACACCAAGTCCGCCGACGAGGCGGTAAAGGCCGCCGGTGGATTCGCAGAGTCAGGAGACGTCGTGCTGCTCAGCCCGTGCTGCGCCAGCTTCGATCTCTTCACCTGCTACGAGGACCGCGGCGAGAAGTTCAAGGAAGCCGTAAGAAGACTCTAAAGGTTCAATGAATATGGCCGAGGAAACAAAGAAAAAGAAGACTCTCTGGAACTTCGTGGATTCCCTCGAAGGAGACAAGGTTGTGTGGATGATAGTCATTCTGCTCATCCTGTTCTCCATCGTGGCCATATTCTCATCCACCTCCCTGCTGGCCCTTCAGCAGAAAACCACACGAATGGCTATCATCAGCGAGCAGCTCGTCTTGTCTCTGGCAGGGCTGGGAGTGATTGTCCTATGCTGCTGCATCAAGAAGATCGGATTCTTCAGGATAGTCTCACAACTGGGCTATGCGGTTTCCATAGGTCTGCTGTCGATTCTGGCGCTTCACATCTCCGCAGGTCCGATCAAAGCCCTCTACATCAACCACGCATGGAGAATCGTGTCGGTCTTCGGATTTCAGGTCCACGTCTTTGAGGTTGTGAAAGTGGCCATGATCATGTACCTGGCATGGGCAGTCAACGCTTTCCGCAACGACAGTTTCGTGATCGCAAACCTGCTCGGGGAAAAACATCCTTTCTGGAAACGACCTATTGTCAAGAAGTTCGTCTACATCTACATCCCGATCTGCAGCGTCTGCCTGATCATGATGATGGGCAGCCTGTCCAGCACGGTGTTCATCGGAGGCATGATGTTCATCACAATCCTGATCGGAGGAATCAGCGTCAAGGAACTTGTCAAACCGGTGACGGCCCTGGTGCTGTTCTTGGGAGTCGTCGCTTTCATAGATTCCAACCGTGACGGCAAGAAACTGTTCCCGCACCTGGATTCCGCCATCGGCCGCGTCACCGGAGCCGGAACGGAGGACAATCTGAAGATAATACGAGAAAAACCGCAGAACAGCAAGGAGTTTCAGGACGCCCTCGACGACATCAAGCAGCCGATAAGCGCGAAGATAGCCATCCATGAGGGACGGCTGATCGGCAAAGGGCCGGGACGAAGCACCCAAAGGTATGTCGTTCCCATCATGTTCGAGGACTACATGTACAGTTTCATAGTAGAGGAATACGGACTGCTCGGAGGACTGTTCGTCATCATCCTCTACATAAGCCTTCTTGCCAGAGGATCGATCATAGTCCGAAACTGTGACAACCATTTCGCCAAGACAGCGGTGGCGGGGCTTGTGCTGCTCATCACCTGCCAGGCCATGATGCATATAGCCATCAATTGCGACATGGGTCCGCTCACTGGGCAGACACTCCCGATGATCAGCCACGGCAACTCATCGTTCCTGATGTTCAGTCTGGCGTTCGGCATCATCCTGTCCATCAGCAAGATGGCGAAGAGAAAGATCGCCAGGGAGGCGGCCAAGGCAGAGCCGCTGGTTGACAGGGTGATAAAGGACGAGGTAAGCAGCGGACTGGACGATCTGGATCAGATGGAGAGCGGGCTTTCCGACGAGGACAATGACATCACTGGGCCGGAGGACGAAGTCCCGGTCCAACATGAGAATGACATCCCGGACTACGGGATTGACGACCATAACAATGAATAGTATGGAGCATAAAGCATTGAGAGTCATAATAAGCGGAGGCGGCACAGGAGGTCACATCTTCCCGGCCGTCTCCATCGCGAACAAACTGAAGGAACTGAACCCGGAGACCGAGATCCTGTTCGTCGGAGCCGAAGGCAAGATGGAGATGGAGAAAGTGCCGGCCGCAGGTTACAGGATTGTGGGGCTGCCTATCGTGGGACTGCAACGTCAGCTCAACCTCAAGAACATACTCAACGACCTGTGCGTACCCTTCAAGGTCGCGGCCAGCCTGCTGAAGGCAAAGAGGATCATAAAGGAGTTCAAACCCCAAGTCGCGATCGGGGTCGGAGGCTATGCCAGCGCTCCTCTGCTCTGGGCCACGACAGGGATGCACATCCCGGCTTTGATCCAGGAGCAGAACGGATTCGCCGGACTGACCAACAAGAAGCTCGGGAACCGGGTGCAGAGCATCTGCGTGGCCTATGAAGGGATGGAGAAGTTCTTCCCTGCCGACAAGATCGTCATGACCGGCAATCCGATCAGAAGCATCATAGTCCCCGCCACTCCGGAAATGAAAGAGGAGGGTGTCAAGGAATATGGTCTCGATCCGCTCAGAAAGCACATCTTCATTGTGGGGGGAAGCCTTGGAAGCGCCCGGTTCAACCAGTGCATGAAGAAATGGATCTCGGACGGATGCCCGGGGATTGACGGGGTCGACGTACTGTGGCAGTGCGGGAAGCATTACAAGCCGGACATCGACAAGTTCATGGACGGGCAACGGGCCAAGAATCCGGATGTGGTCAGACATATTCATCATTCGGATTTCATCGGAAGGATGGAACTCGCCTATGCGGCGGCCGACGTGGTCGTCTCACGTTCAGGGGCCAGCTCAGTGTCTGAACTCTGCGCCGCCCACAAGGCCGTGATATTCATCCCGTCCCCTAATGTGGCCGAGGATCACCAGACACACAACGCGATGGCACTGGTGAGAAAAGACGCGGCGGTGCTCGTCAAGGATTCCGACGCGATGGAGAAGATGATTCCGACAGCTTTGGAACTGCTCGGGAATCCGGCAAGGATCGCCACGCTTGAGGAGAACGCAGGGAAGATGGCGCTGCCCGACGCTGCGGAGAAGATCGCAGAAGAGGTTTACAAATTGGTCAAAGATTAGACATGTCAAAATATTCAAAGATTTATTTCATAGGTGTCGGTGGCATCGGAATGAGCGCCATCGCAAGGTATTACAAATTCAAAGGGTATCCCGTCGCAGGCTACGACAGGACACCTTCCGATCTGACTCACGAACTTGAGAAAGAAGGGATTGACGTGCATTACAACGATGACCCGGACTACATTCCAAAAGATGTTGCCTCGACTTTGGTCGTCTACACCCCGGCGATTCCCACGGATTTGAAGGAGCTTGTTTATGTCAAGGAACACGGCTACACGCTTGTCAAGAGATCCCGGATGCTGGGTGAGCTGGCCGAAGGGCAGACATGCCTTGCCGTGGCCGGGACGCATGGGAAGACCACCACAAGCACCCTCGTGGCACACATACTGACCGAAAGCGGGAAAGGCTGTTCCGCTTTCCTCGGAGGAATCTCCAAAAACTACGGGACCAATCTTCTGACAAGCCACACACCGACAATCGTGGCGGAGGCAGACGAATTCGACCGTTCATTCCTCCAGCTTCATCCCGCGATCGCCGCGATCACAGCCATGGACGCCGACCATCTGGACATCTACGGTACCCTCGAGGAGTATCAGAAAGCGTTCAAGGCTTTCGCCTCGCAGGTAAGCCGCACTTTGATAGTGAAACTCGGACTGGACATCACCCCGGAAGACACAAACGCCAGAATCCTGCACTACAGCTACGACAACCAGGACGCCGACTACTATGCGACCAACGCAAAACCTGACGAGGTAGGACACTACATTTTCGACCTTGTCTACCCGGAAGGGGTAATCAGCGGCATCAGAGTCGGAATCCCGGGCTGGGTCAATGTCGAGAACAGTGTCGCCGCGGCCGCGGTTTGTCTGAACCATGGTGTGCCACCGGAAGCCATCAAAGAAGCGATCGGAACATATTCAGGTGTCAAACGCAGGTTGGACGTGCACCTGAACACTCCGCACCTGTCCTACATTGATGACTATGCCCATCATCCGAAAGAATTGGCCTCGGCGATCTCCTCGATGAGAGGGATATTCCCGGGAAGAAAGCTCACGGCCATATTCCAGCCGCACCTGTTCACCCGGACGAGGGATTTCACCGACGATTTCGCCGCCGCCTTGAGCAAGGTGGACAAACTGATCCTGCTGGACATCTATCCGGCAAGGGAAGAGCCTATTCCCGGAGTCACTTCCGAACTGATCTTTGACAAGGTCACCGCTCCGGAGAAAGTCCTGCTGAATAAAGAGGAACTGATGGACTATCTGAGAAACGAACCCATCGACGTGCTGGCCACTTTCGGGGCCGGCAACATCGACAGGTTCATCGCGCCGATCACCGAACTTCTTGAGGAAAGGTTGAAAAAATGAAAAAAGGTCTCAGGATAACCTTCGTCGTGGCGGCGTTCTGCCTGCTCGGTCTGGTCTGTCTCGTCATCCACGGGATGAATGAAAGGCGGATCGGTCAGCTCACATGCGCGGGCATCAAAGTGGAGTTCATGGATGACTTCAACTTCGTGACCGTCAAAGACGTGGAAGGCTACCTGAACAAAGGCTACGGCGCCTACATCGGACAGCGGCTTGACAGTGTGGACCTGCGGAAAGTCGAAAATGTCCTGGACGGCAAGAGCGCTATCCTCAAGGCCGAGGCCTACACGACTCCGGACGGCTATCTGAACGTCAGGATCAGGCAAAGAGAACCAGTGATCCGGTTCCAGAAAGACAACAACGGGTACTACGCCGACGAGAAAGGGTTCCTGTTCCCGCTCCAGAAGAACTACACGTCCATGGTTCCGATCGTAGACGGGGCGGTACCGTTGAATGTGGAAAGGGGCTACAAGGGAGAGCCTAAGACCAATGCGGAGAGGGAATGGCTTTCGGAAGTGATACAAATGGTGAATTTCATGCAAGACTCCGGGATCTGGTCCGAAAACATCTGCCAGATCACGGTCAAGGACAACGGAGATCTGGTCATGATCCCACGACAAGGGAAAGAGAGGTTTCTCTTCGGGCCGCCGTACGGCTTTGAAAGCAAGTTCGACAGGATAGGACGCTACTACACCACAATCCTGCCCGAGAAAGGTGCGGGATTCTATTCGATTGTGAATGTTAAGTACAACGGGCAGATTGTCTGCAGAAAACAGTAAGTGAATATGGAAGAGAGATACATAGCATCCGTTGATTTGGGCACGTCAAAACTGGCCGTCTGTGTGGCCAGGGTTCAGGATCAGAATGTCGAGGTGATCTACTACAAGGAATCACCGTCGCTTGGCATACGCTACAGCTATGTCCTGATTCCGGGAAAGGTAAAGGCGGAGCTGAGGACTGCCATAAGCGAGGCTCAACAGGCTCTGAGGATCAAGATCCAACAGGTGATCGTCGGGCTGCCGCGTTGGTACGTCCGTCAGGAGACAGCCTCGGCAAGCATGACCAGGCCTGAGCCGGACGATCTGATTCAGGAAAGCGAGATCCGCGCCCTGAAGTCCATGGCCCTGGAGTCCTACCCGTTGGAGGACTCGGCGAAGGAAGTCATCTACGGGGCGGTGGCCCAGTCATTCTCGACGGAGGACTGCATCAACGAGCCGGAGAACGACATCGTTGGCATGGCGGCTGAGACGCTTGAGGGCAACTTCAAGGTGTTCATCGGGAACCGGAGATATTCATCGAACATCGACAGCGTCTTCAACGATCTGGGAATCGCCATAGCGAAGAAATATTTCACCCCGGGCATCACCGCTCGCGCCGTGCTGAAGTCCGAACAGATGGAGAACGGCGTCGCGCTGATCGACATCGGAGCGGGAGTAAGCTCCGTCACCATATTCAAAGACAAGATCATGCGCTTCTACGCCGCCATTCCTTTCGGCGGCAACAGCGTGACGAATGACATCAAATCCGAGTGCAACTTCTCGTTTGAGCTTGCCGAGAACATCAAGAAAGCCTACGGCGCATGCATGCCGAACAAGTTGTCCTCGCTTGGTGAGAAGTCCATCCAGATTGTGGACGAAGACGGGAACGCCACCGCCCAGGTTTCGGTGAAATACATCTCCGAGATCATCACGGCGAGGATGAAGGAAATCATCGAGGCCCTTCTGTTCAGGATTCAGGAAAGCGGCTACGCTTCCGAGGACATACTCAGGGCCGGCGTGGTCGTGACAGGAGGCGGGGCCGAGCTTGTGAACTGCGCCAATTACATCAAGGAACTGTCGGGATATTCAGTGAAGATAGGTCGGCCGAGACGATTCTTCTCCTGCGAAGGATGCCCCGAGGCGAGCGAGGCAAGCGCCGCGACCTCGATGGGCATGATACTGTCCGCAAAGAGCGACCGCCTGCTGAACTGCGTCAATGAAATCACGAGGGTGATCAAACCGGTCGCCACGGATGCTACCGTCACGGATCCAAATGAAACGGAGCCCATCGGGAAAGAACCGGAAGTGATCGCACTAAAGGAAGAGACCACGGTACCTGCACAGAGGGAAGAACCTCGCGATGAGGCTCCGGAGACCGAATATGACCCATATTCCACAATTGAGCATCCCGCTATAGAAGCCTCTGTCGCGGCCACACAGGATGAGGACGAGGGACCTGGAGTGTTCGACAAGCCGACAGACGAGGAGATCAAGGAATATGAGGCCAAGAAACGAAAAGAGAGAAAGGAAAAGAAAGAGCACCGGAAGCTGTTCAATTTCACTTGGACAAAACACATTCTGGGCAAGGTCGGGGAAACGGTCGGAGAACTGTACAACGACATGAACGACGAGGAGGTTTAACAGACAAGGTTATGGGAGACATTATTGACAATTTCGACATCGATCTGGCCGAGAGCAGCCCGGTCATGACACCTATCCAGTCGATGATCAAGGTGATCGGCGTGGGTGGCGGCGGCTGCAATGCGGTGAACTATATGTTCAGGGAAAAGGTGGAAGGTTGCAGTTTCATTGTCTGCAACACCGACCGGCAGGCCCTTGACGGGAGTCCTGTTCCTGTCAAGATCCACATCGGAGAGAACGCCCTCGGCGCCGGAACCGATCCGGCCAAGGGCCGTAAAGCCGCTCTCGAAGCGCACGATCAGATTGAGAAGGTGGTCCTTGGTGAAGACACACAGATGCTCTTCATTACCGCAGGAATGGGAGGAGGCACAGGCACTGGGGCCGCTCCCATCATCGCCAAGATGGCCAAGGACAAGGGCGTTCTGACCGTCGGGGTGGTAACCCTTCCGTTTGAGAACGAGGGAGAGAATGCGATGTCCCGCGCCATCGACGGCATCCATGAGCTGGTGAAGAACGTGGACAGTCTCCTTATTATCAACAACGAGAAACTCTACGATTTCTTCGGCAGCCATCTGGTGCATGAGGCGTTCCCGAAAGCGGACGAGGTCCTCTCCACGGCCGTGAAGGGCATAACAGAGATCATCAGCCGCCCGGGCTACATCAATGTGGATTTCGAGGACATCAAGACCATGATGCGCAACAGCGGCATGGCCCTGATGGGTTGCGGCACAGGCACCGGGAAAAACAGGATCGAGGACGCCGTCAAGGGGGCGCTACAGTCCCCCCTCCTGAATGACTTCGACCTCAAGACAGCCAAAAGTCTGCTCATAAACATCACCTGCGGCAAGAACGACAAGGGCCTCACGATGGATGACCTTTCCGAGATCAACCACAAGATCTCTGAATATACCGGCAATGTCAAGAAGTTCAAGACCGGTCTCGTCTGGATGACCGACCCTGAAATCGGAGACAGGATTCAGATCACCGCCATCGCTACAGGGTTCAAAGTAAATGACTTGAGAAAGATAGCCCGAGCCGACCTCGGCAACATTATCCTGATCGGAAAGGATTTCACGTTCGAAAGGCAGTCCCTGCCCGAGCCCGAGGACGAGATCAACCTCACCGGCAAGGTGAAGATCATCGGCTACAACACCTCCGACAACGTCAAGCGCTTCCATTTCGACCCTGACAAGAAACCGGTCCTTGCGGTAGAGCACGGCCAGAACCTCGCCGAACTGGAGCGCATCCCTGCCATCAAACGCGCCGACCGCTCTGAAAA
>CAKULN010000061.1 GCA_934667175.1 uncultured Bacteroidales bacterium | reverse complement strand
AATTTCATTTGACAAAAAAAAGAGGCTGGAGGCCTCTCTGGTGAAAATATTGAAAAAATTAAGTGTCAAACTTCCGGGACCGATCGCTGCTGGGGCTTTTTCTGTGTTTATCTGTCTCATAAAATCAATTTTTGTCAAATTTAATCAAAATTACCGATGTAATTAAGGTGTTAAATTGTAAATTTGTGAAACGAACATTAAAACACATTTACCATGGCACTCGAACAACAGATCCAGAAGGACATAATGGAGGCGATGAAGGCTCACGACGAGTCACGCCTCAACGCTACAAGAAGCATCAAGTCGGAGATTCTTCTCGCAAAGACATCCGGAGCGGAGCACGAACTCTCCGACGCTGATGTTCTTAAAATCATCCAGAAACTTGTCAAGCAGCGCAAGGAATCCGCTGAGCTCTACACTCAGGGCAACAGGCCTGAGCTCGCTGAGAAGGAACTCGCTGAGATGAAGGTGATGGAAACCTACCTGCCGAAGGCACTCTCCGAAGATGAGGTCAGGAATATTCTTAAAGAGGTGATCGCTGAGGTTGGCGCCACAAGCCCTAAGGACATGGGAAAGGTTATGGGGGCAGCCACGAAGAAACTTGCAGGGCAGGCGGACGGAAAAATGATCTCGACCATCGTCAAGGAACTGCTCGCACAGTAAGATATTCATAAATAATTGAAGAACAACAGCATCTATGATCAAAAAATCACGGAACATCGCTGCTGCCTTTGCCGCGCTGACATTGTCGGTCGCGGCTTTTGCGCATACAATGGTCGCTGAGCCTGTCGAAGCGACCTTGCAAACTGGCACGGAAGAGAAAGTGTACCCTCGACAAGCTCAGGGACCACAAAAGTCGGTCGCTTCGACAGGCTCAGCGACCGAGCAGGATCTCTACAAGGAGTTCCAGAACCCGCCGAAGTCGGCAAGACCGAGGGTGTGGTGGCACTGGATGAACGGCAACATCACCAAGGACGGCATCAGAAAGGATCTTCTGTGGATGCAGAAGACCGGAATTGTCGGATTCCACAATTTCGACGCCGGACTGGAGACTCCGCAGATTGTGGACAAGAGGCTCATCTACATGACTCCGGAATGGAAAGATGCGTTCAGGTACGCCATCAACCTTGCCGACAGCCTTGATATGGAGATGACCATCGCCAGTTCACCGGGCTGGAGTGAGACCGGAGGGCCTTGGGTCAAAGACGAGGATGCAATGAAGAAACTCGTCTGGAGACAAATTGAAGTCAAGGGTGGAAAGCCGGTCTCAGTCAAACTGCCGGAAGGGTTCGACATCACCGGACCGTTCCTGGATTTCACAGGCTCGTTCGATGCGATCTCGCAGGTTTTCTTTAAGAAAAAGTTCTACAGGGACATAGCAGTAGTAGGAGTAAAACTCAGCGACAAAGACATCAACCTCAAGGATTTGCATCCGAAAATAACCTCCAGCGGCTGTGAGGCCACCAGCGAGGAAATGCTAGAAAGAATCACCGGTGACAGTGTTGGCGGCTACCTCGATGTCAAAGCCGACAAAAATGGCCGTTGCTGGCTCCAGTACGAATTCGCAGAGCCTCAGACAATCAAGGCCGTGGTCGTCTCTGAACTCAGAAAAGACTCCAACCCTTACGCACACACAAAGGAACTACAGTACAGCGATGACGGAGTCCACTTCAAGAGCATCAACCTCTCCTATCAGGCCACGGCACAAAGAACCTACGCGATTCCGACTACTACAGCCAAATATTTCAGACTCAGCCTTAAGGACAATGGCGGAAAGAAGGACTGCGAGTTCGGAATATCCCAGTTCGCCCTCTCGACTGTGACAAGGATCCAACTCGCTGGTGACAAGGCCGGCAACAGTTTCTACCGCCTGCTCTGGATGGAGGACACGCCTCACAGCACCGAAGCCGCAAAGCTTGAGGATGTTGTGGACCTGACACAGTACGTAAAGGACGGCATTCTTACTTGGAACGCCCCAGAAGGCAACTGGAGAATATTCCGTTTCGGCTACAGCCTGACCGGCAAGATCAATCACCCAGCCTCACCGGAAGCCACCGGACTCGAGGTGGACAAGATCGACCCGAAAGCCATCACTGAATATTTCAACAACTACCTCCAAACCTATGTCGATGCCTCCGGAGGGAAACTCGGAAAAGGCGGCATTGAATATCTCCTCACCGACAGCTATGAGGCCGGGGCGCAGACATGGACAGGGAATATGTTCGCGGAGTTCAAGGCACGCAAAGGCTACGACCTTCTCCGCTGGATGCCGGCCCTGACAGGAATGGTCCTTAACAGCACCGAAGAGACCGAGAGATTCCTTTTCGACTGGAGACGCACAATCGGAGACATGATCGCTGAATATCACTACGACCTTCAGAACGAGATTCTCAAGCCTTATGGAATGAAGCGCTACACGGAGAGCCACGAGAACTACCGGGCCAACCTGTCGGACGGAATGGACTGCAAGCGGTACGCTGAGATCCCGATGTCAGCGTTCTGGATGGACTACAAGATGGGCAGCATATTCAACACTCGCTATGAGGCCGACGTTAGGGAATCGGCTTCCGTGGCGCACATCTACGGTCAGAACATCGCTGCCGCTGAGTCGTTCACTGCCGATGGCTACAAAGGCGGGGCTTGGGTCTTCTCCCCTGCCGTGCTCAAGCCGACGGCTGACGCCGCGATGGCCGCCGGACTCAACAGGTTCGTGGTCCACACCTCACCTCATCAGCCTGTTGATGACAAGATTCCGGGACTTGGCCTCGGCAAATGGGGACAATGGTTCGACAGGCATCAGACATGGGCCGATCAGGCTAAAGTCTGGACGGATTATCTCTCGCGCAGTTGCTTCATGCTTCAGCAGGGCCGTTTCGTAGCCGATGTCGCCTACTATTACGGTGAGGACAACAACGTCACAGGCATCATGCTCAAGAAGGCTCCGGCGCTTCCTTACGGCTACAACTATGACTATTTCAGCCCATCTGTGATCCGTGACCTTGCCAAGGCCGACAACGGAGAACTGACCGTGCCGAGCGGGATGAGGTACAAAGTCCTGATGCTCGATGCTAACGTCAAGCACATGTCGATTGACATCCTGCGCAAGATCAAGGAGTTCGCTGACGCCGGAGTCACAATCTGCGGAGCCAAGCCTCAGAAACTCGCCAGCAACACCGGCACAGAGGAAGAGTTCAAGACTCTTGTGGACGACATCTGGAACACTGGGCGAAAGAACGTCACAGCCGGAGTGCCGGCCGAGAAGGTTCTTTCAAGAATGAATCTCAAGCCAGACTTCACTATAGCGAACGGAAACGGAAAGGACATCAAGTTCGTGCACAGAGCACTCCCGAACGGGGAAATCTACTGGATCACAAACCTTTCAAAGGACACGAGAGACATCACCGCATCGTTCAGGGCTTCCGGCAAGAGACCTGTGATCTGGAACGCTGAGGACGCTTCCACCGAGCCGGTCAGCTATGAGACCACAGACGGAAGAACCAACGTGAAGATGACTCTGACGCAGCACCAGTCAGTCTTCGTCATATTCACAGAAGACACCGATGTGGCGAAAGTCGAGCTGCCGGAAACATGCGAAGAGACCCTCGTGGAGATAAACACTCCATGGTCAGTCAAGTTCCAGCAGGGACGCGGAGCGCCGGAAAGCGCGACCTACAATCAACTTGCTTCTTTGACCGAGAGCGATGAACCTGGGATCAAGTACTTCTCCGGAGCGGTGACATATTCGAACACCTTCAAGCTAAAAAAGAAGGAAATCCGGAGCAAGGATTCCGTCATTCTGGATTTAGGGGAAGTGAAAGATCTGGCGGAAGTGACCGTGAACGGCAAGAATCTGGGAGTGTTCTGGAACGCTCCGTTCAAGGTTGACATCACCAAGGCTCTGAGGAACGGAACCAACACCATCGAGGTAAAGGTCATCAACATGTGGCACAACCGCCTCGTCGGAGATGTCCAGCCGGGGGTAACTGAAAAGATAACTTACACCCAAATGGAGTTCTTCAAGCCTGATGAGCCGCTGCTTCCAGCCGGTCTGTTAGGACCTGTCAAGATCATAGGGCTTACATTAGACAAGTAAAACCATGAGTTTCAAGAAGATTCTTTCAGTTATCATACTGGTGTCCGTCTGCCTTTCGGCGACAGCGCGGAAACCGGTCAAACCTGTGCTCAGGTTCAGAGGCGACGGTGAATTCAAGATTCTCCAGTTCACGGACACTCATCTGATCCCGTCAAACGCCACGACCCCGCTGGTCTGGGAGAACATCAGAAACGCCGTGACCGGAGAGAGACCTGATCTTATCATGCTGACAGGAGATCAGATCTACGCCAAGCCGGCGCTTGACAACTATAAGACTCTTCTTGACACTCTAGACAAATTCGGTGTCGCGTACGGAATCGTGTTCGGCAACCACGACAAGGAGTTCGATCAGACAAACGCTTCACTTTTAAAAGAGGCGATGTCGCATCGGCTTTGTCTGACCTTTGACACACCAGGGCTGCACGGAGAAGGTAACTGTTTCATGGAAATAAAGTCGCATTCCTCTGACTCCACGGCATCAGTGATCTGGTGCTTCGACACAGGAAGCGCATCGCCATTCTCGAAAAAGGAAGTCAAGAGTTATGACTACGGCTATGCCCATTCAGACCAGATTGAATGGTACGGGAAGGGCAGCGTGATGTTTACCAAAGAGCACGGCGGAAAGCCATTGCCTTCCATCGCGTTCATGCATATTCCTTTACCTGAATATTCCTACGCTTTCAGGGAAAGCATGGGATTCAAGTCTTACGGCACGCACAGAGAGGCGGTTTGCTGCCCGCACATGAATTCCGGCCTTTTCTGCAAGATGCTTGAATGCGGGGACGTGATGGCTGTCTTCTGCGGCCATGACCATGACAATGACTGCTCTGTCGGCTACTACGGAATAATGTTGGCCTACGGACGCTACAGCGGTGCGGCCACGGTTTACAACAACATCGGGATGAACGGCAGCAGGGTAATCGTGCTCCACGAAGGAGAGCGTAAACTTGATTCTTACATCCGCCTCCGTGACGGCTCGACCAAAGATCTGACTCATTACCCTGAATATTATAAATAATTTCACTGGTCGCTGAGCCTGCCATACGCCGGTCGCTGAGCTTGTCGAAGCGACATTATGATATAACAAAGATTGTTAGACATGTCGCTTCGACAGGCTCAGCGACCGAAACCAAAGAAAACCATTTAAACCAACAATATTATGAAAACTGTTTTGAAAGCGCTTTGCGTGGCGGGAACGATGCTTCTCGGCATGGCTTTACCAGCCGAAGCGCAGACATCCTCCGGGGATGTCAAAGGGTACAAGTACGAGGCCAACCTTATGGTCGGTGTGATGCAGATGGCTTACGACAGCGACGAATTTCCGTCTCGCTACTGGTACAGCGGAAGGGAGCTCAGTGATTTCTACGAGACCTACACCGGAGACCCAGGCTTTTCCGCCTTCTACACAGCGGATTTCAATGTATATCTCACCAAATGGCTGAAAGTCGGCGCCAGCGCGGGCTATGCCAAAGCATGGGCGAATGTGTTCGACCCGCGTGGCAACAAAAAAGTCGGAGAAAAGACCTTGAATGACTACTCTCTGTTGGGACAGGCCAAATTCACATTCATCAACAGGCAGCTGTTCAGAATGTATGCCGGAATCGGAGCCGGAGCCTCGGTTTGGGCAGGGAATGACTGCGGCGAATCTTATTCCAAGATTCTTCCTGCCGTAGAGTTGATCCCGTTAGGCTTCCAATGGATGGATCACAAAATATACACGACCCTCGAGATTGTGGTAGGAACCCGAATGGGCGGAATCAGAGGAGGATTAGGTTACAGATTCTAAACTTGAATATCATGAAAAAGATTTTAACATTCGCGACTTTAGTCGCAGCAACAATCATCGCAGCCTCGTCATGCAGCAAAGCTGAGGGAGATTTTTCAGGAAGCGACGGAGATGTGACCTATTCCATCGGTCCATACATGATGTGCATCGCCGACAATCTGATTGTCGACAACCTTAAGATTTTGGAATATAAAATCTTAGGTGTGAAACCTAACATTCAAAGCAAAACCTCGGAAGTTGAGCCTCTTGACCCATCCTACAGGATGCCTGGCGTCAAGATCGAGAAAGCGGCAGAGGACAGCACATGGGTAATCTCCAACAAGGGGCTGGAATATTGGTTCCTCGGCGACGACTCCTACCCTACCGATTACTCAATCACGGCAAGGATGCTGCCGGGCGACTACAATCATTTCCACAGCTGGAAGGTGACAGTCAATGGAGAAAGACGAGAGCAAAAAGGCTACTCATGCAAATTCACCACACCGGAAACGCCTCTCACCTACACGATCGGAGATTCCGAATATTCATGGGGCAGCTGCCAAGGCCAATTGAACATGATCGTCTACAAGGACGGCAAGGCCATAGATTCGATAGTGATGGTCCTGCGTGGAGGCCGGGATGACTACAGTCTCGTCAGAACCTACTGATCAGAACAACATGAATTGTGACAGAGGCCGCTGCGGAAACGAACCCGCAGCGGCCTCTGCCGTGATCTATGTGTCAAGTTTTACTTTCTTAACATAGGAAGCCAAGTCTGGATGTGCTTGCCTTTCCAGCAGTCAACGGAGGAGTAGTCAACCATTTTGATGTCTCCCTCGGTGGTAGGTACAAGGAACTGCATCCTTGTGCCAGGACGCTCGGCGTTGACAATCTTGACCTTGACATCACCATTTGCGTCAGCGACAACCTGAACCGGCTTGTTGTAGTCCGGATCGATGTTCTCGTCACGGGCCAGAACCAGCGGTCCCCACTGCACGGCCTGGAAGTATTTGCCTTCCGGATTGCGGCCTTTATCTGAAGCCTTGATGAGTTTCGCACGCATGTCGAAGATGATGTAGATGCTGTCACCGGCCTTCCACTTGCGCTCAAGGTTGAGGTATTTTCCGGCCTCTACCTTGCCGACATACTTGCCGTTCACCTCGACATAGGTGTTCTCGCTCCATGACGGGATGTGCAGCTTCACGGTGAACTTCTCCTTGGCGGCTGGTTCAACGGAGATGCGCACCTCATTCGCGCGAGGATATTCAGTGACGATTCCAAGTTTCACCTCGTTGCCTGCCGCGGTTTTGGCGGTCACGGAGCCGGCGTTGTAGAGGTTGATCACCGGACCTTCCTTGGACTGCATCGCGGCGATATAAGGAAGGTAGGACAGACCGCATGGGCCGCTGAGGTTGCAGCAGGTCACAGGCTGACCGTCAATGTTGGTGCCCCAACCGCTGTTGGTCACTTTCGCCCCATTCAGCAGGTTAACGTAACTGAAACTCTTTCCGTCCGGCTTCATGGCACCCAGAAGACCGTTGTAGGCATATTTCTCGATGTAGTCAACCGCCGTCGGATCACCGGTAAGGCGAAGGTACTGTGAGCAGTACTTCATCCAGGTCACACCCACACAGGTCTCCATCATCCTCTTGATGTCAGGGTTGGTCTGCTCCACGGCTGTGTTGCTCCATCCCTCACCATTGAGTCTCGGCCAATAGATGTCGGACCCGGCGTTGCCGATGATGGTTATTTCATTCTCGATAACATCATTGAAGAAGTTGTCAAGGCAGGTCTTCCACCTCGGGTCTCCTGTGGCGCGGTAATATTCAGCCAAGCCCTCCCAGACAGAAGTCATCTCGTATGCCTTCGGATACGGCTTGCCTACATTGTAGAGATGCTCCCCGTCAAAGACCTGCTGGAAGATGTTGCTGCCTTTGGAGGCTCCAGTTGTTACGATGTATTCAGCGAAGTCAAGATATTCCTTCTTTCCGGTAAGGAAGTAGAGTTTCACCATCGGCTCCAGAATTGACGATGATTCGATCTTTGTCGAACTCCAGCCAAGGTCAGTGATGCTCTTCTTCGGAGCAGGACCGACCTGGTCGATCACGCTCTTCGCCTCTTTCTCCAACGCCGCAAGAACCCTCGGATCCCGCTCTACATCAGTGTAGTACTGAAGAAGGCCAAGCATCACGTACTTTCTCTCCCAGATGTCTCCGTCACGGTTGCCTGGTTGGTCATCAACTGCCGTGCAGCTTATGCTGCCATTGCTCTTCTCGGTGGCCATTAGTTTGTAGACCAATTCCTTGGTCAAGGCCTTGAGTTTAGGATCCTGATTGTAGCGGTAAAGGAGGGAATTGGTGCGGATGCACTTGCCAGGCATCTCGCCGAGGGCGAACTTAGGGCGGCCCTTGATGAAATAATCGATGACTTTGTCGTAAGGCATCACTCCGTTGACCCAGTGGTCGATGGAGTTCTGGATGTCGTCGGCGAAGTAGCCGTTGAATGTCACACTTCCGGCCGGAAGGGGCTCGATCACATCGTGTACCTTCTCAAGATTGAGATCAGTCTGTGCGAAAGCGCCGACGGAAAGCAGCAATGCCGCTGCTGCGAAAACGATTGCATTTTTCATTATTGTAACTATTGAATATTTCCAAAAGTCTACAAAGATAACATTTTCCGAGCGACTTCCGACATCGGCCGATAATGAAAACTCAATATTCATAAATAATCGCCTCATATGAGAAGTTGACCATACCTGTCTGCTTTGAGATTATTCGCTTCAACGGAAACCGCTTTTGCCGGAGAGGATTTTTGTTCGTATCTTTGTAGGAAACCGCATCAATTTTGGTTTATGGTAAGAATATTCTGCAAGAACACCGGGACTTTCAAAGAGTTCCTTGAAGGGACTCCCCTGCTGGACATCGCTCCGGCATTCGAGTTCGACAAGCCTTACGACATACTGGCCGCCAAGGTGAACAATGTGGCGGAGGGGTTAAGGTTCAGGGTTTTCCACAATCGCGACGTTGAGTTTCTGGACTACAGAACCTACATCGGACGCAGTTTCTACAGCCGCTCGCTCTGCTTCCTTCTGTACAAGGCGACAAGGGATCTCTTTCCGGAAAGCAGGATGACCATCCGACGTCCTATTTCCAAAGGCTATTTCTGTTCGGTCTACAAGAATGACGGGTCTTTCCTGACGGAAGAGGACGTGGAGGCTATCGGAAAGAGGATGAGGGAACTCGTGAGCGAGAATATTCCTTTCAGACGCAAGGAACTCCAGATCGAGGAGGCAATCAGGATATTCAAGGAATCAGGAGACCTCGACAAGGTGAAGCTGTTGGAGACGTGCGGCGAGGTCTACATCACATGCTACTCGCTTGGCGATGTGACTGACTATTATTACGATGAGCTAGTTCCGAGCACCGGCTACCTCAAGACATTCGGTGTGAAGCTCTGCCACGGAGGAATATTGCTGCGTGTCCCTGATCGTCACCATCCTGAGGATTTGGCTCCGCTTCACGAGCAGCCTAAGACATTCGAAGTGTTCGCTGAGACACACAAATGGAACTGGATAATGGGGCTTTCCAATGTCGGGGACGTCAACGAGTCGATTCTGAAAGGCAACGCCTCCGACCTCATCCAGATCTCCGAGGCGCTTCAGGAGAAGAAGATAGTCCAGATCGCCGAGGAGATCGAAAGGCGTCACAACGACCCGGAGAATCCTGTGAAACTGGTTCTCATCACGGGGCCGAGCAGCAGCGGAAAGAGCACGGTCTGCAAAAGGCTCAGCGTCCAGCTGAAGGCCTGCGGGCTGCACCCGATCTCGTTCTCGACCGATGACTATTTCGTCAACCGCGTTGACACCCCGAAACTCCCTGACGGAAGCTACGACTTCGACAATTTCGACACCGTGGATCACGAATATCTCCAGAAGGACCTCGTCAAACTGCTTGACGGCGAGGAGGTAGAAGTGCCTGAATATAACTTCGTCACAGGCCGTAGAGAATTCAACGGCAAGAATCTAAAGCTTGGCGAAAGGTCCGTGCTTCTGATCGAGGGCCTGCACGCGTTGAACCCTCGTCTCACAAAAAAGGTCCCGGACAAGGAAAAATTCAGGATATTCATAAACACCATCACCTCCATCTCGCTGGACTGCCACAACTGCATTCCGACGAGCGACAACCGCCTGCTGCGAAGAATCGTAAGGGACTACCTCAAGGGGGCGTTCACTGCCCGGGAGTCGATCGCGAACTGGCCGAATGTGCGCAGGGCCGAGGTCAAGTGGATATACCCGTTCCAGGAGAATGCGGACGTCCTGTTCAACTCGGCTTATCTCGTGGAGTTCGCCGTGCTGCGCACCCATGCGGAGAGGATCCTCGCAACCGTGCCGAAGAACTGTCCGGAGTACAGCGAGGCACACAGGCTGCTGAAGTTCCTGCATTACTTCGTGCCGGTTTCGGACAAGGAGATCCCGCCGACATCGCTGATCAGAGGGTTCATCGGAGGAGGAAGCTATTGACATTTAACATCCTGGCCGATGTGGCAGAAGGCTTTTGCGACTACGCTAGCCGGGAGTGACATTAAAATATTCATAGACAACAATTAAAACATCTACCAACAAAATGGCGGACGAAAAGATAATATTCTCAATGAACGGTGTGGGAAAGGTTCTCCCGCACAACAACAAGGTTATTCTGAAAGACATCTACCTTTCATTCTTCTACGGAGCGAAGATCGGCATCATCGGTCTGAACGGTTCCGGTAAATCGACCCTGATGAAGATCATCGCCGGCGTGGAGAAATCCTATCGGGGCGAGGTGGTCTGGGCGCCGGGCTATTCGGTGGGCTACCTTGAGCAGGAGCCGCAGATGGATCCGGACAAGACAGTCATAGAGGTCGTGCAGGAAGGCGTGCAGGAGGTGATGGATGTGCTTAATGAATATAATGAGATCTCTCTCAAGTTCATGGAGCCGATGGACGATGACCAGATGAACGCGCTCATCGAGCGTCAGGGCGAGTTGTCCGAAAAAATCGAGCATCTGGGCGGCTGGGAGATCGATGCCAAACTAGAAAGGGCCATGGACGCTCTGAACTGCCCTCCGGCAGACGCAAAGATCTCCACGCTTTCCGGAGGAGAGCGACGTCGTGTGGCCCTTTGCCGTCTGCTTCTCCGGGAGCCGGACGTGCTGCTCCTGGACGAACCGACCAACCATTTGGACACAGAGAGCATCCAGTGGCTGGAGGCGCACCTGCGTCAGTACAAAGGCACGGTCATCGCCGTGACCCACGACCGTTACTTCCTCGACAATGTGGCCGGATGGATTCTTGAGCTTGACAGAGGCGAAGGCATCCCGTGGAAAGGCAACTACAGCTCATGGCTGGAACAGAAGACAAAGAGGCTTGAGATGGAGGAGAAGCAGGAGAGCAAGAGGCGCAAGACCCTCCAGCACGAGTTGGAGTGGGTGCGCATGGCTCCTAAAGCCCGTCAGGCCAAGCAGAAGGCACGTCTTGGTGCCTACGAGAAACTGGCCGCAGCCGATTCTAAGGAGAAAGAGGCTAATCTGGAAATATACATTCCTAACGGACCCCGTCTCGGCAACAAGGTAATCGAGTTCAAGGACGTGTCCAAAGCCTACGGGGACAAGGTTCTCTTCGAGCACCTTTCGTTCGCGCTACCGCCTGCCGGAATCGTGGGTGTGATCGGTCCTAACGGAGCCGGTAAGACGACACTATTCAGACTCATCATGGGCATCGAGAAACCGGACACAGGATCTATCGACATCGGAGAGACTGTGAAGATTTCATACGTGGACCAGCAGCACAGAAGCATCGACCCGGACAAGACCGTGTTCGAGACCATAGCCGGGAACTCCGAGTGGGTAAGGCTCGGCAACAAGGACATCAACGCCCGCGCATGGGTGTCCAGATTCAATTTCAGCGGCTCCGATCAGGAGAAACTCTGTGGAGTGCTCTCAGGCGGGGAAAGAAACAGGCTCCACCTTGCGCTGACCCTCAAGGACGAAGGCAATGTCCTACTTCTGGACGAACCGACGAATGATGTGGATGTGAACACGATCCGTGCTCTGGAGGACGGCCTTGAGAATTTTGCGGGATGCGCTGTGGTGATCAGCCACGACCGCTGGTTCCTGGACAGAATCGCCACACACATCCTCGCCTACGAGGGTGACTCCAATGTGGTGTTCTTCGAGGGCAACTACGCCGAGTACGAGGAGAACCGCAAGGCACGCCTCGGCAACACCGAGCCTAAGAGATTCAAGTACAAGAAATTGATGGAATAGTTATTGCAGGGTTCCGGTGCGGGTGCGCCGCGGTGGCGCACCAAAATGTTGCACTAAAACTATAACTGTCATGGCAGCTGACTCAAAAAAGTACGAATGCCTGCGCTGTGGTTGGATCTATGATCCGGCGGAAGGCGATCCCGATGGTGGCATAAAGCCAGGAACCCCGTTCAAGGACATCCCGAAAGACTGGAAATGCCCGGTCTGCGGAGCATCGAAATCCGATTTCGCGGAATATTCCGAATAACCTTCCGCAAGACTCGCAAATTGAGCACAGGTCACTGAGCTTGTCGAAGTGACGGAGCTTGTCGAAGTGACATTTGCATCATTGATTCACCGAAATGGTTGGCACGCTTTGACAAGTTCAGCGGCCGACCATTTTTAATGTATGGTTATGGAACGGGCGACAACATAGCCCATTGACCATGCGGCCTGAAGATTGAAGCCACCTGTTATCGCATCGACATCAAGGACTTCGCCGGCGAAATAAAGACCGGGATGTGTCTTGCACTCAAGGGTGCTGAGATTGATGTTTGACAAGGCGACACCGCCGCAGGTGACAAACTCTTCCTTGAAACGACTCCTGCCTCGGATTTGGTACCCGTCATTGATCAAAGTGTTCACAAGGCGGTTCATGCCTTTGGTTCCAAGTTCCGCCCAACGGGAGTCCTCCCGGATTCCAGACTTCGATACCAAATGGATCCAAAGCCTTGAAGGCAGTTCGGACGGATGAGTGTTCGAAATGAGTTTCTGAGGGTTGTCCATTGAAAGCGACCTGATCCTGTCACGGGCTTCCCGTTCGTCCGCATCACCGAACCAATTTACAGAGAAGTCGGCTGAATATTCATTCTCAGCGAGATAGCGTGCGGCGTAGGAAGAAAGCTTCAGGATTGCGGGGCCGCTCATTCCCCAATGGGTTATGAGTAGCGGGCCATAGGCTTTGAATTTCGTGCCTGTCAAGGATGCAGATGCGTTCTCGACCACAGTGCCCATCAGCTCGCGGACAGGGTCGGCCGGAAGGTTGAAAGTGAATAGGGACGGAACAGGAGGGATAATCTCCAGACTCAGGCTGTCAAGCATTCCGAGACCGGATAGTTTCGGGCTGCCGCCAGTGGTCACCACCACGATGTCGGCTGAATATTCATGATTATCCAGTCGCAGTGGTTTCTGTGACATCGGCCCTTCGACAGGCTCAGGGACCGAGTTTACTGGCTCAGAGACCGAATATACTGGCTCAGGGGCCGGACAAACCGGTCGCTGAGCCTGTCGAAGCGACAGTCCTCCGGAAAATCCAGTAGAGAGTGCATAGCCACCTTCCGGACGTGAGAATATTCCAGTAACTTTATGCCTTGTATGAAGCACGACCCCCGCCTGCCTCATTCGGGTCTGCAGAGTGTCAACAATCTCCATAGCATCCTGTGATGCAGGGAAAACGCATTGATCCTCCTGAAGGACAAGTTTGACGCCCTCATTCTCAAACCATTCCCAGGCGCTTCGCTGATCGAAGGTACGGAAAAGACGTTTCATTAGTTTGTCTCCGCGAGGGTAAGCGGCTGAAAGAGAAGATATTCCCTCAAAGGAATTCGTGAGATTGCACCGCCCGCCACCTGTTATCGCAACCTTTGCCAAAGCCTTTGGTCCCGCCTCAAACACCTCCACCGAAGCGGATGGAATCCTCCGTTTCAACTCAATGGCGCAGAAACACCCCGCCGCCCCGGCTCCGATAACAGCAACTTTCATAATACAAACCTACACAAAATAATTGACATAAATAAATGAATATCCCATACAACCAATCGGAGCGAAGCGACGCAAGGGGTTTGGGGAATACGGTCCCCAATGCCCCACCGGGGCTGTCACGAAGTGACCGGGGGCTATAAGGTACAGCGCACGCAGTGCGAAGCGACGCAAGGGGTTTGGGGAATACGGTCCCCAATGCCCCCAGCGGGGCTGTCACAAAGTAACTAGGGGTTATAAGGAATATTGCGCACTTGTGCGTAATATTTTGCCGATTGCCTTTTAGTAAATATCTTTGTCAGGATTTATGGCCACAGGACAGAAAGACATACTCCTCGGAATGATCAGAAAGGGTCAAATGATGACCCTCGGACAGCAGATTCGGCTTACGATTCTGCTGAGTCTGCCTGCCATCGCCGCCCAATTTTCCTCAGTTCTCATGCAGTACATCGATGCCGGAATGGTCGGTCAACTCGGGGCCAATCAGTCCGCATCAATAGGTCTGGTAGCCACAACAACTTGGATCATGGGTGGATTTCAATCCGGGGCCAGCTCAGGATTCTCCGTCCAGATCGCCCACCTTTGCGGAGCGCAGGACTTTAAGGGAGCCAGGGCTGTGATGAGACAGGGGCTCACCACTGTATTCATCATCGGACTGGTTCTCGCCGTGATCGGTGTCAGCATCAGCGGAGCGCTACCCCACTGGCTTGGCGGGACACCTGAGATAAATGAGGATGCATCGGATTATTTCTGGATATATTCAGCGTTCATTCCCATAGGCGCGGTAGGTTGGGCGGCAAGCTCTATGCTCCAGGCCAGCGGGAACATGAAGATTCCGAGCCTTATGTACACCGGTATGTGCGCGCTGGACGTAGTGTTCAACTACATATTCATTTACATCTATGACATGGGAGTGGCAGGAGCCGCGCTGGGGACGGGGGCGGCGCAGGTCGTCACCTCCATATTCGTGATCTGGTATATTCTCAGGCGCTCCAAGGAATTGAACATCAAGGGAGAACAAGGCACATTCGTCCCTCAGCGCAAGACAGTGCGCAACGCTTGGGGCATCACGGCTCCGATGTGGCTCCAGAACATCATCATGAGGGGTTCGCACATCATGAGCACCATCATCGTGGCTCCGCTCGGACCGATTTCCATCGCGGCCAACTCGCTGGCCATCATAGCCGAAAGCTTCTGCTATATGCCCGGCTACGGAATCGAGGAGGCGGCCACAACCCTTGTCGGCCAGAGCCTCGGAGCCAAACGCCGGGAAGTCGCCAAGCGGTTCTCGCAGATCACCATGCTGATGGCGGCCGGCATCATGACCGTGCTGGGAGCGTTGATGTTCATCTTCGCGACCGACCTTATGATGCTTTTAAGCTCCGACCCTGATGTCATCGCGTTGGGGGCCAAGGTACTGAGGATCGAAGCGTTCGCCGAGACATTGTACGCCTTCTCCATCGCAGGCTACGGCTCATGCGTCGGCGGAGGTGACACCCTTGTCCCGAGTGTGATAAACTTCGGAAGCATGTGGGTGATCCGCATCGGCTTGGCACTGATTTTGACGCCTCGGATGGGGCTCGTCGGCTACTGGATAGCGATGTGCATTGAACTGAACTTCCGCGGGCTGCTCTTCTACTGGAGGCTGCGCGGCGAGAAATGGATGAAACTAAAAATCACTTGAATATATGGAAAAGATCATCAATCAGGAATTCGGCGGCGAGAGACCGCTATATTGCAGACATGACCTTTATCTTGAGAACGTCAAGATCCACGCTGGGGAATCAGCCTTGAAAGAAACCGGCAACATCACAGCCGTGCACTGCCAGTTTGAGGGCAAGTACCCGTTCTGGGAGTGTGACGGATTTATCATCAAGGACAGCATCCTGACTGTAGGCGCACGCTCGGGACTTTGGTACTCAAGAAATTGCGAGATCTATGACACGATCATCGACGCTCCGAAAACTTTCCGCAGAATGGACGGAATCAAACTGAAGAATGTCCAGATCATGGGTGGCACGGAGACTTTCTGGGACTGCAGGAACATCGAGGTAGAGGATTCGGTGATCGACAGGGCCGACTATGTGTTCATGCACTGCGAGAACGTCAAGCTGAGCAACGTCAAGCTGAACGGCAACTACAGTTTCCAGTATGCGAAGAACGTGGAGATCCGCGGTTGCGTTCTGAACTCCAAGGATTCCTTCTGGGAAGCGGAGAACGTCACTGTCATCGACTCTGTCATCAATGGTGAATATCTCGCATGGTACTCGAAGAACCTCCGTCTCGTGCGCTGCCACATCACCGAGACACAGCCGCTATGCTACTGCGATGACTTAGTGCTTGAGGACTGCACAATGGGCGCCGACGCAGACCTTGCGTTTGAATATTCCTCCGTCCAGGCCACGGTCAAGGGGCACGTCCCTTCCATCAAGAACCCTCGCACCGGTTTCATACGCTATGGCTCCGTCGGAGAGATCATCTTCGACCAGAACATCAAGGCTCCCGGCGACTGCGTCTTGGAGAAAGTGCGGTAGGATGTGAAGAGCCCATCCGTTTTGGGTACAAATATGAATACAAGAAGCCCCGCAGAGCAAACTCTACGGGGCTTTGGAGTGGTGTCGGGAAGAATCGAACTGCCGACACATGGATTTTCAGTCCATTGCTCTACCA
>CAKULN010000060.1 GCA_934667175.1 uncultured Bacteroidales bacterium | reverse complement strand
ATGTATAAATAGTCCAACCCAAAATCTGATTATCATAAGTCTGCAAGCCGCATCGGGGCTATCTTTGCGCCCGAATTTGTCCGACATGCTTGCATCCTTATTGACATCCTTCATGATAGCCACCACTCCTGTGACAGAGGTCAAAGACACGATCTCCGGCTCGGTCGTGACGTCCTCTGTTAAGCGCGAGGACATCATCTCGGACATCCCAGGAGTCTCCACTTTTCTGATGAGAGGAATCGAGGAACGTGGCATCGCATCCCCAAAGAACCTGTCTGCGGTTGTGCCGGGACTTAATATTCCTGATTACGGAACAGCAATGACCTCAACCATTTACGTCAGAGGACTCGGCTCCCGGATGGACAATCCCGTCATTGGACTCTATGTCGATGATGTGCCCGTTTTAGACAAGAACTGCTACGATTTCTCGTTCGCGGACATCCGCAGCCTCGAATTTCAGCATGGTCCCCAAGGCACACTCTACGGACGCAACTCCATGCTAGGCGTGCTCTCAGTCGAGACCTTGTCACCCTCTGTCTTTCAAGGGATAAGAGCCAGCATTGAATATGGCAGCGCTGCCACAGTGTCCGCAAAAGCCTCAATCTACAAGGGAAAACTCGGACTCGCAGCGGCATATTCCCACAGCGATGGATTATATGTCAATGAATACGACAACTCCCGTTGCGGCCTTTCGGATGCGGCCTCGCTCCGTGCGGTCTTCGTAGGAAAGGTCGGTCGGGCGACTTATGACAACATTCTTACTTTGTCTTATACGGATCAGACCGGCTACCCTTACCGTCTGTGGCTTCCTGACGAAGGATGGCTTCTGCCGATTGACTACAATGACAGGAGCGGCTACAAAAGGCTGACCGTGATGGATGGCCTTCGCCTGAAAGCCGACCTTGGCGGCTGGAAACTAAGCTCTGTGACAAGCGTTCAGATGCTTTTCGACTCAATGGACATGGATCAGGACTTCACACCCGAGTCTATATTCACCCTCAATCAGACCCAGAAGCAGTTCGCTGCGACGCAGGAGATAATACTGAGACCCTCCTCGGCCCGTCCAGACTGGTGGGACAGCCAGACGGGGGTGTTCCTTATGGCTAAGTTCAACAGGATGAGCGCCCCTGTGGATTTCCTGGAAGGCGGGATAAAATCCTTGATCCTTGACAACGCGAACTCCGGAATCCCGGAGGATTTTGGAAGGCTTGACATCCTTGAGGACAGATTCCGGATTTCAAGCGATTTCGACATTCTGACCGGCAATCTGTCCGCTTATCACGAATCTGTTTTCAGCCATGGAAGGTGGAGGCTAACGGCAGGGCTAAGGCTTGATTATGAAGGTGGTAGGATGCGCTATGATTCCAATTCCGACATCCATTTCATTCTCGCTCCAGCGATGCCAGACTATATTCCTTTCAGCACTTACCTCGATGGAAACGAGTCTGTGAATTGCCTGCAGTTACAGCCCAAGGTCTCGGTGATCTACGATGCTGCCGATAGTCGGATGAAGGCCAAAGGAATCGGACTCAAGTTCTCTGCCACCGTGTCGAAAGGCTATCGGGGCGGAGGCTTCAACACTCAGATCTTCTCTGATGTCCTCCAGCGGAAAATGATGCTTGGAATGATGGAGTCGCTTGGCGTACACCTTGACGGTCAAGGCGATTTGTCAACAGATGGACTGACCTACAAGCCGGAGAGTTGCCTGAATTATGAGATTGGCGGAAAACTTCGGATGAGGTCGGCCGGACATATTCTTGAATCATCAGTCATCGCTTACCGCATTGACTGCCGGAACCAGCAGATGACTGTGTTCCCTTATGAGAAAGGCACTGGCCGTATGATGACGAATGCAGGGAAATCCCGAAGCCTCGGAGCGGAGATCGAGACATTCTGGAGTTGGAAAGGCCTCTCTCTGACCTTTTCCGGAAGTCTGATGGATGCCCGTTTCATTGAATATGATGACGGTCGTAACGACTGGTCCGGCAATCGAATACCATATTCACCTGACGGAACACTTTATTTGAGGGCTGGATATAAGTTTGCGGTAGGCAGCCATTTCCTCCGTTCCGTGTCGTTGAATGCCGATCTGAACCATTATGGCAGAACGAATTGGAACGAGTCAGGGGACGTTTGGCAGCCGCCATATTCATTGATTGGAGCAGACATCCGCCTCGCGGCTCCTAAAGCGGAGTTCTGGCTAAGAGGGCAGAACCTTTCCGGGACGGAATATTCAGTGTTTTACTTCAAGTCTGTCGGCAACTCGTTTTTTCAAATGGGAAAACCTCGCAGATTTACGATAGGTGTGTCTATAAATATTTAATTAATAGTGATTTATGAATAGAGTAACAATGCTTTTTATGGCAGTGGCGCTGCTACTGTCCCAGTCCTGCACCAAAGAGAATGGCACGAACGAGGAACCTCTTGTCGCCAATGAATATGAATATTCAGGTACCATGACTGTTACTGCCGGAGGGTCGGACAATGTCTCGGAGGACGTGGCCGTGGAATGTCTTTTGGACAAGGATGCGCACACCATGAAGATCCTGTTCCACAAAGTCAAGTTCGTGCCGCAGATGCCCATTTCTCTTGACGTGACGGTTCCGGATGTCAGCTATTCCGAGAAAGACGGCGCGGTCACGTTCTCCGGTGACGGGATAGTTCCTCTCTCCGGGGGCACCGTCCCGTTTCCGAAGTACACGGTGACAGCACTCTCCGGCACCCTGACCGCCAACAGTCTGTCCCTCAGCCTCAATTTCGGTGACTATCCCGTCATCTACTCCGGTGCCCCGAAAAAGTAGAATAGAGCGGTTTAGTGGCATTATTAAGGCTTTTCGTCGCCCAAGGGTGTAATGAGACTCTCTTGGGCGGCATTTTTGCCCGATTTCGCTGCCGAAGGGTGCCGCACGACACTTTAGGGCAGCGTTTCAAGCCGATTTTGCTCCTGAAGGGTGTCGCACGACTACTATTTGGATTTCTGACGAGTAAGGCTTAACTTTGATGTCTGTTGTGACAAGACAAAAATCAAAGGTAAAGGAATATGAGATATTCAGAAATTGTGAGACGTATGGTGTCGGTTGCCGCTTTGGCGCTGACGCTTTCGGTCGTGGCGGAGGCCGCAGGTGTGAAAGAGTGGCATAACCCGCTGACAGAGAAGACAAAGGGCCCGTTTGGAACTTGCTGGACATTTGACAGAGGGAATATTGATTTCGGGACAAACGCTCCTGAGATCAAGGTTCGGTACGTGCTTGGGAGCAGGAATATTCCTAAAGGGGCAACAGAAATGGCATCGGTAGGAGTCGATCTTTTCGACATTGACAACGATGGCGGATTCCATCTGCTGAACGGAACTTCAAGTCTTGGAAAGGCCGTGGGCGACACTATTACGTTTTCTTTCCGTGTGGATTACGGGAAGTCGGCCAAGAACGGCAACTGGTTCAGGCTTTATCTGCCGCTTTACAATGAGGTCAAGTGGATGGAGATCGGAACGGGCGGAGGAACGTATTTCCATTTCGAGCCAGTGCCGGTGGAAAGATCAATCGCCTTCTACAATGTCCCGGTCGAGGGCGTTGACAGACCTTCCAAAGCTGTCAGGAACGTGATCCAGAGAAAGGCTGATTTTCCGGTGAAGGTCGTCAGCAGAAAGGAAAGCAAGAAGTCTGACTATTTCTTCGCCGTGGATGGCGCTAAGGCTGACACGGTGGCCACGCTTGAGGCGATCTTCAACGCTCTCGGCACGACGACCGACCTTCCGGACATCCTCAAGCCGCTGAGACAGCGCAGGGACTACACTTTCTACGATTGGAGCGAGAGGCATTCCAGGGTCTTGTACAGAGAGAGGCGCATCGCCCCGAACCCTGAGATCGTGATGATCGGCAATTCCATAACTCATTATTGGTCAGGTGAGCCGAGTCACAAGACCTGGCACGCCGGAGTGGATTCCTGGAACGACATATTCGCAGATCGTAATGTTGTGAATTGCGGCTATGGCTGGGACCGCCTCGGGAACATGATGTGGCGGATGATGCACGAGGAGCTGGACGGATTCAATGCCAAGCACATCTTCGTGATGGCCGGCACCAACGACATCTACAGCCGCACGGAGGAAGCCATCGCCGAAGGAATGGTGGGACTTATAGAATATATTCGTGTGAAGCAGCCTCAGGCCCGCATCCACGTCGTGCACATCTACCCTCGCAGGAAGGCCATCGACAGGGTTGACAAGGTTAACGCCGCCGCGGACAGGCTTCTGAAGGAGAGTGGCCTCACGAACTACGACATAGTCGATGTGAAGTCCGTCCTCACCAAGGCTGACGGCACATTAGACGAATCCCTCTTCAGGGATGGACTCCATCCGAATGAAGAGGGATACCGCAGAATCGCGGAAGTCTATCGCAAGTATATTCAGAAGTAGTTTTGATTTGTTTGAAATGTTCTTTGAGGTGAAAAATCTTCATTTTCTTCCCGCTCCTTCAGTCAGATAGCACCGCTATCCTCCTTGGAAGGAGCGGTTGAACCTGAAGTTTTTAACTCTCAAATTTTCAGACAAACAAATCAAAACTACTTCTATCAGAATTAATTACTTCCATACATCTCCTTGCGGTTCGCTGAGCCGCTTGGAGCCGGAGCTTCAGGGTCGTCGATTGTGGAATCCACAGTTCTGGCGACCTTTCTCGTTATGTTTGTCTCAAGAAATCGGATCTGGTCTGCGAAGGTTTCAACCATCGAATCGGCGATCTCGTGCTTGTGGTCCTTGAAACGGAAGGCGTTGTAGACATAACCATTTTTCTTGAATATCTTGACGAGCTTGTCCGTGCCGGCGAACACCCAGTTGAACACCCGTATGTTCCCGTAGTTCACGACCTTGTCGGCAGTGCCATGGAAAAACGCCGTCGGAGCCGGGGTCTGTGAATATTTCGGCATCCCCTCACGGGACAGGATGGCTCCCGAGAACGACATCACTCCGGCGTAACGGAACCCTTCCGGAAGATCCTCCGTGGCCTTACCGTTGCACAGCATCCATTCGGTCTCAAGCACGGTCATCGCACCGGCGGACGAACCGCAGATCACCAGATTGTCTGGATTGACCTTCAGTGTCTTGGCATTGTCGATTATGTACTTTGTGGCGCTGAACAGATCCTCGCTGGCGATTCTGACCGAGTGATAGAACTGCTTCACGGAGCCGATGCCTCCCTTTGTCTTCACGCCTTTCATTCCGAGACGATAGTCGATGGTGAGCACTGTGTAGCCCTCGTCGTTGAGCATTTTGAACCAAGGAAGATATTCCTTATGGCTGCGCTCTCCACCTTTGAAACCGCCGCCGAAGACGAAAACTATCGAAGGCTTCTCGCTGCCGTTGAGAGATGTCTCGCTTCCAGGAGTGGCGACATATTCATCAAGGAAAAGGGAGTTCCCGTCCTTGACGGCGAATTGGTAGGTCCCGGCCGGGGAATATTTCTCCTGGGCGCTCACGCTTGTCAGGAATCCGGTGATGATGGCGGACAATACCGCCAGTTTTTTGAGTAACGTGTTCATATTCATTAAGATTTTTGTTCGTCATCCGTGGCTGCGATGAGTCTGCGGATTGGTTTGAAGTCTGAGAAGAACCGGGCTGCGATGACCCTGATCACTGTGTAGGCCGGGATAGCCACGAGCATCCCGACGATTCCGCCAAGGTGCCCGGCCATCAGCAGCACTATGAAGATCTCCAACGGGCTGGACTTGATGCTGGTCGAGTAGATCAGAGGTTGGAACAGGAAATTGTCCACCAGTTGTGTGCAGATGAAGACCGCCAGCAGTGTGATGATGACCACCATGAAGTCAGGGTAGACTCCCGCCGCGGCGGCGCTGCTGTACTTGAGCACGATCCCGAGGACGGTTCCTATTGCTCCGCCGATCCAAGGCCCGACGTAAGGGATCACGTTCAGAAGACCGGTCATGAAGGCGATGCCGACGGCCGGGTTGAATCCGATCCGGGCTATCAGCCAGAGCCCCAGGAAGTTAAGCAGCGCCACGCCAAGAACTTCTGTCATCAGTCCGACAAAATAGCGGCTGAGAAGATGCTCGATGTCGCCGATGGCGCTGATCGCCGTCTTTTCGACTTTGTCAGGGACTATCGAGCCGACGATCCTGCGGAAAAGGGTCTCGTCCTTCACAAAGAAGAAACCGATGAACATCACGGAGAACAATCCGATTCCGAATGTGCCCAACGCCGATGCCACAGAACCGACCACTGATGTGACAGACGAGATGTCAAAAGCGTTCTTGATCCATCCGAGCACAGCGTCCTGGACCTTGAAGTCCCGTCCGAGAGCCGGTAGCCTGTCGATCAGCCAGACATTCACCTTGTCGAACCAGACGGTGATCTCCGATGCCTTGAAGGATGTTGACTGGAGATTGCCGCTGATGTTAGTGATGATGCTTGAGAAGACAGGAATGATCTGGGTGACAATGCCAAGGAATATGAATAGTATCAGCAGCAGTGACACTATCGCCCACAACCAATCCGGAGCACTGCGCCCCTTTATCTTGATGTGCCTCAAGCCTTTCATTATCGGCCTTCCCAAAAGTGAGACCACCGCCGCCAGAATTATGTAGACCAGCACGCTGCTGAAATACCAGCAGAACGCAACCGTCGCTGCCGCCGCAGCAGCCCAGATTATGTAACGGGCAAGTCTGTCCGTGCTTCTTTCCTCGTTCATCAGCCGTTCTTTTTCTTGTACTTACAAATGTAGCAAAATACTTTAGATTTTCGCAATCGTAGGGTCACTTCGACAAGCTCAGTGACCGAAGAGTTCTGAGCGGTTGGTCGCTTCGGTTCTTCGACAGTTTCGTTGATCAAGCCTGTCTGGTCGCCAAGCCTGCGGTCGCCAAGCCTGTTTGGTCGCCAAGTCTGTCTGGTCGCCAAGTCTGTCTGGTCGCTGAGCCTGTGGTCGCCAAGCCTGTCTGGTCGCGGAGCCTGTGGTCGCTGAGCTTGTCGAAGCGCCGAACCGACTTTGCTTTCAGGTGGTCAATTCCGACTTGCAGAAGCGGAGAAAAATCTTTAATATTGTAAATTATACTTTGAAAAACAGATATGGAAATAAGAATATCCGATGAGCTGAACGATATAATCCGCTACGCAAGGGATGAGGCGATGCGGACCGGTAGCTATGGCATAGGACCGGACCATTTGTTTCTGGGGCTTCTGCGCCATGGCGACAACACCGCGTTCAAGGCCATTGTTGGTCAGGGAATAGATGCGGACAACTTCAAGCGGTTCATCGACAGTCACATATTCACAAACGAACCGATTCCGTACTCGGAGTCGGACAAGATCTCTTTTACCCGTTACGCCCAGAATGTGCTGAGCATCACGGTGCTTGAAGCTTCCAAACAAGGTGTTGACGAGGCGAACTCCCTGCACCTTCTTCTGGCTCTCTGCCGCACGACTGAGAATTACGGGCAGGCCTACCTTCGGCAGCACGGAGTGGACTATGGCCGCTTGCTGTCGTATATGCGTGACGAAGGGATGCTGAATAAAGGCACCGGGATGGAGGAAGAGGCTAAAGGTGAGGATGAGCGGCAGGACCCCGCTCAGGAATCCAACCCGGAGAAGAGCGTCATCGAGGATTTCGGCTTTGACCTCACGAAGGCCGCAGCGGAAGGAAAACTCGATCCCGTTGTCGGAAGGGAGACCGAAATAGCCCGAGTGATAGAGATTTTAGGAAGACGCAAGAAAAACAATCCGATGCTGATCGGTGAGCCCGGGGTGGGGAAGTCTGCGATCGTGGAGGGAATAGCCCTGCGGATCGCCGGTGGAAGCATATCCCCGGCCCTTGCCAGGAAGCGTCTGATTTCCTTGGACATAGCCTCTGTCGTCGCAGGTACGAAGTACCGTGGCGATTTCGAGAAACGCCTGAAATCCATCATCAAGGAAGCGAGTTCCAATCCGGACATCATCCTGTTCATCGACGAGTTCCACACGATTGTCGGTGCTGGCGGCGCGCAGGGGAGCCTTGATGCGGCCAATATCCTCAAACCGGCCTTGGCCCGAGGCGAGCTCCAGTGCATCGGCGCCACGACCATGGACGAGTTCGCCAAGATCGTGGAGAAGGACGGGGCTCTTGACCGAAGGTTCCAGAAAATCGTCGTGGAGCCTACCGACATTCAGCAGTCCATCACGATTCTTGAGAACCTCAAGCCGAATTACGAGGCTTTCCACAAGGTGACCTACGGTGAAGACGCTATTGAGGCCTGCGTCCGTCTGACGGATCGCTACATTACGGACAAGTCACTGCCGGACAAGGCGATAGACGCTTTGGACGAGGCCGGATCGATGATCCGTCTCAATCTTGCCAAGGGGCGGAAAGGCGGTAACGTGGTTGATGCCGAGGACATCGCCACTGTGGTCTCCAAGATGACCGGGATCCCGGTCAACAAAGTGGCCGAATCAGAAGGCAACCGGATAATGAAGATGAAAGGAAGGCTGCAAAGCCGCATAATAGGTCAGGACGATGCCATTGAGAAAGTCGTGCGTGCCATCCAGAGAAACCGCGCCGGGCTCAAGGACCCTAACCGCCCGATCGGCACATTCCTCTTTTTCGGCCCTACGGGAGTGGGCAAGACCCAACTTGCGAAATGTCTTGCTGAATATCTTTTTGATTCAGAGGAGAACATGGTTCGCATCGACATGAGCGAATATATGGAAAAATTCACCGTGTCCCGCCTTGTCGGGGCGCCTCCCGGCTATGTCGGCTACGAGGAGGGCGGGCAGCTCAGCGAGCGGGTGCGCAGGAAACCGTACTGTGTCGTGCTGCTGGATGAGATAGAGAAAGCCCATCCTGACATATTCAACATCCTGCTTCAGGTGCTTGACGAAGGCCGCCTTACGGATAGCAACGGGCGAGTGGTCAGCTTCCGGAACACCATCGTCATCATGACCTCCAACGTCGGCAGCCGTGAGCTTGATGAATATGGCAGCGGGGTTGGATTCTCCACATCCGGAAAGAATGTCCCGAAGAACCGTCAGAGTGTTTTGGAGAAGGCTATAAGGAAGTCCTTCCCTCCGGAGTTCATCAACAGGGTGGACGAAAGGATATTCTTTAACGCTTTGGACAAGGAGGACATCGAGAAGATCATCGACATAGAGTTGAAGGATCTTCGTCTAAGAGCCGAAGAGGCTGGTTACAAGTTGATTGTCACTCCATCGGCCAAACGCTTCATCGCTGACGCCGGCTTCGACCCGGCTTTCGGCGCGAGGCCTCTGAAAAGGGCGGTGATGAAATATGTCGAGGATCCGGTGTCGGAGTTCATCATCTCCGACAGGATTCTGCAAGGCCGGAGAAAGAAAGGTTCGTCCGGGCTCAGGACTCTCCGTGTCGGTCTGACCGCTGACAAGGAGAACACCCTCGTGTCCCTGAAGGAAGCGGAATCCGCATTGGCGGTCAAGTGATTATGCGCCCTTGACGGCTCCCTCGAACTCCAGCCCCATGTCTCCCATTATCTCCATGAGGGCGGTGAACGATGACTCTGATGAGATCATTGAAGCGAGCTTTTCGAGATTATATTCAGTGTTTCTCATGACTTTGTTTTTTTTGTTTCTGATGCAAAGGTAGGATGTGCTTGTGCCAAAGTACGGCACAAGCGCGGAAATATTTTTTGCCGAGAGATGAGGTTCTGTCCACTGTTGTCTCTCTCGGTTTTTTTTGCTAATTTTGCGTGTTTAACTATAATGTATTCAACATCACGATATGGATATTGAGGAAAAGAAAGAGGAAGGCCAGACCGGCATCATCGAACCGGTTGAGATCGATCACGAGATGCGTACCGCGTACATCGACTATTCGATGTCCGTCATCGTCTCCCGCGCTCTGCCGGATGCCAGGGACGGCCTGAAGCCAGTGCAGAGGAGAGTACTTTTCGGAATGGACGGGCTTGGCCTGTCGTATTCCGGACCGACACGTAAGTGCGCCAAGATTGTCGGTGAGGTGCTTGGTAAGTACCATCCGCACGGCGACTCCAGCGTCTATGAAGCTCTTGCCAGGCTCGCGCAGCCTTGGAACCAGCGCTACCCGATGATTTTCGGTCAGGGCAACTTCGGATCCATGGACGGTGACCCTGTCGCCGCCATGAGGTACACCGAGGCGAAACTTCAGAAGATGTCTGATGATGTTCTTGCCGACATCGACAAGAACACCGTGGACATGACGCTTAACTTCGATGACACTGAGGAAGAGCCTACTGTGCTGCCTACAAAGGCACCGCTTCTTCTTCTTAACGGATCGTCGGGCATCGCCGTCGGAATGGCCACGAACATGGCTCCGCACAATCTGGGCGAATGCTGTGACGCCATCTGTGCCTACATCGACAACCCGGACATCGACACTGACGGCCTGATGCAGCACATCAAGGGCCCGGACTTCCCGACCGGCGGCATCATCATGGGAGTGAGCGGCATCAAGGACGCCTACGAGACCGGCCGCGGCAAGGTTGTGGTCCGTGCGAAGACCGAGATCGAGGTCGCCGACAACGGCCGTGAGACCATCGTCGTGACCGAGATCCCTTATATGGTCAACAAGAAGGAGATGATCGAGAAGATCGGCCAGCTGGTCGAGGACAAGAAGATCGAGGGCATCACCTACATCAACGACGAGACCTCCCGCGAGGGTGTCCGTGTCGTGATCAGGGTAAAGCAGGGCTGCAACTCCAACGTCGTGCTCAACACCTTGTTCAAGTACACCCAGCTTCAGTCCAGCTTCGCGTTCAATAATGTCGCCCTTGTCAAGGGACGTCCAAGGACTCTGTCCCTCAAGGACATGATCGCCAACTTTGTGGAGTTCCGCCACGATGTCATCATCCGCAGGACTAAGTTTGAGTTGGAGAAGGCCCAGAAGAGGGCACACATTCTTGAAGGTCTGCTGAAAGCCATTGATGTCATCGATGAGATCATCCACATCATCAGGCATTCAGCCAATGTTGACGAGGCCAAGTCCGAGTTGATTTCCCGCTTCGAGTTCACGGACGCACAGGCGACAGCCATCGTGGAGATGAGGCTCCGTCAGCTGACCGGACTGGAAAGAGAGAAACTTCAGGCTGAATATGACGAACTTGAGAAGTTCATCGCCCGCTGCAACGAGATTCTCGGCAGCGTGGAGGAGCAGATGAAGGTCATCAAGGCAGAGACGATCGAACTCAAGAACAAATATGCCGATCCGAGAAGGACAGAGATTCGTCCTTCCGCAGGTGAGTTCAATCCGGAGGACTTCTACGCCGACGAGGACATGGTCATCACGATCTCGCATCTGGGCTACATCAAGAGGACTCCTCTGACTGAGTACCGCACCCAGGCGCGCGGCGGAGTCGGTATGAAGGGAAGCGCGACGAGGGACGAGGACTTCATTGACCACATCTACATCGCGAACATGCACTCCACGATGCTCCTTTTCACCCAGACCGGACGTTGCTTCTGGCTCAAGGTCTACGAGATTCCAGAAGGCTCAAGGGCATCCAAGGGACGCGCCATCCAGAACGTTCTCAACATTCCTAACGACAAGATCCTGGCTTACATCAACGTCAAGACCCTCAAGGATCCTGAATATGTCAGCGGCAACAACATCGTGCTGATTACCAAGAGGGGTGTCATCAAGAAGACATCTCTGGAGGCATATTCACACCCAAGGGCGGCTGGAGTGAACGCCGTCAACCTCCGTGAGGGGGATGAGCTGGTCGAGGCCTTGCTGACCAACGGCAGCGAGGAAATTCTGATCGCCGCCCGCGAGGGACGCTGCTGCCGCTTCGACGAGACCGACGCCCGTCCGATGGGCAGAAACTCCACCGGAGTACGTGGCATCAATATTGAAGACGACGATGAGGTCATCGGAGCCATCAATTACGATCCTAAGGCGGAGGACGCTTCGGCGCACACTGTGCTTGTCGTGAGCGAGAACGGATTCGGAAAGAGAACGGATTTCGATGAGTATCGTATCACCAACCGAGGCGGCAAGGGTGTCAAGACCATCAGCATCACCGAGAAGACCGGCAAGCTGATCGCCATCAAGAATGTGACCGAGAACGATGACCTGATGATCATCGAGAAGTCCGGTCTGACGATAAGGATGGCGGTCTCCGACATCAGAGTGGCCGGTAGGGCGACCCAGGGCGTGAAACTGATCAACATCAAGAACGGCGACTCGATCGCGGCCATCTCGACTGTCGAGAAAAGTGGTGACGAGGAACAACCGGCCGCCGAGGAGACTTCCGAGACACCGCAGGAATAGTTTATTTAGAAACAACTAAATACCAATAATCATGAAAAGGACATTGATTGTTTTGGCATTGCTCGCTTCCTTCCAGGTAGCGGATGCCCAGTCTAACGTGAACTCAGCCGCAAAGGCGGTCGAGAGTGCTCTGGCCGCTTCCCAGAACGAGAAGAAGGCCACTAAGGTGGCGACTTGGATGAAGCTTGCCCAAGCCTATGTTGACGCTTACGGAGCTCCTGCCGGAAATGTTTGGCTCGGCGCTGACATGAACGCCCTCCAGCTTTCCATGGGTGGCGAGAAACCGGCTTCTGTCGAGATGGTCACCCTGAACGGGGCCCAGTACACCAAGCAGGTTTACGAGAACAAGAATCTCTACTTCAACGCCAATGGCCAGCTCTCGGTGATCGAGGTTGTGAAACCGGTTGTCGAGAACGCTCTTCCTAAGGCGCTTGAGGCCTATAAGAAGGCTTACGAGCTTGATGTGAAGCACAGCAAGGACAAAGACATCAGCGCCGGGATCAAGACCATCTCCGAGAAGCTTAATCAGGAGGCCTACAACTCCTACACCCTTGGTGACGTCAAGAAGGCTGAAGAGTACTTTGAGGCAGCCTACAATGCCGCCGCACAGAAGCCTTACGCTCAGATTGACACCAATTCCCTGTACAACGCAGCTTTCACATCTTGGAGCACGGAGAATTTCTCCAAGGCCAAGGACATGTTCGACAAGTGTCTGGGTTATGGTTACTACGGAGACAACGGTGAGGTTTTCGCGAAGCTTTCCGACTGTGTGTCCCACATCGACACAACCAAGGCCGGCAAGACTGCCGCAAAGGACTATCTTGAGCAGGGTTTCCAGAAATTCCCGACAAGCGAGAGCATCGTCTTCGGTCTCATCAACTACTACATGACCAGCGGTGAAGGCACAGACAGACTCTTCGAACTCCTCCAGCAGGCCAAGACCACTTCTCCTGACAACGCTTCCCTCTACTATGTCGAGGGACAGGCCTACAAGCAGCTTGGAGAGCTGGACAAGGCCGCAAAGGCGTATGACGAGTCCGCAGCCAAGGATCCTAAGTACGTATTCGCCTACATCGGAAAGGGTCAGATGTACTATGACAAGGCTCTCGAGCTTCAGGAAAAAGCCCAGAATGAGCTTGACGACAACAAGTACATGGCTCTTGTTCAGGATTTCGAGGTGACATTGAAGAAGTGCATCGAGCCGTTCGAGCAGGCCTATGTTGTTTGCGAAGATGCTGCTATCAAATCAACAATCGCTGAGTACCTCAAGCAGATCTACTATCGTTTCCGTGACCAGGATCCTAAGTATCAGGCCGGCTACGAGAAGTACAACGCCCTGCTGAACAATTAATCGGTATCTCGTGGCGGATAAATGCTTGATATACAGCAAATAACTAAATCACCTCCAGTCGAATCGGACTGGAGGTGATTGCTTTAATGGCTGATAGTCAGCAATTTGTCCGCCACGAAGTCTTGGCGGATTTTCATCCTTGGCGACTCTGCCCATCATTGTCCTCCAGAGTCCCGGCGGTTCCGGAGGTCCAGACGGTCTCGGCAGTTCCGGCAGTCCCGGTAGTTCCGGCAGCCCCGACTGTCTCGGCAGTCTCCTCGGCCTCCTTGCGGTCGAACGCCTTGACAATCTTGCTCACGAGCGGATGACGGACGATGTCCTCGTTGGAGAAGAAGATGGTGCTGACGCCCTTGATGTTCTTAAGGAGGCTGATGCCGCGCAGAAGGCCGGAATCCTCACGGCGGGGGAGATCGACCTGGGTCGCGTCACCGGTCACGATGAACTTGGCGTTCATGCCCATTCGAGTCAGGAACATCTTCAACTGGCCGAGGTTCGTGTTCTGGGCCTCGTCAAGGATGACACAGGCACGGTCCAGGGTGCGGCCTCGCATGTAAGCCAGCGGAGCGATCTGGATGGTGCCCTCCTCGATGAACTCTTGCAGCCTTTTGGGCGGGATCATGTCTCCAAGGGCGTCGTACAGCGGCTGGAGGTACGGATCCAGCTTGTCCTTCAGGTCTCCGGGCAGAAATCCGAGCCGTTCACCGGCCTCGACGGCGGGACGGGTCAGGATGATGCGTTTTATTTCCCGGTTCTTCAGCGCCCTTACCGCCAGGGCTATCGCAACGTAGGTCTTTCCGGTTCCGGCCGGGCCGACGGCGAAGACGAGGTCGTTCTCGAAATAGGCCTTGACCATCTCCTGCTGGGTCTTGTTGCGCGCCTTGATCGGTTTGCCCTCAGTGCTGTGGACGATGATCGCCTCTCCGTTCAGTTTGAAATTGTTGGGTGAGTTCTCCTCGTCGAAGATGTCCTCTACATCGAAGGCCGTGAGGTTCATCTTGTGCATCCGCCGCTCGATCAACTCGGCGAATTTCTGGTTAAACTCCTGAATGTCATTTTCTTTGCCCTCAAGGTGGATCTCATTGCCTCTGGCAACAACCTTAAGTCCATGAAAATAAGAGCAGAACTCTTCGAGTATCTTGTTACCGGCCCCGAAAATCTCGATGGGGTCGATGGCGTCAAGCGTTATGGTTTTCTTCATTGTCAATCAACTCAACTTTCGCAAGTAGGCAATTGCTTGCTGTATAAAACATTATCTCACGTTCGGGGGTGATTGCCCACCCACATCAATTTACGTTACCCTCTCCCTAAATCCCTCCCCTCGGGGGAGGGACTTGCTTTCACTGAAAGCAGTGAAGAACAGCGGTGTTTCGCATTTGCGAAACTTGAATCAATCAATAATTCCTGTTTCTTTCTTTACCCTCTCGTAGGAGGCGATCATCTTGTCGTAGTCCCATGGATTGCGCCACAGGTCACGTCTGCCGACATATTCCTTGATAGGGATTGTGGTGTGGCCGCGCGTCAGGTGGCCTGGCCTTGAGCACCATGTCAGCGTCAGAAGCGGCTCCAGCATATTCTTGTTCCCAAGCCAATCTTTCGTGAAGCGAAGCGTCACCATCATCCCGACCTGGGTGTTCGGGGCACTCATGTTCGAGACGAAATTTCCCAATGAATATACCACCGGCACTTTCCTCGCTCCGACTCCGTTTTTCGATGAGACTGTCAGGGTCTCAATGTCTTGCGGCACATGAGGGTGCGCCCCGACCACCGCGTCGCAGCCTTTTTCCGCCAGCCAGCGCGCCAACCGGCCCTGCGAGGCTGAATGTCTGAGGACATATTCATTGCCCCAATGTGGCAGCGCTATGATGAAGTCGGCCCCTGATTCCCTTGCCCTTCGGATCGCGCCGGATATTTCGGTTGTGTCTATCCGGTGGACTTTCGGGAACTCTTCCGGAATGTCGAGGTTCGTGCCGTAAGTGAAGTTGATGAATGCGAGGCGGATGCCCTTCGAAACGACCTTCAGCGGGAACCGCAGCGAGTCATCCTCGGCGGAAGCGGCGGCGCCGGTGTGCCTGACGAGCCCGTCATTCTCCATCTTTGAATATATTTCCAAAGTCCTCCGAATCCCTTCCGTCCCTTTGTCAAGAATATGGTTGTTCGCGGTCAGGAATATGTCCACACCGCTTTCCGCAACCGCCTCGGCATAGCTGTCCGGCGCCGAGAAGCACGGGTAGCCGGTGTAAGGTTTTCCGGCCAGAGTGAACTCCATGTTCGCCACGGCTATGTCCGCTCCTTTGATCAGGTGCTCAATCTTTGGGAAATATTCCGAGAAATCGAATGTGTCTTCTCCGACCCTTGCGTTCGCGATCTGGTCCCGATGCATCATCATGTCTCCCATGATCACAACGCTGACCGTGTCCGGAGTCTGGAAGAAAGGATGTGGAATATTCAGTCCTTGTGTAAGGCATGGCTTCGGCTTGCCGTTCCGCGACAATAACCCATCCCGGAGGTTTTGAGCCGCTTGAAAGCGAGAGGAAATCGAGCCATGCTGAAATGAACCCCTCTGGATGTCTTGTGACATCGCAGAACAGGTAAGTGTAAGGAACAGAAGACTGGCTGTCAGAATTTTCCGCATGCGCAAAGATAACAATACGCACTGAATTTTCAGCAATGCATGGGGATTAACTTGCACTTTCATTGCCTGACCGGCGACGTATGTTTTCCCTGCCAGTATAAAGTACACTCTGCTTTTTTAAAAATATTGAGATATACCCTTGCGATTGTAAAATTTTTTCGTACCTTTGCAATCTCTAACACGGTGCGATTAGTTCAGTTGGTAGAGCACCAGATTGTGGTTCTGGGTGTCGTGGGTTCGAGCCCCACATCGCACCCCAAAATAATAAGCGGTTACTGAGCTTGTCGAAGTGACCGCTTATTTGTCGGTGGGGTCACTTCGACAGGCTCAGTGACCGGCTTCGGATTGATGGGATCAAGTCCAAAAGTATATGTTCAGGCATATATCTTAGATAGCCTGTACAGGAAATACTTAATATCTGAAGCACCACTGAGTTACGTCTTGAAAGTTTTCTTACAAAGCATAGCGTTGCTGGAGGCTGCCACAGGGATTTCTTCGGTCAGGGGCACCGTTGCTTGG
>CAKULN010000059.1 GCA_934667175.1 uncultured Bacteroidales bacterium | reverse complement strand
TAATGATAAACATAGCAACAAATTAAAACGACTGAGATATGACAGGAAGAAAGATTTTACTGGTTGTCGACGTGCAGAGGGATTTCATTGACGGGTCTCTGGCGGTGCCGGGGGCGGAGAGGATAGTCCCTGAGATCAACAGAGTCAAGTGCAGGTTTGACAAAGTGTACTTCACGCTGGACTGGCATCCGAAAGACCATTGCTCGTTCAAGATGAACGGCGGTGCCTGGCCGGAGCACTGTGTCCACCACACGTTGGGAGCCAGTCTCGCCGACAGCCTTTTGGACGAGTTGGACGAGAGCAAGACACGATTCATATTGAAAGGACGGGACAAGGCCCGGGAGGAATACGGGGCATTCTCGGAAGCGTTGCCTCAGGACGGGACAGCATCATCAGAGAGCGGCACTTCGGCGAACGACCTGTTCAGGGCGGGAGACGATGTGACCGTCTGCGGGATAGCGGCTGAGTTCTGCGTGCTGGAGACTCTAAAGAATGTCTTCCGGCTAAGCCAAGAGATCGGATTCAGGGTCAATGTGTTTCTGAAAGGCACGGCCGGATTCGACAGCACGCCGCTTCTCGAATGGATGGCCACGAACGGGGTTGACAGATGTTAGAAAGGATATTCTAATCCCCTTCCATAGCGACAGGCTCGCCCAGAGGAATGAAGTTTCTCCCGTCAAAATCCGCCACCTGGCCGGAGTAGTAGGCCTGAGAGGAGTTTGAACGGTTGACTTCATCGTAAGCCACGAACGCCTCATAGTCGTACTTCCAGCCGCTTCCCTCAGACAACTTCATGATCCGCTTGTAGATAGCCTCTCTTGACGGGGCATTGTAACCGCCGACATTCTGCTTCATCGTACTGAACGTCGTAGGTCTGTAAGCTCCGTACTGGTAAGTCAGGCCGCCCTCGTAGATCCCGACCTGACCCACATAACGGGAGTCGGAAAGGAATCTGGCCCAACGTATGTCCGATGCGTTGTCCGTGACGTCTATGTTGGCATAGCAGCCATAGAACAAGTACCACGCCCGGACCTGGTTGGCCTTATCCTCAGGGATAGTACCACTGTAAGAATATTCGTCTCCAAGCTTGGCAAACCCATGCCCACCTGCCTCGTGACGCACCACCTTACCGAAATCCACAGTGTTGTTGTTCACGACCGGAACATACGCCACAGCCTTGCCGATGTTCCAGAAAACGCATGTGCCGGCATACTTGGATGAGTTCATGACCACGATGTCCAAGGTACTGTTCACATTGGCGGAAGATATACCGTCCACCTTGTAGGAATATTCAAAAACCTTGTCAGTGTTGCCTGAAATGTTGGTGCCGCCTGTGAACCTGCATTGTATCGCCGTGCTTCCGTCAAAGTTCCTGCCGGAGGACTCCACAGCCACAGAGTAGACATCGAACCGATCACGGAAGCTTTTGTATGGTTCCTCGGCGAAAAGTTCCTCCATGGCCCTGTCGGCCCATTTGTCGAACAATGACATAGTCTCACCGCTTCTTGCCGTTAGGTCCTCCCTAGTGTAGCCATCCCCCATTATCACAATCTTCACGCCTCGACCGACAGTGTGAGTCTGCAATGTGTGGACAATACCTTCTTGAGTGATTACGATCTTCTCCGAAATGCCAGCCCCTTTATTTTCGATGGTGACAACAGCCGTTCTGGGAGCCTCGGAATCATTCCGCCCGCAATGGAACACGAGTTCCTCCCGCTGCATCGAGCGGGTGCTGAAACCGGAAAACTTCAACCACGACGCCGCATCCGAAGGAATGTTCACAGAGAAATCAATGTTTGCGTCCAATGCAACCACAAAGTCTCCTTCATGACGTGACAATGAATATGCTCCCTTGGGTACAGTGACCTCTCCATGGACGAAATCAAGGCACCTGATGATCGTCCCCGCATCGTCGTCATAGACAAGAACAACGACTTCTCCATTCTCAAACGGGACAGGAGCTGTCACTATTATGTTCCCCTCTGATGCGCTAATCCTCTGCACCTTGGCCGTCCACCCACCTTGCGCGAACACTTTCACCACGGTGTTCTCGGTCCCATTCAAAACCGTGTATCCGATGGATTTGGTCTCACCGTCGTTGATTCCGATCCCGCCATAATCCGAAAACCTTATACCGAGTTCGGCTGAAGCCTTGGACAGGTCGAACCGTGTTCCATCCTTGAGGATGATCGTAACCGTGTCGCCATCGTCCGTTACCGACGAGAAGAATGAGTCGCCGTCTTCTCCAGTCGCCTTGGACAATTTGGTCCAAGTCTTCTTCCCGTCATACGAGACATACCACCATCCGTCTTCTATCTTCAGCTCAGGTGCGATTCCTTCAGCACTTATCCTGTTGCCGGTCCCGGCGCCGTCGTAGATCCAATCTCCATCCATGGTCCAGTAATACTTCCCGTCAGTATACCGGCTTATTCCGATGACAGGAGAATGGCCGTCCTTCCCGTTATAGATGGTGACAGAACCGCTTTTGCTGAAAGAAATCGTGTAGCCGACAACCGCTCCGTCCTTCTTGACCTCCGCCACATTCGTCACATAGTCATTGTCTTGCAATGCGTTGACGATGGTGCGCAATGTTTGCAGATCCTGGTTGAACCCACGGCACTGCTCTTCCAACGCCGCTATCCGGGATTCATTCTCGTTGACTTTGTTCCATATTTCGGAATCATCGTACCTGCATGAAACGAGTCCTGCAAGCAAGACAAAAAACACAAACAAAAAGTTCCTCATATAATCTCCAACGATTGTTATAAAAGATAAAGTTACATTTAAAATTAGAATATTAAGTCTCTTTTCGAAAAAACTCAATCAGAATTCCGAGAAACAGTTGGGAATTTCCGGAAAGATTGGTAACTTTGGCAAGATTTGTCCGTCCATCGAGATGGAGCTATCGGTCCCATAGCTCAGTTGGTTAGAGCATCTGACTCATAATCAGGGGGTCGTAGGATCATGCCCTACTGGGACCACAAAGAGGGGTGGAGCGCTTTGCTCCACCCCTCTTTGCGGTTACCAGATGCCCAACGGCAGGATCCCCGTATCTAAACATAGAAAACCCCGGCGAGGAGGGTCGCTCATTCGCCGGGGAAATATTATTTATTATGTGTAAGTCCGCTGAAAACTTTCAGGTAGTCAGAACTGTGCCACAATAAATGGAGTAACGCATTCAGGATAGGCTACTGAACCTTGGTGCCATCAATGGTGACTGACAAATGCGCCGCATCCATGCTGTTCTTGTTTGCCCAGATTTTGCTGCCGGTATTCATGCCATCCGCAAAACCGTTTACAGTGCATCCAGAAACATTGAGTGTGTAAGTGGCGTTGTAGTCGTTACCGATTTCAATCGCAGCCTTGCCGGCCGTACCGTTGTTTCTGTCATTGAACTTACAGTTTCTAACGGTAAGATTAGTCGGATTAGCTTTTGTAGCCTGTCCATACAGCAGAATGGCCTTGCCGTTGGTGTTGAACTCGCAGCCGTCAAACTTGACATCCGTGCCGCCCCATGTCCAGATGGAATACTGGTCCGCCATCGTATTGTCAAAGACACAATTGACAAAGGTGGCCTTGCCGTAGAGAGTGAGCTTGCCCTTGATCGTGCAGTTCTCGTAAGTAAGTTCATCACACACGATGCCGTCGAAGCTGCCTTCTCCCGCCTTAATGATCATATTCTTGAAAGCGAAGGAAGAACCACGCTGATAGTTGAGTTCTCCACCTTCAGCTGTAACGGCATTAGAAACGACATCGAAAGTCTGTGTGCCATCGCCGACGAAAGTGATGTCACGGCTTTTACTTCCTTCATTGGCGATGCCGTTATCCAGGGTAAAGGTTGAATTTGCAGGAAGTGACACCGTCACTGGCTGTCCTTTTGTGGCACCTTCAATCGCATCATTAAGTCCTTTCTGGCTGGCGACAGTGGTGACGTTGTAGTCCGGAGTGTCAGGAGTAAGCTTGTTGAAGGCCGGTTCGATGACGACGTTGAAGATGGTCTGGTCGGTGAGGAGACGACCGAGGATGTTGGTGCGGTAGTTACCCTGGACAGGGGCGTTAGGGGCGGAGATGGTGACGGTCTGGTTGTCGGCGGTCGTAAAGGTGGCGGTGACGTCGCTTACCTGTTTCTCGCCGACCTTGCCTTCAGGAATGAAATAGTTCATGGTCACCCACTTGTAGGTGTTTTCAACACCGGCTATCTTCACCTTGAGGCCCCCGGCAGGAAGCTCTTTCGCGCCGAGGGTGATGCCAATGCCGTTCTTGCCTTCTCCATTGACCGGGTCAAACACTGTCGCGGCAGCTGTGGCGGTGAAGGAGCTCAAGGTCGGCTCGAATCCTGCGGCCTTGGCGTCATCGAAGTCAGCGGTTCCGAAGTTGACCTGTGAGAAAGGACGGCGAAGTGTGACGTTCACGTTCATGGCTCCTTCAACTTTCATGTCCATCTTTGTGGCATAGAACGCGTCGCGGGTCTCGTCGTTGGCGTCCTTGCCGGTGTAGTCGATGATGATGTTCCTCAAATCATCGATGTTGTAGTAGGTGTTGTCCTTGGCCTGCGCCCAGAACACGAAGCTGTAGGTCTTTCCCTTGACGAGGTTGAACTCAACGGTGGTTTTGAGGGCGATGTCATTCTTTGTCTGACGGAGGCTTGAAAGCTCTTTGCCAGTGGTGTTGTCATATACGGCGACAACCAGTTGGTTCGCAGTGGTTCCGTCACCGATGTTCGCCCTTGTCTTGATCCCGTCAGGAAGGGTGGCGTTGAATGTGACATTGATTTCCTGTCCGTCAGGAATCTCGGAGCTGGTCTGCTCCTTCGCGCAGCCGATGGTCATCATCGCCATCGCGGCCGCCGCCAAATACTTTGTAAATTTCATAATGTTGAATTGTATGTTGTTGATTTTCTTGGATATTAATAATTGTATGTCGTGCCGTCGATAATCCACGAGACATTGCGGTTCTTAGCGTCGTTGTCCATAATGGCAGAGGTGACAGGAGTTCCATCCTCGTATTTGCAGTTGACAAATTCTATCGTGAACACTTCTGTGCCACTTGGCGAGACGCAGAAATCGGCTGAGAAAGTGCAGTCCTTGACGATTGTCTTACTGTATGGAATCAAATAGGCGTAACCACTCGCGCTCTTGCCGAATGTGCAATTTGTGAATGAGACAAGCTCCAGTCCACTGGTATAAGAAGTCCAGCCCTTAAGATCGCTGTTTGTCACGGTGATTTTACCCGTTCCGCCGTCGCAGTTGAAAGGATAGGTGTTGTCGAACAGGCAATTATCAATTTTGACCTCATCACCAGTATTCCAAATCATAATCCCACGGAAACCTGATTGTCTGAAATCGCAGTCACTGATAGTGGCAGTTTGAGACACAGCCAGATCACTTCCGTAAGTATTCTGACGCCCGTTTTGGAACTTGCAACCTTTTACTGTCGAATTCGCTCCACTTATGGCAAGGCTTGAACCGTCGGTAAACGCCCCGCTGCCCTTAACCACGAAATTCGTGATGGTGGCGTTCTTGGCAGAGACAGTGGTTGTAGCCGCACAGTCAATAACCTCAGTGCCAGTCTTGCCACTGATTGTCACGCCGTCAGCATTGACTGTCTCCGGCAATGTGTACGTTCCCTCCTCGAGGCTGATTTCGGCTTTCCCGCCGGCAGGGATATTAGCCAGAATCTGATCCAACTCATCCTGCCCGGAGACGCTGACAGAAATAGGCTCTCCATCTTTCGTGATGATGTAGTAGTTACCGACCTTAACCGCATTGTACCCAGTAGGAATCCATGCGTTTACCGCAGATTCGTCGGCAAAGACACCACAGGCGATCTTCGCATTCGGATTTGCAAGAGTTGTCTTAAATGATGAGTTTTTCAAAACAGCATTATCAATTACAAGGGAGGAAAGCGTCTTGCTTGCTGTCTCCGAACCAGTTGAACAGCCATATTCAATAGCTCCACTGATTGTTCCTGTTGTGTTCACATATACATTAACGCCATCTTTATAAACAGGATCCCAGTAATAGACATCAAATGCGACCTTGCCAGCAGGAGCCAGAATTGAGGTCGTGCCAAGAATCTTTACAGTTCCATGATTATTTGAGATAACATAAGAACCTTCTTTTGTCCCCACGCTCTCAGACGCATCAAGGGTTACATTCTCAAGAGTCAAATCGCAATAGTTCTGAATGAGGATGTATGCCTTTTTTGATTTAATCGTACCGTTCTTAAGCGTTACTTTTGAACCCTTGAGAAGCTGGAGACCGTTCGTTGGAGAGCCAGCGGAGCCAACCGTTGTTCCATCAATATCGAAAGTATGCCCTCCAAGATCAATTACAATATCCTGCCCATCCGTTGTACTTATTCCATTGCCGGCAATGTCCTGCTCAAGCTTGATTATGGTCTGCTTACCAGCAGGCACTGCGGTCACGGCCGCATCCAGTGTCTTGTATGCTACGCCATTTACAAGGATAGGATGCTGGTTGTCATCTCCTTCAAAGCCTGGGTTGACGACAACATTGAAGTCAGCGTTGCCGGTAAGGAGGTTGCCGATGATGTTCGTGCGGTAGTTACGTTTGACAGGGACACCCGGGGCGTTGAGTTTGACCTGCTTGCCCTCCACGGTGAATTCCGCCGTGATGTCGTACACGGTGCCGTCAACCGGGGCGAGGATGTAGTTCATCGCAAGGTACTTGTAGGCGGTGCCGTTCACGGTGATGTCACCGGCCGGAATGCCGGCGTATTCGAAGGTGACGTCCTGTCCGGAGCCGATGTCACTGGTGCCTTCCATCGGGGTGAACACTGTCGGAAGTGCGGACACAGTCACAGTGGAGGTCGCTCCGGTGAAGTCGATGCTCGTCGCGGTCTCTCCGGCTTTGATCGTACCCAACGTCGCGATGTTGAGCTGCGCGAACGGACGCCTGAGCTCAACAGTCTCAGCCTGCGCGCCGGAGACCGTCACGGTCTTGACGGCGAAGAACGCGTCACGCTTCTCGTCGTTGGCCAGTTTGTTGACCGAATAGTCAGCGGTGATCTTCTTAAGACCCTCGGTCTTGTCTATCGTGTAATAGCCGGCATCCGGAGTCTGCGCCCAGAAGATGAACTTGTACGTCCGATCCTTCACGAGCTGGAAGTTCACCGTGGTCCTGCCGTTCTCAAGATCCTTGCTTTGCACTCCGAGGCCTTCGATCACGGTGCCGTCAGAGTTGAAAACCTGGTAGTAGAGTTTTGTGGCGGCTGAACCGTCACCGGCCTCCGCCCTTGTCGTGATCCCGGATGGAGTTTCCACCGAGAAAGACACGCCGGCGGCCTGCCCGGCCGTCTGCTCCTTTGCGCACGACATGGCCGCGGCGGCCAGCGCCAGCAGCGCAAACGTTTTAATAAACCGATTTTTACTCATAATGTTTTGTGAGTTTATTGATTGTTATTGTATCCACACGTTGAATTCATCTTCAAAGCCCGGGTCGATGGCGACCCCTCCGCCGGTGTTCTGCATCAGGAAGCCGCCCTTGATGGTGGTCAGCATGCTCCTCTTTATCGGAACCTCTATCTGACGGGACATCGACAGCTGCGTGCCCTCTTCGTCGAACAGCCCGACTGTCACCATGACGCTGGACTCCTTGCCGTTCACGAACACATAGTCGAAGCCCAATCTGGCTTCATGCTCGTTGATGGACCGGATCTTCGATTCGAACAAGACCCCTGTCTTGGAATCGCAAGGCTTGTTGTCAAATATGTTGAACATGTAAGGCATGTAACCCGAATAATAAAACACCACCCGGTACTTGTCAAGATCGATGTCCTCCGGCCCGATCTCTTTGTCCTGAGTCCCGGACACCCCCTCACCCGCCTTTGTCTTCATCTCGTTGATGGCCTTTGTGATGAAGGACTGGAGATCGGTTGTCACGAACTCGAACTTCGCGAGAGGACGCTCCATCTCCACAGTGCCGGAAGGCACTGGATCCTTGCCGCCGAGCCTCCTCACGGTCAACTCGGCGCTTCCCAGAAAAGCGTCACGGAAATCATTGTTGCCGGAATGCTTTCCTTGGAGGGTTATCTGTCTGAAATTGTCTGTGTTGTAGTATAGGTCAGAGTCCGTGCCTTTCGCCACAAAGTCGGTCCACGCGCGGAACAGGTACGTTCCCCCGTCGATGCTGAGACGGAATTCGGCGTTGAGGTCCCCGGTGTCGCCCTTTGTGAAAACATACCTTTTGTGAGGGGTCTGGGAGACAGTCCCGTCAGACAGCTTTTTGTAGGCCTCTATGATGTAACGCACGTCGTAAGCTCCTCCGTCGGACGAAGCCCTCGTGTCTCCGACATTGATCACGATGAACTGCGGCAGTCCCGTGTTGAAATCAAGTCTGAGGACAAGGTCAGCCGGCGCATCCTCAGGCCATTCATGAATGTCACAGGAAGTGGCGGTCAGAGCTCCAAAGGCGATGGCGAGGGGCATGAATATGCCGGCGACGGCAAGGCCCCGTCCGTGGCAGAAGGCACGGAGAAGCATGGGAATGCGCGGGAATATGTCGAAACATGCTCTCATCTTCGAGCCCTCCCCATGCCGACGCTGTAGGTAACGGACACAGCCGCATTGTCCAGACCGATGTAGGTCTTTGCCTCCCGGCCGGCAAGAGCGCCGTTCGGCTCGTTATAGAAAAGATCGTAGCGGAGACGGTACACTCCTCCTCCGACAGCAAACTCCAGCTTCCACCGGCCGCTTCGGCACAGCGGCTGGCGGTAGCCCACACTGAGGCCACCCCCGACAGCAGGAGTGTTCCCGTCGCGATCCTGATAGCGGTAGTTGCCACCGATGGCGAAATTGTACCAGGCAAGTCCGAAATGCGCTCCTGTGAAGAATTTTCTTGATTCAGGAATATACCATCTCAGCTCCGGCTGCAGGGCGAGCGTCCTGAACTTGAGCCCGGTGTTGAAGTAGTCGAGGGCGGAGTAATAGACAGGGACATTCAGTGACAGAGCCTTGGTCAGTTCGACCTCAACCGCGACATTACCTATCAGCAGACCAAGAGCCGGGACATTAGTCTTGAAGGTCAGTTGACGGTTCCGGCATTGTAAATCACTATGGCTTAATGAGTTATACCCCCCCCCAGACAGAGCATCCCTCACCCGGCCGCTGCGCACGGGCGGCAAGACCGAATGCTGTGGCCAGCAAGACTAATGAGAACAAACGCTTCATCGTGGTTATCTTCCTAATCCTGTGTTCCAGTGTGGGTTTACTTTTTGCGGTTAAAATGCGGACACCAAAACGCTTCTCTAACAGGTACATTTCATGGGAATGCCCAAAACTGTCGCAAAGTTAAAAAAATAATTTCAAAAAAAACAGCCCCGATGGGACTGTTTCAACACAAATTCTTTTGACCGAGGCCAAAATGTCTACCTCACCCGAAGCTTTCTGCCGAGACGTAAGGTGGTGGTCTCCTTGATGCCGTTAAGACGGCAGAGGGCTTTGACTGAGGTGTGATACTTCCGGGCAATGGCACCGAGAGTGTCTCCCTGACGGATCGTGTGGTACTGGGCTGCGGCAGCGGCCTTTCTCTCTGCCTCGGCCTTCCTGGCGGCCTCCTCCTTGTCCTTGGCGTCACCCTCAAGAATGTCGATCTCCTCCTGCTCGCTCTCCGGGACGTACTTGCTGTTGGCGTTCAGGTACTTCTTCTTAAGCACGAACAACCTGTGCCTCAACGTCCCGGAAGGAAAATCTATAAGCCATTGCGGATCAAAGGCATAGCCCTTATAGCGGGTCTCAAAATGGAGGTGAGGGCCGGTCGAGCGGCCGGTCGAGCCGCCAAGGCCGATGATCGTGCCGGCGTTCACCCATTGGTCATCCTGCACATAAATCTTCGACAGATGCCCATAGAATGTCTCAAGACCGTTGTCATGGCGGAGAACCACGAGGTTGCCGTAACCTTTATAGTATCTGGAGATACGCACCTTGCCGTCAAAGGCGGCATAGACTGGAGTTCCAACATGCAAAGGAAGATCAACTCCCTGATGACGTCTCCTGTGGCGGTACCCGAACTTTGAATAGACCTCGTTCTGATGAGGGCATTTGTACTCGCTCAGAGTATCAACTATCCAAAGGGCGATCTCATCAGGAAGCTCGTCAAGCGAGACATGATAGGGATCAGGGTAATCGTGGGTCCAATATTCATTGAATATCTTGTTGTCACGCGCGTAGCCTGGATCCTTGAAATACTTCCATGTGTTGTCGGAAAGCAGGAGTATCTTGATGTAAGGGTCCGCCGTGTCAATCGTGTCCAGCGCCACCGCCCTGTTGGGGTCCAGTGACTGCACCGACTCCCGCGAAATCCTGGGAACAAGGATCTCCGCCTGCTTCTTGGTCTTTATCGTGGTGTCCTGAGCGAAGGCGGACACCGAAAACTGAACCATGGCCAGGGCGGCCACTACCGCACCGGCCCAAAATCTTCCGGAAATCATCGGCACACCTACAGTTTTGCTCCGAATCTCCCCACAAGAAGATTCTTTGTCTCACCAACCTTTTCCTCAAGAAGCGCGTCCGAAGTGGCCTCGCAGATAAACCTCAGGTAAGGCTCAGTGTTGGAAGGACGGATGTTGAACCACCAGTCCGGGAACTCGACCCTGTAGCCGTCAAAATCCATCTCGGCAGTAGGCTTTTCCTTCGAAGTGAAATATTCCTTGACAGCGTCCATCGCACCTTTCTTGTCGTCAAGACGGAAGTTGATCTCGCCGGAGTTCTGATAGCGGGCGATCCTGCCGATGAGTTCGTGCAGGGTGACACCTTTTTTCTTCATGGCGGCCACAACCCTCAGGATAAGCATTGAGGCGAGCAGTCCGCTGTCCGAATAGAAGAAGTCGCGGAAATAATAGTGCCCTGCAAGTTCTCCGCCCCAGACACCGTCAAGCTCACGGAGCTTTCTGGCGGCGAAGGCCCGGCCGACCTTCCAGGTGGCCATCTTGCATCCCATCGGGGTAAGGTACTCCCCTACCGCCTTGGAGCTGCGGATGTCCTGAAGCACGGTACCGGTCTCGTGTCTCTCATCAACGAAATAATGTCCGAGAACGGCTATCATAAGGTCAGGAGAGACGAACTTGCCCTCGTTGTCGACGAACATCACACGGTCCGCGTCGCCGTCATAGATCACGCCTACGTCAGCGCCCGTCTTCCCCACCAAAGCCTGAAGCGGTTCGACATTCTTGGGGATCAGGGGGTTAGGCTCATGGTTCGGGAAGTTGCCATCCATATCCTCGAATATGTAGGCCGGCTCGTCACCGAAAATCTCACGGGCGTAAAGACTTGACATTCCGTTGGAAAGGTCGAACGCGATCTTGATGTCGGAATAGTCGCCCTTGAACTTCAGCAGGAAGTCAAGGTAATCCTTATGAATATCCTTGAGAATGACCTTCCCTCTCTTTTCGGCGACAGGGGTCGGTCTGCCGCTCTCGATCCACTCCTGGATCTGTCCGAGTCCGGAATCCAGGCCGACAGGAAGGGCGTTCTCCCTGGAGACCTTCATTCCGTTGTATTCCTTAGGGTTATGCGAGGCCGTGATCTGCACCGAGGCCTTGAATCCGTAGTTGGCGGTCCCGAAATAAACCATCGGAGTCGTACTGAGACCTATGTCATAGACATCAGCGCCGGCGTCGGTGATGCCTTTGAGAAGATATTCATGAATCTCCGGAGACGAGAGACGGCAGTCACGGCCCACAAGAACCTTGTCTGTGTCAAGGAGTTCCGGAATAAAATAGCCCACCTTGTAGGCGGTGTTACGATCGAAGTCAACGTTATAGACTCCGCGTATGTCATACGCGTGAAATGCACCCATATTGATGATGATTATTTAATTTTAGTGGCGTACCTTGCAAAAACCTTTCCTTTAGCGATGTTCTGGAGCTTTTTCGAAATGATCTTCCTCCTTATGGGAGCGACATGATCCACGAACAGGTCTCCGTCCAGATGGGACATCTCGTGCTGCACCATGCGGCAGGCGAACTTGTTGAAAGTCTCCGTCACCTTCTCGAAATCGCCGTTGTAATATTCAACGGTCATGCTCTGAGGTCTCGTCACATCGCAGTAGATGCCGGGGATGCTGAGACAGCCTTCGGAATATTCACATTTTTTCTCGCTCTCCTCCAGAATCACCGGGTTGATCATCACCCTCTTGAAATCCGCAAGGTAAGGATAGACATCCGTCATCCCGGTACCGTCAACGATGAGAATCCGCACGCTCTCCCCTACCTGCGGGGCGGCAAGTCCGCAGCCTTCCGACTTTGCGAGTGTCTCCTCCATGTCGGTCACCAACTTGGTGATCTTTTCCTTCTCCGAGAGATCCGCCGGGGCGGCCTTCCGCCTGAGAACCTCCGAACCGTATAAATAAATAGGTAATATCATAACTCTAACCTTTAATTTCTGTTCGTCCTGTCCAGATAGCTCTGGAGGATGATCGCGGCGCTGATCCGGTCCACGGATGTCTTGTCGCGGCGATCCTTCGCCTTCATCCCGCCGTCAATCATCGCCCGGTGAGCCAGCACGGACGTGAATCGTTCATCCTCAAGGGTCACCGGAATGTCCGGAAAAGCCTTCGCGAGGTTCTTCAGGAATATGTCCACGTCGGCGGCGGCCTCGGACGGTTTGTTGTTCATGTTCATCGGATAGCCGACCACAAAGCGTGTTATGGTCTCCTTTTGAGCATAACTTTTGATATATTCTATTATCTTTGCAGCTGGAACCGTGTCCAGGGCTGAGGCAAATATACCAAGCGGATCGCTGACCGCGACCCCGACGCGCCTGCGTCCGTAATCTATGCCGATGATCCTGTCCATGTGATCCGCAAAGTTAACGAAAAAGGCTTTCAAGTCAAAATCTTATGTCCAGACAGAAAAAAGGAGGCACCAGCAATAACCTCAGGCTCACGATAGTGGATGACGACACCCACGATAAGCTTTGGTCAAGGAAATTCACAAGGATAGGCGCTCTCGTGACAGGAATAACGGTTATCGTCGTCACGATTTCCGTCATCTTCTGCCTGATCGCGTTCACCCCAGTCCGGACCTTGATTCCCGGCTATCCTGACGCGCGGACAAAACATGACGCGATTCAGAACGCGATCAGGATTGATTCACTGGAGAATGTCATCACAAAATGGGAACTGTATTCAGAGAATCTCCGCAGGGTCATCGACGGCCAGGAACCGCTCAAGATCGACAGTCTGATGGAAGTCAAGAGAAACTCCGCGCTGACCGCCGCCCGGATGAAGGAAATCGCGGGAAAGGATTCCCTGCTGAGAAAGGAAGTCACTGATGAGGATAAGTTCGACATCAAATCAAACTCCTCAAGGACTCTTCCTATCGAAGGCATGCATTTCTTCACGCCGCTCAAAGGAGTGGTCTCCCAAGGCTACGACAAGGCGCTTCATCCTTACATCGACATCACAGCCCCGGGCAACTCTGTGGTCATGGCCGTCCTGGACGGCACCGTGATCTCCGACGGGTGGACCGACACGGAAGGCTACACCATAAGAATCCAGCATGAAGGTGACATCATCTCCGTCTACAAGCACAACCAGAAGCTCATGAAAAAGACTGGGGACAAGGTGACCGCCGGCGCTCCGATAGCGATACTTGGCGGCACAGGCTCTCTCTCGGACGGGGATCATCTACATTTCGAACTGTGGCACAAGGGCGAGGCTGTCGATCCCACAAAATACATTAGTTTCTGATGGAAAAGAGAAGAATAGCGATACTCGGGTCTACCGGTTCGATAGGCCGGCAGACCCTTGACGTGATAAGGGAGCACAGAGACCTTTTTGAGGTCGAGCTGCTCACATGTCTGGGCAGCTGGGAGCTCATGGCCGCCCAGGCCAGAGAGTTTGATGTCAACAATGCGGTCATCTGCGACGAGACCAAATTCAAGAGTCTTTCCGAGGCCTTGGACGGGAGCGACACGAAAGCGTTCGCCGGGATGAAGTCCGTCTGCGATCTGGTGACAAGCGACAGGGTGGACATCGTCGTGGCGGCGATGGTCGGGTTCAGCGGACTGGCTCCGACCATGGCGGCGATAGGCGCCGGAAAAGTCATCGCACTGGCCAACAAGGAGACCCTCGTGGCAGCCGGCTCGATCGTGATGGGGATGTCAAAGAAGTTCCACGCTCCGATCCTTCCGGTGGATTCGGAGCATTCGGCGATATTCCAGTGCCTGCTTTCCGCGCAAGGCAACGCGATACACAGGATCCACCTTACCGCCTCCGGAGGACCGTTCAGGACTTGGGACAAGGACAGGATCAGCGCGGCGACAAAGGACATGGCTCTCAAGCATCCGAACTGGAGCATGGGAGCGAAGATCACAATCGACTCAGCCACAATGATGAACAAAGGCTTTGAGGTGATCGAGGCACGGTGGCTCTTCGACACACCGGCCGACAGGATCAACGTTGTCGTGCACCCGGAGTCAATCATCCATTCGATGGTTGAATATGAGGACGGAGCCGTGATAGCCCAGCTCGCCAGCCCGGACATGCGGGAGCCGATCCAGTTCGCCATCGGGTTCCCGGAAAGGCTTCCGCTGGCGAACAAGAAGCTGGATTTCGCCGAGCTCGGCAACATCTCGTTCTTCAAGCCGGACACGGAGAAGTTCCCGGCGCTGGCGCTGGCCTACAAGGCGTTGGAGAGAGGCGGGAATATTCCTTGCGCCATGAACGCGGCGAACGAGGCGGCCGTGGCGGCGTTCCTGCAGGACAGGATTCCGTTCTATGGCATCACGGATGTGGTCGGAGAGTGCATGGAATGCGCTCAGTTCGTGAAAGATCCGTCGGTTGAGGACATATTCAAGACAAACGAGGAAACATATTCATTGGCCCAAAGGAAGATCGAGGCCATGGCTAAGAAAGGTTGACGATGGTTGTTCTGATGAAGATTCTGCAAGTAATCCTTGCGCTTTCAATACTTATAATAATCCACGAGTTCGGGCACTTCACGTTCGCGAAGCTTTTCGGAATCCGGGTGGACAAATTCTTCCTGTTCTTCGACGCCGGAGGCACCAAGTTGTTCAGCACCAAGGGGAAATGGTTCACAAGAATATTCCCTAAAGCGAAGGATTGGGAGACTGAATATGGCATCGGCTGGCTGCCGCTGGGCGGTTACTGCAAAATCTGCGGAATGATCGACGAGTCGATGGATCTGGATTCGATGAAAAAGGAGCCGCAGCCGTGGGAATTCCGCACCAAGAAGGCCTGGCAGAGGCTCCTGGTGATGGGAGGAGGAGTCCTCTACAACTTCATGTTCGCCATCCTCGCCTACATCTGCATCATGGCGATCTGGGGAAGCGCCTACATCAGCAACGAAGGCAGCCAAATCTACACCAACGAGTTGGGCATGGAGCTCGGCTTCCGCAACGGCGACCACATCATAAGGATGGATGAATATGTCCCCGAGAATTTCGGGATGCTCCAGGCGGACCTGGCTCGCAGGAATGTCAGCAAGGTCACGGTACTGAGAGACAAGGACACGGTTGACCTCTACATAGACAGGTCTCTGATCGGGGCGGTGCTCAACACTCCGGGAGTGTTTGACCTGGCGGTTCCGTTCGTGGTGGACTCGGTGATGAGCGCCTCGGCGAACTCCTCAGCCGGCCTTCGGCAGAACGACAGGATCATCGCCCTGGACAGTGTCAGCACACCGTTCGTGCAGGATTCTAGGAAATATCTTTCGGAACTCCGAGGCGGCGCCGTCACGGCGACGATCCTCCGTGGGGTGGACACCCTTTCAGTCCCGCTTCAGGTGGACACGGCCGGCAGGGTCGGGATATTCATGAAGATCCCGGGGCTCACGACGAAGGAATATTCATTGGCCGGCGCCATCCCGGCGGGGTTCAAACTTACTTTCGAGACCATAGGCGGCTATCTGCGGGATCTGAAGCTGGTGGCTTCGCCAAGCACCGAGGCCTACAAGTCTGTGGGCAGTTTCATCTCGATCGGACAGGTTTTCCCGGCGACGTGGGACTGGTACAGGTTCCTGAATATTCTCGCGCTGCTCTCAATCATGCTCGGTGTGATGAACCTTCTGCCGATCCCGGCGCTTGACGGCGGACACATCGTGTTCTGTCTCTACGAGATGATCACCGGGCGCAAACCGAGTGACAGGTTCCTTGAGGTCGCCCAAATCATAGGGATGTTCCTCCTGCTTCTGCTTATGGTGCTGGCGTTCGGAAACGACATCGCAAGGCTTATCCATTAAAAACCAAAATATCATGAAAAGATTATCAGGAATCGCCTTCGCCACCTTGGCTCTGCTCAGCGCGGTGTCGTGCAATAACAACACAAAGCCTCTGCTGCCCAACGTCTCGGGCAAGGCCGGGGAAGTCATCATCGTGGTCGGCAAGGACAACTGGGAAGGGAATCTGGGCAACGAGATCGGAGGCCTGCTCGCGAGAGACTGCGAGTACCTGCCGCAAAGGGAGCCGTTATATTCATTGGTCAACCTTTCCCCTGGTGCGTTCACGGACATGTTCAAACTCCACAGGAACATCGTGATCTTCAACATCGACTCGACGGTCGTCAAGCAGGGCGTCGTCTACAGGACTGACGTGTGGGCCCATCCTCAATGCGTGATCCAGATAAACGCGTCGTGCGCCGATTCCGCGATCGTCGTCCTCGACAAGAACGGCGAGAACATCACCGGAGCGATTGAGCAGGCGGAAAGGAACAGGGTCATCGCCAACACCCTTCTCTACGAGGAAACCAAATTAGGGGACGTGGTTGAAAGGATGATCGGCGGAAGGGTGCATTTTCCGATCGGCTACAACCTCAAGAAGGTCACGGACGATTTCATCTGGATTGCTGACGAAAAGCAGTACAGCACCCAAGGCGTGTTCATCTACAAATACCCGGCTGCCGGCGACAATCCTTTCTCGGAAGAGAACATCATCGCAAGGCGCAATGCCTTTCTTAAGGAATATGTTCCCGCCACGGCAGAGAATTCCTACATGACCACGAGCGTGTTCGTCAAGCCTGGCATCAAGTTTCTGAAATACCACGATCTTGACTTTGTGGAGACCAGAGGCCTCTGGGAGGTCTACAACGACTACATGGGAGGACCGTTCGTGTCCCACTCGTTCTACAGCAAGGA
>CAKULN010000058.1 GCA_934667175.1 uncultured Bacteroidales bacterium | reverse complement strand
GTCGGTCACTGAGCCTGCCGAAGTGACCAATAAATAACGGTCGGTCACTGAGCCTGCCGAAGTGACCAATAAATAACAGTCGGTCACTGAGCCTGCCGAAGTGACCAATAAATAACAGTCGGTCTCTGAGCCTGCCGAAGTGACCTTACAATTGAAATTAAACGAATATGAACTACGACGGAATAATAGAACTTGAAGGCATGGAGTTCCACGCCTACCACGGCTGCCTGGAGAAAGAACGCAGGGAAGGCAACACTTTCCTTGTGGATTTCCATGCCGAGACCGAACTGAAAAAGGCGGTTAAAACAGATGATCTTGGCAAGACCATCGACTATGGCAGGATCTATGATATCGTGGCTGAACAGATGGCCATCCCTTCCAACCTGTTGGAGAATGTGGCCGGAAGAATTTTGGATGCAATCCGCAAGGAATTCGATGATATTCTTTTTCTGAAAGTCAGAGTTTCAAAGAAGAATCCGCCTGTGAACGGGACATGCGCTTGGTCCCGCGTCACGGTGATGTACGGTGAACCAATCTGGAAATTTTAGTATGACGATAGCGTTTCTGACACTCGGCTGCAAGCTAAACTACGCTGAGACTTCGACTTACGAGAGAGGGTTCGTGGCCAACGGACTCACGGTCGTGCCGTGGGAGGACAAGGCCGATGTCTATCTCATCAACACTTGTTCGGTCACCGAGAGGGCAGAGAAGAAGTGCCGGAATGTGATCCGGAAGATGCACCGCACTTCGCCAGAGGCAAGGATCATCGTGACAGGCTGTTACGCTGAGCTTCGCAGAGACGATCTTCAAAACATTGAGGGAGTCGCCCTTGTGTTCGGAGCCAAAGAAAAGTCCCAGGTGGTTCCTGAGACCATGAGACTCCTTCGTGAGGTCGCTGCCGCCAGTGATGGCACGGCCAGCCCCTCCGCGCTTCGCGCTCCGTCCCGTCCCGCCTGCGGCGGTCCACCCATTCATGTGGCCATGGGCGGCCACAGGGCTGGCAATGCCATCACTGGTGGCTCACAGACCTCGACCAATGAACCATCATATTCAACTGCTGAGCCATCACGTTCTGTCGCGGAGCCTTCTCATTCGGTCGCTGAGCCTGTCGAAGCGACTGTTTCAGATGCAATCACGGCCCTTCGACAAGCTCAGGGACCGATTGAAAACATTTCGGGCCTTCGACAAGCTCAGGGACCGAAAGCTCGGCAAACGATGAGTGCGGCGGAGTACAAGGAAATCTCGAAAGAGACGATGGCGGCGTTCTCGTCGGAGGAAAGGACGAGGTCGTTTCTCAAGGTGCAGGACGGATGCAATAACTTCTGCGCCTACTGCACAGTGCCTTACGCGAGAGGAAATTCAAGGAATATACCGATTTCGGAAGTGGTGGAACAGGCCCGGAAGATAGCGGAATCCGGAATCAAGGAGATCGTCATCACGGGAGTCAACACCGGAGATTTCGGCAGGACGACCGGTGAAAGCTTCCTCGACCTGCTCAAGCATCTGAACGAGGTGCAAGGAATAGAACGTTACCGGATTTCCTCGATCGAGCCGAACCTCATCACCGAAGACATCGTGAATTGGATAGCCTCCGGCACAAAGTTCCAGCCGCACTTCCATATTCCTTTACAATCAGGGTCGGACACGATCCTTAAAAGGGTAGGCCGCCGCTACACGACGGAGTTCTTCGCTGACAGGATAGACTACATTCGCTCCGTGATGGATCCACGACCTGAGGACTCCACGAAACCGTTCGTGTTCTTCGGCATAGATGTCATCGCAGGGCTTCCCGGAGAGACAGACGAACTCTTTGAGGAGACATATTCATTCCTCAGAGACCGCGTCAGGCCGGCGTTCATCCATGTGTTCCCGTATTCCCGCCGCCCCGGCACTCTTGCGGCTGGTTGGAAGGATCAGGTCAAGGATTCCTTGAAGACGGAGCGGGTGGCGAGGCTGGAGGAACTTTGCAGCGAGCTTCATTCTGAATTTGTGGCGAAGAACCATGGCAGGCGCTCGCAGGTGCTTTGGGAATCGGACGTCAAGGACGGGCTGATGGGCGGCTACACCGGCAACTACATCCGCATCGAGAGGCCTTATGACCCAAAGCTTGTGAATATGGTGGAGGACATCACGATCTGACAGTCATTCCGAGGCATCCGGCACTGTTCAAAACTTACGAACAATCTAAAATTCAAACATTTATAAAAATACAATATACGAATATCATGGACAAGGCAAGGTTGACATTCTTGGGCACCGGGACCTCGCAAGGAGTTCCGATCATCGGCTGCAAATGCGATGTGTGCAAATCCCCGGACGCTAAAGACAAGCGGTTCCGTTCTTCTGTGTTCGTTGAATATGGCGGGCTGAACATCCTTGTGGACGCCGGGCCGGATTTCAGAATGCAGATGCTTGCCCACGATCTCTGTCACCTTGACGCCATCCTGCTGACACACAATCACAAGGACCACACAGGAGGTCTGGATGACGTGCGTTCGCTCAACTACATCGACAAGCGCGCCGCCGAGATCTACTGCGAGCGGAACGTCCTCGATGACCTTATCAAGGAATATCCCTACGTCTTCGCATTCCCGAAATACCCCGGAGCCCCGGAGTGGCACCTCCATGTGATCGACGAGAATCCGTTTCTGGTCTATCCGAACGCCAAGGACATGGAACTTGTCTGGGTGCATGATGTCGGCTACCACTACAGGAAGCCAGACGGGACACTGATTCCGAGCGGGAACAAGTTGGAGGACATCATAGACAAAGCGGATCCGGCATCGATTGCGACCTCTACCGGAGGTGTGAAGATTGTCCCGATCCGAGGCCTTCACGACAAGCTGCCCGTTCTCGGTTTCCGTTTCGGGGACATCGCCTACATCACGGACATGAGTTTCATCCCCGAAAGCGAATTCGAGAAGCTGCATGGCCTCAAGCACGTGACCCTCAACACGGTAGGTTACAAGAAGCACCATTCGCATTTCAGCCTTGACGAGGCCCTTGAGATCGCCGACCGCATCGGTGCCGAGCACACCTGGCTCACCCACCTCTCCCACACATTCCCTCGTCATGACCAGTTCGGCAAAGACCTCGAAGCCCTTTGCCGCGACCGTGGCATCCGCTCAATAGTCCGTCCCGCCTATGACGGCCTTGTCATAGAATAATCCCCCGCGCTCTTGGACGGCATTTTAGGCCTTCTATGTTACCCAAGAGGATTCCGGAGCACTCTCCGGCAGCACTTTAGCCCTTTTTTGTCGCCCAAGAAAGACACGGAGCACCCTTCGGCAGCACTTTTGCCCTTTTTTGTCGCCCAAGAGGGTCATGGAGCACCATCGGGCGACACTTCGGGCATTTTTTGCTGCCCAAGAGAGTCACGGGGACATAAGAACACCCCACAAGTGATCTAAGGGGTTCTTGGCAAGGCCTTCCGGTCCGTGCGCTGATAAGAAGTATTGACACACAGGCTCGTTATGGTGCACCGGACTTGGTTTCCTTTGACTTCGTGAGTGAAGGGCCCGTTATGGCGCACCGTCACCGTTGTTTGGAAAGCATCATCATGTTCCCTTCGTGGAAGCCTTACGAGGAATATGAACCGTCCGCATACTTGTCAAGGATGTTATAGAACATCAGGCATGCAAAGGCTTCGTCTTCAGTTGACATCGGGTTGGTGTTGATGATATCCAGAGAGCCCTCGGAGTATATCCACCAATAGCCCGAGGAATTGGTCAAATGATAGCAGCCTGCCGCATTTTCTGACGCCACGCGGATATTGACATGAATGCCTTCTTTCTCCTTTTTTATTAACACGGTGCCGCGCGTCTTTGACTCTTTGAACATCCTTTTCAGCACTTTTTCCATCACACCGATGCTGAGCCACGATTCATAGGGAACTGCGGAATCATACAGATCGCGATAGCTGTCAACGCTGAAATATGACTCAAATTCCCTCAGGTTCATCCAAGAAGTGTCCTTGTAAGAAAATCTGTGTGGCTTGCTGTCATAAAATCCGCCATAAACTTTGCTGATGAACATGTTCCCTTGGTTCAAACGGTACTCTGAGCCGCTGGCCAATCCACAGATGGTACAGTAAGTCAAGTCCTGAAGTCCGTACCTGTCTATGATGTCCAACACCTTGCGTTGCAGACCAAGCAGCCATGGTGATGTCACCTTTTTCTGCAGGAATTCAAGATAGAGAGTCTGACCGATCCAGGTCACGCCATCAGCCAGAGGTGTGTCGTCAACCATTGGCCTGGAATATGTCAGCATCCTCTCTTCCTTCAGACCACTTATCAAATTCCGTAACTCATCCTTGATGGCGGCCTTGGCAGTCAAATCGTCAACCGGGAAAGGAATGCCGACAGTCATTGACAGATACTGTTTGCAGAACGGGTTCATCAGGTTTCCTTTCACGTATGTGTTGAAGATGAAACGGAAATTGCCGACATCAACGGCTGACGTATGATTGGAGATTAATTTGTGATCGCCGAGAAGAGCCTTCATCAGTTCAAGATAGTTATGGGTCTGTTTGCTTGAAATGAAGGCTAACACGAATATGACCGCAAGGAATGCCAGCTCGTATAACCCCGAAAACTCATGTTCATTTACGGCAAACCATACTGCTGTGAATATCCCCAGCAGGACGCTAAACCAAACTATTAAGGTCAATAAGCCGGATTTTAGAGTTTTTATTGATACGTTCATACAGTCCAGTGATAGTGATGACGGATGGCTGAATCAAGTGATGATGTTATAGATAGCGACTTGGCAATGTAATTTATAATTAGAGCAAACCATTATATTCTCTTTATCTGTAAATCGGGACTTCACCGTTGTCGATGAGGTGGCGGAGGATGTCTAGGTAATCAGGGGAATAGGTTTTGGAGGGGTTGTCGAACTCGGAGACGATCTCTTCGAGGGAATATTCGCCATTCTTTCCAATAATATAATCAATCAATCTCTGCCTTGTCATCTGCTGTAGGATGCGGGCTGGAACGGTTGCTGAGCTTGTCGAAGCAACTGAACTTGTCGAAGCAACTGAGCCTGTCGAAGCAACTGAGCCTGTTGTAGCGACCGGCCCTTCGACAAGCTCAGGGACCGGAGAAGGCTGTGATTCAGAGGTAGGCTGTGGCTCAGGGACCGGGGAGGTCGGTGAGCCCTGCCGAACCGCAGACTCAGGGACCAGGGAGGTCGGTGAGCCCTGCCGAACCGCAGACTCAGGGACCGGGGCGGAGGTGCGGCGGGCGCGGCAGATGTCGCAGGTACCGCAGTCTGTGGTCTCGGTCTGGCCGAAATAGCGGAGAAGATAACGAGAACGGCACTCGGTGGTCTCGCTGACATATTCAAGCATCGCGGCGCTACGGTCGTGCGAAGCCTCTTTCAGCATCGCGTAGCGGGACGGCATCAGGTTGACATTGCCGGGACGGAGTCTATCATGATGAAGGACAACGACATCCGAGTGGTCGGTCGGCACATAGCTGATGACATGAGCCAACGACAAACCGTAGAGTGACTGCCGTAGTTGCGGAACGGTCTGGCCAGTGCGGCGGGCGACATATTCCTCGTCAATCTGCTGAAGGAAAGAGAATATGCCCGTGTAGCTCCGCATCAGCGCCTCCAGCACCGCGGCCTGCCCCTGATCCGCCAACTCGATGTCATACAAAGCCTTGCGATCAACATTTATCCTCACCTTTGTCGGGATGTCAACTTCCTCTGAATATGTCAGATGCTCCGTCCGTTCAAGATATTTGATCGCGTAAAACGCTGGAGCCCGCTGAAGGCAGAAACGCTTGCAGAAATCCTCGATCTTGAACTTCAGCTGCCTCCCTATACCAGTGTCGTACGGAATCTCAAAGAACATGTGAAGTTTCTGATAGATGTCCTCAATATATTCAAGAGAAGGGAAAGAGACATCCTCTATCTGCTTCGCCCTCCGCACATCGACTCCGTTCCAAAGCTGCACGGCGAACGAGCGCTTCCCGTCACGCCCCGCCCTCCCGGCTTCCTGAAAGTAGGCCTCTGGGCTCTCCGGAAGGTCATAATGCACCACGAAACGCACGTCCGGCTTGTCGATTCCCATGCCGAAGGCGTTCGTGCAGACCATCACCCGGATCGCTCCGCTCTTCCAGGCAGCCTGCCTCTCCGCCCTTGCCTGCCCGCCCAGTCCGGCGTGGTAGAACGACGCGGAGACTCCCTGAGCCTGAAGGAAGGCCGAAAGTTCCTCACATTTGCGCCGGTTGCGGGCATAGACGATCCCTGTCCCTGACACCCCGTTGCAGATGTTCAGTATCTGGGAATATTTGTCCTCAACCTGACGGACTATATAACTAAGGTTAGGTCTCTCGAAACCGCTTTTGAGCAAGAGTTTTTCCTTGAAGCCGAGACGCTCCATGATGTCCTGCGCGACTGTCGGGGTGGCCGTGGCGGTAAGAGCGATGACTGGAGCGTCGATCCGTTCCCGCAACTGGCCAATCTTCAGGTAGTCAGGCCGGAAATCGTACCCCCATTGGGAAATGCAGTGCGCCTCGTCGATCACGATGAAACCGACATCGAGGACATCAATGTATGACTGGAATAATTGGGTGCCGAGTCGTTCGGGAGACAGGTAGAGGAACTTGTAATCCCCGTAGGCCGCGTTGTTCAAAGCCAGATCGACCTCGTGGCGGCTCATCCCGGCGTGGATCGCCAGAGCCCGCACTCCCCTGTCGTTCAGGTTCTGCACCTGATCCTTCATCAAGGCGATAAGCGGAGTCACGACCAGTGTGATCCCGTCCTTAATCAAGCCCGGCACCTGAAAACAAACCGACTTGCCACCGCCCGTCGGCATGATGGCCAGCACATCCTTTCCCTCCAAGGCGGCAGTGATGATCTCCTCCTGCATCGGACGGAAGCCATCGTAGCCCCAATATTCTTTCAGCACTTCTGACGGTGACATATTCATTAATTGTTAAACCGTTTTATCACAATCTTTTGCGTACTCCGCTGGCAAACTATTTGCAGGAAACCACGCCGGCGAAAGCAAATGTACGAAATTAATCGCTTACTCATTTGAGTAATGGATAAAAATTCCTTAAATTTGCGGCGCCTTGGACGGGCGAGAAATAATTTGCGGCGCCAATGATGGCACAAGTTATTTCAGAACGGCTTAAGAATAAGTTTAACTTTATAAAACACATTTTACTATGCCTAAGATGGATTTAAGCAAGTACGGAATCAAGAATGTGAAGGAAGTCCTTTACAATCCGACTTACGAAGTTCTCTACAACGAGGAGACAAAGCCTGAGCTTGAGGGCTACGAGAAAGGTCAGGTTACCGAGCTCGGAGCTATCAACGTCATGACTGGTATCTACACCGGACGTTCTCCTAAGGATAAATACATCGTTATGGACAAGAACTCAAAGGACACCGTATGGTGGAACACCCCAGAGTATCCTAACGACAACCACCCGATGACAGAGAAGGTTTGGAAGGTTGTAAGGAAGACCGCTCAGCAGGAACTTTCAGGAAAGAGGCTTTTCGTTGTCGATGGCTTCTGCGGAACCCACAAGGACACCCGCATGAAGGTCCGCTTCATCATGGAGGTTGCGTGGCAGGCTCACTTCGTGACCAACATGTTCATCCGTCCTAAGAATCAGGAAGAGTTCGATCAGGAGCCTGATTTCGTTGTTTACTGCGCATCAAAGGCCAAGGTGGCCAACTACGAGGAGCTCGGTCTCCGCAGCGACACCTGCATCGCTTTCAACGTGACAAGCAAGGAGCAGGTAATCCTCAACACTTGGTACGGCGGTGAGATGAAGAAGGGTATGTTCTCCATGATGAACTACTACCTCCCTCTCAAGGGCATCGCGGCCATGCACTGCTCAGCCAACACCGACATGAACGGCGAGAACACCGCTATCTTCTTCGGCCTCTCCGGAACCGGAAAGACCACCCTTTCCACCGACCCTAAGCGTAAGCTCATCGGTGATGACGAGCACGGCTGGGACAACAAGGGCGTGTTCAACTTCGAAGGCGGTTGCTACGCCAAGGTCATCAAACTCGACAAGGAGTCTGAACCGGACATCTACAACGCCATCCGTCGCGACGCGCTTCTTGAGAACGTTACAGTTGACGCAAACGGCAAGATCGACTTCAACGACAAGAGCGTTACCGAGAACACCCGCGTTTCTTACCCTATCTACCACATCAACAACATCGTACGTCCTGAGTCCCAGGGCCCTGCGGCAAAGCAGGTGATCTTCCTCTCAGCTGATGCCTTCGGTGTTCTTCCTCCAGTTTCTATCCTTGATCCTGAGCAGACAAAGTACTACTTCCTCTCAGGCTTCACTGCAAAACTGGCTGGAACAGAGCGCGGAATTACCGAGCCTACTCCTACCTTCTCTGCTTGCTTCGGACAGGCATTCCTTGAGCTTCACCCTACAAAGTACGCTGAGGAGCTCGTGAAGAAGATGAAGAAGAGCGGTGCAAAGGCTTATCTCGTGAACACCGGTTGGAACGGAACCGGCAAGAGAATCTCCATCCGTGACACCCGTGGAATCATTGACGCCATCCTCGATCACAGCATCGACGCGGCTCCTACCAAAACGATTCCTTACTTCAACTTCGTGGTTCCTACAAAGCTTGAGGGCGTTGACACCCACATCCTCGATCCTCGCGACACCTACGCCGATCCTGCACAGTGGGAGGAGAAGGCAAAGGATCTCGCCGCAAGGTTCATCAAGAACTTCAAGAAGTACGAGTCCAACAGGGCCGGCAAGGCTCTCGTGAAGGCTGGTCCTCAGCTCTAATCGACTATTTGTCATACACGAATATGGCCGGTCAGGAAAACCTGACCGGCCCATTTTTTTCAGTATATATTCTCAGAGAACACGCGAGGCGAGGCTGCCAAGGTACAGGAACGTCAAGCCGAGGACCAAGCTCAGCACTGTATAAAACAACGAACTGAAAAACTCCCCACCTTGAAGCATGGACATATTCTCGTTAATGAATGTCGAGAATGTTGTGAAGCCCCCACAGAAGCCTACTGTCAGGAACATAAGCATGTCCTGCGACATCGTGGTGTGGCGCGATGCGATTCCGTAAAACAAGCCGATCAGCAAGCAGCCGGCAACATTGGCCACCAATGTGCCAAGCGGTAGTGTCGCCGCGGGGAACAATTTACCGCAACCGATTTTCACCAAATATCTTGCGATGCCCCCGAGGAAACTGCCTCCTCCTATGAAAAACAACGTGCGTATCATATCTTTTCAACTTCAACTCTTTCACGAATATACCAAACTTCCATCATATTCAATGAACATCCTGCCTCTCCTCATTGAAAAGAGTCTCGAATATATTCCGGAGACGCTTGGGGTCATGGATTATGTCACGGAGCGTCTGGAGGCCGGCGGCGTTTCTGGATTCGGGAATATAAAGTTTAAGGTAACCGCCGTAGTCATATTTCTCGGCCAGATGATCAAGCAGCCTTTGCCAGTGGCCTTCCTTGTCCAACTCGGGATAGTGTTCCATACCATACTGGACCGTGCGGCGCAGGATTCTCATCGGTTCGATGTCCCGGTCAGCCTCGGCGACTATCTTGCCATAGATGCTCCTTGGCTCACTGCCGTTTGAAGCACGGTGATCCTCAGCGGCCTGGGCTATCGTTTCTATCTGTTCGGAAGTGAACCATTTCCTCAGGTTCGGATCCTCACGGATGATGCGGCCTGAAGACAGGTGATGAACTTCCCGGCCGTCGATGAGACCTGTGTCGTGAAAAGCCGCCGCGGCATAGAGGACATTCTTGTCCACGTCATAGTGAACGGACATATTCATGGCCTCCTCAATCACCTTGCAGACGTGGTCTTCCCGATGGGCTTTGTCAAAAGAGGCGTAACGTGGAATTATCTCATCCTCAACATATCGCACAAGATACTCGTCCAGTATGTTCACAAATTTCATCAGCTATCAATGGGTTCAACCGCTCTTTTTGTGTAAAAATCATATTTCAGAACCAACAGTCACTCTGATTCAGTCTGGGATCGCAAAAGCCCGGCGCAGCCTTCGGTGATGTCCCGGTAGGTCTTCTCGAAATCACCGGTGTACCAAGGATCGGAGACATCCGAGTCCTTGCCGGCATATTCCATCATCATGTGGACCTTTGACATATTCATCGGGCAGAGAATCCGTGAGAGAAGCCTCTTGTTCGATGTGTCCATGATGACAATAATGTCATATTCAGAGGCTTCCGCATCCGAAATGCGGTGGGCGCGATGCCGTGAGAACGGGATTCCATGAGCATCCAGCGTCCGTTTCGCCGGCGGGTAGATGTCGTTTCCCTCCTCCTCGTAAGACACCGCGGCGGAATCGACACGAACCACATCAAAGGTTTCCGTCCTTTCCGGCAAATCGGGCCGATCCGGCCACTCAGCCTGCGATGCCGGTCGCTGAGCCTGCCGAAGTGGTCGCTGAGCCTGCCGAAGTGACTCCCCCTCAACCCTTAACCCTGATTTACGGACCATATCCTTGAAAATAAACTCAGCCATAGGGCTCCTGCAGATGTTCCCATGACAGACAAAAAGCACACTCTTCATATTTTAAGCGGCGTCAAATCTAATTCATTAATATTAAATCGTTTACAAAACCTTGCCCACCTAATACAGAGGGCAGCGTTTTATAGTTCGTTCACTTGCAATTAGTTACAAATCACGCTTTACGGATGCAAATTTACATAAAAAGTTGCGCTTTGCCATCCATTCCGCTGTCGGAGATGGAGTCATTGGTCACGACCGTGACATGAAAAAGCGGCAATGACGAAAAGCAGCATTAAATGATATTCAAAGATGTCCACTGTCATATTCTCAATTCAGCTATCAATCAAATGTTTACATAGAACGACTGTCCACATCTCTATCTTGCGCGAACTGCTGTTTTCGCATAATTTTGTCTTGTGATTTACTTGAACCATGAGTTGGCTGCTCAAATGGGACAACGAAAGTAAGATGTTGTTTTGATTATTAGAAGGACACTCAAACAATTCAAAAAAACTTTCAGGTTTGGTATATTCATAAAAAGATTGAGCAATGAGAAAGGTATTCAAGTGGACTTTGATTGTCATCGCGGTGGTATATTCATTGATCGTGTTTGTCGCTCCGGCGGTGATGCTATGGTTGTTTAGTGACAAGCATGTCACCTAACATAGGGTGTACAGGGCTGAGGAGGCCGGGCTTCCGGATCCGGACACGCTCTGGCTCAAGACGGAGGACGGATTCTTGATCCATACCCTTGAGGTCAGGCCGGAAAGTGCCCCCAAAGGCGCGGTGATCTGCCTTACCGGAATAGAGAATCCATCCGTCACAGGATTTTATGGACATGCGAGAGAATTCCGTGACCTTGGGCTTGTCACGTTGATGACGGAGGTGCGTGGCCATGGGGAAAGCGACGGACAAAGAATATGCCTGGCATACCATGAGACCGCGGATGTCAAGGCTGTCACAGATTATGTAAAAGCCACCTATTCAGACATTTCCATCATTGTCATGGGTATCTCGATGGGCGGTGCGATCGCAATCAGATCCATCGGGGAGAATGACGACATCGACGCACTGGTCAGCCTGTCGGCATATTCATCAATTCAGGATTTCATGGGCTACCAGTTCGGGAGGTTCATCACACCGGTGCTTGCCTACCCGGTAAAACTGACCACCGCTCTTTACGCCGGTCTCATGTTCGGCCGCGACGGATTCAAGGCGACCCCACTGAAAGCCATTGCCAAACTTGACGGCAGACCGGCACTGATGATGCACAGCCGGAAGGACAATCAGGTACCTTTCCTTTGTTTTGAGAAACTCACCCGCGAGGCCGCCAAGGTCACATCAAATCTCTGTACATACGTGGTTGACGGTGACAAGCATTTCATCACCGGCTCGTTCGGGATGCCAGAAGAGGACGAGGCCTACAACCAGACGCTGCTAAGCTTCATCAAGACGGTCACCCACTGTTCCGAAACTGCCTGGCAATAGCTCTGAGACTGTTCTGATGCCTACAATAGCAGACAAAAGATGATTCCTATGGACAAAATTTCGTACATTTGCCAAGCATAACAAATGAGTCATCATGGAATATCTGTCTAAGGAACGTCACGACCAGATTGTCGCGGAACTTAACAACCTTATAAACGTGGAATATCCCCGGATCAAGGAAGACCTCTCCGAGGCCCGTGCCCAAGGGGATCTAAGCGAGAACTTTGAATATCGCGCAGCAAGGAGAGCCCAGGCCAAGACCATCGGCAGGATACGTTTCCTGCAGAAAGTCCTTGAATATTCAAGGGTTCTCGACACTGCGGCATTGCCCAAGGATCAGGTTTCTCTGCTCAGCAAAGTGGAGTTCACGAATATGTCTTCCAACACCAGAATGACCTACACAATCGTGAGCCCTCACGAAATGAACCTCGAAGAGGGCAAAATCTCCTGCAAGTCTCCGATAGGCGCCGCCTTGATGGGTAAGAAAGTCGGAGACGTGGTGGATGTCAAAGCCCCCTCCGGAACTTTCCAGGTCAGAATTGAGAGCCTGTCTGTCTGCCAGTAGTCTACTCCGCGAGAAATCGGAGTCATATATTCTTTGCCTAAAGTGTCAACAATTCCCAGGGAAGGTTAATATATGAGACGTTGACGAAGATTTAAGTCAAGTTATTTCATCGTAAAATTGCATAAAATGAGATAATTACTCGCTCTAAATGAGCTGCATAGAAAGAAACCATGGATTATTCGTGTCTATTATGTCTTTTGCGTCAAGAAGAAAGTCTTGGCGGAGTTGTATTTATTTGTACCTTTACCTTGATTTCGTGTAAAAAGATGGCAGATGACACCTTGACTTCGTGTATTTTTTGTTGATTGTATAACTTGATTACGTGATGAAAAGAAAATCGCCAGCGGTCAAAAATGCGTAAATATGCATTTTTACCCTTTGTTATTCACAAATAGATAATATTCAAAAAGCACTGACAGGTCAAACAAATTTTCGGGATATTTGCCGGAACACTCGATCGCCAAACCGAAAAAACAGTCACATTCAGTTAGCGGAAAGGCTTCCAAAATATTCATAGCACATCCAAATCAAAAAAAACATCCACTAAACTGTAATTCTGCAAGATAGGATATTCAAAAAATTTCTATCTTTGCAGAAATTTGAACATTTTGTAGAATAGATTTGAACATTTTGTAATGGAGAATCGAGGATTATATGTACGTCGGCAATTCCGGGAAGTACTTTCTCGAATCAACGAGGGACGGGATAAGATTCAGATGATTGTCGGGCCACGTCAGGTAGGAAAATCGACATTGATGGATCAGGTGCTTGAAAATGTGACAATACCGTACACACTGTCCAAGGCTGACTGTGTGGATCCAAAGGACTTCGACTGGATACATCGCACTTGGGAATCCGTGAGGAGTCTGATGCGGCTCAACAACGAGGAAGAACACCTGCTGGTAATCGATGAGATTCAGAAAATCGAAGGGTGGAGCGAGGGTGTGAAGGCAGAGTGGGATTGGGACACACACAACAAAGTGAACATAAAACTTGTCCTGCTGGGCTCTTCAAGGCTTATGCTTCAATCCGGTCTGAAGGAAAGCCTGGCTGGAAGGTTTGAACTCATCCGGATGGGTCATTGGTCATATTCGGAGATGTCCGAAGCATTCGGTTTCACTTTGGATGAATATATCTATTTTGGAGGTTATCCTGGTTCGGCGAGTCTCGTAACCAACGAAAGACGTTGGAAGATGTACATAAAGGACAGTATCGCATCGTCCGCGATTGAGAAAGATGTTCTTCAGACAAGCAAAATATACAAGCCGGTCCTGATGAAGCGGCTCTTTGAACTTGGATGCCGGTATTCGACCGAGGAACTTTCCTTGACGAAAGCGCTCGGACAGTTGCAGGACGCCGGCAATGTCACGACCCTGGCGTCATATCTCGACCTGCTTGATCAGTGCCAATTGATTTGCGGATTGCAGAAATATGCCAATGATGACGCAAGGAAATACAACTCTGTCCCTAAATTTCTCGTTTACAACAACGCGCTTCTTTCGGCGTTCCAACGGAAGTCATTCAACACGGCAAGGGTGAATCCTGAGATTTGGGGAAGATGGGTTGAAAGCGCTGTCGGGGCGTATCTTCTGTCTCAGGCGGAAGAAGATGACTTCAGCGTCTATTATTGGCGGGAGCGTGATGACGAGGTTGACTTCATCGTACAGGCAGACGATGAATGCATCGCCCTTGAAGTCAAGAGCGGAAGAAGGAGCATGAACAATGGATTGTCCCGGTTCGCCGAGAGATTCAAACCTGCGCACAGATATATTATCGGAACAGGTGGAATCCCACTGGAAACATTCCTGAAAAGCTCGATAACGGATATGTTATAATGCGGAACTTCCAGCACATCACAAAGCGCTTACAATAAATGACACAAGCCATGTATCCAAGGAATTGGGCGGCCTGTGTCATTTTAAGATTTTATGCCGGAACGCCGCTGACGGGGCTGCCGTTTCGCGCCGTTCAAATATTAAAGCGACGCGCTCAAATCGCTGATTGGGCATATACGGAAACATTACGGCAGCAAGACGTGTCGGAAAGATCTATCTTTTTCGCAAAGAGCCTATAAAACGGAGCGAAGAAAAACGAGGCAACGTTTCCATACTTCACAGATTTCATCAGCGACTCCAAAAGCCCGGCGCATCCGAGATTCGATAAGCGCTATGCCCTGAGAACGGGATTCCGTGAGCATTCAGCGTCCGTTTCGCTGATGGATAGATGTCATTTCCATACTCGTAAGACACTGCAGCGGAATCGACACTAACGACATCAAGGACTTCCGTCCTTTCCGACCAATCGGGCCGATTCTGCCACGCAGCCTGCGAAACCGATCGCTGAGCTTGCCGAACGAGTCAACCTGAATCAGGAAAACACAGTTTGTCCGGGCAATCAGCCTCTCTCCGGACAAAATGTTCTTTGGGCTACTCTTGTCCGGTAATGTGGCTTTCCACCGGACAAACAGCCTCACCAACTTTGCATTATAGCGGAAACGACTTTCATCGGACGACGTCTCCGCCGCAGATTTTCCAATGCCATCGAAAGCAATTATCACTTTTCCGCCGCCAAAGGGAAAAGCGAATCAATCTCGTACCGGGACAAACCGAGCACCCGGCTGACCTGACCGTTGGAGGAACGGAATTCATATCGGAGTTTACGGGCGAGGTCGAATTTCTGAGGCTTGGTCAAGTCCTTGATGGAGAAGACGCCGTAGTCAGACCGCAGCAACGAACTCAGACGAGAGAACAGTTCAGAATCCGTAAGGAATTCACCGTCATCGAGTACAGCGGCCAGTTCCGCATACGCCTCCACGTTCTTGCTCACCATCATGAAGTAGTGATGCGCATCCCGGAACATCGCCATGCCGAACTTAACGGCGCAGTAATTCCACGGGGCGATGTAGCCGCCTACAACCTCCCACTCTCCCGGGAGCCCAGGGGTGCGGCATCTGAACATCTTCCTCCTGTCATCCACGAATATCCGACCCAATGCCTTACCAGTTGGCCAGTCCAAAAAGTAATAGCGCCCAGTCCCCCATGGATAACTGAACGGCGTGTGAGACGGATCAGCCACATAACCGTTCCGGTTGGTATAGACGATGTTATTGCGCAATGAGCCCAGACCTTCTATCGGCTTAAGTGTGATATGAATATTCTTCATCAGAGGAAACGATCTCGCCAACCTTTTCTTTATGAATGCCCAGAACGCCCATACAGAGTTCTCCTCCGCTGAAACCACAAAATGAAAATGGTTGTTCATCACCTCGAACGCGATAACCCGAAGCTCCGGAAACAGGGCCGCAGCCTGCGCAACCACATTCATGACAAACACAAGATCCTCACGGCAAGCGAAAAGCAATGAAGTCTCCTTTCCCGAAGTATAGGCGTGCCAATACGGTCCGCCAGACCGGAACGATGCCTCGCAACATCCCTCCTTTTCTTTGAATATGCTCATTTAATTTTTCGAATATTATTTTGTCCGGCCAAAGCCCATTTCCACGGACATAATCCCTGATTTCAGTACTTTGTCCGGCAGATAAGGCCTATACCGGACAAACAGTGCTGTCTGCCCTCGATCCACCAGAAGTTCAGAGAAGCCCACATTTGTGAGAGTTTGTCCGGCCAAGCCACGATTCCCCGGAGGAAACGCCGTTGAGGGGCTGTTTGTCCGGCCGAACAGCTTTTCACCGGAGAAAACCGACATTTGTTGACATCTCAGCAGCCGGACAACTCAGGCAGCACTTGTTCTTCCTTATCCCACACAGTCTCACGGATTATGGCATTGACCATCTTTCTCGTAACGCCATCGCCTACTGTCGGCAAAGATATTTCCTCCTGATATTTGTTCGGGCAAGGAGATATCCTGACAGTGTCTTCTTCCCTCAGCTGGGCGAGCGCGTCATTCACCCAATAGCTGATTCCGACTATTATTCCCTGCTCGTACAGAGCTCTGACGATGTTCAAGACATCACGGAAATAGCCACAAACATTATAGCTTATCTCGAAATGCCACAAGCCATCATCTTCCCGAACCGGCCATAGATGAATGCGGGCGTAGGCGACATCAAGGCAGTGATACGGTGAGTTACCGTCTTTCCACCTTATGAAATCCTCCTGAGAGTCTAGATCATATTCTTCAAGATTATGCCCCTTGCTGGAACGACGGAAAACTTCTCGGTCATCCGAATCGGCATATTCATCAATGGAATCCGGTTCAACGTCATCACGTGTCCTATATGCGACATAGGCCAACCTCCAATAATGCATGTAGGTGTTCAAAGTCATCTCATCCAAGACTGTCAACGGACATTTGCGCACATTCTCAAGGAGTTCAACCTCAGCCTCCGGGTTTTCGACACGTCTGTACAAAGGGCAAATACCGTTCAGCACCGAACGCCTGATTGTGCCATGTCTCTTCCAATATGGAAGATTCTCTTCGATATATTCATTGTACTTATCCGAAGCCACGCACACGGCATCCACAATTTCCTTGACATATTCCTCCAAACGGAGCAACGGAGCACGGGCATCGGTATAAACATGTTCAGGATCACGTCCTTCACCGACATAAGGTTGACTCCGAAGGTCAATGCACCTGTGGTAATTGTCGCCCAG
>CAKULN010000057.1 GCA_934667175.1 uncultured Bacteroidales bacterium | reverse complement strand
GTGCCACGGCAGGATAACGATGCGAACGTCTCATGGAGTAAGTACAGGCCCAAATAAGACTACATAACTTTACTTGTTGCGATAAAATTGTTACTTTTGCACTACATTCCTTGAGGCGGTGAACCACTCCGAAAACACAAGGTTTGTGACACTGGTAGGCCAAATGTCAAAACCACGGAGAGACATCTGGAATGGGGATGAGGAGAAAATGTGGGGGGGGGCGGACAGAGGAGGAGTATGATAAGTGGCGTATGGGCAAGACGGGGATGGGGCTGGCGGTCCGGGTACGGGGGAAAAGTATATTCAAACACTGTAATATTCAATGAATATGAAAAAGATTGCTAAGGTTGCGGCGGTGGCTGCCATGGTTGCGCTGACCGCTTCGTGCGCTCCGCAGAAGATAGCGGTGACCGCGCACAGAGGATTCTGGAACTGTGAGGAGGCCGGATACGCAGAGAACTCCATCAAAGCACTTGAGTTGGCGCAGCAGAACGGGCTGTGGGGCAGCGAGTTCGATGTACACATCACTTCCGATCTCGTCATGCTCGTGCACCACGATCCGGACATCGACGGGATGCGCATCTGGGATCACAACTACGCTGACTTCAAGGACTGCCGTCTGAAGAACGGAGAGAAAATCCCTACGCTGGATGAATATCTCACCCAAGGGGAGAAGAGCAAAAAGACCGTGCTGGTGTTCGAGCTCAAGAATCAGATCGACAAGGCTCACGAGGACTACATGGTCGACCAGAGTGTCAAGGCTCTCAAGGAGCACGGGCTGTACAACCCTAAGCGAGTGATTTTCATCTCGTTCAGTCTGAACATGTGCGAAAGGCTCGCCGCCCTCTGCCCTGGATTCACGGTCCAGTACCTTGGGAACGACAAGAGTCCTGAGGAACTCGCCAGACTCGGAATCAACGGTGTGGATTACCACTACAAGGTCTTCGCGAAGAACCCGACATGGTTCAAGCAGGCCCGGGACAACAAGATGAGCATCAACTGCTGGACCGTCAACAAGGAGAAGGACATCCAGGACATGATCGACCTCGGTGTCGATTGCATCACGACAAACGAAGCGCTCCTCGTCCGCAAGATGCTCGGCAAGAGGGAGAAGGTGAAATAATCCTATTTCTCGACGTACGACAGACAGCCTGTTTCAGTAATATGAAGCAGGCTATTTGATTTCCAGAAGATCCGACCACGAGGTCGAGTAGAGGCGGGAGCAGAATTCGCGGCGGATGCCGTCGGAATAGTGTCCTGAGCGCTGGGTTGCCAGTCTCAAGACATTTTTACCTGAGGTGTTGACCAGATCCATGACCTTGGAGATGCGGTCGTCACGGTCACGGGTCTCCTGATCGAAATCGAACAGGGTGGTCTGAATCGCGTCGGCCTCCACGATGTCGTAGACTGTCACGCCGGCCCTTTTATATTCAAAACCATCGCGGAAGACCATCCTCAACGCCCTCAAGGCGGCGGCGACAACCTCCTGGGTGCTGCTGGCGGGGACATCAAGCCGGACGCTGGCGTTCGGGAAGTACTGCGGAAGGTCATCCCGGAAGCGGTTGGTCTGGATGAAGACGCCCACTGAATATGCCGCCGTGCCGTCCTTGCGTAACTTTTCGGCGCATTTCCCGGCAAAGTCTGAGACCCTGAGTGTCATCTCATCCAAGTCGGTCACCATCTTGTCAAACGAACGCGAGGTGCAGATGCTCTTGCGCTTCTCATCACGCTCATCCTCGAGCATGCGGCGCCCCTGAAGCTCAAACCAAGTCCTCACCCCACGTATTCCCATCATCCCACGAACCCACTCGGACGGCCTATTGATGAAGTCCAAAGCCGTCTTGACCCCGACGGACTCCAATTTAGGAGCACCCCGCCAGCCTATTCCCCAAACCTCCTTTATCGGAGTCAAAGCCAAAGCCTTGCGGATTTTCTCTTCGGAATCTATGACGCAGACGCCCTTGTACCCTTTGTACCTTTTGGCGAAATGATTGGCCACCTTGGCGAGAGTCTTGGTGTCGGCGATCCCGATGCTGACCGGAATGCCGGTCCACCGTCTGATCTTCGCCACGAGAGCCGAGCATATTCCCGGAATGCTCTCTTGCGCCACGCCGTCCATGTCCATGTAGGCCTCGTCAATCGAATAAACCTCCAGCCTCGGTGCCGCCTCCGCAAGAATCGACATCACCCGGGCGGAGAGATCCCCGTAAAGGGTGTAGTTGGACGAGCGGACCACCAGTCTCCCCTGCTCCACGAGGTAGCGCACCTTGAAGAACGGAGTCCCCATCTTGATTCCCATAGCCTTGCTCTCGTTGCTCCGGGCCACCACACAGCCGTCATTGTTGGACAGCACCACGACCGGACGGCCCTCCAACTCCGGCTGGAAAGCCCTTTCGCACGAGACAAAAAAATTGTTGCAGTCAACTAACGCGTACACACCTTCTTGATGACATAGGTTACCACTCCCCATACCGTAAAATCGTTGGACTCAGTCACTTCGATGGGAGGATATTTCTCGTTGGCCGGAAGCAGCCATATTCTCTGATGTTTAAGAATATCATAGGACACGCCAGGTCTGGAAGCCTTGACCGTGTGTGACACATCGGCAGGATCACGGAAAGAGATGTACTTCAACGCGAACTCTCCGTCGATGAAACAGACTGCCATGTCGCCTTCCTTCGGCTCGATCGATTTGTCGACCACCAGCACGTCCCCCTCGTTCACATCGGCGTCAACCATGGAATCCCCCACCACACGGGCGAAAAAAGTCGCCGCGGGATGGCGCACCAACTCCTTGTTGAGGTCGATGAACGAATTGATGTAGTCTTGCGCCGGCGACGGAAATCCGGCATGCACGCCACTTTCCATCATCGGAGCAAAAGTCTCTTTCTTATCCTCTTCCGCAGCCATTTAAAATGAATATGTTAACTCAGTGTTCGCGAATATAAAACCTGAAATTTTTCGACTCTCTTCGTGCCTGTCCCCGGAGAAAAGTGGAGACGATCCACCTAAAGTTTCGGGACAATGTACTTCCAAGCCAGTTCCAACGGCTTTCCGCTTGAGTCAAGGTCTCCGTTCAGGAGATCCATGACCTTTGACAGGTCGCCGAGGATGTTGTCAGCGTCGAACGGCATCGCCGAAGTCAACGCGATAACCGCCTTCTTGTTCGGAATCATGATGATGTACTGTCCGAAAAGTCCTACGGCCATGTAGAAGGAACCATCCGCACGGGTCCTCATCTGATAGCCGTAGCCAGTTGTGGCATAACCATTTCCTCCATTCATACCGTCCTTGATCTTATCCTTGGTGGCCTCTTTGAGGTAGTCCTCCGGAATGATTTGCTTTCCATTCCACTTCCCACCGTTCAGCAGGAGCCGCCCGAATGTCAGCATCTCCGATGTGGTAAGGTGAAGCCCCCAGCCTCCGGCCGTGACACCATGGACATCCTCCCACTGGGGTTTGTCCAACCCAAGAGGCTTGAACATCCTTTCGTAAAGGTAATCGGCCATGGTCTCGCCGGTCTTTTTGGAGATGATCTCGGAAAGCATGCAGGAGGAAAAACTGTCGTAGCAGAACTTATCTCCCGGGGCAGCGTCGAAAGGATATTCAAAGAACAGTCCCGGCAGGGTCGCTTCAAACTTGGTCAGCAGCCCGGAAACGTCAACCCATTCATTGTGAATATAGCGGAGCGTGCCCACGGGATTTTTCTTGAAATATCCCATCGCATATTCAACCGTGGGATCCTTCACATGACCGTTCGCCATGATCAGCAGATGCCGGACAGTCAGAGCCTCAAGGTTGGCCTTCTGAGTCTCGGTCATGTTCTTCTCCGCTTCGGTGACTTCTATTGGAAACATCGGAGCGACCTTGTCGGACAAACTCAGTATTCCCTCACCCACAGCGATTCCCACTGCCATGGAGGTGAACGTCTTTGTGACCGACCACATCTGGTGGCGTGTGTCCTCGTCCGTCCCGTCCAGCCAGGCCCCCGAAGGGGCATAGCCCTCCTGCCATACCTCCACAGCGTTCAGCGTCGCCTCAGTCTTCGCGGCCGCCGACACCATAGTCTTTATCGCAGCCTTGATCTTAGGATTCTCGGCAAGCTGCCCTTCCGTCCCCGGTTCCGGCATAGGGTCCGTGCTTTCCTTGGAGCACCCCGCCGCCAGCAATGCCAGAGCCACCAACAGGCCGTAAAATAATCTGTCGCTCAATTTCATAACATCAACGTTCTTTTACGGCTACAAAGATACTCATCTTTTCGCACAAAATCGCCGGAGGACATCCCTTCGGTGCACCAAAGACTGTTCTCTGGTACCAAACCACGATCCTGCCACGTTGGGTACACCAAATATCCGCCTCAGGTACCAAATGACGCTTCGGGCACGTTTGGTACTTCTGAAGCCATTCTCAGATACCAAATGATGCTTCGGACACGTTTGGTACATGTGAGGGTGTTCTCCGAACTAGTGTGGAATGTCCGGTCGCTGAGCCTGTCGAAGCGACCAATGCCAACCCGTGTTCAGTAATACCCACATAATTAGATAGTTATAAAATAGTGCCCTCCCAATCGTCCCGGCAGCAGTTTGTAACTCGCTGATAAAGAGTGGGTGATACCTCATCCTTTGATTTTCAAGGTATTCTGAATTGTTCCTGGCAATAATGTCGCTTCGACAGGCTCAGCGACCAACTGGTGCGACAGTTTCGGGGCCAGCTTACACGACAGGCTCAGCGACCAACTGGTGCGACAAGTTCAGCGGGCCGATTATGCGACAGGCTCAGCGACCAACTGGTGCGACAGTTTCGGGGCCAGCTTACACGACAGGCTCAGCGACCAACTGGTGCGACAAGTTCAGCGGGCCGATTATGCGACAGGCTCAGCGACCAACTGGTGCGACAGTTTCGGGGCAGCTTATGCGGCAAGCTCAGCGACCAACTGGTGCGACAGTTTCGGGGCAGCTTATGCGACAAGTCCAGCGACCAACTGGTGCGACAGTTTCGGGGCAGCTTATGCGGCAGGCTCAGCGACCAGCTTGTGTGGCAACTTCGGGGTCAGCTTATACGATAGTTCAGCGACCAGCTTGCGCTACATGTTCAGCGGGCCGATTATGCGGTAAGTTCGGCTACTGATTATAGTCCAACGGCCGGCAGACGAGTTACTCGGCTGATTCCGGTCCGGGGGAGTTATCGGTGTCTATACCGGGCTTAACATCATCGTAAGTGTCGGCTCCGGAGAGGGAGCGGGCCGCGGCGACGGCACAGTTGATGCCATCGATGGCGGAGGAAACGATACCACCGGAATATCCGGCGCCCTCTCCACACGGAAGAAGCCCCGGGAAGGCATCGGCCTCGCAGTTGCGAGGGTTTCTCGGAATGCGGACCGGCGACGAAGTCCTGGACTCAACCCCGATCAGCAAAGCATCGTTCGTGTAGTAGCCCCTCATCGATTTCTGGTTCACGAGAGGGAAAGCATCCTGAAGCCGCTCAGCGATGAACGAAGGAAGAATCTCATGAAGAGGCGCGGGAACCACACCCGGCTTGTAGGAAGTCTCCGGAAGATCCTCTGAATCCTCACCCTCGCAAAAGTCCACCATCCTCTGGGCCGGAGCGGCAAAAGGATTCCCGGAGTCTGAATGTTCGTGGGCATATTCCCACATCTTTCTCTCGACATCCTTCTGGAACTCAAGACCGGCGAAAGCACCCTTGTCGGCATATTCCTCAGGGATGTCCTCAGGATTGATCTGCACGACCACTCCCGCGTTGGCGAACTTTCCGCTACGGGCGGAGTTCGACATCCCGTTCATGACGATGGTCTCCGGCTCAGTCTCGGAAGGGACCAGAACACCGCCGGGACACATGCAGAACGAGAACACTCCACGGTCGCCGACCTGCTCTGTGAATGAATATTCAGCCGCAGGCATCCCGGGCTCCCACTGGCCGTGATAGCGGATGTCGTTGATCAGAGCCTGCGGATGCTCCACACGGACTCCCATAGCGAATCCCTTGGCCTCAAGAGCACAGTCCTTTGCGACAAGCATCTCATAGATGTCGCGTGCGGAATGGCCTGTGGCAAGGATGACCTTCTTCGCCGAATATGTCTGAACGCTCGGCTTGCCTGCTTTCGTCAGATTCTCTGAATCAAGGGCTTTCACCTCTATCGTGCCGTCATCCTTGCGTGTGATATCAGTGGCCTTCGTGCCGAAGTGATATTCACCGCCTCTGGACTGTATGCACTGGCGGATGTTCTCCACAACCTTCGGCAAACGGTCGGTTCCGATGTGCGGGTGGGCGTCGACAAGGATCTGCGGACTCGCGCCGAAGTTCACGAACTGGTGGAGCACCTCACGGATGTCACCCCTCTTGGACGAGCGGGTAAAGAGCTTGCCGTCCGAGAACGTGCCGGCCCCGCCTTCACCGTAGCAGAAATTGGACTCCGGGTCCAGAATTCCCTCACGGGTAAGTTTCGCCATGTCGAACTTGCGGTCGCGCACATTCTTTCCCCTTTCGAGAATAATAGGCTTGAAGCCGAGAGTCAGGAGCTTGAGTGCGGCGAACATTCCGGCCGGACCGGCTCCGATGATGATCACCGGCTCTGCGTCGGTGACATCCTTATATTCAGGGACCTCGTAAGGGACGTAGGACTCAAAGCGGTGGTTGTAGCCCTCGATGCGGTAGCGGTAGACCACATCGTTGCGCGCGTCAATCGAACGTTTGGCGATCACGCAGGTCGCATCGGCGTTCGGGAAGGTCGGTTGGTAGGACTTTGTCGGATCTATCACGTTGATCACGGCGTTGCCACGGAGGTTCATCTCTCTCGCCGCGACAATCCTCACGTCATCCGGCCTAAGGTCTCGGCCTACGCGGCCGGTCATTTCAAATTCTGTCATATCCTTTTCCTAAAAACAGATTCTACAACTACAAATAAATTCATCAATATTCAAAACCAGCAATATACCTTCAACCCCCAGTCACTTCGTTACAGCCCCTGAGGGGCACGGGGAAAGGATTCCCTGAACCCCTTCGGTCGCTTCGCTCCAAATTTCATTAATTTTTACAACCACTAATGATTCAGAATGGCACGCAGTGGGAATATGACCAAATATACTCATCATGCATATTCATTAATAATCCGCGATGCGTGAGACGGGGGCGACATCGAGCGGGGTTCGCTCGCCGACGAGGTAGTGGAACCAACCGGCGATGGCGATCATGGCGGCGTTGTCGGTGGTGAACTTGAACTCCGGAAGGTAGGTGTTCCAGCCACGCTTTCTGCCTTCCTCCTCGATTCTGGAGCGCAGGCCGCTGTTGGCTGAGACTCCCCCACCGATGGTCACGTCCTTGATCCCGGTCTGCCTGGCGGCCTTGATCAGTTTGTCCATCAAAATGTCTATCAACGTCTTCTGGAAGCTGGCGCAGATGTCCTCCTTGTTCTTCTCCATGAACTCAGGATCCTTGGCCATCTCGTCACGCACAAAATATAACAGCGATGTCTTCACTCCACTGAAGCTGTAGTCAAGTCCCGGAATCTGCGGCTTGGCGAACTTGAAGCGGTTCGGATCTCCAAGCTTGGCGAGCCGGTCAATCACCGGGCCGCCCGGGTAGCCAAGTCCCATCATCTTGGAACACTTGTCGAAAGCCTCTCCGACGGCGTCATCGATCGTCTGCCCGAGAATCTCATAATCCAAAGGACCGTTCACCTTAACTATCTGAGAGTTGCCACCGGAAACCAAAAGGCAGAGGTACGGGAACGACGGCTGCCGGTTCTCCTTGCCCTCCTGCTTCACAAAGTCAGCGAGGATGTGCCCCTGAAGGTGGTTCACCATAATTATAGGAATATTCAAGGCCACTCCAAGAGCCTTTGCGAATGATGTCCCGACAAGCAGCGAACCCAGAAGTCCCGGCCCCCTGGTAAAGGCTATGGCGGTGAGGTCGGAGGCCCTGATCCCGGCCTTGTCAAGCGCCTGGCTGACTACAGGCACGATGTTCTGCTCATGGGCTCTGGAGGCAAGTTCCGGAACGACTCCCCCATAATCCTTGTGGACCTGCTGGCTCGCTATCACGTTGGAAAGCAGGAATCCGTCCTTGATCACGGCGGCCGATGTGTCGTCGCAACTCGATTCGATTCCAAGGATATAATCCGACATATTCTTCAAAGACATTAATTCTGGACGGCAAAGATACAACTATTTTCGTCAATCCAACAGATAATTTAGTATCTTTGTTGTGATAAGCCACGGGCGCAGACCGCCCTGGCCGAAGGTTGTTGAAAAAGGTTCTAAAGATATTCCGGGGAATCATTGTGGCGTTGGCTGCGCTGCTGTTCGCCTGCTGGATTCTGTTGCAGACTCCGGCGGTTCAGACTTTCATGGCACGGAAGGTGGTACAGTCCTTGGAAAACGTTCTGAACGGACGGATTGAATTCTCAAGAATCCACATCAAGCCGTTCACGGCTTTGGTCCTCAAGGATGTCGCGGTTCTGGACGACGAGCCGGTGACCGATTGGGAAGGCAACGATCTGGACACCATAGCAAAAGCGAGGTCAATCGTCATCACATTCTCTCTCAAAGGATTAAGAAACGACAGAGCGATCCACATCAAAAGGTTGAGCGTCAAGGACGGAACCTTCGTACTGGCGAAGGACGGACGGGGAAGCAACATCGGAAGGCTTGTCAAAAAGCCGGAGGAGCAAAAGGAGAAACAGCCGTTTTCCCTCAAGTTTGACGCGGACAGAGTACAGATCAAGGATTTCCGGTTCAGGCTTGTCAACAGGGCAGGCGAAAGCCCATTGCGGGACTATGGCATAGACTGGAAGAACCTTGACATCGCAGTCCAGAATCTTATGGCTCACGACATTTCGTTCAAAGACGGAAGAATCGTCGGCTCAGTGGAGAATCTCCGATTCGGCGAGAGGAGCGGCTACAAGGTTCAGGAGCTGTCCGGAAAGGCTACCATTGAAAAGGGCAGAACCTTGGTCGAGGACTTTCACCTTCAGGACAGATGGTCCGACATCAGCATGAATGAATATGCCATGGAATATTCCGGCGTGGCATCCTTCTCCAACTACATGGATGAGGTTCTGATGACAGGCAAGATTCTGGACAGTCGGATCGACATGAAAAGCATCTCGTACTTCGCACCGTCCCTGCGCAGGATGAAATCCATTGTCAATCTCAAGCAGGCGGACGTCAGGGGACCGGTAAAAGATCTGTCCATAAAGAATTTCAACTTTTCCGAATCCTACAGCGGAGTCTCAGGCACGTTGGACGGAAGGATTTCCGGACTTCCCGACATAGACAGGATGACTATGGACGTCAGGTTGGGCGCGCTCGGATTCACTTCCGAAGGGCTCGGACTATTCATCAGAGGATTCGCTCCCAACGCGGCTGTGGATCTGTCAGGATTCGCTTCTGGGACACGGTTTCATTTCTCAGGCGACGCCAAAGGTACATTGAACAGGCTGCGGGCCAAAGGCGATGTCACCTCGGCGCTTGGCTCCATTAAGGCCGACGTAAGCGTCAGGAACCTTACAGAGAAAGGAAAGACCATCGGGCTTGGGGGAAACATCTCGGCCAGAAATCTGGATGTCGGTCGCCTCGCGGGGGTCAAGCAGATCGGAGAGACAACGTTGCGGGGAGTGATGGACGTGTCTCTCGGCAAAGGCCGGACAAGCCTGAAGATCGACACTCTGTTCGTGGAGAAACTGTCCGCCCTCGGCTACGAGTACTCCAACATCAACGCCGCGGGAACATATTCAGACAACGCCTTCGACGGCAGGATCGTATGCAGTGACCCAAATCTGAATTTCTTGTTCCAGGGTCTGTTCACACTTTCGGACAAGACCCGCAACGGACTCTATAAATTCTTCGCGTCAATCGGTTACGCCGACCTTCATGCCCTGAGGCTGGACAAGCGGGAGAACTCCAAGATCTCCGGCAGGATCAACGCCAACTACATGAACATCAGCCGGGGAGATCTGATCGGCGACTTGGACATCCTTGGGCTGACCCTTGAGAACGACAACGGTTGGCACGAGATCGGGGACATCTGCGTGAAATCCCACTCCAACAACAATGTCAACAGGGTCAACATCACCTCAAGCTTCATCAGCGGCAGCTACGTTGGCACAAAACCGTTCACGGGCCTGATCAAGGACGCGCAAGGGTTGACAGTCCAAAGGGAGTTGCCTGCGCTGTACAATGGAAAAAACCAGGAATGGAAGGGTGATGAATATGACCTCCGTCTGGACGTCAGTGACGCCAGGGACATCCTTTCGTTCCTAAAACCTGGGCTTTACATCGCCCAAGGCACGAAAGTCCGCATGAACATCGCCAAAGACGGAAACATGACGGCATCCGTCAAGTCACCAAGAGTGGCGCTCGGTAAGAATTTTCTCAAAGACGTTGACCTGAGCCTTGACAACAGGGACAGCAGCCTCAACGTCACCATGTCAAGTTCAGCCACCTCTGTGTCTGGCCTTAATCTTCTGAGTGACAATCTTATGCTCTACGCCAAGGACAACGGCTTCGGAGCCGGCTTCACCTATGACAACGGCACCGAACCCGCCAACAAGGGTGAGATCTATCTTTCCGGGAGACTCGGCCGTTCCGAGGACGGGAAACTTACGGTCCATGCCAAGACACTCCCGTCCTTCATCTGGTATGATGACGCCGCATGGAATGTGTCCGAGTCAGCCATCAGCCTGAACGGCGGCGATGTCAGGATCGACAACCTGAGCGCGCGATGCGCGGACCAGTCCATCAAGGTCAACGGAGGATATTCATCAACCCGGAATGACACACTGTCCGTCAACCTGACAAGGTTTGATTTAGGACTGCTGAACAAACTGCCGGGCGAAAACTTCGGCATCTCCGGTCTGGTCACAGGCAACGCGGTCATCTCCTCACCATGGAAGAGCAACGCCGGTCTGATGATGAATCTTGTCTCGGACTCGACCGAAGTCGCCGGACAGAGAATGGGGACTCTACGGCTTGCCAGCTCGCTGGACGACGGCAAGATGCGTGTGGTCGCAAGAAACGACATCGACGGAAAGAGAACGTTGAACGTCACGGGGGATTATATTCTTAAAAACCACAGAATTGACGCCGCCGCTGATTTCGACGGACTTGACGCCGGCTACCTTGCCCCGGTACTGGAATCCGTGTTCAGCGAAATGGGCGGCTCCATAAGCGGGCGGGTGATGGCAAAGGGCACGTTGGACTCTCTGTCCCTGTCAAGCGAAGGCACCAGGTTCGACGACGTTCTTCTGAGAGTCGGCTTCACCAAGGTGCCGTACTATGTCAGCGGTCCGTTCTCTGTCACCGACAGCGGGTTGTTCTTCGATGAGGTCTCGATAAAAGACAGGTTTGACGGCACAGGGACCATCGCCGGAGGACTCCTGTATGACCATCTTAAGAACTTCAGGATGGACACCAGGATCAAGATGCGGGGAATCGAGGCCATCGACATGACTGAAAGCGACAACCAGACATTCTACGGACACCTTTTCGCCAGTGGCGATGTCCTGGTCAAAGGACCGTTCGAGTCAATCCTGCTGGATGTGAACGTGAGGACGGACAAGAACGGGCGCATTCATATTCCTATAGACAACGCCTCGAACGACGGCAAGAACGACCTTCTCACCTTCAAGGAGGCGTTCAAGGAAGTCTACATCGATCCTTATGAGGCGATGATGAACAATATGTCGGCGAGGGGCGGCAAGGGCAGCGATTTCGGTCTCAAGCTCAGGGTCAACGCCACCCAGGGCACAGAGGCATACGTGGAGATAGACAGGGCGGCCGGCAATGTGCTCAACGGCCGTGGCCAAGGCACAATCGACATAGAGGTGCGCCCGGCAAGGGATCTGTTCACAATCAACGGAGACTACACCCTGAGGTCCGGTAATTTCCATTTCAATGCCATGGACATCGCCAAAAGGGACTTCACGATTTCCGAAGGCAGCACAGTCCGTTTCAACGGGGACGTGATGGACAGCGACTTGAACATCAATGGAATATATTCAACAAAGGCCTCAGTGGCGACTTTGATAGCCGACACCACATCAGTCTCCGCGCGTAGGGTCGTGAACTGCGGGATAGGGGTATCCGGCAAACTGCGCGAGCCGAAGCTTTCATTCTCGATCGAGGTTCCGGATCTGGATCCGACCACAAAATCCAGGGTGGAGAGCGCCCTCAACACGGAAGACAAGGTTCAGAGACAGTTCCTTTCGCTCCTCATCTCCGGCAGCTTCATGCCTGACGAGCAATCCGGGGTCGTGAACAACACAAACGTGCTCTACTCCAACGTGGCTGAAATCATGGCCGGGCAACTGAACAACATCCTTCAGAAACTGGACATTCCGCTTGACCTTGGATTGAATTATCAGTCAAGCGAAAGCGGCACGAACATATTCGATGTCGCCGTGTCGACGCAGCTCTTCAACAACAGGGTCATCGTCAACGGCAATGTCGGGAACAGGGAACACACCGGCACGTCCTCATCCGAGGGCGACGTGGTGGGCAATCTCGACATAGAAATCAAACTTGACAAATCCGGACAGCTGAGGATGAATCTGTTCTCCCATTCGGCTGATGACTACACGACATACCTGGACAACACGCAGAGGAACGGAGTCGGTATCGCCTATCAAAGAGAATTCAACACATTCAAGGAGTTCTTCCGCAACTTGTTCACCGGCAGGAAAAAGCGTGAGCAAAGGGCGGCGGCCTACGAAAGCGGAGCCAGAGAGATGAAGCGAATCACCATCAGCGGGGACGACAGGCGTTCCTCGGGAGGTTCCAAAGGTTCAACGAAAAAAGCAAACGATTAATCATTAATGAATATGGTAACTAACATCGCATTGGTAGCCCACGATTCCAGAAAGCAGGAATTGTTGGATTGGGTTCGCTACAACGCTGGTTCACTCAAGCGTTGTCATCTGTTTTGCACAGGGACTACAGGCCGCCTCGTTTCCGAGGCATTGACCGAGAAGCTTGGCCCGGAGGCTCCTTCGATTGTCTGCATGTTGAGCGGTCCGCTTGGTGGCGACTTCGAGATCGGCGCCATGATCGCGGAGGGAAAGATTGACATGCTTGTGTTCTTCTGTGACAATCTGATCATGCAAGGTCATCAGAACGATGTGATGGGACTGACACGACTTGCCTCCCTGTACAACATTCCGTTCGCCACCAACCGCAGCACAGCCGACTTCATCATCTCGTCTCCGCTCTACACCAGCGAGGAGTACACCCGCATCATCCCAAGCTGCATCGATTCCTACAAGCATCGCAAATTATAGTTCCCGCCGTGATCGGCGAGTTGGTCTTTCATCCTGAGGAGCGCGACATGGTCAGGGAGATCACAATAGACCTTTCGTACTCAATGAAGGACATCGCCGTCATGGAGTTCCGCAACGCCAAGAGGACCATAGACAGGTTCTACCGCTCTCCGAGGAGCCGGACGGGGCCGAGGAGACCGGAGGGGAGGAGTTTGTCGCTGGACTTGTAGAAGCGGCGGATGGCGGTGACTGGGTGTTTCTCGCCGGGCTGTACATCTCCGATCATGCGGTTGCGCCAGACGTTGGTCACCTTGATCTCCAGAAGGTTGTCGCCTTCTTGCAGCAGTGGCCTTATGTCAGCGGTTCTGAACGGGGCCTTCCAGAGGATTCCGGCAGGGGTGCCGTTGACGGTGATGTCGGCGATGTTCTTTACGACTCCAAGGTCTATGAATATCCTTGCGTTGTCTGCCAGCAGGGTGGAATCTATTGCTACCGTGGTCTTATAGACGGCGGTTCCGGAGAAATACTTCACTACCGGGTTCTCCTTCCTCGTCCAGGACTCCAGTTCCGTAAACTCTTCATCCGCTGTTCCTCCGTTCTTCTGCTCGAAGTGTACTTGCCATGTGGTGTCTACTGCCTGAATCACAGTTGTCTCCGATGTTTGGCAGGTAAGTCCTGTTTTTGTGAGTACGGGAGCTTCGGTGGTTCGTGAGCCATGTCGAACCACAGGCTCAGCGTCCGAAAACTTCCGGTCACTGAGCACCCCTTTCCGGTCACTGAGCGACATGTTCCGGTCACTGAGCACCCCTTTCCGGTCACTGAGCCTGTCGAAGTGACTGAGTTCCTCTTTACGGTCACTGAGCCTGTCTTTTCGGTCACTGAGCCTGTCGAAGTGACCGGCCTTGCCGGTTGAATCCCCCCTGCAAACCACAATCGAGTCAGAAGCGTTGACCATAGCGGAATCCACATCATTGACGAATACTGTGTCCACAGTAAACTCAATCTGCGGCCTGCCCGACAGCACGACAATCCTTGCGTCCGTTGAATACATCGGAAGCCTCACGACCGAGCGCCCTTCCCTGGCAACGACCGGGATATCAGAGACTTCACCATTGTCAGGATTGAATATGGCCGCGAACTTTCCTCCATCCCTGAAGCTGAGCTCCACATCAGCGCTGTTCCCGGAGAAGTTTCTCACCCAGTAGATCTGGGTGCTGTCCGGAAGACTTCTGTGTACATATTTAAAGTCCCCGTAACTGTCCGGAGCGTTCGCCGGAGCCTCTGTGGCATCCTCTTGGTCAATTTTCGGCATCTTCCGGTCACTGAGCGACTTATCCCAGCCATTGGGCACCTTGCCACGGTCACTGAGCGACTTATCCCGGTCACTGAGCAACTTATTCCGGTCACTGAGCGACTTATTCCGGTCACTGAGCGACTTATTCCGGTCACTGAGCTTGTCGAAGTGACCGCCCCCCCTTTGCGATGCCGCTTCGACAGGCTCAGCGACCCTGACACTGAAATCAGGAGCGATCCCGCTTCGTTCAAGACAATCTTCCAGTCCTTTGGTGAACACATTCCTCCTGCGCGAATGCCAGACGTCATCAACGATCGAGGCGAAAGCCCTGTCGTCAGCCTTGAGTCCGGCGCATTGCCTCGGCTCTTTTCCGCAGATGATGACCCCCGCGTCAGCGAACTCCTTGATCTTTTTAAGAATATCCAAGGACATCACTTCGCAGTTTCTGTCCAGCCACAGAACCTTGTAACGTGCCCCCGACGGAGCCACAAGCGCTCCGTTCTCAACCTTGACCCCGAACCTGAGTACCGTAGGGTTGGCGAAATCATAGTTGTAGCCGTCCGGGATCCGTGGCAGAGTGCTGAACGCATCCCCACCGTAGAGCCCTGTGATGTTCAGGTCCTCTCCATAATATAATAATATGTCAGCGATCGAGGTCCCCCTCTGGAGCATCGCGCTTGATCTGGCAAGATAGTCGGTGAACACTTTGGCATATTCAGCCCATGTCTCATTCCGGTGCAGCCATTGCCCGTAACGGAACAGTTGGAGCCCCGGAAGATACTTGTCGTTTGGCTGCGAGGCAGACTCGTGGATCACGAACCGGTTGACCCCGGCGCTCAGACCCACATCGGCTATGTACTTCATGTTCTCCGGGCAATAGGTGTAGGCTCTGCCCTCGTCACCGTTCACGGAGAATGATTCAGCCGCGACAAGAGGCTGTCCGTAGATGTGTGAGACAGAGGCGGATTCCCTGATGTCGCAGATGGCTGACGGCACTGAGGATCCTGTCGGGGTGTTCTCCATCCAGAAGGCGGCCATCGGAATCGTGGCATTGATCTTCGGATCCATTCCGTCTCCGGTGTAGGCCCGGCCACCCTCGTGGGACTCCGTATAGCGGCCTGAGAGACCATATTCATTGACTATGTCGTTGATTCTGTCATAGTTCTCGCAGAACAGCTCGCCGAGCGTCCTGCGCCAGTCCCAAAGGAAGCGCTCGCTCATCTGGGAACTGCCGATGATCTCCCCAGCGAGGACCGGCAGCCAAGGGATCAGGTCGTAGCCACGTCTGGACTTGAATTCCTCGGCAAGTCTTGGTGTCCATGTGTAGGCTCCGGCCTCGTAGCTGTCGACAAGAAGGTAGCGTATACCCTTATCTCCGAGCATTCCGCCCGCGGCTTCCTTGTAGAGGTCGACGTAGGTGTGGAAATATCTCATCCATGCGTCCGGGTCCAGTTTGTCCACTTCCAACCCGGTCGCTTCCGGTGACGCCGGATGGTTGATCTTGCCGGTTATCGACCATCCGAAGCGATAGATTCTCCACCTGCCGGCAGGCAGCGAGCATTCGAGTTTTCCGTCAGCGGTCATCCGGTCTGTGAGGTCGATGATGTCGGAAGTCCTGATAGCATCATTTGAATATGGCGTGTGGTATTTCCAGAAATCATGAATGATTCCGAATCCGCCAAGTTCTTGGCTGTGATTGACTTTGGAGACAGTGAACAAATCGAGCGACTGAAGCTTTTCTCCTCTGACTCTGAAGAACAGGGCGCAGGTCTGAGGAATGTCAATGGTCAGGTAGGGCAGCACTGTCGGCTCGATGTCGCAGACTTTTCTCCATTTTTTGCCGTCGTCACTGCATTCAAGAACATTCTTGTAGTCTGGTTTACCGCTCCTTGGCCTGCCTGACATCGCCATGCTTTTGAGAGTCAAGGCTTTTATGATCTGTGGCTTTCTGAACTCCACTGTGATTTCGCTGTCGCTTTCCTCAATCCTCTCCGCCAACGCTTTCATTGATTTGTCTGAATATGGCAGCCTTACCGCGAGGACGCACAGATCCTTACCATAGGGCTTTACCTCGATGCGGTCATTGTCTGTGTGATAGTCTTGGTAGGGGCCGACAACATTGTACAGTTCCGGGAGTTGGATAGACAGCTTGCCCCCTCTGGTGTCCACTGATCTCCATTCAAGTTTCTTGACCGCATCCTCAGGCTTCACCCATTTGCCTCCCGTGGAACTCCATCCCGGGGCACTGGCGATCGTGACATCCATGTCAAGAGAGTCGGCCAGATCCAGTGCGAACCTGAACGCGTCCTTCCAACCGTCGCTTAGGTAAGGGAGTTTGATTTTGGCGGCTCTTGGCATGTTGATCCCACCGGCGTCAAATTGATGGAATCCGCCGATTCCGGCCCTTTTCATCCACTCTATGTCTTTCCGGATACCTTCCTTTGAGACATTCCCGTCCATCCAGTGCCACCAGACTTGTGGTCTGGCTGCTTTTGCCGGTGTGGCGAAAGCCTTGGCAAGGTCCGAACTGTCTGCCGTGGTGATCAATGAATATGTCTGCGGACTGTTCGCCGTGGTGTCTATGCTTTGCGTGGACGGGAGAATCTCAGCAGATTCCGTGGAACTCTGTGCGTCCATACATACCGGCAGGAGTGTCGCCAAAGCGGTAAGCATTATCTTTATGTTCATAGCATACATCATCTAAGTAAACATTAATAACATTCAAAGATAACACTTACTTTTTTCCTTATGATTCTTTTTCTCTTTAAAATCTGACGCATCACGTTCGAATTTTGGCAAAATCAAGGAGATTTTATGTGGAAATTCGATTTTGGCACGGATAATGCCTATGTTCGGCATAGAGTTAATTGGTTCTAATAGGATTTTATCTTTCTAACCTTTGGCCTGTGAAGGCTGTTCTTCATACGTTTTATTCATAATTAGGTTTGTATTAAGTGGGAAAGGTCGGAGCTGCGAAGTTCCGGCCTTTTTTTGACTTTGTCAAAAAAGGCCGGAACGTTGTTCCGTTTACCGGGGACCGATTTCCCCGGACCCCTTG
>CAKULN010000056.1 GCA_934667175.1 uncultured Bacteroidales bacterium | reverse complement strand
CCCCCCCCCCCCCCCCCCCCCCAGTCACTGTGTGACAGCCCCAATGGGGCATTGGGGAGCGTACTCCCCAAACCCCTTGCGTCGCTTCGCACTGCGTGCGCTTTTTCCATCTACCCCCAGTCACTACGTGACAGCCCCGGTGGGGCACTGGGGAGCGTACTCCCCAAACCCCTTGCGTCGCTTCGCACTGCGTGCGCTTTTCCATCTACCCCCAGTCACTACGTGACAGCCCCGGTGGGGCATTGGGGAGCGTACTCCCCAAACCCCTTGCGTCGCTTCGCTCCGTGGGTAACACTTTGGGTCACTGAGCTTGTCGAAGTGACCGGATGAGAAGTCTGGTAAATGCCAGTTGTCTACTTGGCTTTCTTCTTTTCGTTTCGGGATGGCTTCGGGCCGAACTTCTTGCGGGGACGGCCTTTGTCCTTGGAGGATTTGCGCTGAGGCTGGTTGTCGTTGTGGGCGACGGCGGCATAGAAAGGCTTTTTCTTGGCCTTGCCGTCTGAGGAATCCTTGACGGAACTGTCACCTGATGTCGTGGCATCGACCAGTTCGTAGTCCAAAAGGCGCTGCTCCAGATTGGCGGCCTTGACACGGATCTTCACCGGATCTCCGAGACGGAAAATCTTGCCGGTGCGGCGACCCTTGATGAGGTAGTTCTGTTCGTCGAACTCGAAGAAGTCGGACTTCACATCGCGCAGGGCTACCATGCCCTCGATCATCGTCGGCTTGATCTCCACGTACATTCCCCATTCGGTCAGGCCGGAGATATTACCTTCATATTCATTGCCTATCTTGTCCTGCATGAACTCGATGAGCTTGTACTTGACGCTGTCGCGCTCGGCGTTGGCCGCGATCTGCTCGCGTTCGGACGCATGCTGGCATTGGGCTTCGTAATATTCCTTGTTCTGGCTCTCCGCATTGTCGAGGTAGAGGGCCAGCAGCCTGTGTACCATTGTGTCAGGGTAGCGGCGGATAGGTGAGGTGAAGTGCGTGTAGAACTTGAACGCGAGGCCGTAGTGGCCGATGTTGTCGGTGGTGTAGATCGCCTTCGCCATCGAGCGGAGGGCTATCATCTGGAAGGCGTCGCACTCAGGAGTGCCTTTGGCCTCTGCCAAGAGGGTGTTCAGTGACTTGGCTATCTCGCGTCCGTTGCCGCTCGGCCCGAACTTGAATCCGAAGTTGCTGACGAACTGCCCGAGGCTCGCGATCTTGTCGGTGTTCGGCTCGCCGTGCACACGGTAGACGAATGTCTTGGCCTTCTTGTCCGCCTTGCCGTCCATCTTGCCGGATGTCGCGATGAACTCGGCCACGGAGCGGTTGGCGAGAAGCATGAACTCCTCTATCAGCCAGTTGGCCTCCTTGGTGATCTTCTCGTAGACTCTGACCGGCTTGCCCGTGGCATCGACCTCGACCTTCATCTCAGGGCGCTCGAAGCTGATGGCCCCGGCGGCGAAACGCCGTTTGCGTAGTATTGAGGCAAGTTTGTTGAGTGTCACGATGGCCTCTCTGATGTCCTGGCCGATCGCCGGATCCGCAGGCTCCTTGCCGTCGCTCTCGATGATCTGCTGGGCTCCGTCGTAGTCGAAACGATAGTCCGAGCAGATGGCAGTACGGCCGAACCAACGGCTCTCGATTTTTCCGCGAGGTGTCATCTCGACCACCACCGAGAAAGTCAGCTTCTCTTCGTTAGGACGGAGAGAGCAAAGCTTGTTGCAGAGTTTCTCCGGGAGCATAGGGACTGTTCTGTCAACCAGATAAACAGACGTGCCTCGCTCCTGAGCCTCCTTGTCGACAATCGTGCCAGGAAGCACATAGTGGGACACGTCGGCGATGTGGATTCCGATCTCGTAGTTGCCGTTGTCCAGTTTCTTAAACGACAAAGCGTCATCAAAGTCCTTGGCGTCCGTGGGGTCAATCGTGAATGTCAGCGTGTCGCGGAAGTCACGACGTTCCTTGATGTCCTGTTCCGTGATCTTGTCCGAAATCTGGTCGGCGGCGTTCTCCACCTCCGGCTCGAACCTGTACGGCAGTGCATATTCAGCGAGGATGGCGTGCATCTCCGTGTCGTTCTCTCCCGGCATTCCCAGCACATCCACGATGTGGCCTTTCGGAGTCGGCTCGCCCTTGTCCCATCCGTCGACCAGAGCCGCCACTTTCATTCCTCTTTTCGCGCCCTCCGGAAGGGTGTCGAAATCTATGCTGATGTCGTACGGCATATTCCTGGACTGCATCAGCACCCACGCCTGCTTTCCGACAATATGCAGCACACCGACGAACGGCTTGTGGCTGCGCTCTACTATCTCAATGATCTCACCCTCACGGCGTTTGGCCGCATCCTTTCTGCCACGTCCGCCTTTTCCGGCCTCAGCGGAGGCTCCCTTTTTCTCACTTGTCACCGCACATTTCACAATGTCTCCGTTCAACGCTCCTCGGGTTTTGGACGCCTTGACGAACACATCGTTGTCCGGCTCTCCTTCAATGATCACGAAGACATAGCCGTCCCTTGTCATCTGAACTTTACCGGTTACCTCCTCCAGCACTCTTTTCGTCTTCTGTCTGGAGCCGAATCTCCTGTCGCGGCCCTTTCCGCCGCCTTTCTCGCCACCCTGGCGATTTCTTTTTTTCTGCATTACGAATATATTAATGGTACAAAGGTACGAATTTTCCCTGCAAACGATGAGCCCGAAAGATAGATAATGATTATCTTTGCAGCGAAAGTGGCTTGATTTTTTGAATATTCAAGTTTGACTTCCGCGAAAGTCATAATCTATGAATATTCATAATCAGGCACTGACACGACAATAATTTAACACTCAAGAATATGCCTGACATCAGAAAAGACAGCAGAATCGTCATGACCCTCGACGCCGGCGGCACCAACATGGTCTTCGGCGCTATGAAAGGCGGCGAGTTCTGCTGCGAACCTATCACGCTTCCGTCCAACGCTGACAATCTTGACCGTTGCCTCGGCACGATGGTGACGGGCTTCACAAAGATCAAAGAGGAGTTGGGTGAGGCGAAACCTGTGGCCATAAGCTTCTGTTTCCCTGGCCCTGCCGACTACCCTGACGGCATCATCGGCGGCTACCTTCCTAATTTCCCGTCATTCCGTGACGGAGTCGCTCTCGGACCGTTCCTTGAGGACACATTCGGGATTCCGGTCTTCATCAACAACGACGGAGACCTTTACGCCTACGGTGAGGCCCTCGGTGGTGTGCTTCCGGAGGTGAATGAGAGACTCGCAAAGGCTGGAAGTTCCAAGCGTTACCACAACCTCATCGGCTACACCTTCGGCACCGGTCTGGGAATAGGCACAGTGATCAACGGTGAACTTAACAGAGGCGACAACTCCTGCGTGGAGACCTTCTGCCTCAAGCATCCTGACATGCCGGACATCATCGTTGAAGACGGGGCGTCGATACGCGCCGTGAAGAGAGTTTACGGTGAACTGACCGGCAATCCGGACCATGGTCTTGAACCGAAGGACATCGCCGAGATATGCGAGGGCAAGAGGCCTGGCGACCGTGAGGCCGCGATCAAGGCGTTCGACAAGATGGGCGAGGTCGCTGGAGACGCGATGGCGACAGCCGTCACCTTGATCGATGGTCTGATTGTGATCGGGGGCGGTGTGATGAACAACCACAAGTACTTGATGCCAGGAATCTTACGCACCATGCGCGGCAAGATGCACCAACTCACCGGTGAGGAACTGAACCGTGTCCAGATGAAGGTCTACAACCTTGATGATCCTACCGAGTTTGAGCAGTTCGCCCGTGGCGAGGCACGTTCCTTGAAAGTCTACGGCAGCGATCGTGAGGTGATTTACGATCCGCAGAAGCGTGTCGGCGTGATGCGTTCGAAGATCGGTGCCAGCAAGGCGATCTCGCTCGGAGCCTATGCGTTTGCTCTCACCGAATTGGACAAGAAATAGTTATAGTAACCTTCAAAAAATAACCTGCATCATCTTAAGGAATCTTTTCGGTCTATATCTTTTTTCTCATCAGTCATGTGCCACCGGCACACTCCTTCTTCGAAAATAGATCTATCCTCGAAAATCTTCTCTTAATCTGAGGCAACTTATTTTTTTTCATGTTACATAAAGGAACTTAACGAATATGTATCCTCTGAAATTTGAGCCCTATCTCCGCGAAATGGTGTGGGGCGGAGAAAAGATCGCCCCGTTTAAGGGCATCAAGACAAAGCAGCATCACATCGGGGAAAGCTGGGAGATCTCGGCTGTCCCGGGTCACGTCTCCACGATAGCCAACGGCCATCTCGCAGGCAAAAGCCTGACCGATGTGATGAATGAATATGGCCCCGAACTTGTCGGCAAGAAGGTGTTCGCCAAAACCGGCACGGAGTTCCCGCTGTTGATAAAATTCATCGACGCGAAGAGCGACTTGTCCATCCAGGTCCATCCGAACGATGAGCTAGCCGAAAAGACTCATCCAGGGATGAAAGGCAAGACCGAGATGTGGTACGTTGTGGGAGCGGACGAGGGCGCCCACCTGCTGAGCGGTCTCACCGAGTGGATCACTCCCGATGAATATGAGGAAAGGGTCAACGAGCACACTATCACTGACGTCCTTGCCAGCTACAGGATCGCTCCCGGTGACGTGTTCTTCCTTCCCGCCGGCCGCATCCACGCCATCGGAGCCGGAGCCTTCGTCGCCGAGATCCAGCAGACTTCCGACCTGACCTACAGGATCTACGACTACGGCCGCCTGGGTCTTGACGGAAAGCCTCGCGAGCTTCACATCGAGCAGGCCAAGGAGGCCATCGACTACGATGTCTATCCAGACTACAGGACTGAATATTCCCGTGTCAAAGACGCTGAGACAGAACTGGTAAGCTGCAAGTACTTCACCACCTCGCTTTTCGACCTCGACAAACCTTGCTCCAAGGATCTCTCCAGGCTGGACTCCTTCGTCGTCGTGATGTGCGTCGCCGGAAAAGGCAGCCTTGTGGACCATGAGAATGACGGCCATGAACACGAAGTGACCCTTCGTCAAGGCGAGACCGTCCTAATCCCCGCCACCTCCACCGCCATCGAGTTCCGTCCAGACTCCGCGATGACATGCCTGGCCAGCTGCATCGAGTAAGGACACGCCCATGGACATCGATCTGTACAGATACTCTTTATGCATTGCCTTGACCTTGATGGCTTTCTTTGCCTACAGGTTCTTTTTCGGGAAGGTTCCGGGCAAGGTGATTTTCGACAATTACCTGCGGTCAAGGCACTTGATGGGTGCTGCGCTTCTGGTCTTGGCGGTGAATTATGCCGTTCATCTGTGCATTGACATAAGACATGTCAACGTCAATGCCGCGATTGTCATGAACCTTTCCACGTACTTCTTCAGCTACGGATTGTTCGTCGCTGCGCTGCATACGCTTCTGAACCGGTCCTACATAACCCGGAAGATGGTCGTGAGGCATTGTATGCTATGGCTTCTGTATGTCGCCTTCTCCGTTTCTGTACTCCTCTTTGCCAAAGACGGTCCGTTGAAGGCCGGCATGATATATTCGTTCGCCCTGATGCTTGCCTTGTACGGGCTGTATTTGGCCTCCCATCTTCTCAAGGCCTACCATAAGGCGGTCAAAATGATGGACAACACTCATTCTGACAACATCGAGACCTATGTCAGATGGATGTCGGTCCTGACATATTGGATGCTCATTTTCGGCATCAGCTGTTCGGCTTTGACTTTCCTTCCTGACAATCTGGTCTTTCTGTGGGTGTTGTCTTCCGTTCCTTTCTATTGTTATCTGTATGTAAGTTATCAGAATTACCTGCTTTTTCATGAAACTGTGGAAAAGGCTATCGAAAGCGATCAGGATTCTGAAGTTCCTGCAGAGGAGACAGTGTCCTGCAATCCGGAGATACAACGTCTTGTGCAGGAATGGGTAAAGTCAGATGGCTACCTGAAACAAGGACTTACGATATCGGATCTGTCCAAAACATTGTACACAAACAGGACGTACCTTTCTTCTTTCATCAATCAGACATACAAGGCGACTTTCCGGGAATGGATCTGCGGGCTTAGGATTGATTATGCGAAACGAGCGTTGCTGGAACATCCTGATGTGACCGTCGCGGAAATCGCTCAAAAATCAGGATTCCTTTCCTTGAGCAATTTCAACGCTTCCTTCAAGGAGAGTGAGGGCATGACTCCCGCGAAATGGAGAATCAACAACCTGTCGGTCCGACAAAAAACTGCTGATTCGACAAAGTAGGGCTGCCCGTACGACAATTTCTTGGCGACTTGGCAAATTTGCCGTGAGCCCATTTTTTTCAGGCGCTTTTCTTTAGTATTTTTGTCTTAACACTCCTTTAATAGGCGTGGTTGGCCACGCCGTGGGTTCAGTGTTTGTTTCAAAACAAAAATCAAACTATGAAGCGTTTTATCTATCTTGTCTCTTGTCTTTCAGCGCTGACTTGCATTTTCCCTGCTTGTCATGAGAAAGAATCCGCAACCACATCCAACAACCCTGCCGCCTTCCTTAGGAATGACGAGCAGAAGGCCATGGTGTCAACATTGAAGAATATGGCGGACGGGCATCTATATTCAGTGAAATATAGCGCCGATTATTGCATCGGTGAGATTATGGAGAGCGGTGGGGCAAGTTCCAGCGTTCAACTTTTAGGTAAAGTCATACCATGTCTGACCACAGTGCAGTTAAGCAAGGCCGGCGAGGGTATGGATTACGGATGCAGCGCTTTCTGCGTCAAATCACCGGATGGGGACGTTCTGGTCGGACGCAACTTTGATTATCGTTTTGTGTCATCTACCAACATGCTGGTGCACAATGTCACAAAAGGTGTGAAAGAGTCCATCTGCATCTCAGCCCTGCCTTTCCTGGACAAAGACGTCTATGTGGCCGGGGCGTTGTCTGACGGAAAAACAGACCTGTCGGTGCCAGTGACAGCTTCAATCTACTGCTGCCTGGACGGAATGAATGACGCTGGGCTGTTCATCGGAGTTCTGTCACTGCGTGGTACAGGAGGTGCCGTACAACATGACAAGACGAAAAGCGACATCGTACCGACTCTGGCCATCAGATTGGCTTTGGACGGCTGTACCAGCGTTGACGAGGCTGTGGATGTTTTCAAGACTAACAATTTTTTCGCGGACGGTGACAATTCGGATTCTAACTATCATTTCCTGATAGCCGACGCGAGCGGAAAGAGTCTCGTCGTTGAATATTACCGGCCGGGCGAGGTGCCGCCACTGAATGACCCGGCGGCAAAGGATTGGTCGATGAATCTAATTAATACTGATCATGTTACTAATTTTTATCTGTCTGATGGTTGGCAGAGCATTGGTGGGGGAAGAGAACGTTACGACAAACTTCACGAGACACTGGAGAAGAAGAACCGAATAATGACGGAGGATGAGTGCATGTCTTTGCTTGATGACGTGCACACGGACTTGAATTCCGAAGGAGGTGACATCACAAGCAACACGCAATGGTCTGTTGTCTATAATCTGACCAAGAAGACCGCTACCATTTGTGTGGACAAAAATTACAAACAAAAACTGCATTACAGCCTATAGCGACATGAAACGTTCCCTTTTGATTTCAGCCTCTGTGCTGGCTCTCGCTCTTTTCCCCGCCTCCTGCTCAAAGGACAATCCTGACTATGGTGACGAAGTGATCATCGAGGGAGATTACCGTGACCCATCGTCCATAGCAAGTGACGAGAAGATTTCATTCCCGGCCTATGTTGCTTCCGGTCTTCCGGAGGAATTCACCGCCGCGGTCAAGGGCCGTCTTGATGAAACCGCGTCTTCAGCGGACAACGCCTTGGTGATTGTCACGGACATGGCAGGTTATTCCGCGCTGGATGTCCGCAAAGACTGCATTGTGATTGTCAGCAAACCGTCATCGTCTGTCCTTGACCAACTTGGTGTGGAAGCCAGGGACTATCTATGTGTGGCCTTCCAGCAGGGACGTGCCGGCCAATGCGTTGTGAACAACCCTTCAGAGGGGATGGATGTGGACGAAAGCCTTAACGGTCTTGTCTCTTGGGTAAACAACACCTTACGGAATTCTACCGGCAACTTCGACCCGTCGTCATTTTGGGAAGAATCAAGCCTCTACACGACGCATTCGGATCACGTCAGGGAGAAGATAACGAATGTGGTGGCGTCCGGCCACGATTATCTTGAAGGGGATTACGCGGTTGATGTCCAGCTGAAAGTCACCCCGATGCACGGATTCAAGGGGAGCGACTCTGAAGCGACGGACTATTATCTTGTCTCCTCCACCGTCTCCATCGCATCCGGGAAGATGTACACAGGGAATTTCTCAAAGAAGCACGGAGCGGTCAACGCAAGGATCTGCGGTTTCTATCTAAAGTCGCTTAGTTCTAACTTCACCATAATAAACACTTCAGGTTCTCCCGTCGGACGTTTTGTCCAGGTACCGTCCCCTGAGACGGTCATCGGCTCGACAAGTTACACGACGGGATGGAACTTCTCAATCGGAGGAGGAATCACGGGAGGTACGTCACCGTTGATCTCCTCGACCACAGGATTTTCAATCTCCTCAAGCACTTCACGCACGATCAGCGACTGCGATGTGCTGAGCAGACATGAGGGATCCACGGTAGGCTATGACTACGTGATCAACAACCTTCCTCGTTTCAAGTCCAATAAAATCACGGACCCTCCTCTTGTCTCGACTTCGACCATCAGTTTCTACAGCCAATGGGTGTGGGCCGTTCCTGCGGGAGACTACGATGTAAAGACCAAGTACAGAGTCATGATCGACCTTTACAATCTTGTCTACGGCGCGTCTTATTTCTACTCGGGAAGCGTTAACTACCACGATCTTGAGTTTGTTCAGAAGCAGCATTCCGTCACCCTTGACCTTCCAATGCCGAACAGGGCTCCGACCGGGAAATTTGACCTTACAAACACCGAGGAAGGCACATTCATGACCAATGTCTGCTTGTACAACAAGAGTTACCCGGAAACCGGCAGCTACCATGACGAAAGCGTTTATGGCCAAGGCAACACATGCTCCATGTTTCTGGTGGCCGGAGACTATGAGCTCCAATGCGACATCAAGGGATCGGACGGCAAGACCAAGACCCGGAAATATACCGGACTCATAAGGGTGACGACAGGTGGAACGGTGAAACTTTCAACCGGCTACGGATTCAAGTAAACCAGTGAATATATTCATGTACTATCTGAATGAAATTAGGTGATTATGAGAAGAATAATTGATTTGTTGAATATACTTGCGCTTTGCGCGGCTTTCGCGCTGTCGGCATCCTGCGGAGGAAAATCAGATTTGGATCCTGATCCGGAGCCTGAGATCATAGAGGAGAATCGCACATCAGATTTGGATTATTGTGTCTGGTCTGAACTGGAGGAGGATGTTCTTGAGTTGATATATTCAAGATTTACCGGGAAGAAGGTCTCGTGCGATGAGGCCAAAGTAGTCTTTGTCAGCGAGAAAGACATCAAGGATGACGAGATTTGGAATGCATACCAACGCGGAGCGGCGGTGGTCGTGGTTTCCCCGACCTCTACTTTGTTGTCGGTCCTTTCGCAGCGGAACATCGGATTCCTGTCCGCGGAGACACTTGACGACTGCCTGTTCGCCGCGTTCCACAGGAGCGGGAAAGTCTTCACTATGGACGATTTCCCGCCGACAAACCTTAACGGGCTTGTGTCGTGGGTTGGAGATGCTAATTCCGCGAACACGGCAGGCGAGGATTTGCTTCAATCCATTCATCTGTACTCGTCCCATGACTATAAAATAGACAAGGCCCTGATCTACAAGTACAAGAAGAACGAACTCAGATTGACGGGCAGCGGACGCTTTGAGCAGTACTATTCAATCATCCCGCTGTATGCGTTCAAGTCGGCCAAGAGCAATTACATCGGGGATTTCTACATTGTTGACGCCACATTCTCGGTCGCTTCTGACGGGATGTATCTAGGCATGTTCAAAAAGACGATCCCGCCTGATTGGACGGGTGATTTCATGGGCTTTTTCCTGACTGGCTACCGTGTGGACATCTCACTTGTCGATGACAAAGGCAATTCTGTTCCGGTCCGCTTCAATCAGGTTCCGTCCCCTTCGACCACGATAAACTCCCAGACTTACACATCGGGAGTGACCTGGTCTTTTGAAGCCGGTTTGTCGGGAGGTGCCGCCGGAGCGGGGCTTTCCCTGAGTTCGGGCTGCAACTTCAGCAGTTCCAGAACCCGTGAGATCAGAGATCTGTCCATCATAGACAATTCGAAGGACGGTGGCATCAACTATAAGTTGGAGATAAAGAACCTTCCGGAACTAATCAACACTCAGCCTCCGGCGATTTCCCGGTCCACTTTTGATTTCCATTGCGGTTGGGTCTGGAGTGTCGAGAACACGGCGGAGTCTGACGCAACCACTCGTTACCGGATGAAGGTGACATTGAGCGACATGAACTATAAGAGCATATTCTCTGATGTTCCGGGTAAATTGCCCGGTGTCAGGGACTGGCCTATTAATTCTGAGGAGTTTTTTATAGACCTGCCTGTGCCTAACAGAATTCCTTGCGGCAATGTCAAGTTTGTCAACAGCGAGAAAGGAAAGTTCATGACGGACATCGTCTTCATTGACTCCAAGAACCCAAGCGATCCTAAAAGCTATCATTTCGATCCGTCAGGCAGTGCCTACTCCTACCAGGAGTACTACGAGGCAAGCCTTCCGGAGGGCACATACATTGTCCAGTACAAACTTGGGGGCACCTCATACACCGGGAAAAACATCGCCATCAAGAGGGGAGAGACACTTGAGCTCCAGTCCGGCTACTATGTCAAATGACGTGTAAAGTCCCTTCCTGATGTTTTTCGGGTGCGAATCGCGCCTGTTTGCCCTCAGGAACCGATCAATCATCTTAACTGGGTGCGAAACGGCAGATTCTGCCCCCGGAACCTGTCAAACTTCTTGGCCGGGGTGCAAATTGGGTCTGCCTGCACCCGAGAACGAGCGATGGATGGCCGTGTCGGGGAACGCTTTGATATTCATTGAAATAAGCAATTCTCTTTGGTTGGAATCCACTAAAGGTGATTGCTTATTTGCTTGATAGTGTGTTGTTTGACTACCACGGGTCTTTTTGCAGATACTGTCGTGGGGAGAGTCCGACGGCTTTTTTGAACCATGTGCCGAAGAATGACTGGTTGGCGAAGTTGAGACGGTCGCTGATCTCCTGCACTGAGTAGCGATGCGTGCCGAGAAGAGCCTTGGCCTCCAGGAGGACATATTCCTTGATCCATTCTGTCGCAGGTTTTCCGCTTTGCTCGATGATGGTCTGTGAGAGGTATTTGGGAGAGATACACAGCTTGGAGGCGTAGAAGGTGACGGAGCGCTCTGAGGTGTAGTGCCGCTGCAGGAGGGACATGAAGTCGGAATAGATGATCTCGCCTCTGGTCCGGTTGACTTTTGGGGCGTTTGTCAGAATGTCGCTGATCAGTTCGTAGGCCTCGATGATCAGGGCGTTGATGTAGCCTTTGATGATCAGTTCCTTCTCGCGGGTGGCAGGATTGGAGAGCCTTCTTCTCATTATTCCGATTATCGAGAGCAGGTCACTGACCTTTTCATTGTCAAGATGATTCACGGGCCTCTTAATAAAGAAGGATGACATCGTGTTGACCTGCTCACCGCTGGTTATCGGGTAATAGTACTTGTCGGAGAACCCTATGAGCGTCAGTCGGCAGTCTGGGGAGATCTCCAGACACTGAACGATTTCTCCAGGCATCGTGACCATCAAATCGTTCGATGCGATGGAATATTCAATCAGATTGATCCGCACTTTCATCGAGCCACCCTTGCAGACAAGGCACAGGGCCGCCTCAAGCTTGTAGGGATGCTCCGATTTCACCAGTGGCCTGACCTCCTCTGCGTCAAGCACATCCTTGCTGTCATCAGTGTCCGCTATGATCAGGTCCTTGCCGACAGCGCTTCCTTGGCCGATGGCGGAGATTGTCATCAGACCAAGAGTCCGGATTATGTTGTCGTTGTCCATGCTGACAAAGGTAGTCATTAATTGGACATTATTTTACTTTATTTGTGCCTGCGATTGCGAAAATGCCGAACTATTGAACAGTTTTGCGGGATTTGAGAATAACGGGATTCTGGGCGGAATGCTGAAATTTGCCGCTTGAAAATCTATGAATATCATGAGAAAGAGTCCGTTATTATTCTTATTGCTGGCGGTTCCGGCCATCCTTTGCGGATGCGCGGGGAAAGGAAAATCGGCCACACCTTCGGTCCGCACCGTGAAAACAGTCCGTGTCGAAGAGGCTGGAGCGGGATCGGTGTCATCCTATCCGGGAGTTGTCAAAGAGGCAAGTTCCATCAATGTGGCTTTCAAGACCGCAGGCCAGATTGAGAGCGTGAATGTGAAGGAAGGAGATTATGTCCGCGCGGGTCAGTTGCTCTCAAACTTGGATGACAAGGATTACAAACTTGGACTGGAGGCGCTTCAGGTCCAGTATGACCAGTTGTCGGACGAGGTCGGCAGACTGGGGGAACTCTTCGAGAAAAAAAGCCTTTCGGCCAATGACTATGAGAAGGCCAAGGCCGGTCTGACGCAGTTGGGAATCCAGTTGAAGTTGAACCAGAACAAGGTTGCCTACACAAAACTTTACGCTCCTGTCTCCGGCTACATCAAGGCTGTGAATTTCGCGGCCTCCGAGATGGTGGACGCGGGAACTCCGGTGTTCTCGATGATGGATGTCTCGAAGGTCGAGGTTCTGGTGGACATTCCCGTCTTGGAGTATCGTTTGAAAGAGACCTTCAAGTCATTCACTTGCAGGACTCCGCAGGGCGTTTCCGTACCTTTGTCCTTAGTGAGCGTCGCTCCGAAGGCTGACGGGAACCAACTCTACAGGCTGACGTTGAGATGTTCGGGAACTAAAAGTGCTGACCTCCTGCCCGGAACCAATGTGGAAGTGCTCATTGACAGGGGCGATAAAGAGGTCGGGGTTTCAGGGCTGACACTGCCTCTCGCGGCTGTGCGTTACGATGGGGCACAGGCCTTTGTCTGGACGGTCGGGAGCGATTCCACGCTTGTCAGGGCTGACGTGACTGTCGCGGCCACAGACCAGGCTGACAAATTGCTTGTCAGCGGAATAGCATCCGGGGAGGAAGTCGTCTGCGCGGGAGCCGCCACCTTAAAGCAGGGAGAGAAAGTAAGGATCCTCGGCAGGCAGCCGGAGTCTAATGTCGGAGGCCTGTTATGAGGAAGTTGACTGAATATTTCATCAAAAGGCCGGTCATCTTCTGGTCGATGGTCGCGGCCATCCTGGTGGCTGGTGTGCTGGCTTTTTTGAGCATGCCGAAACTGGAGGATCCGGCCATCTGCGCGAAACAGGCGATGGTCGTGATCTCCTATCCGGGAGCCAGCGCCCATGATGTCGAGTTGAAGGCGGCCATCCGGATGGAGGACGCGCTGAGGGCTCTTCCGGACGTGAGCAAGGTCAAGACGGAATGCCAGAACGGGGTCGCAATGATCACCGTTGAGTTCAAGATGACGGTTCTCAACGACAAGCTTCAGGAGCATTTCGACCTGCTTCGCCGCAAGGTGAACGATGTTGCGGTCTATCTTCCGCAGGACTGTCGTGCTCCGATCGTGATAGATGACATGACTGACACTTACGGGATATTCTATGCCCTCTACGGGGACGGCTATGACTATTCCGACCTGAACAGGTACGCCAAATATGTCAGCCGGGCGATCATGGATGTGAAAGGTGTCAAGCGAGTCAATGTGGTCGGAGTCCGGGACGAGGTGATCAGCGTGACCCTCTCCAAGGAGAGGATTGCTCGTAACGGCTTGATTCCCACGCAGGTAATGATGGCGCTTCAGGGAACGTGCAAGAGTGTGGACGCGGGCTCTGTGACCTCCTCGGAGGATAGGATCGCGGTGCGGGTGGACAATGGCGTCAAAAATGAGGACGATGTCCGTAACCTTGTCATCTCCACCGTCGATGGAAAGGTCGTGCGGTTGGGAGACGTGGCTACGGTGGCCCGTGAATATTCAGAACCACAGCGCAACGGCTTTTTTGTGGACGGGCGTCCGGCTGTGGCGATCTGCGCGGCGATGGAGGACGACGCCATCGTGCCTGATGTCGGGAATGCTGTCGAGGCCTCGCTTGCAGTGATCGAGAAGGATCTTCCGGCAGGGATGACGCTGGAGAAGATATTTTTTCAGCCTGACAAAGTCAAGTCAGCCATCAGCTCCTTCATGCTCAATCTTTTGGAATCGGTGCTGATTGTCATTCTCGTGCTGGTGTTCGCCATGGGCTTCCGCAGCGGAGTGATAATCGGCTTCGGCCTTGTGCTGACGGTGGCAGTGTCTTTCCCGATTCTGCTGGTGATGGGCACGACATTGCAGAGAATCTCACTGGGAGCGTTCATCATCGCGATGGGAATGCTTGTGGACAATGCGGTGGTGATCATGGACGGCATTCTGGTTGACAAGAAGCGTGGCCTCGGACCGAAGACCTACCTCTACAGGATAGGCCAGAACACGGCTATGCCGCTTCTTGGAGCCACCGTGATCGCGGCCATAACTTTCATCAGCGTCTATCTGTCTCCTGATACCGCCGGGGAATATGCCAGTGACCTTTTCCTCGTGCTTTGCGTCAGCCTTATGGCCAGCTGGTTCCTGGCACTCGTCCAGGTGCCGTTCTGTGCCAAGTCTTGGCTGCCAAGACATTACAAGGACGGAGACGGTAAGGACACCGGGGTTATGAACTCTCCGGTCCACCGGGCCATAAGAAAGGTGGTCTCCACATTGGTCGCCTACAAGAAGACAACCGTGTGCGCTGCCGTGGCTCTGCTTTTGGTCTGTGCCCTTGGGATGCTCAAGGTCAAGAATCTGTTCTTCCCTGATTTCGACTACAATCAGTTTGTCGTGGAGTGTTTCTTCCCGGTTCAGACTTCCCCGGAGACTGTCCGTGACAATCTTGAGAAGATGCGCGGGATGCTCAAGGACACCCCGGAAATCACAAGGGTGTCCGCCAGTCAGGGCAGCGCTCCGGCCCACTATTGCCTTGTGAGGCCGATGACCTCCGGAGGCGACTGCTACGGAGAGTTGATGCTGGATTGCCGGAACTACAAGGATGTGCTGAAGGTCATCCCGGAGGTGCGCAGACGCTTCCGCGACGCATTCCCGGAGGCTTACATCCGAATCAGGAAGTACAATTTCTCAATCAGTACCTCCCACACGGTTGAGGTGGAGTTCACCGGCCCGGATCCGGCTGTGCTTCGCGACCTGAGCGCCCAGGCGGAGGAGATAATGCGCTCAAGTCCTTATGTGGACAAGTACTCGGTCGAGAATGACTGGAAACCGATGGGAAAATCATACGTGGTGTCGTTCAATCAGTTGAACGCCCTCCGAAGCGGAGTCTCCAGAGGGGATGTGGGCAATGCCGTTTTGGCCGCCGGGGACGGAATGCCGGTCGGAGTCCTGAACGATCAAGACAGGATGGTGCTTGTTGATCTTAAGGTCAGGAACTCTGACGGGTCTAAAATCCGGTCGATGAAGGACATTCCCGTGTGGAGTATGATGAACATGCATATTCCTGATGATCAATTGCGTGGCGCATTGGCTTCCGGCAAGTTGGGAGAGGACATCCAGGACAGGATTTTCCGGAGCGTGCCTCTTGCCTCCGTGGCGGACAGCGTGAGCCTCTGTCCAGAGGAGAGTGTTGTGCGCAGGTTGAACGGTCGCCGGGCGATCGAGGTCGAATGTGACCCGGATCCGGACAATCCGGACGCGACCGCCGCAAAAGTGGTCTCCTCGATCCGCGAGTCAATCGAAGCCATCGATCTTCCGGAAGGATATTCAATGAGATGGATCGGGGACATGGGTGTCCAGAACGAGGCTATGGCCAATGTGTTCAAGTACTTGCCTCTGACTTTGATGCTGATGCTTGGAATCCTGCTGCTTCTGTTCGGAACATGGAAGAAGGTGGCTCTCATCATAATCTGCTTCCCGTTCGTGATCTGCGGAATCACTCCGGCGCTTCTGATCACCGGGCAGCCGTTCACATTCATGGCGATGATCGGGATGATCGGCCTGATCGGGATGATGGTCAAGAATGCCATCGTGCTTGTGGACGAGATCGCGCGCCTTCAAAGCGAGGAGGGATTCTCACCTTACAAAGCCGTCATCGAGGCGACCGTGTCCAGGGTGCGCCCGGTGCTTATGGCTTCGCTGACCACCATCGTCGGCATGGTTCCTCTGCTCGGCGACCCGATGTACGGAGCGATGGCCGTCTGCATTATGGCGGGTCTCGCAGTCGGCACGCTGATCACCCTCATCCTGCTGCCGGTCCTCTATTCCACTTTCTACCATATTGCCAAATAATTCAATGAATATGAAGACGTTATCTATGAATATGCTCGCTCTGGCACTGTCCCTGTCTCTCAGTGCCACCACCTTCGCGCAGTCTCCTTTAACCCTTGACCAGAAAACTTGCCGGGAGATGGCCCTTGAGAGCAGCGAGGACATCCGCAAGGCTGAGAATGAGATCTTTAAGTCTCGGCTTGACGGCAAGGTCGCCACGTCAGCCTTTCTTCCTTCCGTGGATGCCAACGGTACTGGAATATACGTGACCCCGGATCAGGGCATGAGCGGAATGGACCTGATCATGAAGGGCACGTACATGGCCGGGATCACACTTACCCAACCCCTTTACGCCGGTGGCCGGATTGTGACCGGCAAGAAAATGTCCAAGATAGGCGAGGAGGCTGCCGGAGAGAAGATGCGCATGACCCGCGCGGAAGTCATCTCCGATGCCGACAACGCCTACTGGACCTATGTCTCCGTCCAGGAGAAGATGCGGATGGTCGAGGAACTCAAGGCTCAGATGGACACCCTTCTGTCACAGGTCTCTGTCTCCGCCGGGGCCGGAATGGCCACTGACGCTGATCTGTTGACCGTGAAAGCCAAACGTTCGGAGGTCGAGTACCAGTTACAGAAAGTGGCCGGTGGTGTGGAACTCTGCCGGATGGCCTTGTGCCGTGTGGTAGGCGTTCCGTTCGACACGCGGATAGTCACCGGTGACGCTTTCCTGTCCGATGTCGAAGCGAGTCTTTCAGATGATGTCCCAGCCTTGTCAGTGGACTCAAGGCCGGAGCTCAAACTCCTTCAGGCTCAGATTGATGTGGCCAAGAACCAAGTCCGGATGACAAGAGGTGAGTACCTTCCTTCGCTTGCCGTTGTGGGCGCCTACATGAACTACGGCAACATCAAGCTGAGTTCTATGGTGGATGCCGGCAACGGTACCTACGTTCCGTACGAGCAGAAACTCCAGAAAGGAATGTGCGCGGCCATGCTGTCCCTTTCCATCCCGATCTTCCATTGGGGTGAAGGCTACAACAAAGTCCGCAAGGCCAAGGCCGATGTCTCCAACGCTGTCCTGGACTATCAGAAAAACGAGAAACTGATGACCCTTGAGGCCCGTCAGGCCGAGACAAACCTGCGTGACAGCCGTGCGTTGATTTCCTGCGCGAAAGACGCCCTGGCCCAGTCCGAGGAGAATCTCCGTGTGGTCTCCAACCGTTACTCCGCCTCAATGTGCCCGCTTTCCGACTACCTGACCGCCCGCTTCCAGTGGCACCAGTCCAAAAGCAACCTCGTCGAAGCCGTCACCCGGTACCACATCTCCCTCACAGACTTCCTCCGAGCCACCGGCCGACTTTAGAACTGTGACGGTGCGGTGTAACTTCTTTTAAATGAATTGCTTAACACGTTGCCTTTAGTGCGTTTACACTAAAGATGTTGTGCTATGTTGTTATAATATAATAAGTTACCCGCCACTGGCTGATACAGAGCCGGTGACGGGCAACTTGTTGTAAATGAAAATAGTGGTGTTTTGCCTTTGGGCTAAAGAACGACAGTGATCTTGTGGGTTCCGGATTTCAACTGCTGATCAGGTTTGCCGGCTATCCGCACGGTGGCGGTTGTGTTC
>CAKULN010000055.1 GCA_934667175.1 uncultured Bacteroidales bacterium | reverse complement strand
CGGCCTTTTTTTGACTTTGTCAAAAAAGGCCGGAACGTTGTTCCGTTTACCGGGGACCGATTTCCCCGGACCCCTTGAAAATCAACGGGTGGAATATCACCCATTCATTAGCAGAGAGTTACAAATTGTTGCCGGGGCGATCGGGAGGGCAGGATTTCATAACTCACTATGTGTATGAACATTACCAAATACGGGATTGCTGGTGTCGGCCATACCGAACCACAAACTCCGCGGCCATAAGGTCATAACTTTGCGACCTGAGTGGCGTTGCGATATTCAGCCGGTGTCTGGCCCGTCATGTGGCGGAACGCCGTGAAAAAATAGTCATGGTTGTTGTACCCCACATTGTAGGCCACCTCCTTGATGCTCATCGAGGTGTTGGTCAGCAGTTCCTTGGCCTTGCTCATCCGCACCTCGTTGATGAACCTCGCCGGCGAGAACCCTGTATATTCCTTGAAAGTCTTGCGGAACGAGGAATAGCTCAGGCAAAGCTTGGCCGCCACCGCCTCAGGAGAGATCGACATGTAGCTGTCGTGGATCATGACTTTCGCCTGACTGATCTTGTTCGCCGTGTCCGACTCCTGGAACTGGGAATTCCTGTCGTAGAAATACGCCAGGCTCAACATCCTGTCGACAATTCCGGCCAGAACCTGCTGGAAACCCGACTCCTGATTCACGGCGGCAGTGATCGCGGCCGTGTAAAGGTTCACAAGATCCTCGTGGATGTTGACTTTGAAGATCGGCCTGTCCTTCGGGAAGAATCCTTGATGGACAAGGTTGTCTATGAACGTCCCGTTGAAACCGATCCAGTACTCCTTCCAGCCCGTGGCCTTGTCCGGATAATAGGTGTGCCACTCCCCCGGGAACAAAAGGAACATCATCCCGCTCTTGACCGGAATGGCCTTGGAGCGTCCAAGGGTCTCGCAGAAGAATTTGCCCTTGCCCTCTGTTATGTACAGCAGCTGATACTCCTGAAGCACCCTCCCGCTGGCCACGGAAAAGACATAACGCGAAGGATGGTTGCGCGGAGGATAGTCCATTCCCGGAGCTATTTCCTGAAAGCCGACGGAATTGACCGCCGTTCCCCACTTAAGGTCAACAGGGTTGACCGCCAAATATTTGAGATGTACAGAAGCCATGGTTTCCAATGCCTAGCCTTAGTAATCCTTAAAAAATAACTTGGTAATCTTTGATTGTCTTTTATGTCTATATTTCTTTTCTCATCAGTCATGTGCCACCGGCACACTCCTTCTTCCAAAAGAAATCTATCCTCGAAAATACCGCCAAATCTTTACCAACTTACTTTTTAACGATTACTTAGTGGTTGTGATTCACAAATATAACAAAAAATTATTCCCTATCAAATTTCCAAGTCATAATATCAGAATCCTCAACGACAAAAAATCAGAAAAAACGAAATTTGTAATAGTCAAATAATGCCACATGATTATGAAATTTCTAGCATTTGATCTCGGAGCCACGAGCGGCAGAGCCATCATCGGAACTGTCGAAAACGATAAGTTGACTTCAGAGGAAGTCTATAGATTCCCGAATGCCGTCAAAGAGATTGACGGAAAGTATTACTGGGACATCAATTCCCTTTTCGACCACTTCAAAGCGACGCTCAAGAAGGTCGCCGCAATGGGCGTGAAGATTGAGTCCATCGGCATCGACACTTGGGGTGTGGATTTCGGCCACATCGGCAAAGATGGCGGAATCATCGGATTGCCAAGGGCTTACAGAGACCCTTACACAGACGGCATCCCTGAGGAGGTGTTCAGGATCATCCCTCGCGAGGAGCTATATTCCGTCACAGGAGTCCAGATCATGAACTTCAACACCATCTTCCAGCTCTACGCCCAAAGCAAAGAAGCGGACTCAAGGTTGCCTCAGACCGACAAGATCCTCTTCATGCCTGACCTGCTGGCGTACATGCTGACCGGCAATATGATCTGTGAATATACCGACGCCTCGACCTCGGGGCTTATCAATCCACGCACAAGGGACTTCCAGAGAGACCTGCTGGAGCGGCTCGGAATCGCCCCTTCGATCCTGCCGGACATCACCCAGCCGGGCACCAAGGTCGGAGTTCTGAAAAAGGAAATCTGCGAGGAGACCGGCATGGAGCCAGTCCCTGTGATCGCTGTCGCGGGACACGACACCGCTTCCGCCATCGCGGCTGTCCCGGCTGCCGGCGAGAACTTCGCCTACCTCAGCAGCGGCACCTGGAGCCTGATGGGCATCGAATCCAAGACTCCTATCATCGATGAAAGGTCTTATGAATATAACCTCACGAACGAGGGCGGAATAGAAGGCACGACCAGGTTTCTCAAGAACATCACGGGGATGTGGCTGCTGGAGCAGAGCCGCAAGACCTGGGAGAGCGAAGGACGGGAATATTCATACGCCCAGATGGAGGCCATGGCACGCGAGGCCATCGATTTTCCATCCATAATCAACCCTGATGATCCTCGTTTCGCCGCCCCTAAGGACATGGACGCCGAGATCAAGGCTGCGCTCAAGGAGTCTGGCCAGAGGATTCCGGAGAATGACGGCGAGATGATCAGCTGCATCTACCACAGCCTCACAAACAGGTACAAGGAAGTCATCGGGATGCTTCAGGGATTCGCGTCATTCAAGATTGAGAAGCTGCACATCATCGGCGGAGGCTCGGCCAACAAGCTGATGAACCAACTGACGGCTGACAAGCTTGGCATCCCTGTCATCGCAGGCCCTATGGAAGGCACGGCGATCGGCAACATCATGCTTCAAGCAAAGGTGGCCGGTCTTGTCGGAGACCGCTGGGACATGCGTCGCATCATCGGAAACTCCATCCAGACAACCACCTACGAGCCGGGAAATTAACCAAGAACAGACTTCCCGGGAATCATCGGCTACGGAAGTGCAAAGGAAGCAACATTAAGAATATCACAAATCAATAAACTAAAAATAGCATGAACGAGAATTTGATAACAAAGGCCTATGAAATGGCCAAAGAACGCTACGCCGCCATCGGCGTCGACACAGACAAGGCGATAGAACTTCTTGAGAAGACCCCGATCTCCCTCCAGTGCTGGCAGGCTGATGACGTGATGGGATTCGAGAACGACACCGCGCTCACCGGAGGAATCCAGGCGACAGGCAACTACCCTGGCCGCGCCCGCAACATCGACGAGCTCCGCGCCGACATCAAGTTCGTGAAGAGCCTTCTGGCCGGAACACAGCGTCTGAACCTGCACGAGATCTACGGGGATTTCCAAGGCAAGCACGTTGACCGTGACGAGGTCGAACCGGCCCACTTCCAGAGCTGGATGGAATGGGGAAAGGAGAACGGAATGAAGCTCGACTTCAACTCGACTTCCTTCTCGCATCCTAAGAGCGGTGATCTGTCCCTCGCCAACCCTGACAAGTCCATCCGTGATTTCTGGATCGAGCACACAAAACGCTGCCGCAGGGTGGCCGACGCCATGGGTAAGTTCCAGGGAGACCCTTGCATCATGAACATCTGGGTTCATGACGGCTCAAAGGACCAGACCGTCGAGCGTCTCCGCTACCGCGAGATCATGGCTCAGTCTCTGGACGAGATCCTCTCCGAGAACCTTCCGGACATGAAGACCTGCCTTGAGGCAAAGCTCTTCGGAATCGGGCTTGAGAGCTACACTGTCGGATCACACGACTTCGTGACCGGCTACTGCTCGACCCGCAAGCTCATGTACACCCTTGACACAGGCCATTATGAGCAGACCGAGAACATCAGCGACATGGTCGCTTCCCTGCTCCTCTTCGTTCCTGAGCTGATGCTCCACACAAGCCGTCCGGTACGTTGGGACTCCGACCACGTAGTCACGATGAACGACCAGACCCTCGACCTGTTCAAGGAGGTTGTCCGCGCGGATGCCCTTGACCGTACACACATCGGTCTTGACTACTTCGACGCCTCGATCAACCGCATCGGAGCCTACATCATCGGCACCCGTTCGACCCAGAAGTGCATGCTTCAGGCCTTCCTCGAGCCGCTTGAGACCCTACGCCAGTACGAGGACAACGGCAAGTACTTCCAGCGTCTCGCCCTCCTGGAGGAGGCCAAGTCACTTCCGTTCGGAGCCGTTTACGACTACTTCAACCTCAAGAACGGTGTCCCGGTCGGCCAGGACTTCATCGCCGCCGTGGAGAAGTACGAGACTGACGTCACCTCCAAGAGATAGTCGACTATCCAACCACACGTCTTGGCACTTAGCAATCATCGTGGCGGGTAACATCCTTATTATCAAGCGATAGAGAATATATCCCTGCCCACGAAAAGCAACAGGGGAACCCACACAGTTCACTGACTGCCAAAGGGTTAAGCGCCACGGCGAAATATTCGGAAACCATCAGCCTGGAAACGGTAGCACTCAGCGAGGCTCATCGTTTCCAGGCTGTTGTTATTTAGGTTTGTAAACACTACCTTTGTCAGATCAAGATTTGGTTGCCACAACCCGACAGGACAAACAGCATGAAAGCACATTCATTGAAAGATAAGGACAAAAGCACATCAACACATAATCAGCAGGCGGCGCAGGACTCTCTTGTCAGCCACGAAAACGCTGAAGTAGTCGACTCTTTCGTAAAAAGGATAACGGCCGAATTGGACGCTCTGCACTCCGAAGAAAAGCGAGTAGTCCTTCCGAGGTTTTTCAAATGCGGGGTCGGGGAATATGGCGAAGGCGACCGGTTTCTGGGTGTCGTTGTACCGAATGTCAGGTCAGTGGCGAGAAAGAATATGTTCGCTTCGCTGACAGAGATCGAGGGGCTGCTGGAGTCTCAGTGGCACGAGGTGCGGCTGTGCGGTCTTCTGATTCTGGTGGGCCAATGCCGGAAATCGGTTCCAAAGGATGTGTTTGAGTTCTATCTGGCTCACACTGAGATGATCAACAACTGGGACTTGGTGGATCTGACCGCCCCGGCGATCGTCGGAGGGTATCTGTTGGACAGACCGGAGGAGCGTGAGCGAATATATTCATTGGCGGACAGCGAGTCACTTTGGGAGCAGAGAATCGCGGTGGTCTCGACGTTCACGTTCATCCGTGGCAGGGAATATGATGACACTTATGCGTTGGCTGTAAAGCTGATGCGCCATCCGCACGACTTGATGCACAAGGCTATCGGGTGGATGCTTCGAGAGGCCGGAAAGCGCGATCAACCAAGGTTGGAAGCTTTTCTTAATGAATATGCCACCTCGATGCCTCGCACTATGCTGCGCTACTCCATCGAGAAGTTCCCGGAAGAGCTTCGGAGGCATTATCTTCAGCTAAGGTAGAGATCCCGACCATGTGGGTCACTTCGACAGGCTCAGTGACCGGAGAAGAGAGTCTCCAGCTGTGGTCACTTCGACAGGCTCAGTGACCGGGTGAAGAGAACCGTCCGATGCGGTCACTTCGACAGGCTCAGCGACCGATGTGGGCGGCAAATGAGCCGTGGCCTCCTTCTCCGGTCGCTGAGCCTGCCGAAGCGACACAATATTCCAAATTGTCATTTGGTTGAAAAATCTGACAAAAGCGTTGCTTTCTGCAAATATATTGGTAGATTGGATTAAAATTTGATATCTTTGCGGCTGTTAAAAATTTTCAATTCACATTGATTATGAAAAAAGTATTTTCAACAATCCTTGCGGCATCCATGATGCTCATCGGAACAGCCGCTCTCGCACAGCCATCAATCGGCATCGGTTATGTCAACTCTTCTGACAAGGCAAAGGTCAGCAACACTACCAGCACAACCAACCTCAGCGGATTCTACGTCGGAGGTTCCTACAACATCAATGTCACCGGCGCGCTGAACGTAGCCCCGGGACTCTACTACACCTTGGTGACAAAGAGCGACGCCGACAACTATTTCGGGCTTGTCGACACAAAGGTGGACGCCACGGAGCACTATCTGTCAGTCCCAGTGATGTTCAACGCCGGACTTCCGCTGACCAATGACATCGTGGGACGCGTCTATGCCGGACCGACACTCGCCTACGGACTGGCCTCAAAGACAAAGGTGAAAGGTTCAGTGGCCGGCTTCTCAAAAGACGCCACGATCAACAACTACGACGATGACTACAACTACGGCCGTTTCGACATCATGCTCGGCGGCGGAGTGGCCGTTGACTTCTACGACATCGTCCGCTTCAAGATCGGCTACGACTACGGCCTCGTCAACCGCTACACCGGTGACGGTGACGCCACACGTCACAGAAGCCAGTTCACAGTCGGTGTCGCCTATCTCTTCTAAAGCAGAATAACTTCTTATTATACGAAACGGCCGGATAAAATCTCCGGCCGTTTTTTTTGAAGACTCAGTGAATCAATGTGAGAATGTGTTTTTGGGCATATTCCAGATCCGCCTCATCGTCTATCTCGTACCAGAGGAGACCATCCACTTTCAAGACATTCATCGGCATGAGGGTGCGGGAAACGTGGAGAAGTTCATATTCATAACCCAGTTTCGGGCACATGTCGGCTTTGGCGCCATAGTCATCACACATGCATCTGTAGAAAGCATTACTGACCTTGTGTATGCCGACAAGCTCACCGGCAGGGTGTATGGCACTCTTGTCGGTCGAACAGTTGACCAAGACGTTGTCCGAATCCATCTCCACGTAGTACTGATCCTGAAACTTGGTGACAGGCGTGATGAGCATCGCACTGGGATATTCACAATCCATAAGAGACGTGATGGCCTTGCTTTCGTAAACCAAATCGGACTCCAGAAGGATGAAGTCATCCGACCCTATGGTCCCGCGCATGTTGTAGAGCGTGAACATGCTGTTTGTCTGGGCATAGCGAGGACTGAAGACACACTCAATCTGAGGATACCTGTCCCGCAAAGCCTCGTAGGCCTCCTTCCTGTAGCCAGTGCCGATGATGATCCTGTCGATACCGCAACCCAGAAGCGTTTCGACTGAACGCACAACCATAGGCTTTCCGCCAGCTTCGATGAATCCTTTCGGAATATTCTCCGTATATCTGCCAAAACGGGTTCCCAGTCCCGCCGCCATGATCGCGGCTGTCTTTATCTTATTCATTTATAACCACATTTTCGACACCGCTCTTTGGCCATGTACTATCAGCCTCTTGACACGATGAATGATAACTGTCAAAAGTAATCAAAATCTTCTGAAATATTCAGTGGTTTTTGATTATATTTGAAGATTGCGGCTGTGGCCGGGCGGTTTCGCGAAGGTTCAGGCGATTGGTGACTGATCGTGTAACGATTGAAATTGACAGAGAGATGGCGAAGAAAGTATATCTTGGAATGATAGCGGATGTGATGCATCCGGGGCTGACGAACATCATAACGGAAGGGGCAAAGCATGGGGACGTGATCATCGGTTTGTTCACGGACAAGGCGATTGCCACGCACAAGAGGCTTCCGGTGCTCACTTACGGGCAAAGGGAGGCTGTCGTACGCAGCATAAAAGGCGTGGTTGATGTCGTGCCACAAGACGAATGGAGCTACGTCGACAATCTGCGGAGATACCGTCCCGACTACATCATCCATGGTGACGATTGGAAAGAGGGACCGGCCAGGAAACTCCGCGAAGAGGTCTTCAAGGTCATGGAGGAGATCGGAGGTGAAGTCATAGAGATCCCTTACACCCAAGGGATCAATTCGTCCAAACTGGCGGAGGAGATCGAAGGATTCGGAACCACTCCTGAAATCAGGATGAAAAGGCTCCGCAGGCTCATAGACGCGAAACCGATAGTCAGGATCCTGGAGTCACACTGCGGGCTCACCGGACTCATCATAGAGAAGACAAGCGTGGAGGTGAACGGAGAGACCAGACAGTTCGACGGGATGTGGTCCTCATCTCTTACTGACTCCACGTCCAAAGGTAAGCCGGACATCGAGGCGGTTGATTTGACCACAAGGCTGCACGACCTCAACGACACGCTTGAAGTCACGACTAAACCGGTCATCTTCGATGGTGACACCGGAGGAAAGGTCGAGCATTTCGGATTCACTGTCAGGACTTTGGAGAGGCTCGGAATCTCCGCTGTGATCATCGAGGACAAGGTCGGGCTCAAGCAGAACTCCCTCTTCGGCACAGATGCGGTACAGACACAGGACACCATCGAAGGATTCTGCGCCAAGATCAAAACCGGCAAGGAAGCGCAGATCACTGAAGATTTCATGATCATCGCACGCTGCGAGTCACTCATCGCCGGCAAGTCCATTGAGAATGCGCTCGAGCGCTGCCGCGCCTACGTGCAGGCCGGGGCTGACGGAATCATGATCCACTCCAAGAACAAGGACGGGATGGACATCAAAGAGTTCTGTCAAAAGTTCAGGGAGACGGATCCCACGACACCGATAGTGGCCGTACCGACGACTTACAACCAATTCACGGAGACAGAGTTGGCTTCATGGGGCATCAACGTGGTCATCTATGCGAACCACATGCTCCGGAGTGCCTACCCGGCGATGGTGAACTGCGCGAAGTCCATCCTTGAGCACGGCCGCTCACTGGAGGCTAACGACCTCTGCATGCCGATCAAGGAGATTCTGAATCTCATTCCGGGAACAAAAAAACAATAAGAAATATGCTCTCTCCCAAGATATTCATAGAATCTCTCGCCGCGAAAGGGATTGACTTCTTCGCCGGTGTGCCGGATTCGCTCCTGAAGAATGTCTGCGCTTTCATCTCTGACACACTGGATGACAGGCACAACATCATCGCCGCCAACGAGGGGGGCGCCATCGGCCTCGCCGCCGGGCACTACCTCGCGACCGGACATATTCCATGCGTCTACATGCAGAACTCAGGGGAAGGCAACGCCATCAATCCGCTGGCTTCGCTGACAGACAAGGAGGTCTACAGGATTCCCATCCTGCTTGTAATCGGGTGGAGAGGAGAGCCGGGAGTGCACGACGAGCCCCAGCACGCCAAACAAGGCAAGGTCACACTCCCCTTGCTTGACACTATGGGCATCAAGCACGTGATTCTGAGCCAGGACGAGACGGGGTTCAGAGGCCAATTGGACGAGGCCGTCAGGCACATGGACGAGAGCGGGGAGGCGTTCGCCTTCATCGTGCGGAAAAACACATTCGAACCATACACCCTGCAAAGGCATGAGGTCAATGAATATCCCCTCTCAAGGGAAGATGCAATCCAGAAAGTGGCCGCGAGCCTCAGGGATAATGATGTCATCGTCGCGACGACCGGGATGATCTCCCGCGAATTGTTCGAGTATAGAGCGGCAAGGGGGCAAGGGCACGAAAGGGATTTCCTCACAGTCGGCTCCATGGGACACGCCAGCCAGATAGCCCTCGGAATCGCTCTCGAGAAGACGGGCGGAAGAGTATGGTGTTTCGACGGCGACGGAGCCGCTCTCATGCACCTCGGTTCCATGGCGATCATCGCCGGCAAGGCTCCAGCGAACCTTGTCCATGTTGTATTCAACAATGGAGCGCATGACTCTGTAGGCGGGCAGCCGACCGTTGGGCTAAAGGTAAGTCTTACAGGAATAGCCAAGGCGGCCGGCTACAAGGAAGCCGTCTGTGTCACGACCTCAGAGGAGCTGGATTCAGCCCTTGCAGCATTGAAAGACATGCGTGGCCCGGTTCTGTTGGAGGTCCGTGTCCATAGGGGGAACCGCAAGGATCTCGGCCGTCCGACAACCACCCCTGTCCAGAACCGAGACGCGTTCATGGAGTTTCTTGACAAATGAAGCAAAACATAAAGGCAAACGAAAAATGAACACAGAGAGATTAAACATAAGGCGCAACGTTCTGCTGAATCCCGGCCCGGCCACGACAACCGACACCGTGAAGATGGCTCAGATCGTCCCGGACATTTGCCCGAGAGAGAAAGAGTTCGCTGAAAAGATGGCACAGTTCCGCAAGGACATCCTCGGAGTGGTTCACGCTGATCCCCAAGAGTACACAAGCGTGCTGTTCTGCGGTTCGGGGACGATCTGCATCGACGTCTGTGTCAATTCCTTGCTGCCAGATGGCAAGAAGATGCTCATCGTGGACAACGGAGCCTACAGCTCAAGGGCGGCCGAGGTCTGCCAGTGTTACGGTCTGCCACACATCGACCTGAAATCCTCCGTCTATGACATTCCTGACCTCAAGGCCATTGAAGACACATTGGAGACCAATCCGGACATAGCGGTGGTCTACTGTTGCCACCACGAGACCGGAACCGGTGTGCTGAACCCGATCCGCGAGATCGGGGCTGCGGCGCACAGGCATGGGGCCATCATGGTGGCCGACACCACATCCTCGCTAGGAATGATTCCGATAGATGTGGAGCGGGACAACATCGACTTCTGCATGGCATCGGCCCAGAAAGGCATCATGGCGATGACAGGGCTTTCATTCGTCATCGGCAGGACAACCGAGGTCATCAAATCAAAAGACTACCCGGTGCGCTCGTTCTACTGCAATCTATACCAGCAATATGCCGGCTTCGAGAAAAACGGGGAGATGCGTTTCACCCCTCCTGTGCAGACTGTCTACGCAGCCCTTCAGGGGTTGAAGGAATATTACGCCGAGGGCGAGTCGCCAAAATACGAACGTCATCTGCGCATAAACAGGGCCATCCATGAAGGCCTGAGGAAACTCGGTCTGAAAGAGGCGATAAGGCCAGAGATTCAGTCTGGTCTTGTCGTCTCGGTGCTTTATCCTGAGGATCCGGACTGGGATTTCGGCAAGGTCCACGACTACTGCTACGAGCGTGGCTTCACGATCTACCCCGGCAAGATTTCGACAAGCGACACATTCCGGCTCTGCTCGCTCGGAGCCATTGACGAGGATGACATCAAGGACTTCTTCGCTGTGTTCACAGAAGCCTTGGACAAACTTGGAGTAAGACATGAGTAACACTATTTTATGCATCTGCGGAGGCGGTAACCTCGGCCACGTCACGGCGGGACACCTTGCCTCCCGAGGGGATCTGGACGTCCGCCTGCTGACCAGACATCCAGACAGGTTCCAAGACAACACACTGCTCATCGAGACACCCGACGGCAAGTGCGAGAAAGGCCGCATGAATATGGTCACTGATTCACCGGCCGTCGCTGTCGCTGACGCGGACATCGTGCTGCTGTGCCTTCCCGGCTTCGCCATAGCGCAGGAGCTCAACCTCATCGCGCCGTTCCTGTCGCCCAAGGCAACCGTAGGATCCATTTTCTGCAGCTCGGGTTTTTTCCCCATGGCGGAAAAGATCCTGCCTGAGGGCACGCCGCTTTTCGGATTCCAAAGAGTACCTTACATAGCAAGAATCCAGGAATATGGCCGTAAGGCTCATCTGACCGGGTTCCGTCCGGAATGCCATATCGCGACCCTCGGCGTGGAGGACAGGAATGGATTCCGTGGCATGATGGAAAGCATATTCGGAGTCCATGTCAGTCTTCTGGACAGTCATCTCGAGGTCACGCTCACCAACAGCAATCCTCTGCTTCATCCAAGCAGGATGTACGCCCTGTTCCATGATCATGAGAACTTTGATCACATTCCTATGTTCTACGAAGACTGGGACAATTTCAGTTCCGAGACCTACATCGCATGCGACAATGAGTTCCAGCGGATCAGGGAGGCGCTGGACATTCCTCAAGAGGCCATCCCGACAGCCCTTGAGCACTACGAAAGCCATGACGCGGAATCCATGACACGAAAGATCACAAGCATCCCGTCTCTCAAGGGGATTCCCGTCCCGATGCTGAAAGCGGAAGGCGGCGGCTATATTCCGGACTACTCGAACCGATATCTCACGGAGGACATCCCGTTCGGGATGCTGATCACCAAGTCGTACGCGCTTCACCTCGGCATCAAGACCCCCACCATCGACAGAATCATCCTTTGGGCACAGGAAAAGATGGGAAAGGAATATCTCTCCTGCGGCAAACTGGATGGCAAGGACATAGGCGAATCCGTGGCCAAGTACATTTAGAGACAAATGAGTTCAGACCTGAAGAAGAAGACCGTCTCGGGAGTCCTGTGGAGCCTCACGGGGCAGTTCTCCGTGCAGGGAATCCAGTTCCTCGTCAGCATCGTGCTCGCCAGGCTGCTTTCCCCGGATGACTACGGGATGATCGGGATGCTCGCGATCTTCCTCGCCATCAGCCAGGTCTTCATCGACGGCGGGTTCTCATCCGCATTGATCCAGAAGAAAGACTGCGACAACACGACATATTCGACTGTCTTCTACATCAATGTCGGAATCAGCCTCGTCTGCTACGGGATTCTTTTCGTGTCTGCCCCCCTCATCGCGGATTTCTACGGACAGCCGCTGCTCAAGGACATCGCGAGGGTCAGTTCCGTCAGCCTCATCATAGGAGCTTTGTCAGCCACCAACACGGTCCAGCTTACCAAGCGCATTGATTTCAAGACCCAGTCCAAGATCAATGTCGTGAGCGCGCTCCTTTCCGGAGTCACCGGGATCGTGATGGCATATTCAGGATTCGGTGTGTGGGCCCTCGTGGCTCAATCGGTCAGTATCGCGCTGTTCAAACTCTTGCTGACTGTTTTCTGCGTGAGGTGGATTCCGTCGCTGGTCTTCTCCGGGAGGATATTCAAAGAACTCTTTTCCTTCGGGTCGAAGCTCGTGCTGGCCTCGCTGATTTCAAGCATCTACACCAACATCCGAAGCCTGATCATCGGCAAGAAGTTCACCCCTGCGGACCTTGGACAGTACACAACCGCCAACAAATTCGCTACCATGGCCGGCTCCTCCCTGTCGGGAGTCCTGTACAATGTCTCATTCCCGGTGCTTTCCAAAGTCCAAGATGACAATGCCGTGCTGTTGGATGCCTACAAACGGTTCCTTTCCGTCTCAGCTTTCGCCATATTCCCTCTGATGATGCTTCTGGCCGGGATAGCCGAACCTTTGATCCGGTTTCTGGTCACCGACAAATGGTTGGAGTGTGTTCCATACCTTCAGATTCTATGCTTCGGCTGGATTTACGACTGCCTGACAAAGATCAATCTGAACCTGCTCTATGTCAAAGGGCGGTCCGACCTTGTGCTGAAACTGGAAATATTCAAGAAGACCATCGCATTCACGATACTGTTCATCTCGTGCTTCATGGGGATCATCGGGATCTGCGTCGGTGCCGCGATCTACAACTTCATAGCCTTCTTCTGCAACACCTACTACACAAAGCGCCTGCTTGGCTACGGATTCAAGGAGCAGTTCCTCCAGACACTCCCCTATCTGTCGCTGTCCCTGCTTGTCCTGGTCTTGGCCTTGTCTATCTGCATGATGGAACTGCCACCTGTCGCCCTGATCGCCTTGTCCACAGCAATATGCATGGCCGCCTACCTTAGCCTCGCAAAAATCTTCAGACTTTCCGCCTTCGCGGAAATGACATCCATAATCAAGCAGATACTGAAATGATCAAGAGTTTCCTGAAACGCAAATACTACAACTTCCTTGATTCCCTGACAGAACTTCTGAAAACGCCTCGAATCAAAGCCTATGACAGGAGGATTCAGGAAATCGAGGACAGAGTTTTCAAAAAAGAACGGATCAAGGTCGTTTTTTTCGTCATCAACATAGGGATGTGGAAGAACGATGACCTTTTCAAGCTGTTTCTGGACAGTGAACGTTTCGACCCTTACATAGTCTCGTTCATCTACAAGCATGACTCCCAGGACTATAAGGAATACGTCCAGAATGAGATGAGGGATTATTTCAAGTCCAAAGGATTCCCTTTCATCGAGGGCTACGACGTCTCTTACGGAAAGTACTTCGATCTCAAGGCGTTCAAGCCGGACATCCTGCTCTACGCCCAGCCGTACAATGTCGAAAGAGAGGAATACAAGGTTATGGACTACTTCCATGACTGCCTTTTCGCATACATTCCGTACTGCATCGCCATCAACGATCTGCCAAGCCTCAGGAATCTGTTCTACAAGAACATCTGCTGGAAAATGTTCTATCCGACAAGGCAGTCCAAAAAGCACGAAGCCCGCTACCTGACGACAAGGCGGGATAACATCGTGGTCAGTGGGTACACTTCCGCCGACTATCTGACGGGTACGCGGAAATATTCGGAAAAGGACTGGAAGCCACAAAACGGAAGCATGAGAAGGATCATCTGGGCGCCACATCACTCCATCCTGAAGAATGACCTTCTGGACTATTCCAATTTTTTGGAAATAGCTGACGGAATGGTCGGATTGGCTCAAAAGTACTCAGACAGAATTCAGTTCGCGTTCAAGCCACACCCTCGGCTGATGCGAAAGCTGTACGAACTGGAAGAATGGGGAAAAACCAGAACGGACAACTATTTCGACAAATGGAGAACCATGCCTAACACTTCGTTTGTCGATGGTGAATACTATGACTTGTTCCTGTCATCCGACGCGATGATACACGACTGTTGCTCTTTCATGATAGAATACCTCTTCACACGAAAACCGATTATGTTCGTCACTGGTGAGAAGGAAAAGCTCATGGAGACAATGAACATGGACGCAAGAAAAAGCATGGAATTACACTACACAGGAGAAACCATTCAAGACATTGAACAGTTCATAAATGAGGTGATTCTGGAAGGGAAAGACCCCATGAAGCCTATGAGGGAGGATTACTACGAACGGGAACTTAAAACCCCGGGAACAGGGGAAGTCTCGCAAAACATCTTCGACACATTCCGCTCAGCCCTCAGATAGGCTGGATCATGTCCTGCCACCGACAGATTTCAGTTTTCTGAAAAGAGCGAACGCGGCCTTGTTGCTGTGAACAAGCAAGGCCAAGGCTACATAAGCCTCACGTTTCCTGACTTTTAGAATATTCCTGAAAAAATAATCAAGATTGATCTCCTTGTACAAATCCCTGAATTCCTTGAAAGGCAAGAAATAGAACGCCTTCATCTTCGCCATGTCCTTCATCTTGCGGACAGACAGGGCTCTGATCTTTTTGTCACCATCCACATGTTCCAACAAACCTACACAACGTTTGATCGAATCCAGACTCTTCTCAAAGTTTGTCCTTGTCAGAGAATTCTGACCGCTCACACGGTCATAGTGATAGTAGACCCCCTCGCAGAACGCACACTTGACTCCTTTGATGAACATTGTGTCACACACGACGGCATCCTCTCCGGTTGAAACCTCCGGTGGGAAAAACAATCCGTAACTATCGTAGACAGAGCGGAGGATCAATTTGTTACACAAAGAATGAGACATCTCTCCGCTTGCGACCGCCTCAGCTATACGTCTCTGGGAGTAGCCAAGGTGACATTGCCGGAGAAGAACAGAGGCGTTGCTGAAAACGGCAAGCATGTCACAGCAAACAACATCGGCGTTCTCACTTACAGCCGTGTCATGCATCCTGCCAAGCAAATCCGGGTCGATCCAGTCATCCGGATCGATGTGGATGAAGTACTTGCCTGTGGCGGCATCCATTCCTGCCTGACGCGCGGATGAAACACCTCCGTTCGTTTTGTGGATAACCTTGACCCTGGTGTCGGCTTGGGCATATTCGTCACAAACCCGTCCGCCGGCATCCTCACTGCCATCGTCCACCATCAGCAACTCGAAATCACGGAAAGATTGGGACAGGACACTGTCCACGCATCTGTGAAGGTATTTTTCCGCGTTGAACACCGGACAAACAACAGAAATCTCAGCCATTTGACAGCATTTTATCGATCAATCGCCTCTCTTTTTCCGCGGTCAGATTCCAATCAAACAAATCGACGGAAGGTCTATGCAACTTTCCATTCAACCCCTTGACGATCAAATCCGCCACACATATTGTAAAATTCCCGCCCAACGGGACTGTGTTTTCCGTTCCTATAACCTCAGGTATGCCCCCGACACGTGAAGCCACGGCATCCGCACCGCATCTGACCGCCTCAACCAGCACCATTCCAAGTCCCTCATTCTTGCTTGGTAGCACAAGGACATCGGTGCAATTGAATATCTCCGGCATCCTCTCCGGAGGCATATTCCCCAAAAAGCGGCATGCCAAAGTGCTGTCAGCATTAATCTCAGCCTCAATCGTTGACCTTAACCGACCGTCACCGACCACCCAGAACTCGATATCTCCTTGATAAAGCCTGCGAACCTCATGGAATATTCCCGGAAGGCTTTCAGGGTTTTTGACAGGAAGAAGGTTGCCCGCATAGGTCACTACCTTTTTTCCTTGCACCCCGAACTCTCGCCTCAATGCCAAACGCCTGTCTTCCGGGTAGCGGACGAAGCGCTCGTCACAGCCGTTGTAAAGAACCGTTTTGTTTCCTGGCCCGATCCGGTCCGACACATCCATTAGATTGCGGCTGACAAAGCAGTTGATCTTCGCGTCGCAGAGAAGTTCTGCTGTAAGATCTTTGATCTGAGGGTGTTTGAAAGGAGCCGTGTGGATGTCTGAACCGTGCCATGTGATGTAGAACGGAATCCCGAACTTTCTCTGCGCCTCCTTTGCGATAAATCCCCCGACAAAAGAATGTGCAGCGATGACATCGTATCCCTTAAGAAGACTCACATACTTTTTCAGGAAACGTGGGTAACAGACTGGACGCAAGCCTAATTTGTAAAACAGGAAGTGGTCCAAAATCGAGTAATTCTTCCAGATGAGGTTCAGTCTCACCCCGTTAAGGAGCACGGATTTCCTCTTGCGAAGAGCCTTCTCGGAGATTTCCCCATCTCCTGGAATGTCAAGAGACCTGCGGCCAAGGAGCGAACTGACGAACGCATCTTGGTAAAGTTGGATGCAAAAAGCATCAATTTGCCATCCAGTCAGTTCGGCCAAGTGCTTAATTCGTGCGCATTTGGCATTAAACGACCCTTTACGGTCGAAGATGTTCTCCTCGAATATTACAGCGACTCTCCTCATCCGGCGTCATGGACTTCATGCAGTTTACTTCAGTGGATTGAGGTCACTCTTGTACCACTCCATGAAGCGGCGGATGCCTTCGTGGAGGGTTGTGCAGGGCTTGTAGCCGAGTTCGGTCTCCAGTTTGGTGGTGTCGGCGTTGGTCTGGTAGACATCGCCGGCCTGCATCGGGAGGAAAATCTTCTGGGCCGGCTTACCGTAGGCCTGCTCGATCTCGCTGATGAAATCCATCAGTTTCACAGGGTGCGAGCAGCCGATGTTGTAAACCTTTGCCGGGACGTTGTGGGCGCATTCCTCTGACTTCGGAGTGTGGTCAATCACACGGATGGTGCCCTCGACGATGTCATCCACGTAGGTGAAGTCACGGATCATGTCGCCACCGTTGAAGACCTTGATAGGCTCACCCTTGGCAATGGCCGAGGCGAAAAGCATCGGGGACATGTCAGGTCGTCCCCACGGGCCATAGACCGTGAAAAAGCGAAGTCCGGTGGAGGCGAATCCGTAAAGTTTTGAATATGAATGGGCCATCAGTTCGTTAGCTTTCTTGGTGGCACCGTAGAGGCTTACCGGACAGTCGGCCTTGTCATCCTCGGAGAACGGGACTTTCTCGTTCAGTCCGTAGATCGAGCTGGAGGAGGCATAGACCAGATGCTCCACTCCGAAGTTGCGGCATGCCTCAAGAATATTCAGGAATCCGTGAAGGTTGCTTTCAAGGTAGACGTAAGGGTTTGTGATTGAATATCTCACTCCGGCTTGCGCGGCGAGATTGACCACCCTTTTAAATTTTTCTTTCTCGAAAAGGGCATCCAGCGCGGCCTTGTCGCAGATGGACATCTTCACGAAACGGCAGTTGGGGTATTTCACGCTCACAGCCACGTTTCCTTCCTCGAAAGGGCCTTCAAATCCATTTTCCTTTAACCTGCCGTACTTAAGACGTACGTCGTAGTAGTCATTGATGTTGTCCAGTCCGACAACCTCATCCCCCCTTTCGGCAAGTCTTGCCATCAGCCTTGAGCCGATAAAGCCGGCAACTCCGGTAACCAGTATTTTCATCTCAGTTCTGTTTTTAATTACAATTTTCGTTTATTGTGTCACTTCGGCAGGCTCATCACTTCGGCAAGCTCAGTGACCGCCCTCGGTTGGTGAGCATGTCGAACCAACCGTACAACTTCGGCTGGCTTGTCACTTCGGCAAGCTCAGTGACCGCCTCGGTTGGTGAGCCTGTCGAACCAACCGTACAACTTCGGCAGGCTCGTCACTTCGGCAGGCTCAGTGACCGCCCCGGTTGGTGAGCATGTCGAACCAACCGTAAAACTTCGGCTGGCTCGTCACTTCGGCAGGCTCAGTGACCGCCCCGGTTGGTGAGCATGTCGAACCAACCGTAAAACTTCGGCTGGCT
>CAKULN010000054.1 GCA_934667175.1 uncultured Bacteroidales bacterium | reverse complement strand
TCATCGGGGTTATCATCAAGGATTACAACCAGGCAAGGGCGGATCTGCTGAGCCGTGAGCTCGCGGAGGCGATCCGCGGTGCCTTGGGTGTAAGAATCAGCTTTGCTCCCGGAGTGCAGAACGGTCCGAGCGTCATAGGGCCATATTCCCCGGCAATCGACAAAATCTCGAACCAGAACATCCGTCAGATCAGGGTGTTGCTGCCGAAAGACAGTTTTCTCGTGAGGAACAAGGAGACGCTTGCGGCAGCGGTCGAGCGTTTCGAGAAAGACAAAAAATATTCAGGCCACATCGCGCTTGATGTCGATCCGGCGTGAAATAGATTTTGTATCGGGATTATGCACTTCAGGCTTGCGCCTGATCCCATCGGTGCTCTTGATCCCATAGGTGCGCCTGATCCCTTCGGCAGCACTTCCGGCCTTTTTTGATCCCCAAGAGTGCATCATACACTCTTGGGAAACGTTTTTCGTGCTTTTCGTCTCCCGAGGGTGCCACCGAGCGCTTACTGACAACATTATTTCCCTTTTCCGCTTCTGGAAGGATGCCGACATCCATACGGAGGCCTGTGTACAACTCGGCTAACCAATATGTGTCGATAACCCGTGGAAATCTATATAATATTGACACATTTCCACAGGTTATCAAACATTTTTCGTATTTGTCACAAGAATCCTCCAGACTAAAAAACAGATGACTTTACATTGCGTTCCATCTTGCGATATTCATCGTTATCACATACTTTCAGTTGCTTGGCTTACTGAAGAAGCCCAGTACGATGCTGGAACTATTCACAAAACGCTTTCAGGCGATTACCATTTCTAATGCTCCGGAAGGCATATCGGGATGAATTTCGGTCAAACGGAAAACAAACTTTTTCAGCCTCAAGTGTGTCAGAGAAGGTTCTGCGGCACTTGGGGCTGAAAGTGTTTTGTAAGGATGCTCTTTCAATAAAAGCCGTGGAGTAAATGGCGAAAATCCTACCGCCAGCCGCCACCAAGGGCTTGATAGAGAGCGATTACGCTGCGGATTTCCTCGAAGCGGTCCTGAGCCTGGGACTCCTCGGCGGAGAGTAGGGATTGCTGGGCGGTGAGGACTTCAAGGTAGTTCACGGACGTGTGCTTCATCAGGCGTTCGGTCTTCAGGACGGTCTCTCGAAGGGATTCTATGCGTTTTTCACCTATTTCCAAACGTTTGCGGGCTGTCTGCCATGATGTAAGCGAGTTGTTCACTTCCGTGCCGGCATCCAGAAGTTTCTGGCGGAAAGCCAACAGCGCGGCCTCCTGCTCGGCCTTGGCGATTTTCAGATTGGCCACATTGGCTCCTTTGTTGAACAAAGGCTGGGCAAGGGAACCTGCCATATTCAACAAAAGGTCTCCGGGGTTGACAACCATTCCTCCGCCGTTGTTTGTCCATCCTGCGGCACCGGAAAGGTTCAGCGATGGGTAGAAGGCTGAACGGGCGGATCCTACTGCGTAAAAAGCCCGCGCGAGTTGAGCCTCGGCCTGACGCACATCCGGACGGTTGGCAAGAAGGCTTACAGGCACACCTACAGAAAGTTCCTGCGGGAATGACTGGTCAGCCAGAACGCCACGCTCGATACTTCCGGGAGTTCTTGCCAGCAACAAACACAATGATTTTTCAGTCTCGCTTACACTTTGCCGAACTGAAAGCACGGCCTGCTCAAGAGTCATTTTGTTGGCCTCCGCCTGAAGGACAGCTGTCTTGTTGAAATACCCGGCCTTCATCAGCGATTTCATAGCGGAGACAGTCTTGTCCCAATTCTCCAAAGTCCTCTCATTGATTGCCAATTGCTCGTCAAGCATCAGCAATGAATAGTATGTCGAGGCCACAGTGGCGACAAGCGAAGTTCTGACCGCCTGCTCATAGGCCTGACTGCCCTCCAAAGCGGACTTAGCCTCCATCTTCGCGTTACGAACTCGTCCGAACATGTCCAGTTCCCAGGATGCGTTCGCTCCGAGATTATAGGTCTTGGAGTTCTGGCCGTCCCAACGGGCGACAGCTCCTTCACCGTTCAAGCCGACTGACGGCAGAAAAGCCAGACGGGCGGCAGACAGCGAAGCCTCGGCCTGCTCCACACGAAGATGAGCCGTGCGGAGGTCAGTGTTCCTCACAAAGGCCGAATCAATCAGATCACGCAACTGAGGATCCGTGAAAAACTCCCGCCAGGAAAGCGTGGCGATCGAGGTAGTGTCCGCGCCGGCATATTCATCACCGAACAAATTTCTGTCAACATCGGTGGCTTTTGAATATTTCTGATAGACCCCGCAGCCTTGCAGCACCGCCGCAAGCAATGCCAGAGATATGATTATCCTTTTCATTCATTTTCGTTTTTAAGATCCGACTCTTTCTGGAGCTTCAACTTCGCGACCTTGTCAATCTCGACGGAGATCGCGTCATCAGCATCCTTGAACTCTATTGGCTTGATCTTTTCCTGAAGGCCCTGGAAAACAATCCAGAGAGCCGGAACGATGAACAGCAGAACCAACGTGCCTACCAACATTCCGCCCACAGCACCGGTTCCGAGCGTCCTGTTGCCATTCGCTCCGACACCGGTCGAGAACATCAGCGGGAGCATACCGAACACCATCGTCAAGGCTGTCATCAGGATAGGACGGAGACGGTTCTTGGCCGCTCCGATCGCCGCCTGCTTGAGCGACATTCCGCTCCTGCGGCGTTCCCCGGCATAGTCAGTTATCAGGATTGCGGTCTTTGCAAGCAAGCCGATCAACATAATCAGTCCAGTCTGAAGGTAGATGTTGTTCTCCAGTCCGAACATCTTGGCGAACAGGAAGCTGCCCATAAGTCCGCACGGGACCGACAGGATGACTGTGAACGGAAGGACAAGGCTCTCATACATACCGCTGAGAATCAGATAGACGAGCAGGATGCAGACCGCGAAGATGATGGCGATGTTGTTGCCGGTCGATGCCTCCTCACGGGAGATTCCGCCGAACTCAAAGCCATAGTTGCGTGGCAGGACCTTGGCGGCAGTCTCACGGACAGCGTTCAAAGCGTCACCGGAACTGTAGCCTTCAGCAGCGTCACCACTGACTGAAATCGAATTATAGAGATTGAAGCGGGACAGCGATTCAGGACCGTAAGTTTTGGTCAGTTTCACGAACTGCGAGAGTGGAGCCATCTCTCCGCCGACACGCACATAGATGTGGTTCAGCGATTCCGGCGTGACACGGGACGCTGGATCTGCCTGGATCATAACACGGTAAAGCTTAGAGAATCGGTTGAAGTTGGACACATAGCCACCACCGAAATATGCAGACATCGTCTCCAGAATCTCGGTGGTGGTGATCCCGGCACGCTCACACTTAGCCGCGTCAATGTCCACCCAGAACTGAGGATAGTCAGCAGCGAACGCTGAATATGCCATATTGATCTCGGGACGTTCATTGAGGGCGGCGACAAAGTTGTCGGCGACCTCCTTGAAAGCGTTGATGTCACCTCCAACCTTGTCCTGAATGTACATCTCAAAACCGCCTCCGGTACCGTAACCCGGAATCATCGGAGGGGTCATCGCAAACAACGACGCATCCGGAACCTCTGGTGCGATCTCATAGACTCTGTTCACCACATCATTGGCGGAATGCCCCTTTCCCTTGCGCTCGCCCCAGTCTTTCAGATTGATGAAGAACATTCCCATCGACGGGCCGGCGCCAGAGAAAGAATATCCGATGACCTCACTGGCGCAATTCACCTCTGGCATCTCCCTGAACTTCCTGTCAAGTTTGTCCATTGTTCTCTTAGTCTCGGCAAGAGAGCTGCCCGGCTTGGTGTTCATACTGACCATCACTGTACCAGTGTCCTCGTCAGGGACGAGACCAGTTTTAGTGTTCCGAACCAGGAACACCAGCAGAACCAAACCTACAGCCAACGTTCCCCACATCACCCATTTATGATGGATGAAATACAGGACTCCATTCTTGTACCTGTCAAGAACCGCCACGAAGCCGGCATTGTATGCCTTACGGAAGCGAGCGGCAAAATTGTCCTTCATCTGTCCGTTCTCATCCACATAAGGCTTGAGCATGATGGCGCAGAGAGCCGGAGAGAGTGTCAAGGCGTTGATGGCGGAAAGACCGACGGCCACAGCCATTGTGATACCGAACTGGGTGTAGAATGTACCTGAGGTTCCTCCCATAAAGGAAGTAGGGATGAACACAGCCATAAATATCATCGTGGAGACCAGAATGGCCGTGGATATTCCGCCCATCGCGTCGGTCGTGGCTTTGTACGAGGACTGATAACCGGCGTCGAAACGGCTCTGAACCGCCTCCACCACGATGATGGCGTTGTCCACCACAGTTCCGATCGCAAGCACCAATGCGAACAGTGTCAGCAGGTTGATCGAGAATCCGGCCACGGACATAAATGCGAAGGTGGAGATGATCGACACGATGATCGAGATTGTCGGGATCAACGTGGAGCGGACATCCTGGAGGAAGAAATACACGACAAGGACGACGAGCAGCACCGCAAGCAGCAGGGAGACAACCACACCCCTGATTGAGGCGTAAAGGAATCTGTTCGTGTCGCTCAAGGTCACGAACTCCAACCCCTTCGGCAAATCCTTGCTTATCTCATCCAAAACGTCATCTACCTCATTGATGACAGCCGAGGCATTCGAGCCGGCAGTCTGGCTGACGTACGCTGTGGACGCTGGCATTCCGTTGACCTTGGAGTCAAAACTGAAGGATTCGTCTCCAAGTTCAACCTTAGCCACTTCCCTGAGCCTCAGCACATCACCACCGGGAAGAGAGCGAATGACCAACTCCCCGAACTCCTCCGGTGTGGAAAGACGGCCACGGTACTTCATCGTGTACTGCATCGCATTGTCGTGGTTCTCACCGAAGGATCCAGTGGCCGCCTCGATGTTCTGTGTCGCCAGTACGGCAGTGATGTCAGCCGGAATCAACTTATACTGAGCCATCTTGTCCGGATCCAACCATATTCGCATACTGTAGTTGGAACCGTAAAGTTGGAATCGTCCGACACCCTGAACACGCTTGATTCGAGGTTCCACATTGATCTTCATATAGTTGTCCAAAAACAAACGGTCATAGCCCCCTTCCGGAGCATACAGCGCGAAGGTCTTGAGCTCGGCGTTCTGGCTCTTCGTGGTCGTCACACCGATCTGGGTCACCTCGGCAGGGAGCAGCCCCTGCGCGGTGGCGACAGCGTTTTGGACATTGACCGTGGCCATATCGGCGTTGGTGCCCTGTCTGAAATAGATTTGGATCTCAGCGTCGCCGGAATTGGATGCCGATGAGGTGATGTAGGTCATATTCTCCACACCATTGATAGCCTCCTCAAGCGGAATGACAACAGCCTTCTGGACAGTCTCAGCGTTGGCTCCCGGGTAGTTTGTATTGACCGACACGGTCGGCGGAGCGATGTTCGGGTACTGCTCGATCGGCAACGAGAACAAAGCCAGCAGACCAATAAAGACCATTCCGACCGCGATCACAATGGAAAGAATCGGACGGTCTATGAAATATTTAAGATTCATTTGTTTACTGCTTATTTGAATATTCAACATTAACCGGTGTGCCATCCTTCAGCAGGGCCACACCTTCGCTGATGAGAGTCTCTCCCACGGACAATCCTTCCCTGACGATATATCCCTTACCGTCATTGAGATTCTCCACCTTGATCTCGCTCGCCACGGCCACTCCGTCAATAACTTTATAAACGAATATCTTGTCCTGGATCTCGTAGGTCACAGACTGCGGGATGACAATAGCATCCTTCTCCTGACGGGTCAGCATTACATTGCCAACACCGCCGCTGAAAAGAATACGTTTCGGATTAGGGAACACGCAGCGCACGGACGCCGTTCCGGTACGAGGGTTGATGATTCCGCTGATAGTCTCGATCCGTCCTTTCTCCTCATAGACAGAACCGTCGTTAAGGGTCAGTTCTATCTCCGGCATACGCTCGATGACTTCCGCTGGTGAGCCGTACTGACGGATCAGCCCACGGATCTGATTCTCGGTCATCGAGAAGTAAACGTACATCTGTCCGATGTCTGCCACCGTGGTGAGCGGCTGAGGTATTGACGGACCGACCAGAGCTCCGGCACGGTAAGGAAGCGTCCCGACGACTCCATCCACCGGGCTCTTCACCTCGGTGTAGGACAGGTCGTTGTGGGCATTGATTTCCTGAGCCTTCGCCTGTTCCAAACCAGCCTCGGCAATAGCGAGAGAGTTACGTGACTGTGAGAGATCATATTCAGAAATCACATCCTCCTCGAAAAGGGCCTGCTTGCTTTCATTCTCCAGCCTCGCAGTCTCGACCTGCGCCTTCGCCGCCTGGACATTGGCCACCGCCGTGCGCAGAGCCGCCTGATAAGGCACCTGGTCGATGATGAACATTGTCTGCCCTTTACGCACATTCTGGCCTTCCTTGACGCAAAGCCTTGAGATAGTGCCTGATACCTGAGGGTAGATCTCGACACTCTGCCGCCCCTCGATGGTAGCTGAATATTTCTCCGCTATCGCAGCGTCACTTTTTTCCACTTTGAAGACAGGGTACGTGGCCGTCTCCTGTGATGTCTGTCCGCCGCCGCAACCTCCAAGGATGGTCACCGCAGACACTGATAAGATAAATGTCTTTAACCGCATTATTAAAATAACTAATAAATGAATTTCCCAAAAGTGGCAACTTATTTTTGCCCCTTATAATTAAGGTCGCAAAGATAAGAGGAATCGTCTCCCCGACCGCTGCACTAATCGGGGAAACCATGGTACTTTTTCGGATAAAACGATAATATTCACATATAAAATTCTTAAATTCGCAGCCGGTTATGGCAGTATCAAAACATCATATCTGGGAGACGAACGGCTACGGCGCGGCCGGGGTCACGCGCCTTGAGGGTTGCGTTGGAAAAGTCATTGACACAAACGGATGCACATTAATGACTTGTGTAGATGGAGAGGCTATGGTCGGGGTTAATGTCAAAAGACATCACATCATTCCGGGAGACTTTTTGTTTCTCCCCGGAGACATTTCATTTATTCCGATAGATGTCTCCGATGACTTCCGGGCAAAGTACATTTCCGTGGCAGAGGAGATTTCCGACGATGCCTTCTATAAGATTCCAGCCACATTCTGGGATAAGATGTATGAGGTTCCCGTGGTTCGGCCACAGGGCGGACAGAGCGAGGCTCTGCGGAATTGGTTCGACCTTACCGAATGGGTGACAACACGTTACTCCGGCGAGCAAGGGAAGGAAATGCTGAGAAACAACATATTCAACATATTCACCGGAATTTCCTGCGAGATGACTTTGTCCGGGATGGAGATTGGAGACTTCCGGAATGACAGAAACCTGACTATGGCCAGTCGCTTCTTTATGCTGCTGGGACGTTACTACACTGCCCACCGGGATGTCGCCTTCTATGCGGAAAAGTTGAATATTACCCCGGATTATCTCTACAAGCTGATGTTCAAGGCCGCCGGAGCAAGCCCAAAAGAGATGATAAACTGGCAGATCATCGTGGCGATCAAGACATTGCTTCAGAACACCGATCTGTCCGTGAAAAACATAGCCACAGAACTTAATTTCGAGGATCCGGCCTACCTGTGCAGGTTCTTCCGCAAGGAGACCGGAATGTCCCCACAGGAGTTCAGGTCTGGAAAATCCAGCAAGGTCGAATGATTTATTCGTCATTTCAAGAGATTTTCCGTAACTTTGAAAGTTGAATATAAACTCAGGATATGGGAAAAGTCATAGCTATCGCCAATCAGAAAGGTGGAGTGGGAAAGACCACTACCGCCATCAACCTTGCGGCCTCTCTGGCCGTGCTGGAGAAGAAGGTGCTCATCATCGACGCAGACCCTCAGGCTAACACGACATCAGGGCTGAATTTCTCTCCGGACAACGACGAGAAGAGGACGATCTACGAGGTGATGATCGGCACGATTGACATCCAGGACGCCTTGATCCAGACGGAGATCCCTGACCTTCAGATGATTCCGTCACACATCAATCTTGTCGGAGCGGAGATCGAGATGATCGATGTGGAGGACAGGGAGACAATCCTGAAGAGAAGGCTCGCCCCTATCCGTGACAACTACGACTACATCATCATCGACTGCTCCCCTTCCCTGGGACTCATCACCATCAACGCCCTTTCGGCCGCGGATTCCGTGATGATTCCTGTCCAGCCGGAATTCTTCGCGCTGGAGGGACTCGGCAAACTGCTCCAGACCATCAGATTGGTACAGAGCGGAGTGAACCCGTCGCTTACAATAGAAGGGTTCGTCGTGACAATGTTCGACGGCAGGACAAAGGTTCACGCTCAGGTCGTGAACGAACTCAAGGAGCATTTTCAGGATATGGTGTTTGGCACGGTGATCCAGCGCAGCATCCGCCTCAGCGAGGCTCCTTCGCACGGCAAGCCGATCATCCTGTACGATGTGGTCAGCAACGGAACGACCAACTACATGAACCTCGCCAAGGAAGTGCTTGAGAAGAACGAGAAATAACGAGAAAGGACTTGCAAAAGGAATTACAATGAGCGGCAACAATAAGCAGGAAAGCAGGCTGGGCAAAGGTCTCAGCGCCCTTTTGGGAGACATCCAGACAATCGGGCCGGAAAGGAAACCGGTCGGTTATATTAATAAGGAGATCGCCGGATCGAAGCCGGAGCAGGACTATGGTGACGTCCTGAGGATCCCGGTGGATCTGATAGAGCCGAACCCTTACCAGCCTCGTATGGCATTCGACAACGAGGCACTGGAGGAACTCGCGGATTCCATCAGGACATTCGGACTGATCCAACCGATCTCGGTGCGCAAGCTAAAAAACGGACGCTACCAAATCATCAGCGGCGAGCGCCGGTTCAAGGCCTGCAAGAGGGCGGGAATGGACATCATTCCGGCCTACATACGCACGGCAGATGACCAGGGAATGCTTGAGATGGCCATCGTGGAGAATATCCAGAGGCAGGATCTCGACCCGATCGAGGTGGCGATGAGCTACCAAAGACTGATGGACGAGTGCAATCTCACACAGGAAATGATGGCGCAACGTGTCGGCAAGAAGCGCGCTTCGGTCGCCAACTACCTAAGGCTTCTGAAACTTCCGACCAAAGTCCAGCACGACCTTAAGACAGGACTTCTAAGCACCGGACATGCGAAGGTGCTTCTCGGAGTGGAGGACCCTCATATTCAAGAACTTCTCTGCGACCTCGTGATAAAGGACGGTCTTTCGGTGCGTCAGTTGGAGGAGAAGGTCCACAAACTGAGCAAAGGCGAAAATGCCAAACCAACCCCTAAGCAGCAGGACCTTCCTGATGAATATTACCGCGTCCTTGAGCACATCGGCAAGTTTTTTGATAACAGCATCAGCCTGAAACGCTCTGCTTCCGGAAAGGGAACGATGACAATCAAGTTCAACTCCGACGAGGAAGTGGGCCGGTTCCTCAAAGCCCTTGAGGACTCGAACATCTAAGAAAAACAATGAAGGATCTGATTCTCAGGATATGTCTGGCGCTTGTCTGCCTGGCGGCCTTTTCCACGGGTGCGAAAGCGCAGTTCAGGGAAGAGGCGTTCAGCCAGACCTACAATGACCCGAGCGACACCACATCGGCAAGGGATTCCGTGGACAAGATGTGGTCGTTCCGGGAGTTTTTCAGAGGGGTGAGCCACAAGGACACGACATTGAGGATCGGGACTATGTTCGCCGGCTCAACGGTGTTCATCGGTGCGGAACAGATCTACAACAAGCAGTACTGGAAACTTCCGATCATCTACGGAGGCATCGGAACGACTCTTGGACTGGGAATCCACTACAACAGCAAGTACCGGCACTCCAAGAAAGGGTATGACATCGCGATGGCGCTTGATCCGAACATGGAGTTTGAGTTGGACACCCGGTCGAAGGACATGGCCAAGTATATGTTCGCCAGCGCCGGCTTCATCTATTGGGCCACCCTTATGGACGGAGTGGTCAACTACAAGCGGGACGTGAAGAACCAGCCGGGAAAGGCGACCATATATTCAATCCTCCTCCCGGGACTTGGGCAGGCGTACAACGGCGAGTATTGGAAAATTCCGATCTACTGGGGAATGATAATCGGCTCGTACCACTTCTACGCGCTGAACAGCAAGAACTACAAAAGGTACAAGCGGATTCACAACGAGGCTTCAAACCCTGACGGAGGGTACACTGGCACCATCCCCGCGGAAAGAGCCTTGTACTTCAGGAATGTATACAGACGCTACAGGGACTACTCCGTCGTTGCGATGGTGGGAAGCTATCTGCTTCAGATAATCGACGCCAACGTGTTCGCCTACATGCAGGATTTCGAGGTGAACGATGACCTGACGTTGAAAGTCACACCGACGGTCATATCCCCCTACAATGAATATGTCTCCCCTTATAACGAGTACGCCATCTCCACTCCGTCCGTCCACAACCCGCCGAGAGGCAGTTTCGGGATGGGTGCGTTCGGTGACAACGCTATAGGGATAAAGGTCGGTCTTAGTTTTTAACAAGCACTTTCAAGGATGAGAAAAGCCATATACGCCGCGTTGACGATAACACTGCTGCTGTTCTTCCTCTGCCAAGGAAACGCCGAGGCACAGATATTCAGAAAAAGGCTCAAGGAAGAGAACAAAGAGCTGAAACACCAGGTGGACTCCCTGCGGAAAGCCTTGGACGAACTAAGGAAGGAAAGCATTCTGAATGACAGCATCGCAGGCGAGATGATAGACATCTACGAGGAGAACAGATTCAAGACCGCGGCCGGAATAAACCCTGAGGACTACACACAGGAAGTGACCGACAGCCTGCTAAGCATCTGGTATCTGCATCGTCAGGCGAGAAACAGCGACGAAGGCGACAGCTACGACATGGACACCATCAGGTTCTCGTCAAATGTCCCGGACGAGGTGATGAAGTCCCGCCTTGAGAAGATGAACTCATTCATCACCCTCCCCTACAACGACAAAGTGCGCAACTACATGGTCCTCTACTCCGAGAAGATGCCGACCAAGATGAGCACGATCCTTGGGCTCTGCCAGTACTACATGCCGATCTTCGAGGAGACATTCAACAAGTACAACCTTCCGGACGAACTCAAGTACATGGCTGTCATTGAGTCAGCACTGAACCCTGTGGCCGTCTCAAGGGCCGGGGCAAAGGGAATGTGGCAGTTCATGTTCCGTACCGCCCAGCTCTACGGCTTGGAGATCAACTCGTTCGTGGACGAGAGATTGGATCCGTTCAAGTCAGCCGACGCCGCGGCGCGCTACCTTACAGACTCCTACAACGTCTTCGGTGACTGGAACCTTGCCATCTCATCCTACAACTGCGGCTCCGGCAACATCAACAAGGCCATCCGCAGGAACGGGGGCAAGAGAGACTTCTGGTCGGTCTATGACTATCTTCCACGCGAGACCCGAGGCTACGTGCCGGCGTTCGTCGGAGCGATGTATGCCATCCACTACAGCAAGGAGTACGGACTGACCCCGGCCAACATGCAGATGCCGGCGCAGCTAGACACTTTCGAAATCCATAAGAACCTGCATTTCAAGCAGATCAGCGAGCTGGTCGGAATCCCGGTGGACGAGCTCAGAAATCTCAACCCGCAGTACATCAAGGACGTGATCCCTGGCGGCAGCAAGACTTATATCCTGCGGATTCCTTACAACTACTCCAGCGATTTCGTGGCTCACGAGGACTCGATCTACACCTACAAGGCTTCTGAATATCTCAACCCTCAGACACTTGTGGACGGTGCGAAGCGTTCTTCCGGCGAGACATATTCCGGCGGGACCATCACTTATAAGGTCAAGAAAGGCGACACTCTGGGAAAAATCGCGGCCAGGTACCATGTGACCGTGAATCAGCTCAAGAAGTGGAACCATCTTCGAAGCACAAACCTCAGCATCGGGCAGAAGATACGCATCTACAAGGGTGGCGGAGCGCCGACAGCGTCAGCGGTCAAATCAGCCTCCAGCCAGCTGAACTACACGGAGTACACCGTGAAAGCGGGCGATTCCCTTTACGGCATAGCGAGGCAGTTTCCGGGGACTACCGCCGAAAAGATAATGAAATTCAACGGAATAGGCGAGAACATCAAGCCTGGAATGAAACTGAGGATCCCCAAGTAGTGTTCAAAACGTCACCACGGCTTGAAGCTTCACTTCCGAAGCCGATGGTTTCTGTTCTTTCATAAATGAATATACAATCGTCGACGCTCTGAAATACAGTTTCAAAGCCGTTCCTCTGCCAAACCGGAACTTGCAACCTGAGACGGCAGACAAACTCCACCCACGTCCATAGTAGGCCGGGACAGTAAAATTGCCTGGAGCGTCCCGTTCGTAGGAATATATCCGGTCATCCCAATTATCCACAATGAATATGGTTCCTCGCAGATAGGCGCTGAACTTGTCTGTCTTCCTTCCTCCTTCCAGATAGGACAACCCGGACAACGAACGACACAGAAGCCCCTCAATCCTTCCCCTGACCTTCCATGCAGGCTTGTCCGACGGGCCGTAACGCGCTGAAAGTCCGGAACTGGACCAGTCCAGGTCACACCTTGCTCCAGTGCGGTATTTTAGGATTTCCTCGTAAGAGCGGAACCGCTCGGTAATCTTCACAGACAGCACTGAGGTGTTTGTCAACTGAAGCGGCAGTTTGAACAGAACCCGCAACTGCCTTCTGGACCTATCCTTATCCTTGACAGCGACATCAGCCGTGAGACAAGCCCCTGCCTTCTCCAGCCCTAAGGCGATGCCATGCTCATCAGAAGTCTTTGTCCAACTATGGATTCCTCCTGTGTAATCAGAAGAAAACTTCGACGGATAACTGTGCACAACTGATGAGAGTTTCCATTCTCCTCCCAAAGGAATCACCGCCCCGAGGATAGCTCCAAGGCACTGCCCGCCAAAATCCCATGCAACCTCTCCGAAGTAATCCACTCCACGCCACGAGTAGCGGAAATCTCCGGACAATTTCCCTGTCCGAGGTTTGGCTGAAATATTCATTGGTTCTGTTTGGAAGTAACCTGTAAGAGAGAATTGCCCGTTTCGAGAATAGCGAGCGGCGTTTACCCCCGTCATCAAGGAGATTTCGGCCGGCTTGCCGCTCTCGCACCATGAGCGCAATCCCGGAAAGGAGACAAACGTGGAGACAACTGCGCGTCCTACCGTGAAGTCAGCGGCCACTCCCCTATGGCTTCCTATTCCTGACCATGAGCCAGAAGGCGACAATCCCGAGGGACGTCTGCTGAACGAGGATGAGGTGGAGAGCCCTGACATGGATATTCCGCTCCACAGAGCCAGACCTTGGCCAAAGCGGGCGTTGAAGTCACCGACGATGACCTTGCCCAAACGCCTTTTTCCGTAATATGTCATATTCATAGACCATGCGGACGGAGGAAATTGTTCTTTGTCTGAATATTTAGTCCTGGCAGCCGATGCGAACTCGAATGTCCCGCCATAGTTCATTCGATACTTGGCTCCATAGTTGAACGCATCTCCTTTGACCGCCGAACGTGCCAGAACCTCGTTGTCCAGACGTTTCGCCCCATGTTCAATCTGTCCAGGCAACGCATTGGAGACAAAAGAGATGAATGGTCTGAGGGCAACGGCATACTCATCTCCGAAACCCTCCACGGCGGCAAGCTCGGAGACGGAAAGCACATCGCCGTTCCGGGAGCGATAGTCAATCAGACTCGCCACCTGATACTGGCTCATGAGCCCGCTTGAGGCCATCCGACTTCTCGAAGCCAGATTGATTTCTAATGGATGAGAGGCAAGTACAGCAAACCGTTCCACCTCCTGTTCATCCAATTCCTCCTCGGAATCCGTGCCGGTCAGATAAAGAATCGCCCTCATCCGCTCATCGGACTGAGCGGTCAGATCTAATTGGAACAGAGACACAGCAAGCAGCAGTGCGGAGATGAAGTTTTTCAACATATTCATGATTATAGTGGCATTTCTGCACGGAGGGTCCATTCCCTGCACGTTCAGGTTGGCAAGATATGGCAAAGAAACGTAAAAAACGAAAAGAAAAAAGAAACGTATACGAAGTTTTTCTGTTTTTTTAAGGAATAATGTCTAATTTTGTTTTTTACAATTGTATTTTCAATAAAGAACGAACCACAATGAGCAACGTCAGACTATTTGACAAGTCCTTCAAGCCGTTCATTTCCAACGAGCGGCTTGAGAAAGCCATCGACAATGTAGCCGAGAAGATCAACCATGACTTCAATGGATGTACAGATTGCCCGGTACTCCTTTGTGTCCTCAACGGATCCCTGATGTTCACTTCCGAACTGATGAAGAGGCTCACGTTCAACTGCGAGCTAATCTGCATCAAACTTTCATCCTACGACGGGACGCACACGACCGGAAAGGTCAGGGAGACGATGGGACTGACCAGAAGCATCGAAGGCAAGCGGGTCATCGTTGTGGAGGACATCGTGGACAGCGGCAATACAATCGTGGAGTTGAAGGATATCCTTAAGGAGAAGGGGGCCGCCGAGACCAGAATCTGCACGATGCTCCTCAAACCGGCATCCTACACCAAGGATGTGAAGCTCGACTATGTGGCCATGGAGATTCCTGACGACTTCATCGTAGGATTCGGCCTTGACTACAACGAGCTCGGCAGAAATCTCAAAGATATTTATGTATTGGACTCAGATATGAAATATTTTATTCTATTTGGCCCTCCGGGCGCCGGGAAAGGCACCCAGGCCTCAGCAATGGTTGAAAAGTACAACCTCTGCCACATCTCCACAGGAGAACTTCTCCGCGGCGAGATCGCCAAGGGCACTGAGCTCGGGCTCAAGGCAAAGGCTCTGATCGATGCCGGTGAACTTGTCCCTGACGAGGTTGTCGAAGGCATGATCGAGAACAAGTTCAAGACAGTTACCGGAGTGTCCGGCTTCCTTCTTGACGGATTCCCTCGCACAATCGCACAGGCCGAGGCACTTGACAAGATGCTCGCCAAGAACGGTGAGGCTGTCACCTCAGTTGTCTCCATCATGATCCCTGACACAATGATCAAAGAGCGCATCAAACACAGGGCCGCCATCGAAGGCCGCGCGGATGATGCGAAGGACGAGACGATCAACAACCGCATCAAGACCTACCACGAGAAGACCGAACCGCTTGTAGAGTACTACAAGAAGGCCGGAAAGTACGAGGAGATCGATGGCACAGGAACCATCGAGGAGGTTCGCGGAAGGATATTCACAATGATGGACAGGTCATAACCCATGATGATAGGTTCACTTTTGGTCACCGTTCTGCTCGCTGGTTCGCCACTGAAGCTGAACGGTGACAACATTTCTCAGATTGTCAACGAGTTGACAACTGAAGAGAAGGCTGCTCTACTGGTCGGCAGCGGTGCCAAAGCCTTCAATGGAGTTGGCTACACTACACTCTATGTTAAAGGTGCCGCCGGAACGACTCACCCGATCGAAAGGCTCGGAATCCCGGCGATTGTGCTGGCAGATGGCCCTGCCGGAGTCAGAATAGACGACCGTCCTTGCACCAAATTCCCTATCGGGACCTCTCTGGCCTCCACATGGAACCCATCGCTTGTCGAGGAAGTCGGTGAGTCCATCGGAAATGAGGTTCTTGAATATGGCGTGGACGTTCTTCTTGCCCCTGGCATCAACATCCAGCGCAATCCGCTGTGTGGAAGGAACTTTGAATATTACTCCGAGGACCCTCTTCTGGCAGGCAAGATCGCAGCCGGCTACATCCGTGGAATCCAGAGCCAAGGAGTCGGGACGTCCATCAAGCATTTCGCTGCCAACAATCAGGAACTCAACAGGCTGTACCTCGACACGAGGGTGTCCCAAAGAGCTCTGAGAGAACTGTATCTCAGGAATTTCGAGATCGCCATCAAGGAAAGCGATCCTTGGACCGTCATGACTTCCTACAACTACATCAACGGCACTCTTGCCGCTGAGAATCATGACCTAGCCACAGGCGTGCTGCGGGAAGACTGGGGCTACAAAGGAGTTGTAATGACGGATTGGGCCGCGGGATTATATTCAGACAAGATGGTCGCAAGCGGCAACGACATGATCCAGCCGGGCAGCGACGACCACTACAAGCGGCTCGTCAAGTCCATGAACGATGGGACGTTGCCGATGTCCGCTGTTGACACTGCCGTGACAAGGCTTCTGAGGCTGATCGTCAAATGCCCTCGTTTCAAAGGGTATGAATATTCCAACAAACCGAACCTTGAGAAGAATGCGTCCGTGGCCCGCAAGGCCGCAGAGGAAGGTATCGTGCTGCTGAAGAATGACTCTGAGTCTCTTCCTTTGGCTCCTGAATCCAAGATAGCTTTATTTGGTGTGACTTCATACGAGTTCATCACCGGGGGAACCGGAGCCGGTAACGTCAACGGTTCTTATGTGATCAACCTTAAGCAGGGGCTTTCTGACGCGGGATTCGGACTTGACAAGACCACAGACGACTTCTACAATGACTGCCTCAAATACGAAAAGTTCAACACCCGCAGAATCAACAGCAAGTTCAACCAGTGGTTCGTGGACGCTGAACGTCCTGCCGAGGCTCTGCCGTCCAAAGCCGTTCTGGCTCAGGCCGCCAAGGATGCTGACAAGGCCGTCATCACCATAGGGCGCATCTTCGGTGAAGGAAAGGACAGGCTTTACCAGTTCAGTTATCTGTTGTCCGCTGACGAGATGAGGCTTATCAAGGCAGTTTCCGAGGCTTTCCATGCCGAAGGGAAGAAGCTGGTTGTCGTGCTGGACGTTGGCGGAATCGTGGACATGACTGCATGGCAGGACATGGCCGATGCTGTGGTAGTCAGCTGGTTGCCAGGCTGTGAGGCCGGACACGCCATAGCCTCCGTGCTTTCAGGTAAGGAAACACCAAGCGGAAGACTTCCGATGAGCATTCCGGTAAACTACTACGATGACCCGACCGCTGGCACCATGCCTCAGATTCTCACCGACAAACCGGTCAACTACTCGTTCTACCGCCCTGCACCGATAGGGGTCACAAAACGGTACGACCTAGAGAACATCGACTATGTCAACTACCGTGAGGGAATATATTCCGGCTACAGGTACTACGTCACCGACAAGGTCCACACCGCCTATCCGTTCGGCTTCGGCCTGAGCTACACCGAGTTCAAGTACAGTGGTATGGCAGTGGAAGACGCTGGAGATGACTATGTTGTCAACGTGACCGTGGAGAACACCGGCAAGCATTCCGGAAAGGAGGTCGTGCAGATCTACGTCAAGGCTCCAGGCAAGGACATGGACAAGCCCGCGCGTGAGCTCAAGGGCTTCACCAAGACAAACACCCTCGCTCCCGGCCAGTCGCAGACTGTGGAAATAAGGATTCCAAAGAATCTTCTTGCCTCCTACGATGAGTCCCGCACCGGCTGGGCCACCGAGAAAGGAACATATTCCTTCATCGCCGCCAGGAACGCCGACACTCCGGTTCTCGTGAAGAAAGTGAAGATCGCCACCCCGACCTTCACCCCGACCGGCAACTATCTGGCCGCCTCTCCCCTCTTCTTCGAACGATAACCGCACCGTAAGGCCCGCATTTAACTGTAGCCCAACACCTTGATAATAAATTACAGAACGTCCTCCTGCCCGAAACGGGCAAGAGGACGTTATATTATCTCAATCATTGGATCACGCCAAAAGTGTTCTGGCACGGAGATGTGCTTCCGACAGCTGTCAGAAACGGGTAGCTGTGGCTGACCCCATAGTTGGAGAATAGGGTCAGCCACACGAATCGGCCTCTCACACGATTCAAAGGCCTCCTCCCGTGCCTGTGGGCTGCAAAAAACCGATCTCGGCAGGCTCAGCCAGTAGGAGCATCAGGTTGGTGACCTTGTCGAACCATTAGGATTGGCGCTTCGGCCGACTCAGCGACCAGTGGATTAGGTATGCGGAGCTCTGTCGGGAAGCGAAAAGCGACGGAAACGCTGCCGGAGGGTAATCGTGAGCACTGTCGGGAATATTGCAAGCAAAGATTCCCCTCTGATCGCAGCCTTGACAGCATTCTCCTGCAAAGGTTCTCCTCCAAAAGTCCTGAAATGATCGTAGCCGAACCATCTTTTCAATGAAGATTCCGCATTCAGTTTCTGCGAACAATACGCACATCCGGAATCTCCACAGTTAACGGCGCGGAAGTTCCGGATAATGTTTTCTACACTCGGGTAGTTGTGCAGAATCCATGCTGGAGCTATTGAATTTCTGTCGTCTGCGCTTATCAAGGCCACCGCATAGGCACATTCAATCTTGTGAACCTTGGCAAAAGACTCGACATCAGCATGCTCACAGATTTTGCCTCTCAACAGCTCACGGAGAAGATCTGACACGGGTTTCCGGAAAAAGAGAGGCCTCCTTGAAGGGACATATTCAATGCTTTTGAAGAACCCCGAAAAGTGGATGTCCTCATTCAAAAGATCATAGTATAGTCTCTGGAAATTCTTGTCCTACGCATTGAACGCCCTCACCTCATCATCGTAGAGAGATTGAGCCTTCAAGCTATCACTCAACGGGTTGTTCAACTCCTCCGAAATGATTTTATCATCCTTGAGCAGCTTGTGATAAGGCTTGAGCGGGAAAAGCAGCGGTGATTGGTAAAGAGTATCTACGAGGATATATTCCTTCTTTAGGAAAGCTCCAAGGTATTTGATGTCGTGTTCGATGATATTGTGCCCGCAAAGAATATCACAATCCGAGATGAATTCAATAAATCCACTGAGTATGGAGGAATGAAACCGTTGTCCGTCTTTCACTCCCCCGATGTCAAGAATCTTGCCTCTGCCGTCTATCTCAAGGTCTATGAAGGCGATTTTCATCATAATGAATAAGCCTTAGAAAACCCTATTCTTCCGTTTCATCCAACAATTTCCTGACTTTGACAGTCTAAAAACCCTGTCTCTGCAACTGTCTGAATATCCATTTGTTATAAAATTGAAAAATT